>NZ_JAMWZB010000042.1 GCF_024305035.1 Algoriphagus sp.
TGTACCATTTGATGGTAAATCCAGCAGGAACTGTCGCACTCGCGGTAATGCTTTCGGCATCTCCTTCACAGATCGTTACATCTATCGGATTGGTTGGCGCATCTGGAGCGGGGTTAACAGTTATAGTTACCTCAACCCTAGCACTCTCGCAAAAATCATTGCTCTGACTTACCCAAACAGAATATACTCCTGGAATACTAGTATCAACTGAAGTAGGTGAAATTGGATCTAATGAATTTTCAGTTTGGTAAAAAATCAAATCAAGTCCATTTGTTGCTGTCACATCATAATCCAAACTTCCTGCTGCTTCACATACTGCCTGATCTTCCACTAAAGGAGTAGGAGTATTACCTTGTTGATCAATATTATAGGTTTGACTATTGGTACAGCCTCTTTCATCGGTTACTGTAACCGTGTAAGTTCCAATTGGAAGATTTGACTGAATTAATGCAGCTGGATCATCAAATACAAAGTTTTCATCGTCTGACGCCCATTCAATAGTATATTCACCAAAACCACCGATAAGTTGAGTAATTTCAATTTTACCCCCTGTACCCTCGGAACAATCAATATCCTCTTTTGAGGAAGAAATGGAGATTGGATTATAAACAGAAACATCTTGCGTCTCAGAGATTGAAAACCCATCATTAGTTACCGTAAGAGTTACAGGATAGGTTCCAGCACTTGGAAAAGTATAAGAAGGATTCTCAATAAAAGAATCCTCGTTACCATCGTTATCAAAATCCCAAGAATAAGAATAAGAAACTTCATCATTCCCTCCGGTTGTTTCATTAAAAAAATCTACCTCAAGAGAGCAATCTGTAATAAAAGAAAAATCAGGAACCAGTGGTGTAGTAACCGTAAAACCTTCTGCATTAGTAAAACACTGGGCGTCTCTTGTTGTGACTGAACAAGGCTCATCACCTTTAGCATTACCTGTACTCCAAGTTGCAAAAATATTTTCAACTTCCAATAATTCACCATAAGTCCAGGTAAATTCCCCAACCAAATATTCTTCGGTAAATGGGACCACATTTTCACCTTGAGAAACACATCCTACAATTGTTTCACGGGAACTCTCGATACCATCTCTAATTATATCGAACTGTGTATAAACAGAATACGCATTATTAGTACTCCCACCAAAAACAACATACAATGTCCCTATAATCTGAATACCTTCTACATTGGGGTCTTGATCAGCAGGCGGATTGTTCGGGTCAATGTCATTTCCATCGATGTCCCGAAAAATAACCTCTATTGCCGTCACATTATTCTGATTACAACCAGGAAAATCTTCTGGCGCTACAGGA
The DNA here is from genome assembly GCF_024305035.1 of Algoriphagus sp. Taxonomy (GTDB): domain Bacteria; phylum Bacteroidota; class Bacteroidia; order Cytophagales; family Cyclobacteriaceae; genus Algoriphagus. Next base: position 1,314 of record NZ_JAMWZB010000042.1, read on the forward strand.
TAGCTACCTAGAATGTTTTCTGTATTAGTCCCTGTCACATTGCCTGGGTTTCCTCGACCTCCCTGAGCCATCAATTCTCCCGAGAATAGGAATAATCCTAGGAATAAAAACAGGAATACTTTTTGAAAAATCCCTTGGCATTCGGAAAAGCCTTTGCTTTTCGTGGGAGGGATAACCTGACAATTGGATAAGTTGTCCATATTGATAGAATTTAAAATTTTTTCGAGTTCGTTACTTTCTTCGTTACTTTTCTCATTTTCAACCGATTACTCAATCTTAAAATTGGCTTTTTGACCGCTTAACCGATATCTAACCTGTTTTTTGGAGCTTTTTTGACATCAATCATCATCTCACAGACAGATTTCTGCCATAAAAATACACTTTTATGTTTTTCATATCCAAGCTTTATTCGAAAAATTTTTTTACGTAATGCAATTTTTTTGGTATGAAATTATTTTTTATGCCTATAAAAGCACATTTTGTTTAACTTAACGCCTTTCTATCTTCCACAAGACGCCCTTTTTAAGCCCTTTTGGTGCTTAAAGTCAGGTAGTTTGACATAAATCAAAAAAATCTAAATTTCTATCCCCTTTCATACATTAAATCTACTTTTCGTCGTTTCCTTTTCCTTTCGCTTCCTATGGACTTTCAATTATCCCCAAAAAACACTTCCGCCTTTTCACAAATTTTTGATTCCCAATACCAAACCGCTCTGGACTGGCGGAGATCTTCTTTCGAGGAACGCAAAAATCGATTAATCAAAATCAGCAAGTGGATCAAATCCAATCAGGAAAGAATTCGGCAAGCACTGATCGATGATTTCAATAAGCCCTCAATCGAAACCGATCTTAGTGAAATATTCCCAGTCACCTCAGAAATCAACCATGCCCTCAAAAACCTGAAGTCATGGATGAAACCCAAAAAAATTAAAACTCCGCTGGCGATGGCTAGTACGAGCGCCTGGGTCCAATTTGAGCCTAAGGGAAGGGCATTGATCATCGCTCCCTGGAATTATCCCTTTAATTTGGCAATCGGTCCTTTGATCTCTGCTTTGGCGGCAGGTTGTACGGTGATGTTAAAACCCTCAGAAATGACACCTGCTACTTCCTTATTGGTACAGGAGATGGTATCGTCTTGCTTCAAGCCAGAAGAGGTTGCCGTCATCCTAGGTGATGCTACCGTAGCGGAAGGCTTGCTTAGCTTACCTTTTGATCATGTTTTTTTTACTGGAAGTCCTCAAATCGGCAAAGTCGTGATGAAAAAAGCCGCAGAGCACCTCAGTTCAGTCACGCTTGAGCTCGGAGGAAAATCCCCTGCAATCGTTGGCGCATCGGCAGACCTCAAAGATGCTGCGCAAAAAATCATATGGGGCAAACTGGTAAACTGTGGACAAACCTGTGTGGCACCTGATTACATTTTAGTTCATGAATCACAGCAAGAATTATTGCTTTCCGAACTCAAAATAGCCATTCAGCAATTTTACGACCCATACTATAAAGGCATTGAGCACTCTCCGGATTATGCTCGCATCATCAATGACAAACACTTCCAGCGATTGACAGGCTATCTGGATGACGCCATCCAAAAAGGAGCTCAGGTGGCTTTTGGGGGAAAAGCAAATCAACATCACCGGTATATAGAACCCACCCTACTTATCGGTACGGAAGAGTCTATGTCAATCAATCAGGAAGAAATTTTTGGTCCGCTTTTGCCTATTCTATCTTTCAGTGAAATCCAAGAAGCCATAGACTACATCAACCGGAAGCCCAAGCCCTTGTCACTTTATCTATTCAACCAAGACAAAAGTGAACAACAAAAAATCCTGCAACATTGCAGCTCAGGAAATGCTGTAATCAATGACTGTGTCTTACAATTTCTGCACAATGAATTCCCTTTTGGCGGAGTAAACAACAGCGGTATCGGAAAATCGCACGGTTATCACGGGTTTTTGGCATTTAGTAATGAAAAAGGGGTACTCAAACAACGGATAGGACTAACTAACGTAACATTGTTGAGACCGCCTTATGGGATAAAAACAAAACAAATCATCAATTCTTTAATCAAATGGTTTTAACTAAAATCGAGCCTGAGGTAGCCATCATCATCTGAGAGGCCTATCAATCCTACGATTCCATCTGACCCTTGAAAATCAATTATACACAGCTGAAACAAATGAAATCTACCTACCACTTTTTCCGATTTATCCTTCTTTTCACCACCGGTTCATTCCTTCTTTTTTCCTGCAGCAGAGAAGATGACATCGATCCTAATGCCCCACTTCCGGCTTTGGAGCTCTTGGATCAATCCTACGGAAATGACCCAAGACAGTCTTTTGACGTGTATTTGCCCGCAGGAAGAAGTAGAGAACAAACTCCGCTCCTAATTTACATCCACGGTGGAGCCTGGATCGACGGCAGCAAAGAAGAGTTTCTCCAATTTAAACCTTTGATGGAACAGTCATTTCCCGACTATGCCTTTGTGGCTATCAATTATCGGCTGTATGATTTTATCTCCCAAGATAATCCATTTCCTGCCCAAGAAAATGATGTGATTGTTTCCATGGAGAAAATTCTTTCAGAACTTGAAAATTGGAATATCTCTGATCAGATTATCTTAGCAGGTGGTAGCGCAGGTGGGCATTTGGCTTTGCTACATGGATATAAGCATCAGCCTATCGGAAATATCCAAGGGATCATCGCTTTTTTCCCCCCAACCAATTTATCCACCCTGTATGATTTCAACTTTCTCACCCAATCTGGATTAAATGAAATTCTGGAAGGAAGCCCAACTACCAACCCAGAACGGTATCAAAGCTCCAGCCCAGTTTCTTTTGTGGATGAACACACCATTCCCACGATTTTCTTCCACGGAACAGAGGATACAGTGGTGCCTATTTCACAAAGCGAAGAACTGGAGGAAAAACTGATCCAATTTAATGTTCCCCATCAATTCATCACTGTTCCGGGACAAGGACATGGTTTTGATCCTGGCACCTATGCAAACCTCATCGAAGAGGCAGCTCAGTTTATTCGAGATAATCCATAAAAAAACCCCGCTCAAGCGGGGTACCGAATTTTCAGACTTTTTGCAGTCCCGTAGATTTGGCTTTGTATTTTATCGCCTTTACTACTTTTTCCGAAGGTTGAAGCTGGATTTGATCCAGGGACTCTATCGCGCTCAGCATATCCAAATATTCTTGCATCAGATTTTGATCACGATGCAAGGCCTGCATTAAGAGTTCTTGTTCTACCTCCGGCATTTCCTGATAAATATATCTTATCAGGTCATTTGGGGTAAATGGTTTTATCATAGGCAAAGTTTAATTGTTTCATTTTCTTTCTTAAATGTATCAACGCATAGCGCATTCTACCTAAGGCAGTATTTATACTCACTCCTGTCTGATCAGCAATTTCCTGAAAACTCATATCCATATAGTGCCTCATAATCAGCACTTGTTTTTGAGCATCAGGAAGTTCTTCGATCAATCGTTTTACCAACTCGACTCCCTCTTCCCTGACTTGCTTGTCTTCAACATTCTCATCAGCAAACTGAAGTGAATTGAAAATACTTGAGCCATCTTCCATCATGATGGTCGGGTAACGTTTGGCCTTTCTGAAATGATCGATCGCCAGATTATGGGCAATACGCATCAACCAAGGCTTAAACTTTCCCTCCTCATTATACTTGTCTGAATTCAGGGTATGAACCACTTTGACAAATACATCCTGGAGAAGGTCTTCAGCAAGACTCTGCTCTTTCACAATGAGAAATATGGTAGTATATACTTTAGACTTATACCGATCTACCAAAAGATCAAAGGCAGCTTCACTGCCATTCCTATACTGAGCTATCAACTCGCTGTCCTGGGGACCTATTCGCTTACTCATTTGGATTTGGTTTATGAACAACGTAAAAGTCTAAGCCATAGTATTTTTTTAGCGTGAGAGATATGAAACAATTTTAAAAGTATCATTTTGAATGAATTGAAGCAAAGAAACGCTGTGCAATTTTTTTAGAAAATTTATTTTGATGAGGAAATGAAATAAAATTTGGAAAATCAAGTCAAGACCAACGAAAAATGGCCGGAGTTGATGTTTTCCTATTCTGAATTTGCAAAGTCTTTGACAAATCTTTTCTTTAAACCCCACCCAATTGAGCTATCCTTTCGGGGATTTACCGCTTCATTCCTTACCTTCGTTATTCAAATTAACCAGTGAAGTAAAAATGGAATTAAGCGGAAAAGTAATTCAAAAACTACCCGAAGTAGGTGGAAATTCAAAAAATGGCAATGCCTGGAGAAAACAGGAATTTATATTGGAAACTCCCGGACAATATCCCAAAAAAGTCTGCGTCGCACTTTGGGGTGACAAAATCGAGCAATTTGGACTACAGGTCGGTGAGCAAGTCAGCCTCAGCGTGGATGTTGAAAGCCGTGAATATAACGGACGCTGGTACACAGAGGTAAAAGCGTATCGTGTCGAGCGAAATGGAACAGGATCAGCTGGAGCCGCCTCTACTCCAGAAGTTGATACCTTTCATGCAGACGGCGAAGAAGATCAATTGCCATTTTAAGTTCACTTGAACAATTTTTTACGATGTGGGACGATTTTGATGACCAGGATCCCGACTTTGACCAGGAGGGAAATTTTAATTTCGAGAACGATCAAGGAAAAGTCTTCCAGCATCCGCTGATGAAAAAGGCCAGAGATATCGTCGGGCTCACCAAGGCCCTAGTGGGTAGTCTGGATGAAGCCCGACGAGAACTCTATGGCTCCATGATGCTGGAGGATGCAGTTTCCCTTGGCGCTAAGTTTACAGCAGCAGAGGGGATCACTGATTTTGTGCTAAAAATGGAAAAGGCCATGTTAATGAAAATCCATGCCAAAAGCCTGTTTTCCATGAGCTATCAACTCGCTTTGGAAGAAACACATGCTGAAGAACACCTACAACTCCTCAGAGAATCGATCGATGATTATCGATTACTTTTTGTAGACTGGGTCAAAGACTTTGACCCCAAAGAAAAGAGTGATGATGGTTGGGGAATCTTTACCGATTAGTTTGAGTGCCAAATTGAAAGCCCATATAGGCCCCTGCGATCATCAGCAAAACGGTCAAAAAAATTAATAGCAAAAGCACATTCAATGGGATTTCCCATGGGAATCCGCTGATTTTGAATCGGATAGGCCTTTTCCAGTTCATGGGGTTGTTATTTTTTAGCTAGTGCTTTTTTCCAGCCAATACTTGAGAGTTCCTCAGCAGAATGCTCGACTTTTTTGCGAAGGGACTCCTTATATAAATCCAGCTTCTTTGCTACCTCCTGTTCAAAAGCCCCTACTATGGAGGCGGCTAAAATCCCCGCGTTTTTTGCGCCATTGAGGGCAACTGTAGCAACAGGGATTCCTCCCGGCATCTGTAAAATGGACAAAATACTATCCCAGCCGTCAATCGAGTTCGAACTTTTCACCGGCACACCTATGACTGGCAAACTGGTCATAGAAGCGACCATTCCCGGAAGATGTGCCGCTCCCCCCGCCCCGGCGATGATGACTTTGAGTCCCCTTTCTCGGGCTGAACGGGCATAATCGACCATCCGATCAGGTGTACGATGTGCGGATACCACAGTCAATTCAAAGCCAACGCCCAACTCTTCTAAAATTTCGGCCGCCTCAGCCATTACCGGAAGGTCCGACTGACTCCCCATGATGATTCCTACCTGTGCTGTCTGACTCATGATTTGATTTTTATAAGATCTTTGATTCGGTTTGCTCTCTGCTTTAAATTTTCCACTTCTTCATCCAAAATGGTAACATGTCCCATTTTTCGGAAAGGTTTGGTGATTTTTTTCCCATAAAGATGAATATATACCCCACTTTCAGCCATGGCTTCTTCTCTTCCTTCCACAATCGCTTCTCCAGTATACCCTTCTTCTCCAAGCAAATTGATCATGGCGGCAGGACAGCGCAAATCAGTATCCCCAAGTGGCCAGTTCATCACCGCTCGAAGATGCTGCTCAAATTGTGAGGTAAAATTGGCTTCAATAGTATGATGACCGCTGTTATGCGGACGAGGAGCTATTTCATTTACCAAAACCTTTCCCTCTTTGGTCACAAACATTTCCACAGCCAGAATCCCCACCATGCCAAGTTTCAGAATTACAGATTTGGCTATTTCTTGAGCCTCTTTTTCGATTTGGACGCTCACCTCTGCTGGCGCAAATAGAAATTCCACCAAATTGGCCGTCGGATGAAAAGCACATTCAACGGAGGGATATACCTTTAGCTCACCGGATTCATTTCTGGCAACAATTACTGCAATTTCCCGGTCAAAATCGATCAGCTTTTCCAGTAATCCCGGCGCATCAAAGGCATTGGCTAAATCTGCTTCGGTACGAATGACCTGAACTCCCCGCCCATCGTACCCATCTTTACCCAATTTATTCACTGCCGGTAAAAAATTCTTTTTGGAAATTACATCCGCTTTATTTTCTGTCAATTCAAATTCTGCAGTCGGAATACCCGACTGCTGGTAAAACTTTTTTTGTTCACGCTTATCCTGAATCAGGCGAAGAATATGTGGCTGCGGAAATACAGCTACTCCCTCAGATTGTAACTTTTCAAGGGCATCGGTATTGACACTTTCGATTTCAACAGTGATGATGTCACAGTCTTTGCCAAAATTATACACCGTGTCGAAGTCTTTTAATGACCCGCAAACAAATCGCTGGGCAATATCCCGGCAAGGTGCCTGCGGATCCGGATCTAAAATGTGTATATCCTGATTGTAATTAATGGCTGACTGTATTAGCATTCGGCCTAGTTGACCTCCACCTAATACCCCTAAAATTTTTGATTTCGACGCTTTCATTGGCTCAAAAATAAAACAATCTGCAGGATAATCCTGCAGATTGTACTACTTGACTGGCTTAAACCCTATGGCTAAGCCCTTTTTATAAATTTAAGCAATAGCGCAATTACCGCAATTACTAACAGAATATGGATCAAACCCCCAACACTATACACAAAAAACCCCAAGATCCAGCCGATAACCAAAATTACCGCAATCAAATACAATAGTGAGTTCATAATAAAATAGAATTTAGTGAAACAAAATTTATAATAAGATAACAATAATCGGGCGAAACTTCAATTTCAACTGTTTACCATTTGTTTTTTAGCGGTCAGATGAAATCTCGCAGGCTTGACAATCCTTGACGTGAGTGACAGGTTAGTCAAGCGCGATTTTATCTAAATTTGATTCCCATCAGCTCCATCAATTTATGCGCATTGAAACTAGGACACGCTCCTTCCTTAATTTGGTAATCGAAGTCGATTTTATCATCAAAAACTGCCGAATGAAAGCTGAAATTTCGGACTCCTTTCATTCGATTCTCCATACTGGCAAGCTCGATATCATGAGTACTGATGATTCCTAATCCCTGAGTCTTGAGCAGTTGGGCGATCAGCGCCTCACTCCCTGCAATCCGATCTTCTGTGTTGGTTCCCTTTAGGATTTCATCCAAGAGAAAAAAAATCGGCTTTCCACTTTCCAAGCTATGGATGAGCGTTTTTATGCGACTGAGTTCTGCATAAAATGAACTGACGCTTTCTCCTAGATTATCGGTATTTCGCATACTGGTGTAGAGATCAAATTCTCCCACTGTCAAATCTGTTCCAAAAGGACGTAAACCCAAGTTTACCAAAACCAAATTGATTCCCAAAGTCCGCATAAAGGTGGTCTTCCCACTCATATTGGCCCCAGTCAGCAAAACTACCTGAGAAGAATCTCCTAAGCTAAATGAATTGGAAACGGCCTTTTCGGGCAATAACAAAGGATGCGTCAGGTCTTTAGCCCTGAAGACTAGTTGATGGGAATGATGTACTTTCCCTTGACTGCCTAATTCAGATTGGAATAAGCCAAGAGAAACCAAAACCTCCCAATAGGCTAATTTTTCGGGGTAATCGGCAAGAACTACCCCATGGGAATTTTTCCACTTGACCCAACTCCCATACAGTATAAGGTCAGTCCAAAAGATCAAATTTACCGGTAGATAGAGAAGGTTCAATCGATTTTGGATCCAAAGTCCCAATCGATCCAGTCGCATCAATTGCTCGGAAGCCAAGCTGGTTTCCTGCTTGAAGAGGGCTTGTTCCCGCTTGAGAAAGTCAGACTGGAAAGACTCCGCTTCGATTAATTGTACCCATTGGACAAAAGTCTTAAGTGTTTGTCGATTGGGGATTTTTTCAGCCGCTGTTTTCAGGGATTTGAAAACCATCCCCAAAAAGAAAAGACCTATTAAAACCCAAAGCCCAAGAATCGCACTTGGAATCAAGCCCAGGTAAACCAAAGTCAAGACAGTAATTCCACCCATCAATCCTATCCAGCCCAAAACCAGTAAAAAGGATTTGGGTGACTCCTTTTCCTTAAGCCAATCAGTCCACCCTATTTTCTCCTGCTCTGGGTCAAAAAATGCTTTCCCCACCGATTCCATACTTTTCAGAAATAGCGGCTTCCCCCCCAATTCATCAATTGCCTCTCGGAGTGCGGTTTTTTCAGGTACCTGTATGGCGGCTTTCATCGCATGAGCCAATAGCTTCTTCCCTCTAGTGGAACTGCAATGATTGACAAGCTGGAAGAGTGAATGCTCGCCAAATAAGTCAAGATCATTGGCAAAAGGATGGTTCTTTTCTCGAAATTCCTTACCCTCTTCCAATTGATCAAGTTTACGGTTTTTCCGCCATGTGGACTCTAATTTCATTTGCTGGAGTGCAGTAGTGATGGACTCTTGATCCTTGATGAAATTGAATCGCCTAACCGACCAAACAAACCCAGCGGTTAGCCCCAGCAAAATGAAAAACCACCAGCCAGAATGGGAAAAGAACAATACCACGGCGGCAATCAACCCCAGAAAAAGTACCAGACGAATCAACGAAAACAGCCCTGCCTGGCGGTTGAGTTTAGAAATCTGATTTTGAAGATCTTCCTCTGAAAAATTAAATTTATTCATCTTCAAATATACGGTTTGAAAAGATCAATAGTAATTTCGCTTAATTCCTTTAAATTTACTAGAAGAACAAACCCCTTTAAATCATAGATTTACAGTGAGATGCCTGAAAAAAAAATCAAGAAAATACCGAAGACTTTTGGGAGAAACTTCCTTCTGTGAGGGGAATGGGTTCATTTCCTGTGGCCCGTACAAGTACCCAAACTATCGGTTGTGCATCAAAATCAACAAAAACTAACTCCAAAAATTAATAACTTACTTTTAAAGCAAAATTATGAAAAAGTCATTCCATTTATTCTTCGTTTTGGGTCTTTTTACCTTGATCCTATCCAGCTGTGGTTCTGACCCTGTCGATGAGCTCCCAGAGCCTGATCTATCGGTGATCAACGATGATATTCAGATCAACCGAACCTTTGAAGATTTGGATAATTATACGCTTACCGTTCTGGAGGAAAATGGCCTTGGCGCCCGGATCTTCCAATCCCAGCTCGATCAAATTTGTGAAGGAGTGGATATCAGCATAGACCAAGAAAACCGCCGTATTGTTATTGACTTTGGGGAAAGCTGCATCAATTCACAAGGAATCGAACGAAAAGGTATCGTGACGCTTGTGTACAGCGGGAACTTTCTTTTTCCCGGCGCAACCGTTCTCACCACCTTTGAGGGCTATGAGGTAGATGGACTCAAAATTGAAGGCACACGGTCCATCATCAACAGTGGCATTGACCTGATCAATAATCAGATTTCACTGGCGGTCACGGTAGAAAATGGCTTGATTACTTGGCCTGATGGAAGTTCTGCAACCTATGAATCCGATCAAGTACGAGAGGTACGACTGGGAAGTGAAGGCTATGAAATCAATATTACCGGAACAGCCTCCGGCACGGCAAGGACAGGAATTGCCTATACCTCTCTGGTAGAAACTGCTTTAGAAGTCAACCAGCCTTGTGTGGAATCGGGAGTTTGGATTCCAAGTGCAGGAGTTTTGATCTTCAATTATGAAAACAGTTCTGTAACCGCAGATTTTGGGGCAGGAGATTGCGATCGTACACTTACTCTGACCTATCCTGGAGGCAGCCAAGAAATTACGGTGGATTAAATTCTAAAAACGGCTGAATTAAATTCGGCCGTTTTCATTTCTAAGCCAAATCTAATGAAACGAAAAGAAATTGATGGTTTCCCTTATGTAAGCTATTCAAGACCAAGGATTACCGATTCCGAATCCATCGAGAAATCGGTAGACTTTTTTCATTCCCTTAGCCAGCGCAGAACAGTCAGGGAATTTAGTACTCGACCAATCCCAGAGGAAGTCATCAACAACCTGATCAAAACTGCTGGATCAGCGCCTTCTGGAGCCAATAAACAACCCTGGACATTCTGCGTAGTTAGAAATCCTCATCTCAAAAAACAAATTAGAATCGCAGCCGAGGCAGAGGAAAAACTGAATTATTCTTCCCGGATGTCTGCGAATTGGATTCAGGATTTAAAGCATTTGGGGACGGATTGGGAAAAACCCTTTTTGGAAGATGCACCAGCCCTGCTGGTGGTTTTCAAACAATCGTATGGAATCAAAAATGGCCAAAAAATTCAACATTATTACGTGTCGGAGTCTGTCGGTATTGCCTGTGGATTTTTAATTGCTGCCATTCATCAAGCGGGCTTAGTTACAGTGACCCATACCCCCAGTCCCATGAATTTTTTGGCCAGTATTTTAAACCGTCCCAGCCATGAAAAACCATTTCTTTTACTCCCGATCGGGTTTGCAAAGGAAGAAACCTACGTCCCTGATATCGAAAAGAAATCTTTGGAAGATATTTTGGTCTATTATTAAAACAAAAAAGGGAGCATGGCCCCCTTTAAAATTCCCTTGTTATTCCATTTAGCTCATTTGATGGACCACGCGTTGGGGGAATGGAATTTCAATTTCATTTTTCTCAAATTCCTCATTAATTTTTTCCATCCCATCAAAATACAGTGACCAAAGGTCTGAAGTTTTAGCCCATACACGGACCGTTAAATCCAAGGAACTATCGCCAAAATTAGTTAGGTAAACTACCGGTTCAGGGTCTGTGAGTGCTCGATCATCTTCTTGGAAAATCTTCAAAATGATTTCCCGTGCTTTCTTTATGTCTGTTCCGTATGCGACTCCTACGCTAAAATCCGCCCTTCGGGTCTCTTGAGTGTTCATATTAACAATATCATTGTTAGCCAGACTTCCATTTGGAATAATGATTTCTTTGTTGTCAAAAGTCGTCAAATGCGTATATAAAATATCGATTCTTTTTACCACTCCGGTATGGCCCTGAGCCTCTATAACATCATTTACTTTAAACGGCTTAAACAGTAAAATGAGGACTCCTCCCGCAAAATTGGAAAGTGAACCCTGCAAGGCTAAACCAATTGCCAAGCCTGCAGCACCCAAAATAGCCAAGAAGGAAGATACCGGAACACCCAATATCGTGGCAACTCCGATAATCAAGGATACGAACAAGAGCAGGTTGACCAGTCCAATCAGAAAATTATTTAGCGAAGGATTGTCCTCTCGCTTGTTGAGAACTTTGGTAAATCCGGATACCAATTTTTTAACGATAAATTTACCAACGATGTAAAATACTATCGCATAAATCAAACTGGGTACAATCTGTCCTGCGAGTTCAACAGCTTTTTTAAGTAAGGCGTCTGCCATTTCTGGTGAAATTTCCATAGTAGTTATTTTTGTGAAAGATTTAGGTGTTTGTCAAATGGGAATGACGAGCTGCCATCGAAAAGCCCAAAACCAACGTAATGAATAGGACTTTATATCGGCTTGATCGAGAATCCTCTGCCAGTCTTGCCTGGAAAAGCTCCTCATAACAGATAGTGGCGCATCGTTTCGTACCATGTTAGAATTACTAAAAACCCGTGTAAGCCATTTGATGCTATAATAGGCCAAGGGGTGTCGATGCAAATCGTTAATTACAATACCCAACCGCGCCTTCTGTCGAAAGGCAGCCAAAAGATCAACTAATTCCCCATCAGTAAAGTGATGAGTAAAAAGCGTACAGGTCAATACATCAACTTTTTCCTTGATAAAATCATCCGAAAATACATTCTGCACCTGCCAACGGACGGAAGTTTTACTTGTCATCCTAACCGATGCAAGCTCAATAATGTTCCGGTTGGCGTCAACACCGACAAAATCGACAGCATGTTGATGCTTTTTTGCCCAATCATCCATCACCTGAATCATATCTCCACCTCCACATCCAATATCAGCTACCTGGTAAATGCTTTGAGGATGTTGTCTAAAAAGTTGTTGCAGCCCATGAGTGGTCACTTTATTTCCTCCCAGCCATCGGTTAATGGTCTTGAGCTCACGCAAGGTCTGCTCCAGCTCAGCACCTGAACAGTCCAAGTCATCCATAAACTCCTTTTGCTCACTTCGGTGGGAAAAATCACTCATGACTTTTCAAGCAGTAAGGTTTCTAAGGTAAGCCCTGGGCCAAAACCCATAGCTAAAATATCTCCTTCAATTTTAGGGTCGTCCATCATTCGTGCCAAGACAAAAAGAATAGTAACTGAGGACATATTCCCAAAATTTCGCAAAACTTCCATCGCATGTTGATTCATCGATGGATCCAAACCAAATGCTTCCTGAACTTTTTGCAGAATTTGCTTGCCTCCTGGGTGAATTGCAAAATTCTTGATGTCAGCTAGCCCAAACCGCTGCTCAAAAATCGCTCTTAATTGGTGAATTCCTCCCTCCAATAAGGCGGGGATATACTTAGTCAGGCGCATCTCAAATCCAAAATCACCGATGGACCAAGCCATGTCCTTTACCCCTTGCCTGAGTACCTGACTGAGGTAAGATTTGATTTTGAGCCCAGCTTTTGCTCCAGTGATCAAAGCGGCCGCAGCCCCATCTCCAAAAAGGGAATTGGCCAGCAGGTGATCTTCTGAGTATTCCTTTTGAAAATGAAGAGTACACAGCTCCACACAAACAAGCAAAACTTTTGCTTCGGGTTCGGAACGCACGATTTTATCTGCCAACTTAATTCCGGTAAATGCAGCATAGCAGCCCATGAAATGCAGGCAATACCGCTCCACCGAATCAGAAAGCTGAAGGCTTTGCATCAGCTCCAGCTCCACACCGGGTGCAGTCATTCCGGTACAGGAAACCAAAATGAGATGGGAGATTTCGGTTGGATGGGTTGCGGATTTTTGCAGACAATTTAAGGCTGCCTCAGCACCCAAGGTTGATGCATTTTCCTCAAATACCCGCATCCGAGCTTTAGTACTTGGAAAAGGCTCCAGCTCATCATTACTGGGGAAAAAGCGAAAGTCGCGGGAATGGGCTTTATCAAAATCGGTTAATACGCTATATCGGGTATCAATACCCGATTTCCGATACAGAAAGTTTAATTTTCTCCCCTCCACTTCATCAAGGCCATGGGCCTGCTTCATAAATCCAGCGATGGAATGTTGGGAAATGGGCTTTCCGGGATTAGCTACACCAATACTAATTAGACTGGAATTCATCTGATCAAGTTAAGAGATTATTTCTAAATTAGAAGGATAGGAGATAAACCACCCTACTCCAAGAAGGTTATCAATTCAATCTACTAAAGCCCATGATCACCAATTCCAGCATCAAGCACCTTCGGATTCCCTTTTCTCTATTTCTCCTTCCGGTATTTCTTTTTTCATTGGCATTTAGCCCTAATCTCGATAGCGAGCGAATTTTACTCGTTTTTCTTATTTTGCATATTTTCTTATACCCTTCGAGCAATGGCTACAACAGCTATTTTGACAAGGATGAAAAAAGCATCGGAGGCATCAAAAACCCACCCAAAGTCACCCCTGATCTTTATTGGGTTTCTTTGGTGTTTTTTGTGATTGCACTAGGAATGGCGTTGAAAATAAGCCTTGCATTTGCAACGATGATTTTGGCTTACGGCCTGGTGAGTATGGCCTATAGTCATCCAAGCATCCGACTAAAAAAATACCCATGGCTGAGTTGGTTTGTAGCCGGGTTATTTCAGGGATTTTTCACTTTTGGGATGGCTTATGCAGGATTGAGCGACTTTGGTTGGGATGTCCTTTTGAAACCCCATGTCATCTTCCCGGGCATGTTAACCTCCTTGATGCTGTGGGCTAATTATCCACTGACACAAGTTTATCAACATGAAGAAGACGCCAAAAGAAATGATTTAACCCTGAGCAGAAAATTGGGAGTAAAGGGAACTTTTGCATTTTCCTCTTTCTTTTTTCTGCTGACCGCAGGAGGGTTTGCTTGGTTTTTTCTAAGTAGAAATCAAGAATCAATACTTTGGGTGTATTTGGCATCCATGCTTCCGGTGGTGTTATATTTTATGCTTTGGTTTTATTTTGTGAGACAAAATCCCCAAAAATACGCCAACTACTCCTGGACAATGGGGATGAACGCCATCTCTGCGGTTCTTTTGAATGGATTTTTTATTTATTATTTTCTGGAAAATACCCAGATAATGCAGGCTGTTCAAGGATATTAAAATGGAGTCCCATGTGTGTTTTTTATAATTTTTTGTGCCAAAAAGGGACTTTTATCCAATAGGTGAAAGGCAAACCGGGAGGAAAAGGAAGAGCCAAAGAGCTTCTGCGCCCAGCGCCCCACCATCAATCGCTGCCTAAACTGCATGTTCCAGTTAGTCTGATAAATCTGCTCTACTTCCGTCCGGCTTCCTCCTGACTGAATGGCTTGAGCGGCTAATTTTCCCGCATGGATTGCCATGGCCATTCCATTTCCACAAAGTGGGGTAATTAATCCAGCGGAATCTCCTGCCATGAGCAGGTGATTTTCTACCGGGTTTTTGGATTCAAAATTGATCTCATTAATGACCTCGGGTCTATCCAAAAGAAATTCACTTTTGGTAAAAATCGACTTGAGCAGGGGATTTTTCCAAAGAATCTTTTCTTCCATTTTTTCGATTGTCCCAAAGTACCTGAGCTGCTCACGGCTTCCCAAATAACACAAGTTAAACTTTTGATCTTCGATTGCATTTACGCCGCAGTAGCCCCCTTCAAAATTATGCAAGGCCACAACCTTAGGGTCCAAATTAGCTCTGATATGATACTTAACGCCGATGTAGGGACTGCGTTTTTGAATAAAAGCGCGATTAAGCACCTTATCGATTTTAGATCGTTTGCCATGAGCACCAATAACAAAGTCTGCCTGATATCGTGCGCCACTGGCTAATTCCAGCTCAAATTGGTCTTCCTTGGCATTAAAATTCACCTCAGTTACATGGGCACCCTCCAAAACTTCAACCCCACATTCCCTTGCCTTCTCCATCAACCAATGATCCAAAACAAACCTACTGATTCCAAAGCCACCTAAATCAAGCTTCAATTGGGTCCTTTTTCCTAAAGTATCGGAAAACTCAAAATTCTCAATCTTCGGAGTATCGATTTGATGGGGGTAAAATCCCTCCCGATTTAAAAAGTGGATGACTTCATTGGAAATATATTCTCCGCAGACCCGGTGGAAAGGATATTGTTTTTTTTCGAACAAGGAAACCTCATGTCCGGATTTGGCCAGTAAACTCGCCGAAACCAATCCGGATAGCCCTCCGCCTATCACTCCTATTCTTCTTCTTTTTTGCACAAAATTGCCTTTAATTTGATTTCATAACCGCCCATCAAAAATTAAGTTTGAAAAGCGTCCTATCCCAGTTTTTGAAGGTTATTTTATCTCCAAAATAAAACAATTAAACATGAAAATGACACTACCCAAATTTCTAAAGAGATTGATGTTGGTAGTAGGAGTTTTTGGAGTCATGTTCTATTCTGAGGACAGTTTTGCCCAAAGAAAGAAGAAAAAAGATGCTAAAAATACTCCTGCTGCCAGCGCCCCAGCCAAACCTTCCAATACCAAAGGGCCAAAGCCCTATAAAGAGGTGATCACCAAAGAGGCCGAATCGAAGGATGGCTTATTCAAAGTTCATCAGATTGAGGATAAATACTTTTATGAGATCCCAGATTCTCTTTTTGGTCGGGATATGCTGATGGTGACCACGATTGCCAAAACTGCTGATGGAATTGGTTATGGAGGCGAACGCACCAATACCCTGATGCTACGGTGGGAAAAGGATAAAGACAATGTTCTACTCAGAGTAGTCTCGGTGGATAATTATGCTGCAGATTCGTTGCCCATTGCCATGGCTGTAAAAAACTCCAATTTGGAGCCAATCCTTCAACGTTTCGATGTCAAATCCAGAGGAACTGATTCCACCGGAACCGTGATTGAGGCAACGGATCTTTTTGCCAAAGATGTTCCGGCATTGGGTCTTCAGCGAAATAGAAGAACCCAATACAGAGTACAGCGACTGGATACCGAGCGCTCTTACATTGAACATATTCACACCTACCCCATCAATATCGAAGCTCGCTATGTGATGACCTATGCGGCGCAAAACCCGCCATCCAACAGCAGCACAGGATTGATTACTTTGGAAATGAATTCTTCCATGGTCCTTTTGCCAGCAGAGCCTATGATGCAACGACTAGCCGACCGCCGGGTGGGTTGGTTTAGCAGATCGTACGTAGACTATGGTGCAGATGCACAAAAAGCCGAGTCTAGAAGATACCTTGACCGATGGAGACTGGAAGTAAAGCCGGAAGACATGGAGAAGTTTAAGCGAGGTGAATTAGTGGAGCCTAAAAAGCAAATCGTTTATTACATCGATCCGGCTACACCTAAAAAATGGGTACCTTACCTCAAGCAAGGTGTGGAAGACTGGCAGAAAGCATTTGAGGCTGCAGGGTTCAAGAATGCCATCATTGCAAAAGAGGCTCCCACTCCTGAGGAAGATCCAACCTGGAGCCCAGAAGATGCGCGCTATTCGGTAATTAGATATTTTGCTTCAGACATTCAAAACGCCTACGGACCTCACGTTTCTGATCCTCGATCAGGAGAAATCATAGAATCCGATATCGGATGGTATCACAATGTAATGAACCTCCTTAGAAATTGGTACTTCATCCAAACGGCTGCCGTCAATCCTGAGGCGAGAAGCGTACAGTTCAAGGACGAGGTAATGGGCCGATTGATCCGCTTTGTGTCCGCTCACGAGGTAGGGCATACCTTAGGTCTTCCCCATAACTTTGCTTCCTCACATGCCTATCCCGTAGAAAAACTACGCGATGCAGCATTTACCAAAGAAATGGGAACTGCACCTTCAATCATGGACTATGCACGATTCAACTATGTCGCTCAGCCAGAAGACGAAGGTGTCAGCCTGATGCCAGACGTGGGACCCTATGACAAATATGCGGTGGCATGGGGATACCGACCTATTCCAGAGGCCAGCAGTCCAGAAGAAGAACAGCCTATCCTTGATCAGTGGATCATGGAAAAGCAAGGTGATCCAATCTACCGATATGGTCGTCAGGGTAACTCCTATGATCCCACTACCCAAAGTGAAGATTTGGGAGACAATTCGATGAAAGCTTCTGAATACGGTATCGCCAACTTAAAGCGTATCATGCCAAACTTAATGGAATGGACCGCTGAGGAAGACAAGCCTTTCAAAGATTTCAGTGATTTGGAAGAAATGTATGGACAAGTTCTCGGTCAGTTTAACCGATACATGGGACATGTCAGAACCCATGTAGGGGGCGTCATGGAAGTGTATAAAGCATCTGGACAGGATGAGCCGGTTTACACACATAATTCCAAGGAAATGCAAAAATCAGCAGTACGTTTCTTGAACGAAAATCTATTTGCAACTCCGGATTGGTTGATGAATGATCAAATCATCGCCAGAACGGGTGACTTTGGAGCTTTGGAAAGAATCAGAGGTTTGCAGGTAGGAACACTAAATGGTATTCTGGAATGGGGCAGACTCGGCCGGGTGATTGAAAATGAGGCAATAAATGGAGATGAAGCTTACAGCATCACTGAGTTATTTGATGATCTGAGAAGTGGAATCTGGGGCGAGCTTGCTGGAGGCCGTACGATTGATGTACACCGCAGATCACTTCAAAGAGCCCACATAGAGCGACTTGAATTGATGCTGACCGGAGACGAGCCTGAGCTTCCTGCAGCGTTTAGAAGATTTGTTGGACCTCAAATCAATGCCTCTCAATCAGACATCAGACCCATTGCAAGAGGGGAACTGAAAACCCTGCAGCGTCAAATCAACGCCGCGATCGGACGGACTTCGGACCGCATGTCAAAACTTCATTTGGAAGACCTTTCTGAGCGAATTGAAATGATTTTAGATCCTCAATAAACTAGGAAAAGCAATCCTCCATCCCTTAAAGGCGTCCGATTGGGCGCCTTTTTTTGTGAAAGCTGAATTGCGTAAATTTGGAGGAACAATAAGCCATGAGTACAGCACATACCATTTTAAAAAGCCATAAGCTTCGAGTGACAGACTGTCGCTTGGAAATCATCGGGGAATTTCTTCGCAAACAAGTCGCCTTAGCTCATAGTGACTTGGAAGAAAGTCTAAACAATCAATTTGATCGGGTGACTATTTATCGGACTCTTAACACGTTCTTGGAGCAAGACATTATTCACAAGGTCCTCGATGACAGCGGATCGACCAAATACGCCTTATGTGCTCATCAAGATGCACATGATCACGATCATGAGCATGTGCATTTCAAATGTGAGATTTGTGGAGAAACGACCTGTTTGGAAACTATCAGTCTTCCCTCAGTCAAACTACCTGACGGATTCAAAAAAAGAGAAATGAATCTACTGGTACAGGGAACCTGCGATAAATGCCATTAAACCTCCAAGGGTTCCCTAACCGGCTTTTGAATAGGGCCCTGACCTGGCCAAACTACCCCCGGAGGCAAATCAATATGTGGAGGCTTTTGATTCTCGATTCCCCCATCTCCATCATCTCCATTAGGCTTGTCCTTTTTTAGCGCATTCTTAGTCATCATCGCCACAAAGTAAATGACGATTACGTAAGCAAATCCCGCCAGAAAAAGGTTGATCAGTAAACTACTCATGCTCAAAAATTTGTTAAAATATACTATACTATAGGTTTTAAATCAATGAATGTCCCAATTGTTTTACAGTCAAGCCCCAATCAATGATTTTTCCCGGCTTGTTTTATCCCTCGGATAGATGGATATTTGCGCTCTGAAAAAGTAAAGTGATGATTGTAAAAACCAAAAAATATCAATTACCGACGGGTACCTACATTAAAATGGGACTTGCAACTGTACTCAAAGAACAGTGGTGGGTCATCTTAATCGCCTTGGCTATTTGCTGCGGATATTTCTGGATCGCTTCCATTTGGTGGATCATCGGAGCCTTGATTGCCTACGGGCTTTACGTCTTGTTTTGGGCAATTCAGTTTACCGGGGTGACCCAAATGGAACAGAATAAGGTCATCTTTGAAAAGCTAGCCTATGAGATTGATTCCCGTCAAATTTTGATGAAAATCAACACCAAGCAGGGAATGCCCGTACAGTGGAATATGATCAAAAGGGCGGAATTAAAAAAGGACGCTTTTGTTCTGTACATGTCCAAAGCTCAGTTTATTCATCTTCCTTTTCGGATCTTTAATTCGGACAACGACCGAAAATTTTTGGAAACGATTCTCAAGCGAAAAGAGCTGATGAAATAAAATTTATTGCATAAAAAAGCCTTCGAAAATGAATTTCGAAGGCTTTTGTGTTTTTTAACTCAGAATTACATGGCAGGAAGAATCACCGTATCAATTACGTGAACTACACCATTGTCAGCTTCAATATCCGCAGCTGTTACTGTAGCATCATTGATCATGGCTTTTCCATCCTTTAATGTCACCGTGATTTCTCCACCCTGTACCGTTTTTGCTTTCTGACCATTCTTCAGATCCGAAGACATGATTTTTCCAGGCACTACATGGTAGGTCAAAACTTTCACCAATTGATCCTTATTCTCAGGCTTCAACAAATTTTCAACCGTTCCAGCTGGCAGTTTCGCAAACGCATCGTTGGTTGGAGCAAAAACAGTAAATGGTCCATCTCCTTTCAATACATCCACCAAATCACCTGCTTTCACCGCAGCAACCAAGGTGGAAAGGAATTCAGTGCTTACCGCCAAATCGACGATATCAGCCTCTACTTCGTGTACTTCTTCGGCTCTTGGAGCAAAGGCAGACGCAACAAAAAACATTGCGACCAATAAAAGACTTGTTAATTTTTTCATGACAGTTAAGAGTTTTTGGTTTATAGTAAGAAAAACAGCCACTTAGCCTTTTTGTTTAAATTTTAATTATAATAATTCAACAAAATAAATTAATCTGCCTCCAGACCCTCAAAAGGGGAATTATACACCAAAAAGAAATTTCTTTTCTTTTCTAAGACCTCAAAACTTCCTTATCCTAAATCAAAAAGACCTAGGGCAAGCCAACGTTTTTAACGAATTCCTATCTTTAAGTATGCTTATCAAACTCATTGCAATCGGAAAAACAGACAATCAAGCCATTCAACGTCTGATCGATGACTATTCCAAGCGGCTGAATTTTTACATCAAGTTCGAGCTGGAGCTCATCCCTGATCTCAAAAGCACCAAATCGCTCTCAGAAGCCCAGCAAAAAGAGAAGGAAGGGGAGCTAATTTTAAAAAAAGTACTCCCTTCAGATGAATTAATTCTTCTGGACGAAGGGGGAAAAATGTTCAGTTCGGTGGAATATTCGCAGTTCCTCCAAAAGAAAATGAATAGCGGAGTCAAGCAACTTATTTTTGTAATCGGTGGGCCCTATGGTTTTTCAGAGGCAGTCTACAATCGTGGTCAAAGCAAAATCTCACTTTCTAAAATGACCTTTTCCCATCAAATGATCCGCCCGTTTTTTATTGAGCAGCTTTATCGAGCAATGACCATTTTGAAAGGCGAACCCTATCATCATCAATAGATTAAGGAGCATCAGAGACTAAAAAAGTTAAGAAAATGTTTTTCTAATGTTAACAAATTGTTAATTTTAGAGTATAATTAGTAACATTATCTTTACTTCATGACGCGCTCAGTACTGGCTCTTTTGGTTTTCCTTTCTGGCCTTAGCTTTTCAGCTTTGGCCCAGGAAGGTGTTGCAGAAGTAGTTTTTGAGACTGATCTGGAGAAAAACATGTGGGAAAAAGGAATTAAAGAGGCAAACCCCTACCCCTTATTTTTGGCCGTACATGCCAATGACCATACCCCAACTGATGCTTGGCAAAAAGTTCTCACGGCTACTGAAAAGAAATTTAAACGAACTGGAGTTGGTCTTAAATTACTCCGCACGATCTTTGAAAAAAGCCATAAATATTTATTTAAAACCTACGCACAGCATTCCAGTTTCAATCAAATGCTTCAAGACGGATCCTTTGATTGCGTCAGTGGTTCGGCCACTTTGGCGATGATACTCGATCAATACGGCTTTGACTATGCTATCATCGAAACCGATTACCATGTATTTATTACCACCCAATTAAATGGGTCCACCATTATCCTGGAGAGCACACTTCCCATCGGAGGAATGATTACCTCTGCTACCGAAGTGAAAAAGTACTTGGCCAATTATCAAGGAGAATCAGAAAACCAAGGCCTTGCCTTAACTCAACGGTTAGGAGCTCCTGCGCTCGATGATTCGGACAATGGTATTTTTAGAAAAGTGGACCTTCAACAGCTCGCCGGTCTACAATATTACAATGACGCCATTGCGCATTTCAATGAGCAATCCTTCGATATCGCGGTTGATCAGCTGGAAAAGGCTTACCAACTTTATCCTGCTGACCGGATCGCTGGTCTGAAGAAATTGGCCCTAAGCCAGAAAAAATAAAATCAGGCACACATTCCCTTGAACTAAAAAAGGCCTCTATCGAATGGATAGAGACCCAAATCTGAAACCCTCACCCCTAAGGGTTCAGATTATTAAAAAAATAATATCCTCACTTTGAGCCCCTTAAATCATAAAGGCAATAAAGAAAGCAATTAAGGCTACCCGTTGGATTAATAATGGAATTTTCATAGCATGAGCTTGGTTCGAAAAGCTCTCAAAGTAAATGGATTCAAAAATCTTCCCCAATACGACAAATGCCCTATCTACGCGACAGGGCATTGGCATTTTTCTTTAAATCAATGGGCGTGGCCACCCGGCCCATGAACATGTCCGTGTTCTATTTCTTCTGGGTCGGCCTCTCGAATGGATTCAATTTTACCTTCAAAATGCAGATCCATTCCTGCCAAAGGGTGATTGAAGTCCATGTGTACGCCTCGGTAATCCACTTTGGTAATTTCTCCACGCATCTGATTGCCTTTATCATCTTGCATAGGGATCACCTTACCTACCTTCAATAACTCCTTGTTTTTCTTCCCATCTTCTTTGAAATTCGCCTTGGGAATAACAGCTGTTTTAAATTCATCATAGTCCCCATAGGCGTTTTCGAAGTCAATAAACACCTCAAAGCGGTCACCGACTGTTTTGCCGACCAGAACTTCTTCAAGTTTGAGAAGGATGTTTTGATGTCCCATCAAGAAATGAAAGGGCTGTTCAGCCCTGACTGACTCATAATCCACCGGCCCCGATTCTCCATCATCCACCCGCAAGTGATAGGAGATCGCAACCACTTTGTCTTTTTCTGCTTTCATAATTTTTCTGATTTTTAGAAACTTTTTCGCAGACCAAATCTACTTTGAAAATCAGGTCTGATGCCTTGTCCTCTTTGAGCAACGGTGACCTAAGCCTACTTGAATAAACCTTCCACGCTGGGTTAAGTCCGCTCCATTTTCCAAGGCTCAAAAATACGGATCTAAAATTTTACTTGAACAAATAACTTACACTCAGCTGAGCTACAAAATTCTTCCGGTCGTATCCCGGAACGAAGTACTGATCAGGATCATTTTCCAAATACCATTTGTAATTCAGCGTATTGACATACTGAAATCTTCCGCTCAACAGAATATTGTCAAATCTCCAATCGGCCACCAACGAAGGGACTAAATCCACATACTTATTTCGTAAGTCCTTGGACGCTTCGTAGCGATAGTAATAAAAGTCATTGTTGTACACGATCCGTTCAAACTGGAATCCGATCCGATTCATCTTGTCTACCCAGGCAAACTCCACAAAAATCTGATTGCTTGCCGGTCCATTTCCAATTCCCAAAACCTGCCCTTGATGCGTGTATCCATGCCGGATATGATCGTGAATGTACCAGGTCCGCATTTGGCGGATTTCTTCCCGTATGGTTTGCCCACTCTGCGTCATTTCCGAACTGATCTGAAAATATCGACCCTGCTTTTTCAGCGGCATCAAGTGGGAAAAGCCAAAGGTGAAGGCTCTTCCCTTTTCAGGAGTAATCAGAAAATCTTCCAAGACCCGACTATTTCCCCGAGTCCCGTACTCTCCATAAAACTCAAAATGACCCTCCTGACTCAGCCAGCGAAAATACCCCGAACTAAATTGCTGCCTTTTATTCCGAATGGGGTCAAATACATTTTCCGGACCCTTTCTTCCATTGAAAATGGGCAACAAATCCGCAAGTTCGGAAATCTCATTTCGATAAACTTGACTAGTCGAGCCATAGCCTAAAAATAAGCCCGGAATCCACTTGGGTTGGTAGGTCAATACCAAACCCGAAAGGTAGCGTTTCCCGTTTTCCCGCTTGGGAATCAAAACCGGATTTTGCTGAATGGTATAATCGGGATGAGGAGGAAGAAAATTTGTGGATTTCAGAAAACCAGAAATCAATTGTCCTTCAAAAGATCCAATTTTGGTTTGGACGGGCCTTCGTGTATTGACTGTAAAATGCAAAAATCCAGGCGCATTATTTCCCATCAAAAGGGAATTACGCCTACCGGGCCCCCACCAGAGATTTTCGGTGGATAGGCCAAGAGAATATTCCTTGTAATTGAAGCGAAAACTGGACTGACCGGCATAAAGCCTATTGAAAGACCTTGTCCCAAAGCGCTCTGGCATATCGATCCGGTTCATGTATTCATAGTAGAAAAGAATCGTTGCCTGATGCTCGATTGGAAAACCGATGTAATCCTTGTTTTGAGCGATTAAAAATTCAGGTTGGAGCTGAAGGGAAAAATTGCCCAATTCCGCAAATCCCCCAATGCTGTACACCTGTTGCAAGCCCCTGTTCGGAATCATCGCACCATCGTTGACACCAAAGGCATAATTGGAATTAAACTGCATCCGGTAGCTTGCTGGAAGCAGTAAAAACTTCAATTGACCAACAGAGTCAATTTGGATTTTGTGATGAACACCACTCCGGTCAAAGTCCACCACTGAACTGTCTAAGTCAAATCCATCCTTTACTCCAAAAACTTCCGTAGGATAAAGGGGCCGAATCATCCAGGAGGCTGAAGAATCCACCTTACCTATAAGCTGAGCCCTACGTAAATAATCGTCCAAAAAGGGCATCCCTACCGGGATGGTCTGTCCTGAAACGGGAATTGCCAGCCCAAAAAAGAACAAAATGGGAAGTAGCTTACTATATATTTTTTTCTTTCTCATCATCAGTTCACTACTAGTGCTTCCACAGTAACGCTTGCGATCGACCAAGATTCATCACAGACCGGGTCAGCAATTCCCTCGTTTCTCAAATCGCTATTCCAAAATATGCGCACATTTGGATTCCGATGGGGAATCAATTTTGAAATACGGTACCGAGTGGTGTAATTCGGAAAAGCTCCAAATAGACACAATCCTGGCATATTGGTTTGAGTCGAGCCTTGCTTGGGACGATTCTGCCTGAAATAATCATTGGGATAAGACTGATAAAGACAATAAGTCGATTCACAAGGGGAATTGGAAAAAGTAGTCCGAAACACCTCTTGATTATCAATTCCAAAATACCAATAGTCTGGTCCTCCGATTCCATCATCGGCATTGCCGTCCCAAGTGTCATGGATTAGGATTTCAGTCGTGATCTTCAAAACATTGTGCGTAGGTAAATCGCTCAGACGCATGGCAACTGTATCATTATGATAAAATCCCGCAATCGTATCATTTTGAAAAATAAAAAGCTTCCCGTTTTCAAATCCTGCCAAATCCAAATCCGAAAAATCATTTTCATAGACCACGACGGTGGATTCCAGCGTATCGGTACAGGAATTCATACTGATCATCAACCCGAAAAATAAGAATAGAGTAACTATCCTTTTTCTACCTCCAAAATTCATGTACACGTAATAATTTTTTTAACAGTCTACAAATAAACGAAAAAGGCGCTAAAACGGACGAAGCATTTTTCTTCAATTTATCCCTAGCACTATAATTGAATGCTTATTTTTGCAACAAATTCTACCAGTATCATGCCGACTTTTACCCTTGTCGCCGGGGCGCGACCAAATTTTATGAAAATCGCTCCAATTATCCATGCTTTTCAAAAGCAACAACAAACCCTATCCGATCTTCATTTTCGACTCATCCATACTGGACAACATTATGACAAAAAGATGTCGGGAGACTTTTTTGAGCAGCTTAATATTCCCGAGCCTCATGCCAACCTCGGCGGTGGTGGGGGTACACAAGCCGAGCAAACAGCTGCCATCATGGTGGCTTTTGAAAAGGAATTGATGGAAAACCCATGCGATTTGGTGCTTGTCGTCGGCGATGTGACCAGTACCCTCGCTTGCTCGATCACAGCAAAAAAATTGTGTATAGACGTAGCTCATGTGGAAGGGGGGATTCGTTCGGGTGATTTAACGATGCCAGAGGAAATCAATCGCATGGTCACTGACTCGATCACAGATCATTTTTTTACCACCTCCGAAATCGCCAATGAAAACCTTCGAAAAAGCGGCTTCGCCGAAGAAAAAATCCACTTTGTAGGAAATACCATGATCGATACGCTTCTGGCCAATTTGCCTCGACTCCAACAGCCCGAGGGCGAATTATTTAAACAGCTGAACCCTCGAAATTATTTTGTCATGACCATGCACCGCCCTGCCAATGTGGATCAAGAACATAAACTCAAAGCGATGATTCAGGCGATTTTAGAGGGTACGGGTGATTTACCCATTGTCTTCCCGGTGCATCCCCGAACTGCCAAAAACCTGGAAGCAATCGGAATTCAAGATGACCGCCTTCACATGTGTGAACCCTTGGGCTATCTGGAATTCAATTACCTGGTCAAAAATGCCAAAGCTGTGATTACCGATTCGGGGGGAATTACCGAAGAAGCCTCAGTGATGAACGTGCCCTGTATCACGCTCCGAGACAACACCGAACGGGCCGAAACCATTCATCTTGGCACCAATGAACTTGTCGGGACAGATCCTGCCAAACTGAAGCCCTACTTGGAAAAAATTATGGACGGGGAATGGAAGCAATACCAAGGAATTCCGCTTTGGGATGGGAAAACAGCGGAGCGAATTGTTTCTATCTTACAAAAGGCCTATACGGTATGACAAGCCAAGCCCGCATTACTCAGCTCGTCGAAGAGTTAGCAATGAAGCCACATCCTGAGGGAGGTTTTTACGTGGAAACCTACCGGTCCCCAGAGACGATCATGACTGCAAATGGAGAGCGAAGCTTGATGACAGTGATTTATTTTTTACTCCGCTCGGAGGACGTTTCCCATTTTCACCGGATTCAAAGTGATGAGCATTGGTTTTGGCATGAGGGAAGTCCATTGACGGTCCATGTATTAAATCACAGTGGCTATGAAATGCTCCAGCTCGGGCCGATCGGAAGAAGGAATTGCAAACCTCAACAGCTTGTTCCGGCCAAAATGATTTTTGGGAGTACGGTGGATGAAACAAACAGCTATGCTTTAGTTTCCTGTGTGGTTGCACCGGGATTTGATTTCAAGGATTTTGAACTTTTGAAAAGAAAAGACTTACTTACCCAGTTTCCAGGGAATGAGAAGATTATATTACTATTGAGTAGGTAAAAGATAAAAGCCACCAATTAAAATTTAGATTCTCTAGACTAAGAGTAAAAGAGTTAATTCCCATAGTTGAGAATCAAAGCCAACTGACCGGAATGATAGGCAGTATGGGTCACAATTCTTCCAAAAGCTGCTGCCTTTGTCTTTTTCCCAAACTCTTTAGTTTCTATCCATGCTGACCAATCTTCCTGGGCCAAAATCGCTTTTTCTAGCATCTCTGCTGCATAAGTCGAAAATTGCTTCAGCTCATCAAGACTTGTCCATTCCCCGGTATCCTTTCCTGCGATCAGCGTTTTTGCTGTAATTTTCACCTCAGAAAATCCAAAAACATTCTTCGCAAAGAGCAATTCAACCTCAGCAATATGACGGATTAAAAAACCCGCTGAATTGGGACTCCCTCCATGTTTTTTAACCAAATCTGCTTCCGTGATTTTATCCAACAAGTTGGTAAAGCGAGTCCTTCCTTCTTTCCAGAGTTGGATTAATTGTACGTTCATATTTTATTCATTTTTACAGCCCCAAAGGGCCCGGGGAGTTTCTACTGGTTTTGTCAAATCAAATTTTATGGAAATACGTTTCAGAACCGATGCGTCTCAAGTTTTTGGTCAAGGACTCTTCACCGACCCTAATCCCCCAAACATTACCAGCAGCGTAGGGAATTAAATCCGTGGTCTCCTGATCAGCAGGAAACACTTGCATTGACGAAAACCCTGCATTAGAACTTTCCGAAAATGAGTACACTCATTCTCTAAACTATCCTTTTGACCAGGTTCATGCGTTAGTTTGATTCGCCCGCTAATCAATTTCTATAATTTGTTTTTAGAGGTCACCTGGAATCTCCGCTTTGATAACAATTATACCCCTGGGTGACGCTTTGGTCATGCTCGATTTCATAAGGACAACTATTCACTAACCAAAACCAAGCGGCTGTTAAGATATCCCTTTTTGAGGAAAGGAAAGGGGTATCATCTCAATATTTCGGAAGGGAAATAAATAACAGCCCGACTCAGCTCACTGGAAAATTGATCCAAATGCCCGGTGTAATTTCCATTTTTTGACAAAAAATGAACATGAATATCCGAATCATGATGCGTATAGATTCTTCTTCCTTCTCTCGAAAAGACACCAATCAACTGGCCGAATTCATTTTCATGCTCAAAAACCTTTCGATCTTGACCCTGCACATAACCATTAATTTCAGGACTTCTGGGAGTGAGGATGTGTGTGGACATTTGATCAAAAACCCCTTCAACTTTAAAGAAAAAGGGAAGGCCCAAATCAATCCCTTGAGCTTGTGCAGTTTGTTTAATGACTGCCTCTAGTTCTTGAAGTGAATTCACCGTGCCATCCAAATTCACCTTCTCCCATTTACTAACGTTGGCATAAACCAAGAATGGAGATCCCCCTTGCAATTTGTAAGAAGTAGTTACTTGGTCAGACTTGACTGAGGATACATATACTTTACCATCCACAGCAGTGACTTCCCCCTGCATCTTTCCAAATGGTCCGAGCGCTACCAAAGCATCATACCGCTGAAGGGAGTCCAAAGCAATCCTAGGGGCAAAACCATTGTTGCCCATCTCACTCATCGCTCCCTGATGCATCACTTGGGCTATACAAAAGCTGAAAGAAAGTACAAGCAA
Source organism: Algoriphagus sp. (assembly GCF_024305035.1). Taxonomy (GTDB): domain Bacteria; phylum Bacteroidota; class Bacteroidia; order Cytophagales; family Cyclobacteriaceae; genus Algoriphagus. The sequence goes on from NZ_JAMWZB010000042.1 coordinate 29,805, forward strand.
GGAGGTTAAAATCAGATACTTCATACTAAAACAGCTAGAGACTAATGCAGTAAAACTAAGCATACCTCCTCAATTCCTAGCTATCCAAACACACAAAAGGATGTTTTCGGTAAAATAAGTTCGTGTCTGTAATTGATTTCCAAAGGTCTCATGGAATCACGCAGGATAAATAGTCATACCTGAGTGTAACTTTTGAGTCATGGTCGATTTTATCTGACAATCCATTAGTTAGTTATCCCTTCTCCACAAATTACTCCTCTAAGAAGCACCAGAACTAGGCCTCGGGGTAGTCCAAAAATAACTCGAAAATCGGTGCTTAGTTTTTTATTACGAATCTAGGAATTGGATCTATTAAATGGAAATAGGTCCCCTATCCTTTTCCCCTTGGGTATATATCGCTTAGGCTATCTTCTCTCTATTAAATAAACTATACCTGCCTAAGGAGAGAACAATACGAGTAAATTAATAGAAGTAAAAGTAGGGTTATACCTTTAAGCATAACTTTGGAATAATTCCGGTTTGTGAAGACGCAAATCGGGAAAAATAAATCCTGAATCCGTGGCTTCACTAAATCGAGTAGGAAGGTAGGGATTATTTCCCTACCTGTCCTCTCACACCACCGT
>NZ_JAMWZB010000043.1 GCF_024305035.1 Algoriphagus sp.
TTAACCTCATCCCTCAGGTTTTTATTTTTTCGCCTTACATCACTTCAAAGAACTTGCCTCTTGACATTTCAAGAGCTGGTGAGGACTACTTTCCCCAAAAGCGAGTGCAAATATCGGAATGTTTTTCTTTCTACCAAAATCCGAAATGAAATATTTTAATTTTATTTCTTTTGCCGCTTTTCAAACTCTAATTCCCCGAGACTTTTCTCATTTGGGAGTGCAAACATAGGTGAGATAAGCAGATTAAGCAAGCGAAAAATGCATAAAAATTAAATGAATTTTACTACAAAAACTCATTCCTCTAAAAATCAGCTCTTTGGTTTTTTATAGAGTGGAACTGTACTGCATGGCTCTCCAAACATAAGGGATTTTGCTCTGCTCTGGATCCGAGAAACCAACCTGCCGTAAGCAAAAAGTGGAATTGTAATCTCACTACATCCCTTTATCACAACAGGTGCACCGTCCACCTTCTCCAGGTCCAAATCTGAAATGCACCGCTCAGCAATGTAGATCTCCAGCTCCTCCTTAGTTCCTATGACATAGCCCTTAGCCTGAGAAAGGAAGGTAGCCACGAGCATGTACGCCCAAGTGGGAACAATCGCATCCGCACTGCAAGTAATAGCGACCCACTTGCCAGCATACTCATTCCAGTTATGTTCTTTTAACGCCAACCGGAATTCTTTCTCTCTCAAAACCAATTCCTGAAAAAGAAAGGGCTTGAGATCAAAAACCAAACGCTCCTCTCTAGGATAATGATCTTCCAAATTAATTGAAATAATCGGGCTTTGAGCTACTCTATTTACAATCTCGTTCATGATAGAAAGGGGTTTTTTCTTGAATGAAGAACTTGAAAATCCTTTAAATAATTCGGTACAAAATACGCCAAGTCTTCAAATTTGTTTTCTGAAAATTTCCGAAAAGCAATCTCTCCTAACCATTTTGCTGAGAACTCTCCTTCTATAAATGTAGCATTCGATGAAGAAATTGATGCGGAAACCTTCTCTACCGCATTTCCAATAAAATAAAGCCTGTGCTTCAACAGTAAGTCCTCATAGCTATTATTAGTTAATATTACAGGGGAAACCTCTGATAGAGCTGTACCCAAACTATCAAACACCTGTGAATAGACTTCCATCCTGCGAGCATCTATCTGAGCTACGATTAGACTGTCCCTTTCTACAGCAGACATCTGAATTGCTAAAGCCTGAAGGGTATTGATACCGATCAGGGGCAGATCTAACGCATAGGCCAAACCCTTTGCAGTAGAGACTCCTATTCTCAACCCCGTGTAAGAGCCCGGCCCTTGAGAGACAGCTATCGCTTTGAGACGATCCGAAGGCAATTTCGCATCCAGCAATACCTCATCCACCAAACCGGGAAGCCTCATTGCATGTGCTCCTTTTTCCTCTCGCTCTTTAAGAGAAATGAGCCGTCCTTCTTCGTGCAAGGCAACAGAACACTTATCAGTAGAGGTCTCTATGGATAGAATTAATGCCATTTTATTTTGCGGAAGCAGACAAAATCAAGTCTATTTCTTTGGGGTCGGACAAAATCTCAACCGCTTTGAGCACATCTTTGTCCTTTCCCAAACTTGCCTCAATCATACCTTCTTGAAAATAATACCTGGAAACAATCTCTTCTGAAATTATTTTTTTTATTTCCTCTTGATAAGTGATCAAATCTTGTTCTTTGCTATGATTAACTTTCTTTTCTAGCTCTTCGAGCTGAACTTTGATCTCTTCATAAAGTGGGGAATTCTTTGCGGTTTCCCGCATATCCTCCACGGATTTTTCCAAATAGGTCGTATAATCATATTCTTTACCTTCTAAAAAGGAAATGAAGTCTTGATAATCCTGATCTGTAATGTGGAAGATGGAGGGATCTGCGATCGAATCATGGTTGTAAAAATAATCAGTCGCAAAATCAAAAACGTGACTACGAGCTACCAAACTATACGAAATAGGCGCATAGCTTTCGGACTCAACCAGCTGGTCTGGTTCGATTCCTGCCCCATCCAAAACGATTCTTCCATTCTTGGTTTTAAATTCTTTTCTCAGCGAATCCGGAACCGATATCACCGTCCCGTTTTCTCGACTTTGGGCATAATCAATCGCTTGGATACAACGTCCACTGGGAATGTAATATTTGGCTGTTGTCACTTTCAACTGGGCATTATAGGTCAAGGGAACAGTCGTCTGGACAAGTCCCTTTCCAAAGGATTTTCGTCCTATCAGAACTGCTCGATCATAATCCTGGAGGGCACCTGCTACGATTTCAGCAGCTGAGGCGCTTCGCTCATTAATCAAAACGACAAGAGGAATTTCCTTGTCCACAGGCGACTTGGATGTTTTATAAGTATAGTTGACATTTTCGAGTTTCCCGATTGTCTTTACAACTACCTTACCCTTTGGGATAAATAAATTGACAATCTCCACTGCTTCACCCAAAAGTCCCCCTGGATTATCTCTTAAATCCAAAATCAATTGTTCTGAGCCTTGATTTTTCAACTCAATCAGGGCTTTCCGAACTTCATTGGACGCATTTTTAGTAAAATCTCCTAATTTAATATAACCAGTTCGCTGATCAAGTTTACCGTAAAAAGGTACATTTTTCAAGGATATCTTTCGCCTTACAAGTTTAAACTCCAAGGTATCTGTATTCCGCCTTACCTTCAGTTTGACCGGAGTATTTGCTGGGCCTTTGAGTAAATCTGAAACTTCCCCAGTTGCTTTTTCGGATACATCAACCGAATCAATCTTTAAAATTTGATCGGCTATTTTCAATCCTTCAGATTGCGCTGGAAACCCCGTGTAGGGCATGAGAATAATATTGCCTGACCCCCTGTTTCCAATCAGTGCACCAATCCCGCCATACTCACCAGTGGTCATCATCCTGAAATCTTCGGATTCTTCCTCGGGTACATATTCAGTATAAGGATCCAGCTCCTCCAGCATGGCATTGATCCCAATGGTCACCAGCTCATCTGGATTGATTTCATCGACATAGTAGGAATCCAGTTCCCTGACCATTGTCGCAAAAATGTCAATATTCTTTGCTAGCGCAAATAATTTATCATTCGTTGTCGTAAACCCAACTATTCCTGAAAATGCCAGTAGGCCAACCAGTGACCAAAGAATAACGTTATTTTTTCTTGTCTTCATTAGTTTCATTTTTTGGAGAAAGCACGGTCTGAAGTTTCATTAAAATGAGTTTGATTTTATCCTCCAATTCCCGAAAGTCCATCAGGCCTGAACCTACATAAATCAAACCAATCAAAGCTAATCGCTCTTCACTTTGCAGTGAATGTTTGTTAAGCCGATAGGATTCTTTGATTTTACGCTTGAGTTGATTTCGATGAACAGCCTTTTTTATCTTCTTTTTGGAAATGGAAATCAAAACCTGATGACAGTCCAATGTATTCTTCTCGAGGTAAAGTACCTTGAAAGGATACAAAAAAAAAGAGGAACCTTCGTTAAAAAGTTCCTTGATTAATTTTTGAGCATGTAATCGCTCGTTTTTAGGAAATCTGTAATTCATCACAAGGAGTCAATTCGCATGGAAACATACGAAAACTACCTCAAAGAATTACTTCTTGAGGGTCTTTTCGGAAGAAACTGATAATTTTTTTCTCCCTTTTGCACGACGTGCTTTAAGGACTCTTCTGCCGTTCGCAGAAGACATTCTTTCTCTAAATCCGTGCTTATTTTTTCTTTTTCTGCGAGAAGGCTGAAATGTTCTTTTCATGATCGAATATCTTTATCTAATTGCTTTCTTAACTTGCTCCTTTGGACTTAGCCTCCAAAAAGGACTGCAAAGATATACAGCCTTTTCTGAAATTCAAACAATGACAATATAATTATTGAATATCAACTCCTTAATTTTCATCTATGATTCACTATACCTTTTCTTGCCTTTCCCCTACTAGTCAATTTGTCCAAATTGAAATCAATATCGACATTCGTATCCCTAATTCGATCAAACTTCAGCTCCCAGCCTGGAGGGCTGGACGCTACCAGATCGCAAATTATGCCCAAAATATCCGATCGTTTTCTGTTTTTGATTCGGACAACCAAGCGGTTTTCTGGGAAAAGTCAACCAAAGACAGCTGGGTATTCAAAGTCGCTGAGCCCGGAATCTACCGAATACGTTATGAATTCTATGCTGCAAAAATGGATGCCGGCTCATCTTGGGTAGATGATCAACAGGTTTACCTCAATTTGGTTAATTGTTGTTTTGAAGTGAAGGGAACCACACGGATGGATTACCTCTTTCAATTCAATTTCCCGAAATTCCCCCAGGTTGCCTGCACCCTTCCACTTAGCTCAACTGGGGAGTACCTGGCTGAGGATTTTCAGCAAGTGGCAGATTCTACCTTTTTGGCAGCTCAGAAATTAACCCATTGGAAAATCAGGCTTGGAGATATTCCTATCCACTGTTGGATTCATGGAGAGGTCGTTTTTGACCTAGATGAATTTTTGACATCAATTCAAGCGCTTATGGAGGTGCAGGTTCAGGATTTTGGCTCCTTCCCTGAAAAAGAATATCATTTCATTTACCAACTACTTCCCTATCCACATTTTCATGGAGTAGAGCACCGCAGGGGAACTGTCATCACCTTTGGCCCAGCCCAGAATCTTGCTGAACAAAAAGCCATGAAGGATTTACTTGCGGTGAGTTCACATGAGTTTTATCATGCCTGGAATGTATGTAGCATCCGCCCCAAAGAGTTACTGCCTTACAACTTTTCCAAAGAAAGCTACACCAAGTCAGGCTGGATCCTAGAAGGCATTACCTCTTATCTCGGAGACTGGTACATGCTGCAGGCGGGATTATATTCGACCCAGGAATTCGTTGAGGAAATGGAAAAAACGATCAATCGAGTTTCCAGGGATTTGGGATGGAAAAATGAAAGCATTTTAGCCTCCTCTTTTGATCTTTGGCTGGATGGGTACCAGGCAGGCATCCCCAACAAAAAACAAAACATCTATGCCAATGGGGCTCTGATCGCTTGGGCTTTAGACATTCATTTGCGGAGGTTTGAAAGTTCTCTCCCCGAGGTTATGAAGCAAGCTTTTGAGCGTTTTGGCAGGAAAAACAAAAGCTATCAAGAAGGCTCTTTTTGGCTCTTGGTCTCCAGAGCTGCGCTGTCTTGGGACAGTGTAGACTTTTACCAAAAATTTATTGCTGGGAAAGAATCCATCGTAGAGGAACTGAAAAAAATCCTCCCCCTGATGGGCTTTGTTTTAGAAGAACGGCCTAATGAAGATATGCTTACTCGAAGTCTAGGAATTATTCTTCAAAAAAATACCATTGAGCGAATCCATCCAACTAGTCCCGCTTATACGCAATTAATGATTGGGGATGAGATCAAATCGGTCGAACAAAAGAGTGGAATCACCCTATCCATCTCACGAATAAATGGTCAAACCTTGGACTTTTCCTTTGAAGATCGGGGGGACAACTTCTATCCCAACTATAAAATTTCGGTTTCAGAACAGGAAGCTGAGGAACTTGCTTAGTGGAAAAACTAAAAAAAACGGGATAATTATTTATCCCGTTTTTCTAATTTAAATCGCCATTTCCAATAAAGCCCTAGTTAAAATCATCTTCGCTCAGGGTAGGATTGATTTCTACATTGGTAATTCTTCCTTCCAATGGAACAGGGATCATGGGCGACTTGATAGTCCAAGCCATCGGAATTAACACACCGGCTTTGCTCTGATAGTCGGAATAAAAGGTATCCCCCAAACTTGGGTTTTCATTTTTAATTTTGAGACCCGTCTGTTGATCATAATAATTGATTAATTCGGCGCCTGATTCAGAGACCAATACTACCTTGTAAGCTGGAGTACCTTCCACGTCTTTTAACCCTTCCAATCGAATGGCATAGCCCAAATCCTCATAGAGTGCCTCCGGAAATAGGTATGAATTGATCTTGGCTGACTCTAACTGATCTGCAGGGATCTCCATGGATTGACCTTGAGCTGAAATAGTGCCTCCACTTTCTAAAACTGTGGTCTTTTGCACAACATTTCCGCCCACTAACGTTTTTTGAGAATAGCGTCCATTTGCATCATAGCTAAAAACCATACTGACTTGGGTACCCATGGCATCTGCATCCATGGAGAGTTTGGCTGTTTTGACATTTCGGATGCTTTCTGCACCACCAATTGCCTCAAGGTATTTATCAATCACCTTTTCAGCAGTCATATCTGCATCAGCGGTTAACTCTTTTGCCTCAAAACCAAGATTGTCATACATCGTAATGGGGCCAAATTGCGCCAGTTTATCTTTGATCGCATCTCCATTTCCTACAGCCATGACATAAAGCTTATCCGGATCGATCAATCGCTTGGCGGTTGCATTGATGTCCTCAACGGTCAGACTGTTTAGGTTTTTGAGGTAGTTGGCATAATAATCCTTTGGCAAATCATACCGCTCAATATTCAATGCAAAATTCGCAATGGTAGATGGGCTTTCGAGCGACCTTCCAAAAGAACCGGAAAGATTTGCCTTTGCTTTTTCAAGTTCTTCTTCGGTTACACCCTCCTCTACAATTTTCTTAATCTCGTAGAGCATTTCTACCATGGCAGAATCTGTAACTTCAGTTCTTACCGAAGCATTGGCAGAAAATCTGGCGATCAATCGATCCGATCCAATGGAAGAGTAAGCGCCATACGTATAGCCTTTGTCTTCACGAAGGTTTACAAAAAGCCGAGAAGAAGAACCACCACCCAAAATCTGGTTTAACAATCTGCTGGGAATGTAGTCTTCATCACCCAATTTCAACGATACAGGCTGAGATACATTTATGACCGTCTGAACCGAAGAACTCCGATCAACCAAGCCTACTTTTGTTGCGTTGGTTCGTGTAGGGGTGGGATAGTCAAAGGAAGGAACCTCCCCTTTCTCCCATTGTGAAAAATAGGTTCCCACCACTTGCTCTGCTTCGTCCTTGGTCATATCTCCCACAATTACGAGATATGCGATATTCGGCTTGAAATACGTCTGATAATATTCTTTGACATCTTCAATACTGATATTATTGATCGTCTCCTCGGTAGAAACTTCTCCATAGGGATGATCCTTTCCATAGACCATGGCTGCTGCGAGTCTAGACGCGATGGCATCGGGATTATCCTTGCTTTGAGCCAAACCAGTTAGGGTTTGCTTCCTGATTTTTTCCAATTCTTCTTCTGGAAAAGTAGGATTATAAAGCACGTCTGCCATTAATTCCAATATTTTATCCTGATGCTTTTTCAGTGAGGAGGCAAATACTGAGGTAGAGGAAGCTGAAAGGCTTGCGCCAATGAAATCAATTTCTTCGTCCAATTGATCTTTGGTTCGGTTAGCTGTTCCTGCGGTGAGCATTTGACCTACAAACCCGGTCAAACCTGCTTTATCTCCTTCAAAAAGTGGATCTCTGTCCAAGACTAAGCTGAAAGATACTCTAGGAAGTTTGTCATTATTGACCACAAAAACCTTCAGACCGTTGTCTAAGGTGAATGTTTCTGCATCTCCAATTTTAATTTCAGGGGCTGGGCCTGAGGCTGGAAGTTGGCTTCGATCTACCTGACTATAGGCCAGAGAGACTGAAAGAAGTCCAATTATAAAGGTCGATAGTATATTTTTCATGTTTTTTTTGTGATTGAGATGAAACAATTATTCGGTAGCAGAATCCTTCGGTTTAGGGAGGTAATACAAGACTACCCTTCCATCAAGATTGAGATACTCATTGGCTACGCGCTTGATGTCATCTTGAGTCACTTTGCTGTAGGCATCCATCACTTGATTAATGTAGTTGGTATCTCCATAAATCACGTGGGCCTGAGCTAGATTTTGAGCAATACCCGCCATGGAAGAATTTCCACTGACAATATTATTCTCGATAATATTCTTCAACTTCTCAAAGTCCTGATCCGAGATACCTTCTTGCTGTACCTTTTTAAGAAGCCCATCGATTTCAGTCTCCAAAGCTTCCGGTTCTACACCCATGTTGGCAATGCCATACATGAGAAAGAGTCCGCCATCCTCCAATTCTAAAGGAATCGCCGCTACAGCCAATGCTTTCTGTTGTTTGTCCACCAATTCTTTTGTCATCAAGGAAGAATTCCCTCCAGTCAAATAAGTGGACAGCATGTTCATCGCATAAGAATCGGGATGATTTTGCGGGGGAAGATTGTAAGCCTGAATCACCGCTGGAATCTGAATATTGTCATAGATCACATCGCGAATCTCTGATGTCTTTTTGGGTTCTACCACATCCGGTCGATAAATGGTCTTTTCTCCTTTTGGAATTTCGGAAAAATACTTTCGTACCATTTGCTCGGTTTCCTCATAGTCAAGATCTCCAGCGATAGTAAGAGTAGCGTTGTTGGGCACGTAGAAATCCTTGTAAAACTGTTGAAACTCCTCAATGGTCGCTGCGTTCAGGTGCTCCATGGAGCCAATAGGTGCCCACTGGTAGGGGTGCTCGGCATAGGCTCGCTTCAATGTTTCGGGAAGGATCGTTCCATAAGGCTGATTTTCGTAGCGCTGACGTCTTTCTTCTTTGACAACTTCGCGCTGAGTTTCTACTCCCGTTTCATCCACTTTAGAGTGAAGCATTCGCTCACTTTCCATGTAAAGCGCCAGTTCCAATTCGTTAGACGGGAGTAATTCATAGTAGTAGGTAATGTCATTTGAGGTAAAGGCGTTAAGCGTTCCTCCACGACCTTGAATGATATTCATGTACTCTCCACGCTCGATGTTTTCGGTACCCTCAAACATCAAATGCTCAAAAAAGTGAGCAAATCCGGTTCGTTCGGGATTCTCATTTTTGGAACCAACATGATACAAAACCGACGTGATGACGATGGGTGTCGTGTTGTCTTGATGCATGATTACATGCAATCCATTATCCAGGGTAAATTCCCTGAAGTCAATCTTGTTTTGGGCCAGTGCAGGAAGACTCAACATGCCTGCGACCAAACCTAAAGCGGCTAGTTTTTTCATAGCAAAAATTGTGGTTAGTTTATTTTATGATCAATTCTAGAAAGGATTTGTTCAAACTGTCCGCTGATGGACGGTATTTGGTATCAAAAATGGTAAAACCACCAATCAACACAAATACGGGAACTAAAAACAGATAATTTATTGAAACAAAAAAGTTATTGGAACTAATATTTTTATTTGAGCTTTAAATCTACTGGATTAGGCAATGAAAAGATTGTTTTATTCATAGATAAATCAAAACTATTTGATAAATCTCAAATAATCTTTCAATAGCCATATTTCCCATTCCACTTACTGGATAAATATTTTCGAAGGTCATTTTCACGGGCATTCGCTCCGGGCTGGTATAAGGAAGTGTTTTTTATTTCATCCGGCAAAAACTCCTGATTCACAAAATTTCCGGGGAAATCGTGGGCATATTGATAATTCTTCCCATAGTTTAAGTCTTTCATCAGCTTAGTTGGAGCATTTCTGAGGTGAAAAGGAACTGAAAGATTACCAGTTTCTTTGACCAAGGCTTGTGCTTTATTGATCGCCAAATAGGAGGCGTTGCTTTTAGGAGAACTTGCCAAGTAGGTCACACATTGGGAAAGGATGATTCTTGCCTCGGGATAGCCAATGATTTTAACAGCCTCGAAGCAATTAGTGGCTAGGAGCAGGGCATTTGGATTGGCATTTCCAATGTCTTCGGAGGCTAAAATCACCAATCTACGCGCGATAAATTTCACGTCCTCTCCTCCTTCGATCATTCTAGCTAGCCAATAGACGGCAGCATTGGGATCAGAACCACGGATGGATTTGATAAAAGCCGAAATAATATCATAATGCTGTTCCCCGGATTTGTCATACAAGGCGACTTTTTGCTGCGCAATCTTCATGACCTTTTCGTCGGTGATTACCGTAGGGTTTTCATTGATTCCGTCGATGACGATTTCCAGCAAGTTTAAAAGCTTTCGCCCATCCCCCCCTGAAATCCGTAACAACGCATCGGTTTCCAGCAATTCCACATTTACTTTTTTCAAATCCACATCCTTTTCCAAGGCCTGCCTCATCATGGCTTCCATTTCAGTTCTTCCCAAAGGATTTAAGGTGAACACCTGACATCGGGAAAGTAGCGCTGAATTCACTTCAAACGATGGATTTTCGGTAGTCGCGCCAATCAGCCGAATAATCCCCTTTTCCACAGCTCCCAAAAGCGCATCCTGCTGAGATTTATTAAAGCGATGAATTTCGTCAATGAAAAGCACCACCCCCATTTGAAATTTCGCTTTCTCGATGACTTCACGGATATCTTTGACCCCTGAACTAATTGCCGAAAGCGTATAAAATGGGGCTTTGATTTCATTGGCGATGATATTGGCTATGGTCGTTTTACCAACTCCAGGAGGCCCCCAAAGAATCAGCGAAGGAACATTCCCTGACTTGATGGCTTTATGCAAAAAAGACGAAGGTGAAGACAAATGTTCCTGCCCGATGAGGTCTTCCAATCGGGTCGGACGCATGCGTTCGGCTAGGGGTGTAGAATTCATTTTCGTAGAAGCAAGAGGTTAGAGCCACGAACTAAGCAAGTAACTCGTATCAAGAAGTGAGGATCAAGCTATTTTTCCTGGGTCACTTTCCTTAGTGAATTGCAAAATAACATAAAAAAGGCCTTTTCAGGCGGAAATGGACTGGAATAGCTTCAAATCCTATTTTGACTAGATATTCCGAATTCTTTTCCCAAATTCCTCCAATTGCTCATCTCCAAAATCCAAATGGGTCACAAATCGGACTAGATCTTTTCCAAACTTGACGGATTTGATGTTTTGCTCGGCCAAGTTTTTCATAAATTCTTCTGGAGTAGTTCCAACAAGTCTCGCAATCACAATATTGGTGGTCACCGGAAAAACCTCAGCTACAACAGGTAGTTTACTGAGCATCTCCCCCAAAGCGCTCGCCCGGACATGGTCCTCTTTTAATCTTTCCACTTGATGGTCCAAAGCATAAATTCCAGCAGCAGCTAAAAATCCTGCCTGTCTCATTCCACCTCCAAATGCTTTCCGCACCTTTCTGGCCCGCTTGATATCAGCTTTGCTTCCTACTAAGACTGAGCCAACAGGGCAGCCCAATCCTTTGCTCAAGCAAATTGAAATGGTGTCAAAATGCGCCCCCCAATCGAGCGGACTTTCGCCGCTTTCCACCAAAGCATTGAACAGTCGGGCGCCGTCCAAATGAAGTTTGATTCCTTTATCTCGACAAAGATCACGAATAGGCTTGACCTCATCCAACCTATAAATACTCCCTCCTCCTTTATTCATGGTGTTCTCAAGAGAAACTAAAGTCGTCTCAGGAGCATGCACATCATCTGGATTGATGGATTCTGCAATTTGAGCTGCTGTGATTTTTCCAAAAGCCCCATCCAATAATTTCACAGAAGCCAGCGAATTGGCCATAATCCCTCCTCCCTCATAGAGATAGATATGAGCATATTGATGACAAATCACCTCGGTCTGAATCTGAGTATGCAGCCGAATGGCAATCTGATTGGTCATCGTGCCGGAGGGACAAAAAATTGCCGCCTCCATTCCAAACAGTTTGGCGATCTTCTCCTCGAGCGCATTCACCGTTGGATCCTCTCCAAACACATCATCTCCAAGAGGAGCGGAAAACATCGCTTCTTTCATTCCCGGAGTTGGCCGGGTTAGGGTGTCACTTCTCAGATCAATAAGCATTTTCGAAATAGATAGATTTTGAACTTTGATTCGGGACAAGACCTCGGATCGCTGCAGCAGCTTCTATCGGTCGGTCTGTGGCTAAAATATCCGCTCCGTTTTGAACAAAACTTACATAAATTTCATCCCCTCGGCTGATGGCACTTCGGTCTAAATTGCCTAACACTCCCAAAATGGTAAAAACTCCTTTTTGATGCAGTTGATTATTGAACCCTTGCGTTCTTTCGGCCAATCCGGTAAAGGCTATCACCCGATCCCAAGGAATACCTGTCTCCTCAAAACGCTGGATTTCCTCCTCATTTCGGATGGTGATCGAAAGCATCAATTCGGGTGCAAGTGAATAAAGTTTCTTGGCAGCTGGAAACGTATACGAAATCAGGGCCGCATAAGACTCCGCTTGGGCAGATCGAACCTCCTCCACCACCCGCTCGAAAGGCACAGAGCGCTTAATATCCACCGTGAGCAACGCTTTTCCCTTTGACCAAAGCAAAGCCTTTTCCAAAGTAGGCACTTTAAAATCGGTCAAATTCCCGTCATTATCTTCTAAAAATAGACTTTGAATGTATTCATAATTAACCTCTTCCACCTTTCCGGTTCCATTGGTTGTCCGGTCGAGCTCATCATCATGCATCAACACCAAAACCGAATCTTTGGTCATCGCCACATCGAGTTCGATAATTGCTGGCGTATAGTTTAGTACATTTTCAAAGGTTTCAATCGCATTTTCTGGAAATCCAGGATAAGGTCCTCCCCTATGAGCGGATACCAAGGGAATTCGATCAGAAGTCCAAGCATAGAACTGACGGGCATCCGCTACATTGATAACCGAAATCCGATTTAATTCCTCCGAAAGTTCGGATCGAATTTCTTCCTTTTTTTGTCCGGGTTGGCAAGCCTGAAATCCAACCACTAGAATCAGCAACCCAAAATATTTTCTCATTCTTTCTTATTCTCCTTTTTGAAGATAAAATCCAAACTACCTTTTCGCGAACGAAATAATTCTTCCATATCCGATAACTCTAGGTTCAGTGCTTGGGTGGAAATCTGAATCTCAATCAGTGAAAGCCCCAAAGCGATTAGCAAAGACCCCATACTCCCAACAAAAACCCAATTAGCAGCAATCGTATAACCTTGAAACAGCAAATACATACAAATCACACACAATAAAAAGCTAAAAATGCCAAAGAGCTGCATGTTTTTGATCAAGGAGAGCCTTCTCCGCAAATTATGTAACTGCTCGACAACCAAGTCTTCCTCATCCGGGTTGTCTTTAAATTTCTTATGGAGACCACGGATAAGACTGGCTATTGCCAGAAAACGATTGGTAAATGCCAACATTAATAGGGTGATGGCTGAAAATAAAAGCGCTGGTGTCGAGAGTTGAAGTTCCATGATTGGGCATGATTTTGAGTTACTTACTAGTTTACTCAAAAGAATTAAAAAAAGCCCGATCTGGTTTGAACGGGCTCAAATAGTTTACAGTTCAATGTTAAGCAACTTCGCCTAAAACCACTAATTTTTCCAGTGTAGGAGCTTCTGATCCTCCTTTTGGTTCTATGGTAATCGCGAAAGCTCCTGCTTCAGCAACAGCATTCATCTGCTGCAAATTAAATGGCTGGGAAGGATCGACGATTCCAATCCCCACCGGGCCATCCGGACCGATTGCCCAAAGCTGATAATCAAACTCAGCACTGAGCGAATTTAATCGATTCACGGCGATGAAAACCTCTTCTCTCCCTTGATCCCAGAAAACGTCCACTTTGGCATCTTTCTGCATGTCAAGTGCTTCACCGAGCATTTCCACTCGTTTGAAATCACCCGACACCAATCTGTCTAAACGAGAATCTGTTTGCTCATATTCCTGCTTCACTTGGTTGAGGTTATCAGCCAAAACCTGCTGCTCTTGAAGTAAAGCCGTAAAGCGTTGATTCGTGTCATGAAATTTCCCGGCAAAATAAATGGCTACAGCTGAAGCCAGAACAGCCACGATAGAAGCTGCCACTGCAAAGCTTTTCCAAAAAGCAGAATGAACTACTACTTTAGCTTCAATCTTTGGTGCTTCCACTGATTTCTCTTCCCCTTTTGTGTTCCGAAACTCTTCCTCCAAGCTATCGAAAATACCACTTTTGACTTTCGCAGAAGGAGCAATTCCGGTCAGTTGATCAAAGGCAAACATGGCCTCCTCCAATGCGTCCAATTCCTGCTGTATTTCCGGGTATTTCTTAGCCAGTTCCAGCACTTCTTCACGCTCACGCTCGGTCAACTCTCCCAGAAGGAAAAGCTCGAGTTTGCCTGATGCTATGTATTCTTGAATATCCACTAGATGCTGTCTAAGTTCTTTTTTAATACTTGAATTGCTGCCCTTACCCGGGACTTAACGGTTCCCAGAGCAATATCGAATTCCTCCGAAATCTCCGAATGCGTATATCCTTTGAAGTAAATATACTCGATTATAAACTTTTGATCTTCGTTTAGCTGATTCATCAGCTCTCTCACTCCGATCCCATCTACCTGCTCCATGGTTCCTGATTCACTTTCGAAACCATATACGAAGTCCTCAATGGTGTTGGTCTTATTGGATTGTGAAATTTCTTTAGACCGTAATTTATCGATTGCTGAGTTTCTGCAAATATTTGCCATCCAAGTATAAAGTCTTCCCTTGGACTCATCATAAAAGTCAATTTTGTTGGTTATCTTAATAAAGGCATCGTGAAAAACCTCCTCAGCAATATCCCTGTCAGGAATGATTCTGGAAATCACCCCAAAAAGCGCTGTAGAATACTTATCATACAAATATTCCACCGTCTTGCGGTCTCTTGTGCGCAGTCCTGCAATCAATTGTCCTTCTTCCAAAATCACCTTTTCATGTATATCACGGTTAAAAATAAAACACCAGACCGATTGTTTGGGCCTGGTGTCAATATATTTTTATAAATCATCAAAATTAAAGGTGAATTACTTCGTCATAAGCTGCAGCCGCCGCTTCCATCACCGCCTCTGACATTGTTGGGTGGGGATGAACGGTTTTGATCAGCTCATGTCCTGTGGTTTCCAGTTTGCGGATAGCTACGATTTCAGCGATCATTTCGGTCACGTTTGCACCAATCATGTGCGCTCCGAGTAACTCTCCATACTTTTTGTCAAAGACAAGTTTTACAAAACCGTCTTTCGCTCCTGCTGCGGATGCTTTACCCGAAGCCGAGAACGGAAACTTACCCACGCGAACTTCATACCCGGCTTCTTTTGCTTTTGCCTCAGTCATACCTACTGAGGCAATTTCTGGAGAGCAATACGTACAGCCCGGAATATTACCATAATCCAAAGGCTCCGGATTGTGCCCGGCGATTTTCTCCACACAAATAATTCCCTCTGCGGACGCAACGTGTGCCAAAGCAGGTCCAGCCACCACATCCCCAATGGCATAATAGCCAGGCATATTGGTCTTGTAGTATTCATCTACTTTGATTTTCCCTTTATCCACTAGAATTCCCACGTCCTCCAAACCGATGTCTTCGATATTTGAAACCACACCAGCTGCAGAAAGCACGATGTCGCAGGCCAATGTTTCTTCCCCTTTTGCAGTTTTGACCGTGACTTTACAACCTGTACCTTTGGTATCGACTGCAGTTACTTCAGAAGAAGTCATGATGGTCATCCCTGCCTTTTTATAAATTTTCTCTAAGGCCTTGGATACCTCCACGTCCTCGACCGGCACGATACGATCCAAATATTCGACGATGGTCACCTCGGTACCAATCGCATTATAAAAATAAGCAAACTCAACTCCAATTGCTCCCGAACCGACAATCACCATTTTTTTAGGTTGCTTATCTAGCGTCATTGCTTTGCGATAGCCAATGATTTTTTTATCGTCGATTTTCATCGAAGGCAGCTGACGAGCTCTTGCGCCGGTTGCGATGATAATATTATCTGCGGAATAAACTGTCTTATTGCCTTCTTTATCTGCTACCTCGATTTTTTTGCCGGGTTGGATTTTCCCCCAACCTGCAATCACCTCAATTTTATTTTTCTTCATCAAAAAAGTTACTCCTTTGCTCATTCCGTCTGCCACTCCCCTACTTCGCTTCACCATACCCGAAAAATCTGCTTTGGCATCTTTTACGCTGATTCCATAGTCGGTGGCATGATTGATGTATTCAAAAACCTGGGCACTTTTAAGTAAGGCTTTGGTAGGAATACAGCCCCAGTTGAGGCAAATTCCGCCTAGCTCCTCCGCCTCTACAATGGCCGTCTTGAGGCCAAGCTGGGAAGCTCGAATCGCAGCCACATATCCACCGGGACCACTCCCCAAAACGATTAAGTCAAATTTGGTTGATGACATATTTTTAATCTTAGTTAATAACGAATTGAAACTATGCAAAAATAGGCCTTTTGGATTCAGAAAAAAATTTGGTCTGATCTGTCTAAAGTTCAATAAAAACCAGTTCGTTGAGACCAAAAACTCGTTCGCAAAAGAAATATTCGCTAAAGACAATTTTTCTATTTCAATATTCTTCTTTACTATCAAATCACAGTTTTATCCTTTGAAAATCAAGGAAAAATGAATTGAGTAAATGAAGCAAACTGATTCTTCTGTCTTTTTTTCTAATTTTGGGACAAACAAAAAACGAACATACATGGGTTTACTTTCAGGAAAAACTGCCTTAATTACCGGTGCGTCCAAAGGAATCGGAAGAGCCATTGCCATCCGATTTGCACAGGAAGGTGCCAACGTGGCATTTACATTTTTATCCTCTGTAGAAAAAGGACAGGCCTTAGAATCCGAATTAGCTGAATTTGGGATTAAGGCCAAAGGCTATCGGTCTGATGCCTCCAATTTTCAAGCCGCTGAGGAATTGATCACTCATGTGGTCGGTGAATTCGGCAGGTTGGATATTTTAATCAACAATGCTGGGATTACCCGAGACAATCTATTGATGAGAATGACCGAGGAATCTTGGGATGAAATCATAAATGTAAACCTAAAATCCTGCTTCAATACCGTTAAAGCAGCGACCCGTGTTATGATGAAAGCCAAGTCCGGTTCCATTATCAATATGACCTCAGTGGTCGGTGCCAAAGGGAATGCCGGTCAAGCCAACTATGCCGCCTCCAAAGCGGGAATTATTGGGTTTACAAAATCTGTGGCATTGGAGCTGGGCTCCAGAAATATCCGTTGTAACGCAGTAGCACCCGGATTTATTGAAACTGAGATGACTGAAGTATTGGATGAAAAAACCGTACAAGGCTGGAGAGACGCCATCCCGATGAAGCGGGGAGGCAAACCGGAGGAAATCGCCGATGTGTGCGTATTTTTGGGTTCGGACATGAGCACTTACCTCTCCGGACAGGTGATCCATGTAAATGGAGCGATGTATACTTAAGAAATTAAGGAGCAATACTAACAATTTATGAGCGGCTGGGGTGATTCAGCCGTTTTTTTTGTACAAAAAAGCCCCGAGAAATTCCCGAGGCCCTTGAAAATCTGTATGGCTCATTAGGCATGGCCTAGTCTTTTCCCAAAAACGGATATCGGTAATCTGTAGGAGATACAAAGGTTTCCTTGATGGTTCGTGGTGATACCCAACGAAGCAAATTGATCATCGAGCCTGCCTTGTCATTGGTACCTGAAGCTCTTGCACCGCCAAATGGTTGCTGCCCTACGACTGCACCGGTTGGTTTATCATTGATGTAGAAGTTCCCAGCAGCATTTCTCAGTTTTTGAGTTGCCAATTCGATGGCATACCGATCTTGGGAGAAAATAGCACCAGTCAACGCATAAGGGGAAGTCTGATCCACCAATTCCAATACGGTCTCGAAATGCTCCGCATGGTACACGTAAAGGGTCAAAACCGGCCCAAAAATCTCCTCACACATGGTGGTGTACATCGGGTCTTGGGTAAGGATGACGGTCGGCTCAATGAAGTAGCCCTTGGATTTGTCGTAATTACCGCCTGCAATAACTTCCACTCCCTCGGCAGTTTTGGCTTGGTCAATGTATTGGGCAATTTTATCAAAGGCCTTCTCATCAATTACCGCATTGATGAAATTGGTAAAATCTTCTGTTCCTCCCATCTTGAGCGAGGCAAGATCCTCGAGCAGGTATTTCCTCACATCCTCCCAAAGATTGGAAGGGATATAAGCCCTAGAGGCAGCGGAGCATTTTTGACCTTGATACTCAAATGCGCCTCTTACCAATCCAACGGCTACTGATTTTGCATCCGCAGATTTATGAGCAAGTACGAAGTCTTTTCCACCAGTCTCGCCCACAATTCTCGGGTAAGATTTATAAAGCTTGATATTTTCTCCAATGGTTTTCCAAATATGTTGGAATACACCTGTTGAACCTGTAAAATGAATTCCGGCGAAGTCAGGATGTTTGAAAATGATTTCTCCAGCTGTTGGGCCATCCACATAAATCAAATTGATCACTCCGTCTGGCACTCCGGCTTCTTTAAAAACTTCCATCAGGACATTGGCAGAATAGATCTGGGTATAGGCCGGTTTCCATACCACGGTATTTCCCATCATTGCAGCAGAAGTAGGCAGATTACCTGCAATTGCCGTAAAATTAAATGGAGTCAATGCAAACACAAATCCTTCCAACGGTCTTTGCTCCAGCCTATTCCAAACCCCATTTCCTGAGACAGGCGGCTGCTGAGCATAAATTTCAGACATATATTTCACATTGAAACGAAGAAAATCTATGAATTCACACGCCGAGTCGATTTCTGCTTGCATGGCATTTTTGGATTGTCCAAGCATAGTCGCCGCGTTGATCTTGGAACGATAAGGACCCGCCAAAAGATCTGCCGCTTTTAAGAAAATGGCTGCTCGCTGCTCCCATTCCAAATTTTCCCAAGCTTCTTTGGCCCCTAAGGCTGAATCGATCGCCTGCTTGACATGAGAAGCATCCCCTTCATGAAAATGCCCCAAAATATGCTGATGATCATGGGGTGGAGAGAGCGGTCTCGTTTTTCCGGTACGGATTTCCTCACTGCCAATATACATGGGAATATCCACCTGAGTGGCCCGTAATTCGGCAAGTTTTGTTTGTAACTCTTTCCGCTCCGGGCTTCCCGGTGCATAGGATTTCACCGGCTCATTGACCGGAGTGGGTACGTTGAAAAAACCTTTTAACATACTATTTGGAGTTTATGTGAATTCTGAGTTTCAAAGATAGGATATCCACAGCTAAAGGAAGGTGAATTGACTTACAAAAGTGTCTCTAGCTCCTGAAGATGCTTGATCTCATAGGTGGGTAGAATATCCGAGATCTTCCCTTCAGGGTTAAAGTATACCTGATCAATTTCGGCCCGCTGCGCACCCAAAATATCCGATTGAGGATTGTCCCCGATCATCAAACAATCTTTGGATTTGGTTTTCAACTGATCCATGGCGTATTGAAAAATTCGGGGATCTGGTTTTTTATGCCCGGTCGTTTCAGAGGTCACAATCAGATCAAAAAAGACATCCAACCCGGAGGACTTCATTTTTTTTGATTGAGACTCATTAAACCCATTGGTAATCACGTGGATCTTGTACTTACCTTTCAGATAGGTCAGAATTTCTTTTGAATACGGAAAAACATGGGGCTTGGATGAAGTTCTGTGCATAAAATCCTCTTCAAATTCCACAGGAATGGCTTCTGACTTTCCTCCCGCATGGGCAAAAATTCGGGGAAACCGCTCCTTACGGAGATTGACTTTATCGATTTTTCCGACATTGTACCAATCCCAAAGCTGGAAATTCACAGCATGAAAAGCCTCAAAAAACTTTTTAAAAGTGGGAATTCCCAATTCGCTGAGTTGATAAAGTTGGTAGAGTTCGGAAAGTGATTCTGTGACGTTTCGATCATAATCCCAGAGAGTGTGATCCAAGTCGAAGAAGAGGTGTTGGTAAGTTTTCAAGAGATTTTAGCGACGGTATTGATTATTTTGAATTTTATTGATGGCCAATTCTCGATTGGATTTAAGAATTTCGAAGGTTTCTTGATCCCTGATTAAACTGGCGTCTTTTTGTATAAATTTAAAAATCTGATGAATGATTTCCAGATATTCTTCCAAAATGTAATAAAACATCCATTGGTCCACTCGACGGCTACCTAATAGTCCCGCATTTTTTAAATAAATAAGGTGTCGGCTTGTTTTGGTCTGGGTAAAATCCAAAATATGCTCCAAATCGGAAATGGACAATTCCTTGTTTAACATCAGTAAATGAATGATTCGAACACGGGGCTCTTCCCCTAATGCCTTGAAAATTCGTAATCCATAACTTAAACTGATATTTTTGAGTCGCATTAGTAAGTTTTAACCAAGATTTACTGGTGAATTTAAAAAAAGACCCGAAATTAGGCTATTAAGATTCCAAAAAGCCAACTTTTTGGCAAACCAATTAGTTATAAATTCGTGAAGAATCCAATTTTACTCCTTGCACTAGCTTTCATTTCCTTGATTGTTTTTCATTCCACTGAGCTGTATGCACAGGATGATCGAGATAAAAAAGTTATCCAGCTATCGGGAATTATTTTGAATGCCGATAGCACAGATGCGGTTCCCGGTGTGAATATTTATGTTCCCAAAAAAGGCCGCGGAACCAGCAGTGGGCGTTATGGTTACTTTTCCATGCCAGTTTTAGAGGGAGATAGCATTGTCTTTAGTTTTATTGGACTGAAGCGCCAAACATTTAAGGTGCCTGAAAACATGGAATCTGACAAAATTAGTTTGATTCTAACAATGGAAGTAGATGAAATTGCTTTGGCAGAGGTGGAAGTGATGCCTTATCCTAGCGAAAAAGAGTTTAAGCAAGCTGTACTTGCGTTGAATGTCGTCGACCCAATGTCCATCAGTCGGGCCAATATGAGTCCTGAAATGTTACTGCGATGGGCCGAGCAGATGCCTGCTTCTGGAAATGAGAATTTCCGATATTTCCAGCAGGGACAGATGCTTCAAAATCAAGATCTCTACGGACCAAGACCACTCCGTTTACTGGATCCATTTGCTTGGGGACAGTTCATCCGATCGATTAAGCGGGGTGATTTGCGGAGCCGAGACTAGGGCTTGAGGAATTGAAACTGGAAACTTACCCATTCCTTTCAATTCTCTTTACAGGATGTAATTCTCGATCCTGAGCTTCATTGATGATTCAGAAGCCCCTTTCTACCCGCGGGGCTCCTTGAAATCCAATGTTCCTTACCCTGTCTTTTTTAGAGAAGGATTACCACTGAATTTCCATCAATCACCCTTTTCTGTTTAATTCCATACAGGAAACTCTTTTTTGGAAATGACTTTCCCAAACAAAACTTTGATTTTAAATAGCTTTCAAACGCTGATTTTTCACATCCTTTGAAATGCAATTTCTTCCCGTTTCAAGTTTCTTTTTGCCGAATTGTCAGGAGCATTAATCGATTTCAGGCAAAACCCAGTTTTCCAAGACACTAGGTATTCGCATCATCTGCTCCACCCCGGCTACGGTCCGCGGTGCATCCCCGGAGAGATTGACCGGTTCTCCAGTCGTGACCAAAATATCATCTTCAATTCTCACGGCAATTCCCCACCACTTAGGATCACAATCACTTCCCTCCGGGATGTAGATTCCCGGTTCTACGGTCAACACTACTCCTTCTTTCAACGGACCGTATCCGCCACGATCATGTACATCCAGTCCCAAATGATGACTGGTCCCGTGAGGAAAATAATTGTGGCGCTGCCCTTTCTCGATAATCCCAAGTTCTTCGAGTCCTTCATTAATGATTTCTCGAGTTACCCGACCAATCTCCCCAAACTCCACTCCAGGCTTGCAAAGTGCAATTCCCGCCTCTTGTGATTTCAGAACCAGCTCATAAATGGCCTTTTCTTCTTCGTTGAATTTCCCAGAAACTGGAATCGTACGGGTGACATCTGCCGTATAGCCACGCCATTCTGCTCCAAGATCCATCAAAATCAACCTTTCGCTGAGATGCTTCATGTCATTATCGATGTAGTGGAGAATGCAGCCATTATTTCCTCCGCCAACGATGGAAGGGTACCCCACATTTTCGGCACCGTATCGCTTGTAAATAAACTCATGGATTCCTTGAATTTCGCGCTCGGACATGCCAGGTTTGGTCGCTTTCATGACCTCTATCTGACCAACGGCAGATATTTTGGCGGCTTTTGTGAGCAGGGAGACTTCCTCTGGAGTTTTGACCTCCCGAAGCACATCCATTAGCTGAGAAAGTGCAAAAATATCTGTTTTATTTTGAGGCACTTTTTCACGAACTTCCATCCTTTTCTCAGGGCTATCGGCCTCTAAAAAATCTTTAAGCACCTGATCATTGGCTACTTCAGGGTAGCGATTTTTATATCGCCCAATAATCTGAGCAACATTTGCAGAATTCTCAATATCGGTCGCCCGAATCATCTGATACATCTGAAGACGCACTTCAGATACTTCCTCTGGATAATTTGCAGCTTTTTTGAACTCATTGATCATTTTTTTCAAGCCATTATTGGAGCTACTTCCCTCGATCTCCTGGGATAAATTAAAGGTCAAAAGCTGATCAAACTCCTCGAAATCCAACTCAGGCTTTTTCCCAAATTCTTCAAATAAAAACACCTGATCAAATCCAAGCTTCTCTTGTACTCCTTCGATACCCAGTCGTTTTCCATTCCACATTTCAGCCCTAGGATCTCTATTTTGAACATAGATCAATTCATCTGTTTCTAGTTCTCCGATTTGTCTTTTTTCAGAAAAAATAATTAATGCTGAATTCGGTTCTCTCAAGCCAGTCAAATAGAAAAAGTCGGTATTGGGATGATAGATGAAGTCTACGTCATTGGAACGATTTTTCACGGGATTGTTAAACAGAATGGCCATGCTATTGGCCGGCATTAATGCCCTCAAGGCCTCACGACGAGATCGATGCCAATCGGCAGATAATCCATCCTCGAAATACGATTGACCAAAAGCCATACTGGTCAAAAAGAGCGCAGTAAAAAGAAGTTTGAGTTTTTTCATGGGTAGGGAAATTTTAATTTTACAATGTCTGTTCTTTTAGCCATTTAACAAAGTCTTAATCCACCGATCGCTTGAGATCATTATCTTTGGGGCGACAAACCGTTTGAAAAATGAAAAAAACCATCCTTTTGGGGGCTTTATTTTCCCTCATTTCATTAGCGATCTTAGCCCAAGAAACCACACAAAGGCCCAAAATCATCGTGGGCATCGTTGTGGATCAGATGCGGCAAGAATATTTTTATAAGTTCTCAGAAAATTATACCGAGGGGGGCTTCAAAAGATTGCTTCGGGAAGGATTTGAAATGAAAAATGGTCACTACAATTACATCCCAACTTATACCGGTCCAGGGCATGCTTCGGTATACACCGGTACGACTCCTGCCACCCATGGAATCATTGGGAATAATTGGTATGTCAGAAGCCTAAACAAGTCCATTTATTGTGCGAGCGACAGCACAGTCACCAACGTGGGTGGCACCCCCATGAGCGGTGAAATCAGTCCCCGAAATTTACTGACCACCACCATCACAGATGAATTACGATTTTCTACCAATAAGCGGTCAAAAGTCGTCGCCGTCGCCATTAAAGACCGAGGAGCCAGCCTGCCGGGAGGGCACCTGGGCGATGCCTATTGGTACGACAGCAATACTGGAGAATTCATGACCTCCACTTATTATTACCAGGAACTGCCCAAGTGGGTAAAAGACTTTAATGACCAAAAGCAGGCTGATAAGTACCTGAACCAAACTTGGGAGCCACTTTTACCCATGGAAAAGTACGTCAATAGCATCGATGATAATAATGATTTCGAGGCGCCATTTATCGGAAAAGACAGCCCCACTTTCCCCTATGACCTTGCTAGCCTGAAGGAGGACAATGGAGGATATGGAATGGTGGCATCGACTCCTTTTGGAAACACGCTGACCCTGGATTTTGCCTATGCTGCTATCAAGGGGGAAAACTTAGGCAAAGGAGAAGTCACTGATTTTCTGGCAGTCAGTTTCTCTTCCCCTGACTACATTGGCCATCGGTTTGGCCCAAGCTCTAAGGAACTGGAAGACAATTACATCCGATTAGACCGGGAAATGGAAAAGTTTTTGAATTTCCTTGATGAAGAATATGGGAAAGACAACTACCTGGTTTTCCTTTCTGCTGATCACGGTGTCGCCGATATCGCCACTTACATGCAAAGTGAAAATGTGCCTGCTGGAAACATTAATTCAGGCTATATTTTAGCTCAACTCAAAGGCTATACCGCTCAAGTTTATGGCCAAGGAGATTGGATCCTCAATGGTTCCAATGACCAAATTTTTCTCAATCACAAACTAGCCAAAGATACCGGAGTGGATATCGTAGCGCTGCAGCATGATTTGGCAAGTTTCCTATTGCGCTTCAATGGAATCAAGGAAGTTTATACTGCAGATGCCATGAGAAATACCTCCTTTGATCAACATCGTCCTCATTTACTTCAGATGGGCTATAATCACAAAGCTTCAGGCGATTTGCTGATCATATATGAACCTGCTTGGCTTGCGGGGGGTGCTCGAGGCACAACCCATGGAACTGGATATACTTATGACACGCACGTTCCGATTTTATTCTATGGCTGGGGAGTAAAATCCGGCCACAGCACACGATACGCTACGGTAACCGATATTGCGCCAACCCTGTCCATGCTACTCAATATCCGCCTTCCCAATGGTGCTACCGGGGAGCCGATTCACGAGCTTTTCGATTAAAAAAATTAATGAATCGAGTAGGAAGGTAGGGATTATTTCCCTACCTGTCCTCTCACACCACCGT
>NZ_JAMWZB010000044.1 GCF_024305035.1 Algoriphagus sp.
CCCACAGTGGACTTACACCACCTAGTCGATTGCCATGCACGGCACACATCGAAAAATCCCGCCAAATTTAGCTTGGCGGGATTTTTCATTGGATTTTTTGAAATCCAGTAGATCTCTGAAAATTCTAATTTTAAAAAGAATTCAAAACTATCCGATAATCAGATGATGGATTATTCTGTCCAACTCATCGGGTAATTTTTATCCACAAATTCCAAGGCATCGGTAGTAATCTGGAGAGGCTTAAAGGTATCCAGCATCACCGCATATTCCTCTGTGGACTTTGCACCAATTGATTTTTCGACCGTACCGGGATGTGGACCATGTGGCAGTCCCCCCATGTGAATGGTAAATGAACCCCTATCAATCCCTTTTCTGCTCATAAACTCCCCTTCTGCGTAGTATAACACCTCATCTGAATCGATGTTTGAATGATTATACGGAGCAGGAATGGCTAAAGGATGATAATCAAATAGTCGAGGAACAAAGGAACAAATTACAAAGCCCCAAGCCTGAAAGGTCTGATGGACCGGTGGTGGCTGATGAATTCGTCCGGTAATGGGCTCAAAATCATAAATCGACAAGGCATAGGGGTAAAGATACCCATCCCAACCCACAATATCGAGAGGACTGTGCCCATAGAAATAGGGGTGTAACATCCCCTGTTTTTTGATCTGAACTAAATATTCCCCTTTAGCTTCCTCGATGACGATTTCATGTGGAGGGCGAATATCCCGTTCGCAATAGGGGGAGTGTTCTAAAAGCTGACCAACTTCATTTCGGTACCTTTTGACCGTTTCAATAGGCCCTTGTGATTCAATAATCAAAAGGCGAAGTGGCCCCTCTTGGTCAAACACAAATCGATAAATTGTCGTCCGGGGAATCACAATATAATCCCCCTTTCTGACCTCAAGCTTACCAAATTGCGAGTACATCACTCCAGAACCGTCATGGATATAGATCAACTCATCCCCGTCGGCATTTTTGAAATAATAATCCATTTCCCGCTTTTTGGGAGTACAAATTCCCATCATCACCTCATTGTTCTTCATTAGCATGCGACGGGCACTTAAGTAATCCTCTCCAGTTACCGCTACACCTGAGGTTTTTAAATGAGTTTGTTTCAATCCATGTCCCTCTGCCACGGTCCATTTGTATGGCTTTGGTTCACCGATTGATTTGACATTATTTGGGTTGTGAATATGATAGAGATTGGAGTAGATGCCGGAAAACCCTTTTGAACTTACGAGCTCTTCTTTGTATAAGCTTCCGTCCGGCTGTCTGAATTGAGTATGTCTTTTGGGCGGGATAGATCCCAAGCGATGATAGTATGCCATATTTATTTGGGTTTACATGGGGCAATTTACGATTATGAAATCTAGTGAAAAAGCCATTGCATAAAAAAAGGCCGATTGTATAACCAACCAGCCTTTCCTCAATTTGTTGAATCAATTAATTTGATTTCTCATTTTCTTCTTCAAAAATAAATTCTCGGAGTTTTTCAATTGATTCTCCGGTCTTTTCTTGAAGTAGACCTAGAATTTCATCTTCTTGACCTTCTTGATATTTTAAATCATCCTCTGTCAGTGATGCATACTTTTGCTTAAGTTTACCTTTGACTTGGTTCCAATTACCTTTCAGTTGTAGTGACATAAAATTTAAATTTTGGTTAAAAATACTTATACTTCATCTAACGAACGCTAGATTAAATAGTTTCAAAACTACCAATTAAATGAAAAAATCCTTTATTCTGTTAGCCCTACATTTATTGATATTCCCCATGACAATCAATGCATTATTTGCCCAAAAATTAATTTGGTCAGACGAGTTTGAAACCGAAGGGCTACCCAACTCAGACCATTGGTCTTTCGATGTCGGAGATCATGGCTGGGGAAACAACGAGCTTCAATTTTACCAAGAAGTAAAATTGGAAAATTCCCGAATTGAAGATGGAAGATTGATCATTGAAGCACATGCTGATTCTAGTTTCTCAAAAGGCTACAGCTCTGCCAGATTGGTCACCAAAGGCAAAAAAGCCTGGAAATACGCCTACATTGAGGTAAAAGCCAAACTTCCTGAAGGAAGAGGGACCTGGCCAGCGATTTGGATGCTTCCTGAGAAAAACAGCTATGGAGGCTGGCCCAAAAGTGGGGAAATAGACATCATGGAGCATGTGGGATTTGATCCATCTGTAGTTCACGGGACAGTTCATACCGAGGCTTTTAATCATTCCATTGGAACTCAAGTTGGCAAACAAGTCACTATCCCCGATTTTAATACTGCATTTCATACTTATGCAATCAATTGGACAGCGGAAAAAATTGACTTCCTTATCGACGATAAGCTCTATTTTACCTTTGAAAACTCAGGAAATACCAGCGCAGAATGGCCCTTTGATCAACCCTTTCATATTATATTGAATTTGGCAGTTGGTGGAAACTGGGGTGGGAAAAAAGGGGTAGATCCAAAAATCTGGCCTCAGCGAATGGAAATAGAGTATGTCAGGGTTTATGACAAAATGCCTACAAAAGAGTGAGATTTTAGACTTTTCTTTGCAATCTCTTTATCTTTTTATAAAATGTGTATTCTAACCCGAAAGTAACACTAACTCATGCAAAACTCCGGCCTTAAGCGACGCAAAATTCGAGCACTTTTTATCATTAGCATCTTGCTCCTTTTAATCTATGCCAAAAATCTAATTGAACGACAATCCTTTCAGAGCATCAGTGGGACTTTTACCGAAGTTTACAATGATCGTTTGGTGGTAGAAGGATATATTTTTCAAATCTCTGAACACCTATTTCAGATCCAAAAATTAGTAGATCACTGCAATCTAGACTATGATTATTCAAAAGTCGTGGATGAAATCGAAGGACATGAAAACCAAATTCTGACATTGGTTGAAGACTTCGAAGCCACCAACTTGACGACACAGGAGGACGAATATCTGAGGGATTTCAAAAAAATCATCGTCAATGACCTTACCATAAAAAGCTATGATTTGCTCTACGATGAAGAGGAAGGAGTCAATGTCGACCAGGTAAAGCTCTATGACCAAAAAATTTCACAAGCACGCGGAGATTTGGAAAACCTAAGCACCATCCAAATGCAAGAAGGAGAAAAGCTGATCAGTAAAGCCAAAAGGCTGATCAACAGATCTCAAATCTGGGCTCAATTTGAAGTAGCCTTATTGATAATTCTCATTATCGTAATGTTCTTGCTGGTTTTTAGAAAATCAGAAGATACCAAAGGAATAATTTCCTGATTGGTAAAAAAAAGCCTGCTTTGATCAAAGCAGGCTTTTCTATTAAATTGCATACGCTCTATCGCCAGGCTTGAGATCAATACAACCATCGTATCGGCCGGGTACTTCTACGTAATTCAATGCTTGAGTAGCGCCAATTTCTGAGGTAAAATATCCCAAAACTGTTAAGTCCCGAAGCATATTAATCACTTGAGGCTCTTTAGGCTCAGACGTTTTGTATTGCTCATACAAGCCATTTAAGTAGGCTAATCGATCTTCTGCCGGAGCACCGACATAATCCACTCCTTTTTTAGATTTAAAGTCTTTTCGAATCATATTTAACCCATCCACAAAAATCTTCTGCTGATCCGCATCATAGGTGTCCTTGACCATCATGACCATAAACTGCCCAATTCCGGCAGCTTTTGCACCGGGAGTATCTGTTTCAGGAATAATCGTATCTCCCAATTCATCCAGAAAGGCAATATCCTCGGGACTGAAATTCAGGCCTTCGATTTGATTTTCAGGGGCACATCCGGTCAATATCGCCGTAGCTCCGACCATCGTCCCTCCCATCATCAGCATGACGCTTTTCAACGCGTCTCTTCTATTCATCGTCATTGTCTTTTGGTTTAAAATTAGAGATTACGCTTGTTTAATTCTTCCACTGCAAATGCAGCTGCCCTAGCAGTCAAAGCCATATAGGTGAGCGAAGGGTTTTGAGCCGCAGCTGAAGTCATGCAAGCTCCGTCAGTTACAAATACATTTTTGGCATCCCAAACTTGATTGTTTCCGTTGAGAACTGAGGTTTTAGGATCTCTACCCATGCGGGCCGTTCCCATTTCATGAATTCCCTGACCAAAGGTATACCCTGAATCGTAAGTCTGAACATCCTTAAACCCTGCGACTTCCAACATTTCAGCAGCATCTGCCATCATGTCCTTTCGCATATTCTTTTCATTTTCTTTGATTTCGGCATTCATAACAAGAGCTTCCATACCCCACTTATCCTTTACCGTATCGCTGAGACGAATATGATTTTCATGGTAAGGTAGTATTTCACCAAAGGCCGTGAACCCGATACTCCAAGGTCCCGGTTGAGTCAGTGCCTCCTTCATGGGTGCACCAAAGTTCAACTCTGCCACATCTCTACTCCAACCACTGCGACTCGCTCCACCTTGATAGCCAAATCCTCGGACATAGTCTCGTTTCTCTCCATTTAAATTTCTGAACCGAGGGATATATAACCCAGTGGGTCTTCGTCCGAAATAGTACTTGTCTTCGTATCCATCGATTGTTCCTCGGGCCCCCAGCCTAAAATGGTGATCCATCACATTGTGTCCCAATTCCCCAGAGCTAGAACCCAAACCGCCAGGCCAAATATCCGTAGCTGATCGCATCAAAATCGCCGTTGAATTAAAAGCAGAGGCGCACAAGAAAATAATCTTCGCATCATACTCTATGGTTTGATTGGTTTCAGCATCGAGCACCTCGACTCCAGTAGCTTTCTGGGTATCCTTATCGTAAATCAATCGACGGACAATTGACCAAGGACGAAGGGTCAAATTTCCAGTTGCTTTAGCTGCTGGCAAAGTAGAAGCTTGCGTACTGAAATATCCCCCGAATGGACAACCTAACGAACACTTATTCCGATATTGACAACCCACTCTTCCAGGCAAAGGCTGAGTGATATTTGCCGGACGCCCAATTAACCAATGTCTAGCACCTTTGTAATGTTCTTTGATTTTTTCAGCTCCATCTTTTTCCACACAATTCATTGGCATAGGAGGCATAAATTCTCCATCCGGAAGAATATCCAAACCGTCTTTGTTTCCCGATACACCTGCGAATTTCTCAACATAAGAATACCAAGGAGCTAAATCCTTGTATCGGATAGGCCAGTCCACAGCAATTCCCTCTTTGGCATTCGCCTCAAAATCGATATCTGCCAATCGGTAGGACTGTCGTCCCCAAAGCAGGGAGCGTCCGCCGACCTGATATCCTCTAAACCAAGTAAACGGTTTTTCCTCCACATAAGGTGAATCACTCTCATGAGCCCACCAGTCCAGATTTAGTTCATTTAACACATAATCCCTTCGGAGATTAGGGTGATTTTCCAGCATTTCTATTGTCCGTCTTCCTCTGTGAGGAACTTCCCACGGCGGAAGCGTAGCGGTATCATAATCTTTGACATGCTTGACATCAGGTCCCCTCTCCAGGAGCAATACTTTCAACCCCTTTTCCGTCAGCTCTTTAGCAGCCCATCCGCCACTAATCCCTGACCCAACTACAATTGCATCATACGATTGATTTGCCATAAATATTAATTTGATTGAATTTTATACATCACATACCTGCACTGCCTGAGCAAGTGCGGCAATTTTATCTTTAGATTTAGGGATAAATTCATGAGAAACATACCCCTTGTATCCCGTCTCAACGATAGCCCGCATCACTGCCGGATAATTGATTTCCTGATTTTCATCCAACTCATTTCTACCCGGATTCCCCGCAGTATGATAATGACCAAAATATTGATGGTGGGTTTGTATACTGCGGATAATATCTCCTTCATCGATCTGCATATGATAAATATCAAAAAGCAGCTTAAAGTTTTCACTATCGATCATTTTACACAATTCCACACCCCAGGGAGAAAGATCACACATGTAATCAGGGTGATTCACTTTACTGTTTAAAAGCTCCATTTGAATGACCACTCCATGCTTTTCGGCAAGATTCATAATTTTTTTCAGACCCACTGCACAGTTTTTCATCCCTACTTCATCATCCATTCCATTTCGGTTTCCCGAAAAGCAGATTAAGTTTTTAAAGCCATATTTAGCAACCACAGGGATAATCTCTGAGTAGTTTTTGATTAGCTGCTCATGGTACTGGGGGTCATTCCAGCCACGGGGAATCCCGAGTTCTGCTCCATTGCACATGGAGCATTCGACTCCGTGCTTTTTAAGCGTGTCCCAGGTTTCAGGCCCCACAATATCAATAGCATTAAAACCTATTTTTTTGATGGCGATGCAAAGCTCATCCAAGCTCAGATCAGGCATGGTCCAGGCACAGACTCCATGATTAATATTTCCTTTTAATTTTAGCGGCTGATCTGTTTTCCAATCAAAAGAACTAAGGCTACCTAAGGCGGCACCTCCTAACAAAACTTTCTTAAAGCTTTCTCTTCTACTACTGTCAATAGGTTTGGTCATTGTCGATTATTTATGGGTTTAATTATTTCCGATTTGAAAAGGAAAGTGAAAAATAGCAAAACCAAAACTGAAATACCAGCAGGAATTAACCAAATTGACTTCCAATCATGACTTCCGTTTGCAACTAAGAAATAATTTGAAATATGGCCGGCTGCCCAAAACCCAATCAACATACCTACTCCATAGGTCGCTAAGGTGATCAGACCCTGGGCAGAGGATTTAAACTTTGCTCCCGCATGGGCATCGGTATAGATTTGTCCACTGACAAAAAAGAAATCGTAACAGACCCCATGCAAAGCAATGCCTACCAAAAGCATCCAGACCTGCTCATCGGCATCCCCAAAAGCAAAAAATACATAGCGGGCTGCCCAGGCCAGCATTGCAACAATAAGGGTCGTTTTAATTCCAAACCTAGAAAAGAAAAGCGGTAAGGCAAGCATAAATAAAACTTCAGAGACCTGGCCCAGGGTCATTTTCCCGGTTGAATTCTCGACTCCAATCTCGGTCAAAAATGGACTTGCGTTTTGATAATAAAAAGCCAAAGGAATACAGATTAAAATTGAGGAAAGAAAAAAGATAAAGAAATTTTTATGTTTTAAAAGGGACAAAGCATCCAATCCCAAAACCTCGGAAAGTTTGAATTCGGCACTCCTATCAGCTTGAGGTGGAGTATGCGGGAGCGTGAAGCTAAATAAACCCAAAATCACCGATACGACCGAAGCCATTAGCCACGTATACTTTAAAAGCCCATCTGCAAGACCAGCTTGACTATCCCAGGCCAAATAACTGATCAAAATCCCTGAAGTAATCCACCCCATAGTACCCCAAACCCGGATAATGGAAAATTCCTTAGCTGGGTCTTTCATTTGATTAAATGAAATCGAATTAACTAATGCCAAAGTGGGCATAAATAAAATCATGTAAACCAATAGAATTGGAAAAAAGGAACTGAATTCTTTGCTATGGTAAAGCCCATACATCAATACCGCGCCGATTAAATGAATCACTCCAAGAATCCGCTGAGCATGAAAATAGCGATCAGCGATCAGTCCGACGATAAAAGGCGCAATGATTGCTCCAAAAGATTGGGTGGAAAAAGCGAGAGAAATATCCTGGTCTTTTACCCCAAGGTTAGCACCCAAAAACGTCCCCATGGTCACATACCAAGAACCCCAAACGAAAAATTCCAAAAACATCATAATAGAAAGCCTTAATTGCAGGATTGATTTCATAGGAGATGGAATTACAATGAATTTATTTCGAAAGTTTAAAATTTGGTCTTTTTCCTGTATTTTAAGCAAGTCTTTTGACAATTGGAAATCGCACATTAAATAAAAGGGTAGATCTTCGAATATTTCGATTCCTCGGGGGCATTTTGTGAGATTCCAAGAGTTCAATCTGGATCAACTAGTTCACCTCTGAAATCAGGCGATCACTAATTTTGACCAAGCCATTCATAACGGGATGCGGCTACTAGTCAATTATTCACCCAAGTCAATTGAAGAAAGGAAGATTTTCTGAGACAGAATTAATTATTTCAACAAAAAAACCTGAAAAACCTAGTAACGGACCTATGTCAACAACTCAAAAATTAAAAATCGGATTGGTCGGTGGAGGACCAGGCTCATTTATTGGAGCCATCCACCTAAATGGTGCACTGATGGACAGTATGTTTGAACTGGCCGCGGGAGCTTTTTCATCCAATTCGCAAAAATCAAAACAACGGGGTGAGGAGCTCATGCTCGATCCCAATCGGGTCTATGACAACTATGACGAGATGTTTGAAAAAGAGCTGCAATTACCCGAATCTGAACGCATCGATGTGGTCGTCATCGTCACGCCAAACCATGTTCATCTTGACCCCGCCATCAAAGCGCTCAAAAAAGGATTTCATGTCGCTTTAGACAAACCACTTACCCTCAACTATGAGGAAGCAAAAGTGCTTTATCATTCCGTCAACGCTTCAGACAAACTCTTCCTCCTCACCCATACCTACTCAGGCTACCCAATGATCAAACAGGCCAAGCAAATGATTGCCGAAGGCCAACTCGGAAAAATCTGGAAAGTCTACGTCGAATACCCGCAAGGCTGGCTTTACAAGCTTTTGGAAACCGAAAACAATAAACAGGCTGAATGGCGGACAGATCCAAAGCGAAATGGCCTAGCTGGTTGTATGGGAGATATCGGAACTCATGCGTTTCATTTGGCTGAGTATGTTTCGGGACAAAAAGTCGCCAAAATTTGCGCAGACCTTCACATCAAAGTGGATGGAAGGCCAATCGATGATGATGGAGTAGTTTTACTTCGCTTCGAAAATGGGGCTTCTGGTGTGCTTATGGCTTCACAAACCGATACGGGCTGCGAAAACAACCTTAAAATCCGAGTTTATGGCGATAAAGGTGGGATTGAATGGGAGCAGGAGGACAATAATTCATTAACGGTTCGTTTTCCAAATCAACCCGCCCAAATTTACCGTGCCGGCACAGGATATTTGGGCTCCCTTGCTCAGGAAAATACGCGAACCCCTGCAGGTCACCCAGAGGGATACATTGAGGCATTCGCCAATTTATATCGAAATTTCGCACGTTGCATTTATGCACACCGGGCTGGAGAAAAACCAAAGCCAGAATGGGAAGATTTCCCCGGAGTTGAAGATGGTATTCGAGGAATGGCCTTTATCGACCATGTTTTGAAAAGTACCGGGTCTGACCAAAAATGGACTCCATTTATAGTAGAAAAATAATTACGCTTAAACCTAAATTAAACAAAATGAAATCTATCAAAGGACCAGCCATATTTTTGGCCCAATTTGCTGACGATAAAGCTCCATTTAACAACCTAAAAAACATCTGCCAATACATGGCTGAGCTTGGCTACAAAGGGGTGCAAATCCCTTCGTGGGACAGTCGGATGATCGATTTACAGAAAGCGGCCGAAAGCAAAACCTATGCGGAAGAGGTTGCAGGTATTGTAGAAGATAGCGGCATGGTCATCACCGAGCTCTCTACCCATTTACAAGGGCAGCTCGTGGCCGTACATCCAGCTTATAATGAATTGTTCGATGGCTTTGCCCCTGCAAATCTCAAAGGTGATCTCAAAGGGAAAACAGAATGGGCCACCCAACAATTAAAATATGCAGCAAAAGCATCAGCCAATTTGGGTCTGACGGCACACGCCACTTTTTCGGGAGCTTTAATGTGGCACACGGTGTATCCTTGGCCACAGCGACCTGCAGGGCTTGTCGATACCGGTTTTGGTGAATTGGCCAAAAGATGGACTCCTATCCTTGACGAGTTTGATCAGTATGGGGTAGATGTTTGCTATGAACTCCATCCTGGGGAAGATCTCCATGATGGCATTACATTTGAAATGTTTCTAGATAAAGTAAATCATCATAAGCGGGCTAATATTCTTTACGATCCCAGCCACTTTGTGCTTCAATGCCTTGACTACTTACAATTCATTGATTTTTACCATGAACGAATCAAAATGTTTCATGTAAAAGACGCTGAATTCAATCCAACCGGAAAGCAAGGAGTTTACGGTGGATTTCAAGGCTGGGTAGAGCGCGCCGGAAGATTTAGATCTTTAGGGGATGGGCAAGTTGATTTTGGTGGAATTTTTAGCAAACTTTCGCAATACAATTTCGACGGATGGGCTGTCCTGGAATGGGAATGTGCCATCAAGCATCCAGAGCAGGGCGCCGCAGAAGGCGCGCCATTTATTGATGCTCATATTATCCGTGTGACCGAAAAAGCTTTTGATGACTTTGCCGGAACTGGAGCAGATGAAGACTTCAACAAAAAAATATTAGGAATCTAAATACCTTTAATAAATACGTAAACAATGAAAATTACAAAACCTTTAAACCTGGGTTTAGCAGCATTGGCTGGGATAGCTTTTGCTTGCGGAGGCGGAGGCGAACAGTCATCCGAAACTAGCCAAACAGTGGCGACGACTCCTGAGCCAGCTCAAGAAATGAGCTTAGAAGAAAAGTATCAAGATGACCCGATTTACATCAAAGGACTTGAAAAAATCAAAGCTTCAGACTGTCAATCCTGCCACATGGTGGAGCGCAAAATCGTAGGCCCCTCTTATGCTGAGGTTGCTGCCAAATACGAAACTACGGAAGAAAATGTAACCATGCTTGCTCAAAAGGTCATCAATGGTGGAGTTGGGAATTGGGGCGAAGTACCCATGCCAGCCCATCCTGGTTTGAGCGAGGAAGACGCTAAAGACATGGTTCGATACGTACTTTTATTGAAAGAGTAGGATGATGAAATCGAGCATGATGTACCCCTCACACACGGGGATGATTTCAATTGCGAGATTCCATATGACCGCTAAAAAACAATTATAAACAGATGAAAAAAAATTATTGGCTTGCTTCTACCTTAGCAGCATCACTTCTGATCAGTTGCTCTGGAGAAAAAACCGCTGAAAATACCGCTGAAACCTCAACGGTCACTACCGAGGAGGCAGTATCCGAAGAATCTGAATGGATTTCGCTATTTGATGGGCAGTCATTTGATGGCTGGCATAAGTATGGCGGAGGCGAAGTCGGAAAAGCCTGGAAAATCGAAAATGGAGAAATTTACCTCGACGCAGCTAATAAAGACGGCTGGCAAACTGGTGACGGAGGAGATATCGTAACCGATGAGGAATTTGAAAACTTCCATCTGAAGTATGAATGGAAAATTGCTCCCAACGGAAATAGCGGAGTCATCTTCTTGGTCCATGAATCAGAGGAATACGATTATCCTTGGCAAACCGGCCCAGAAATGCAAGTTCTGGATAATGAAGGTCATCCAGATGCTAAAATCATCAGCCATAGAGCAGGTGACCTCTATGACTTAATCGTCAGTAGCGAAGAGACTGTCAAGCCTGCAGGAGAATGGAATATGGCTGAAATCATCGTGGATAATGCCAAGCTAACACTTAGGTTAAATGATGTCACGATCGTAGAAACTACGCTTTGGACACCCGAGTGGGAAGCCCTGATCGCAGACAGCAAGTTTAAAGACATGCCTGGCTTTGGAAAGTATAAAAAGGGAAAAATCGCCCTTCAGGACCATGGAGATTTGGTCCACTTTCGAAATATTGAGTTGAAAAAACTGTAATCAAAAAGTCTCCCCTTTGGGAGACTTTTTCTTTTATAGTCTGGTAATATGTTCTTTTTTAACAAAAGCCACAGAATTTTTCCATTCTACCTCATACCAAATATCCTTGGAGGCTTTAATTTTAACGCGATGTCCAGGCTCAATACGATCGATGATTGAACCTCCTGCTGTGGGTTTGGACACCACATAAGTCGGACTAGTTGTAATGAGTCCAGTACGTGGTCCCCTAAGAAAATTGTTGGATACAAAAAGCAAAAGCAACAGGATGACACTTGGCCAATAGGAAACCTTCCCCTCTGGATTTCTTCCCATCCACCATATCGAAAGTAAGGATACGATCAGCAGGATCGCCAAACAACCTACTAGGTATTCCTTGTAATCTACCAAAAAGAGTAAAAACCGCCCCGAATCGGATACCTCAAATCCATACAAGGTATTTTGTCCTGTCAGATCTTTAATTTTTGAAATAATCTGATTGGTCGGCTCCAAATCATAATATTTGCTTAGGTACAGAGTAGCCTGTTCTTTATCCCCCATTCCCTCAGCAATAAAGGCCATTTTAAGCAACATAGCGGGAGAATAAAGCCCAGATTCATAATTCTGAACGTAGAGATTCATCGCTTCTTGGTAGTTTTGCTGATCAAATAGGGAGTCTGCTTGACTCACGTCTTTCACACCTCCTTGACTTTGAACACTTTGTGTAAAAAGGAGAAAAAATATTGAAAGTTTTACGAGAAAGATTGAATTCGGGTTTGGCATTTATAAATGAGAGTCATAAATTTGCAGTCCAATTACGGCAATGATCTAACAAAAAGCAAGGTTAGGGAGCTGATTTGAATGTAAAAAAAAAGGGTATTTGACGTTAAAAAAAGTCAATACAAATCAATGATTCCGTAGCTCAGCTGGTAGAGCATAACACTTTTAATGTTAGGGTCCTGGGTTCGAGCCCCAGCGGGATCACCACTAAATTCAAGTAGGAAGAAGAAGTTCATCCTATTCGTAAGGATAGAAATTAACTTGCAAGGAGTTAAAATCTTATTTGGGCTAAATAAAGGCCCGTTTTGATAGTTCACCAGGCAAACGGCCTTTTGGATTTAAAAACTCTTAGTTTCGGGGTGTAGCGTAGCCCGGTATCGCGCCACATTTGGGATGTGGAGGTCGTAGGTTCGAATCCTGCCACCCCGACTTTATAGAACGTAGCGTAAAACCAAACCATCTTTAGGGGTTTGGTTGTAAGCAACAAATTTCGTGTATTTACCTTGTCAGTATAAGACATTAAAACCTCGTAAGGGACTTGCGAGTACACGTGTGGAGCAACAGTGAGACTTCTAACTCTTCGGAGCAGTAAGCAAGTTGCAGTGAAGCACGAAGCACATTTGTCTTTAGCAAATGAGTAGTTCACTATAACTAGAAGTAGTTATCCAGGTCCTGTAGCTCAACTGGATAGAGCAACTGCCTTCTAAGCAGTAGGTTTCAGGTTCGAGTCCTGACAGGATCACATACATGTAAGTACAGGCGGAATAAAATTCCGCTTTTTTCTTTGATTCCGTAGCTCAGCTGGTAGAGCATAACACTTTTAATGTTAGGGTCCTGGGTTCGAGCCCCAGCGGGATCACAATAAAAAGCAGGTTTTTAACCTGCTTTTTTGTTTTATTCCCCTTCTGGACTGAGAAGATTATCCCAATGAGCAGAGACACCTTATAACCCAGGTGGGATTCCAATGAAATGTCCTAATTTCATCCGATTTTTTGGTTCTTGTCAACTTAAGCAAAGTCCTTCCCTGAAAAAATCAAAAATTCAAGGGATCCAGATGTTTAAAATGTCCATTCTGTTTGATTTTTTCCTTGGCTTCTTCTGCTGCTTTAAGGGCAGGAATCATCCGCTTAAAATATTGGGTTAAAAAAGCAACTCGCTCAGCCTCCGATTCTAGTTTAATCAATTCTAACTCTTCTTCGATACTGAGCCCTATTTTGTGAGAAAAAGAATAAGAGTTCACTTCTTCTGTAGAAATTTCTTGAGGATAGTTGAGCAGATAGAGGATCTCTTTGAGGTAAAAAACATATTCATGTTTTAAGGAAGGGGTAACACCTTCCCGATTGCTTAGAAAACTTACTCTACCTCCTGCGTACAGCTTCCCGGGCATGGGGTTTTCAAATGACTCCAGCTTAAAGATTCGTTTCCCTAGAGTCCGAATATCCAACCTCCCGTCGAAATATCGCTTGTGGACTCCAATAAGCTCCATTTCTGTCCCGAATCCAGTCAGCTGGTCTAAAAAAGTACAGATACCAAAACTCCCTCCTTTGGATTCAATATCTGAAATCAATTGGCGATAGCGAGCTTCAAAAATATGCAGGTTGAGTTCCTCTCCAGGAAAAGCCACTAATTTCAACGGGAAAAAAGGAAGATACATGGGAATTGGTTTTAGAAATAAAACTCCCAGAATTGAATTTGGTTTCCCCGATTTCTAAGACAAAAAAATTGCCCCGAAATCTTCCGGGGCAATTCTTAATTATTTGTTTGCGATATAGGCGAGCAAATCAACCACTTTATTGGAGTAACCCCACTCGTTATCATACCAAGAAACAACCTTTACAAAGGTATCAGAAAGCTGAATTCCAGCTCCTGCATCAAAAATCGAAGTTCTTGGATCACCAATAAAATCATTGGAAACTACCGCATCTTCGGTATATCCTAAAATCCCCTTCATGCTGGTTTCTGAAACTTCTTTCATCTTTGCACAGATGGCTTCATAGCTTGCTGGGTTTTTCAAGCGCACGGTAAGGTCCACCACAGACACATCTGGAGTAGGAACTCTGAATGCCATACCGGTCAATTTACCATTCAACTCAGGAATCACTTTTCCTACTGCCTTAGCTGCTCCGGTAGAAGATGGGATAATATTTTGACCTGCTCCACGCCCCCCTCTCCAGTCCTTAGCTGATGGGCCATCCACTGTCTTTTGAGTTGCGGTGGTCGCATGAACTGTAGTCATCAACCCTTCTTCTATACCCCAGTTGTCATGAAGCACCTTAGCTATCGGAGCCAGACAGTTGGTGGTACAGGAGGCATTGGATACAAAAACCATATCCTCGGTATACGTATCTTCATTTACCCCCATGACAAACATAGGAGTATCATCTTTGGATGGGGCAGACATGATTACTTTTTTAGCACCAGCGTCGATATGACCTTGGGCAGTTTCCTTAGTCAAGAAAATACCGGTTGACTCAATCACGAAATCAGCTCCGATATCTCCCCACTTGAGGTTGGCCGGACTTTTCTCGGAAGTTACCCGAATCGTATCACCATTCACAATCAATTGGCCGTCTTTAACCTCAACGGTACCTTTAAACTGACCATGGGTAGAATCATATTTTAGCATGTAAGCCATGTAATCTACATCAATCAGGTCATTGATACCGACTACCTGAATATCGTCGCGCTCTTGCGCTACTCTGAAAGCCAATCGGCCTATTCTCCCGAATCCGTTGATTCCAACTTTGATTTTGCTCATAATTATTTTGATTATTGTATAGGTTTGGATCTAAAAACTCCCCAGACTTTGCTTCTTTCAGCAAAAAATCGCTTTGGGAATCCTAAGTTATCACAATTTTTTGGCTACCCCAAACCAGAAAAATCCTATCCTGGCGATTTGTGGAATTCAATCGATTTCGAAAAATCAAAAGTTCAAATTAGTTTCTTTTCCATAGGCTTCAACTGAAAATCAATATCTTCAAGGATTAAAATTCGATTTACCCATGTTTGTAGAAGCCATTAAAGAAGTAGCCAATTACACTCGGGCTATTCATTCCATTTCCAGAAACTTTGGCAATCCGAAAATCCAACGGGGATCTGCTAGTTTATTTTTTGTAAATGAAGAAGGCTGGGCTCTAACCTGCAAGCATGTAGCTCAGTGGCTGAGTCAAGCCGATCAGATCAATAAACGGTTTTCCAAATTTATGGAAGAAAGCAAAGGCCTGACAGGTACTCAACAAAACAAATTTGCCAAAAAATTGGGTCTAACCGCAGATCAACTTTTTGAAATGCGGATCACCTTTGTGGACTGCGTAGATCAGATTAAAAATTTGAAGTTTATCCTCCACCCAGAATATGATCTGGCACTTTTGAAATTTGAAGGTTTTCACAAACCACTCTATAGTCAAGCCCCACGATTTTTAGCGGAAGAATCATCCATTCAATCCGGAGAAATGCTTTGTCGTCTTGGATTTCCCTTTCCGGAATTCACAAATTTTCAATTGGATCCCACCAGCCACACCCTCCAATGGACCAAAGAAGGCGTTGCCAGATCACCAAGATTCCCCATTGAGGGTATGGTTACTCGGTTTTTGGGAAACAAGAAAGGAGAAATCTATGGGATAGAGCTGAGTACTCCGGGACTCAGAGGACAAAGTGGGGGACCTCTATTTGACTCAAGCGGAAGGATATTCGGCATGCAAAGCCGCACTAAACATCTGCACCTAGGCTTTGATATTGAGGAAAAGGAAGTGATCGCTCATGGGAAAACCAAAAAAATAAACGATTACGCCTTCATTCATTTGGGCGAATGTATTCACGTCAAAGTAATCAAGGACTTTTTGCGTCAACATCAAGTTAACTTTGCGGAAGGTTGATCAACTATTGATTAAAACAAAAAAACCGGGCATTACACCCGGCTTTTCCATTACTTCAACTGATTAATAATCTCATTAAAGGTCATACTCGGCCGCATCGCCTGAGAAACTAGCGTCCCATTTGGACGATAATACCCTCCGATACGGACAGGTGATCCTTGTGCGGCATTCAATTCCTCTTCGATCTGGTTGGCTTTTTCGGACAAATCTTGAGCTATCGGCCCAAACTTGGCTTTAAGCTCGGCATCTTTATTTTGCAGTGCCAAAGCTTCAGCCCAATACAGCGCGAGGTAAAAATGGCTTCCACGATTATCCAATTTTCCTACGACACGTGCAGGAGACTTGTCATTTTCAAGCCATTTTCCAGTTGCCTGATCCAAGGTTTTGGCAAGCAAAAGCGCCTTTTCATTGCCGAATGTTTGTCCCAAATGTTCCAGAGAAACGGCTAAGGCTAGAAACTCTCCGAGTGAGTCCCATCGCAGGTGGCCCTCATTGATAAACTGTTCCACATGCTTGGGGGCAGACCCTCCGGCTCCAGTTTCAAATAATCCACCTCCATTCATCAAGGGCACAATAGAAAGCATCTTTGCGCTGGTTCCCAATTCCAAAATTGGAAAAAGATCCGTCAAATAATCCCGCAGAACATTACCCGTCACCGAAATGGTATCCATTCCTTCCTTGATTCGAGCCAGGGAAAAATTCGTAGCCTCGACCGGTGACATGATGTGAATCTCCAAACCGGTGGAATCGTGCTGAGGCAAGTAGCGATTGACCTTTTTGATCAACTCGGCATCGTGAGCTCGCTGGGGATCCAACCAGAAGACAGCAGGGGTATTAGATAGTCTCGCCCGGGTCACGGCCAATTTGACCCAATCTTGAATTGGTGCATCTTTGGTTTGGCACATTCTCCAAATATCACCCTGCTCCACTTGGTGACTCATGAGCACATTCCCCTCCACTGTGACCACGCTTACAGTACCGGTAAATGGGATTTCAAAGGTTTTATCATGTGAGCCGTATTCTTCGGCCTTTTGCGCCATCAAACCGACATTGGGAACTGACCCCATCGTCGATGGATCAAAAGCTCCGTGTCTTCGACAAAAATCAATCGTCGCTTGATAAACCCCTGCATAACTTCGGTCCGGAATCACCGCTTTGGTGTCTTGCAGTTGCCCGGCTTTGTTCCACATTTGACCTGAACTTCTGATCATTGCAGGCATCGACGCATCAATAATGACATCGCTAGGAACGTGTAAATTGGTGATTCCTCTATCCGAATTTACCATGGCTAGATCTGGGCTAT
Organism: Algoriphagus sp.; assembly: GCF_024305035.1. Taxonomy (GTDB): domain Bacteria; phylum Bacteroidota; class Bacteroidia; order Cytophagales; family Cyclobacteriaceae; genus Algoriphagus. The sequence continues at coordinate 17,514 of NZ_JAMWZB010000044.1, forward strand.
CGGCATAGCAGGCTTCCAAATCCAAGAGAATTTCTGCTTTTTTTGCTTCAGGAAGTTTTTCGATACTTGCCAATAAATCCCCCAACCCATTATTTACATCCACTCCTGCTTCCTCCAAAGTTGTAGCGTGTTTTTCAAATACAGGTTCAAAAAAAGCTTTGACGGCATGTCCAAAAATAATGGGATCAGAAACTTTCATCATGGTCGCCTTCATATGAAGGGAAAACAAGATTCCTTTTTCTTTCGCATCCGCTTTCGCTTTTTTCAAAAAGGCCTTCAAGCTTTTGATATTCATGAATGAGGCATCGATAACCTCTCCCTCTTGAAGTTCTAGGCCAGTTTTAAGGATTTCTTTTCTGCCATTCTCACCCAAAAGCTCGATGGATACGACAGTAGAATCACTTAGGGTAACCGATTGCTCACTTCCATAAAAATCTCCCTCCGACATACTTTCCACGTGCGATTTGGATTCAGGAGACCATTTTCCCATCGAATGCGGATGCTTTTTGGCGTAGGCCTTCACCGCTTGAGGAGCTCTTCGATCTGAATTCCCTTCTCTCAATACCGGATTTACAGCCGAACCTTTGATTTTGTCGTATTTCGTTTTGATGATTTTTTCCTCCTGGTTTTTGGGCTCATCAGGATAGTTTGGCAAAGGATAGCCCTGCTCTTGTAATTCTCTGATGGCTGCCTTTAATTGAGGAATGGAAGCCGAAATATTGGGCAATTTAATAATGTTTGCCTCAGGTGTTTTTGCGATCCCTCCCAACTCTGCCAAAGCGTCACCAATTTGCTGATCAGGTGTAAGGAACTCTGGAAAATTGGCAATGATTCTTCCAGCTAGCGAAATGTCCCGAGTTTCAACTTGAATCCCCGCTGACTTGGTAAACGCCTCAACGATAGGCAGCAAGGAATACGTGGCCAAAGCTGGCGCTTCATCGGTCAAGGTGTAAAGGATTTTTGGAGTTTGGTTACTCATGGTTTTTAATTGCGTTCGATGATAGGAATAGCGAATCTTAAAACTTCATCAATTCCTTAGAAATCCAGCTAAGTGGGCTGTTTTCTGAAAGAAAAAAGTCTCAAGGACTCGGAAAATCAGTGGGCTAAAATACGTAAAATATCCTTGTTTCAAATCCCATTAATGGAATTCGGGATATCGGGTAAGGCTATAAATCAATCGAGAATTGATCAGAATCCATCCAGGCGGGAAACTTTTGGCGGTAATCTAAAAGCGCCTCGCCATCCAAGGAAATTACCTTCGTTATTTCCTGCTCACCTAAGTTTAAAAGTCGGTTGCCCTTAAAATCATAAACTCCAGAGTGTCCACAATACCGCACCTCATTCCCATCCACTCCCACTCTATTCACTCCAATGCAATAGGCTAAATTTTCAATTGCACGTGCAGGTAAAAGTGCATCCCAAGCACTGACCCTTGCTGCAGGCCAGGAGGCTACATAAAAAACCAAATCATAAGCCATTTGACCATCAACATGGGAATTTCTTGACCAAACTGGAAAACGCAAATCATAACAAACCTGTGGTAAAATCCGCCAACCTTTAAGCTCAAAAACGGGGAGCCTGGTTCCAGGGCCAAAATGTTCATCCTCTTGTGCCATTCTAAAAAGATGACGCTTGTCGTAAAATTCAATTTTACCCCTGGGTTCCACCCAGAGCAAACGGTTAAAAAATTGTTGATTTTCTTTGATGATCGCACTTCCTGTAATTACTGCCCCAGTTTGAGCGGCTTGCTGCTGCATCCACTTGCAAACAGTAAGGTTCATAGGCTCAGCCAATTCCTCTACGTCCATGCTAAATCCGGTAGGAAACATTTCCGGAAGAACAATTAAATCTACTTTTTGTCCGATCTCCCAAATTTTCTCTTCAAACATCGAGAAATTGGCGGTTTTTTCTTTCCAGAATAAATCCGCTTGGATCAGGGCGATTTTCAATTGGGAGGATCGGCTCATTTGAGCGGATAAATCATGCGGTAATCGGTGTGAACTTTACCTTTACTCACCTCGATGAGCTTAGATTGCACCAGTCGCTTCTTAAGGCCCTTGAGGTAATCCACAAAAAGGATTCCCTCTAGGTGATCGTATTCGTGTTGAATCACCCGGGCCGTCATCCCCGAAAACTCCTCTTCCTTGAGATTCCAGTTTTCATCATAATACTCGATGGTCAATTTTTCTGGGCGAATAATCTCGGCTCTGACATCGGGAATACTGAGACAGCCCTCCTCAAAACCATAATCATCCCCATATTCATCCAAGATAATTGGGTTGATAAATGCACGACGAACTCCTTTTTCTTCGTCCTGTTCATCCAGCATCAAATTGCTGTCAATGACAAAAAGACGAACAGCTTGATTGATTTGAGGAGCTGCCAATCCCACCCCACTCGCATGATCCATTGTAGCAAACATGTCTTGAATTAAGGTTTTCAAATCTGCACCTTCATGGATCTCGGCGGCTTCTTTTTTCAGTATAGGATTGCCATAAGCAACAATTGGATATATCATTTTTTCTCTAAATAGGATTGTAGGATAATAGCTGCGCTGACCTTATCCAAGTTTCCGGACTTTTCTTTTCTGTCCTTTTTTTTACTTCCCATGGCAATCATGGACTGCATGGCCATTTTTGAAGTAAAGCGCTCATCAACAAGTTCAATTTTTTGATCAGGAAATAGTTTCTCAAGCTTCCCTTTGAGGTCGATTACTCGTGGTGTCATTTCATTTGCACTACCATCCAATCGTGTAGGCATTCCCAAGACAATGGTTTCCACTTCTTCTCTGCTTAGGTAAGTTTTCAAAAAATCAAACAGTGTAGCTGTTTCGATAGTTTCCAGAGGATTTGCAAGAATTTTAAGTGGATCGGTTACAGCAATGCCCGTCCGTTTAGTCCCTAAATCTATAGCGATTATCCGACCCATCAATTAATTCTGATTTTATTTTTGATTTTACGGATTGCCTCGCGCTCCAGCTCTACAGCTTTGGGAAATAAAAGTTCATCCTCGATCTGTGCATGAATGATCAGTTCGCTTTCAAAATTTTGTAATTCATGATACAGGACCTTCATGGTAAGCGGAGCATCAGCATTGAGGGAATAATTAGAAGTCAGTTTTCGAATGCCCTCCATTTCGTCATCGTGGATTTCATGAGCATCCGCAATTTTATCAACGGGGTCCTTTTCCAAAATCTTCAGCGCATCATAAAGTGCGAAATTACCCTCCTCAATATCTTGGAGTAATTCAATTCGTTTGAAAAGCCGACTTTCTTCCTCATGGATATGATGGATAAAATCCTGGACAAAGAGCGGGAACATGATCCTTAGATCAGCCATCAACACGCTAAAATCAGGATCTGGATGTATTCCCGAAATCATGTTTGACAGGAATGGAAGCTCTTGCCGTACAAAATAATAGTGTTTCTTTTTCAGGTAAGCGACCAAAACCTCTATTGGGTTAAGGTAAAGCTCTTCAGGGGTAGGCTCTTTGCGTGAGGCCCATGACTCCAGTTCTGCTATGAGTTGACTCGGATTAACTTTATGTTTTTTGCAAACCTGCTCAAGGGATTGAGTGGGATACTGATAAAAACTGATCCCAAAATAATGTAAGACAGAGGCGAACACGTAATTTTCAGAGACTAAATCTCCCACCAACGTCTTATTTACCTTTTCCCCAGATTGCATTTGACAAAAATAAATTATTTTAACAGAAAGTAGGGGATTAAATTTGACCTTTATACGTTCTCTTCGTATAAACTTTTGCAAACTTTATCAAAAGCTACTTTTAAACACTAGTAAAAAGCAGTAGTTTACCTAATTGAAAATAACCAACAGAAAGAGTAGAAACGTGAGCCAGACAAAAAATTCAAAATCCCAAATCCGCCTTCCCATCATCCTAGCCCTTGCGATATCGGCGGGAATATGGATAGGGGCTACTTTTGCGGAACCCAAAAGCAATCAAAATGACCTGAGAGCAGCTCTTTATAAGCTTCAGGAGATCATGACATATATCAACAGAGATTATGTGGACAGCGTAAACACCAATGAACTTGTTGAATATGGTATAAACAAAATGCTGGAAAACCTAGACCCACACTCCAGCTATATTCCAGCCAAAGACGCCTCTCTTGCTCAGTCCCAGCTAGATGGGGAATTTGACGGAATCGGAGTGGAATTTGGAATCATTCGCGACACCATTTATGTTGTCGCTCCCCTGACAGGCGGGCCTTCTGAAGCTCTTGGGATCAAATCTGGAGATCAAATCATCAAAGTAGATGGAGAAACCGTGGCAGGTACCGGTATTACCAATAGGGATGTTTTTGAGCTGCTACGCGGTCCCAAGGGAAGCCAAGTTGTCGTCGATATTAAGCGTAAAAATGAAAGTGAGCTAATCACCTATGAGATTACCCGAGACAAAATTCCTCAATACAGCATCAATGCTTCCTATATGGTCAATAACGAAATCGGCTATGTAAAAATTACCCGATTTGCAGCGACCACCTATGACGAATTCAAAGAGGCCGTGTCTGATTTAAAAAGTCAAGGAATGAAAAAACTCATCATTGACTTGCAAGGAAATCCTGGAGGATATATGGGAGCGGCGATCAACATTGCTGATGAAATTTTGTCAGATCGATCACTGATCGTTTCTCAGGAAGGCAAAGTTGAACAATACAGCCAAAAAGCATATGCTTTCAGACCCGGAATGTTTGAGGAGGGTTCAGTCATTGTATTGGTAAATGAAGGCTCAGCCTCTGCTTCGGAAATTTTGGCTGGCGCAATACAAGATAACGATCGTGGTCTCATCGTGGGAAGACGATCTTTTGGAAAAGGATTGGTACAAATGCCAATTGATCTGTCTGACGGTGCCGAACTCAGATTAACCATTGCTCGCTATTTCACTCCTTCTGGCCGATCCATCCAAAAGCCATACGGACCAGATCACGAAGCTTACGAGCAAGATTGGATTTCAAGATTGGAGCAAGGAGAGTTTTTCTCAGCAGACAGCATCAAATTTAATGATAGTTTGAAATATGAAACCAAAAAAGGTAGAATTGTCTATGGAGGCGGAGGAATCATGCCGGATTTCTTTGTGCCTTTGGACACTACCTACTCTTCAGCCTATGTAAGTCGATTGTTTAATTCTGACTCTTCCAGAGAGTTCATTCTTGAATATACCAACCAAAACAAAGAGCAATTCTCAGAAATGAGCGTAGAGGAGTATTATAAAGAATTTGAAGTGAACGACGCCATGCTTCAGGCATTGATTAAGGTGGGTGAGAAAAACAAAGTCGCCTATGATGCGGAAGATTATTCCAAGTCTAAAGACTATTTGAAAACTCTTGTCAAAGCACACTTGGGACGTCAGCTTTACGATGATGATGCCTTCTACCTGGTTATCAACGATATCAACGAAGTATATCAGCAAGCCATTCGCCTTTTTGATGAAGCGGATCGAATTGCCATGGCATCTGACCTGAGTAATGAGGAAAAACCTGAAGAGGAAGAGTAACCCTCCTCCTAAGAAAATTTTAAAAAGCGGTCTGTGACCGCTTTTTTTATGCACTGCTTATGAGGTCTTCTTGAAAAAACCTACCTTCAAAATCCAATTCAAACCCAAAACCTTATGAAAATCCTAGTATTCCTTATCAGTTTTATCCTTATGTCCTCCTCCATTCACGCCCAAATTAAAACCAACCATATTGCCGTTCATGTTTCCAATTTGGATAAAAGCAGTCAGTTTTATGAGGAAATTTTGGACTTGCAGGAAATCGACGAACCCTTCAAAGACGGACTCCATGCCTGGTATAACATTGGAGGAGGTTCTGCCCTTCATTTGATTGAGGCTCCTGACGTACCAGGGGAGATTTCAAAAACCAACCACCTCTGTTTTTCGATGCAAAACATGGACGATTTTATTTCCAGATTAGAAACCACCGGCTATCCTTTTGAAGATTGGCCGGGAGAAAAAGGAAAGATCACCACTCGCCCCGATGGAGTTCGACAAATTTACATTCAGGATCCAGATGGCTATTGGCTTGAGATCAACGATGATTTTTGAATCGAGTAGGAAGGTAGGGATTATTTCCCTACCTGTCCTCTCACACCACCGTAC
>NZ_JAMWZB010000045.1 GCF_024305035.1 Algoriphagus sp.
TTTTTGGTGTACCTCTATTTTCTTAAAGTTATGCATTGTTGCTTTCTGGTAACAACAGAGAGCAGTTCGTAGAAATTTTAAAAAAGGGGATTGTTCCATCCTCCCCTCTATTCGACTTAAATATTCCTGTGATTGATGCGGTCTATTTTTTCGATGAACTAAATAATAAGATTGATGGGCTTTCAAATCCTAAATTGGCAAAAATTTTTCTGATAAATGGAAAAGGAATAAAACCCGGATCTCTTCGAAGCTCCAAAAGCAATTCAAAAAACTCTAGAAGCAAGTCTGAAATTGAACATCAAATAGACAGTATTTTCTCAAAAATTCATTGACAAAAACGGCCAATTCATTGACAATTGTCAATAATCAATGCCTTTTCGGCTCTCCTTTATTCTCCTTTGCTGGACATCATCAAATAAAATACAGCAATGGAAAACGACCAAATCCTACTCAAACTCAATCGTATTGAGAAATTCATGTTTGGACTTAAGGATATCTTGAATCCTGAGGAACTTAGTGAGTATACAGGTTTCAAAGTATCCTACATCTACAAGCTAGTAAGCCAATCCAAAATTCCATATTCCAAGCCAAATAATGGCGCACTTTTCTTCGATCGTAAAAAGATTGATGATTGGCTACTTCAAAACCCCAGTAAGTCAGAAGCTGAATTAAGAAAGGAAGCTTTGCAATACGCCAGAAAAAAATAAAGCGAACCCTTTCGAATTCGCTTTTAATGTGGAAATGGTATCTCCGTCTGACAACGTAAAGATACTAGTTCTGCATTCATTTTCAAACTCTTAATGCAGCAACATGAAAAACAGAAATCCATTCAAACGATTGGATGATGACTCCAATTCTCCAATGGTAAAGATGATCCGCTATTTGCTAAGTAAATATGACTTTATCAACAACGTAGTAGTCTACGAGGTCTTTGCCAGTGAAAAAGAAAAAAACAACTACCTACGGGTCAATCCGCATACTCTATTGATTGAGGCGAAATCAGCCGGACACAACACATCCCTAGCCGATATCAATTCTTTCCTGAGTAGTGATTTTATTCCGAAAGTAAATCCGTTGGAATTCTATTTTGAGTACCACAAACACCAATGGAATCAGAAAGAACATGGTGATTATATAGAACACTTCGCCAGCTATATCCAAGTGCTGGATCAAGAAAGGTTCAAAGTCCAGTTCAAAAAGTGGCTAGTCCGTTGCGTCGCCTGCAGTCTAGATGACCAATACTTTAACAAACAGGCCTTAATTTTAGTCCAAGACAAACAAAACAGCGGAAAGTCAACTCTGACTAGATTTCTTACTCCTCCAGATCTTTCCGAATACCAGACCGAAAATATCTCGGTAGACAAGGATAGCCTAATAGCTCTTTGTCAAAACTTCCTAATCATCCAGGATGAATTGTCAACGCTTAACAAGCAGGAAATAAATGCCCAAAAAAGCCTGATGAGTAGATCCTACATCAAAGTCCGGCATCCCTATGACAGAAAACCTACCATGGAACCTCGGAGAGCATCCATCATTGGCTCTACCAACAAAGCCGAATTCCTGACTGATGATACAGGAAGTGTCCGTTGGCTTTGCTTCAATCTCATCGGAATCAATTGGGACTACAAAAAAAATATTGACATCAATCGAGTTTGGTCACAGGCATACCACCTTTTCAATTGTGGTTTTGAATTCAATATGACAGCCGATGAGATCACGGAAAACGAACTGGCCAATGCTCAGTTCAGCACTATTACTATGGAGTTTGAGCTGGTCCAAAAACACTTTGAGCCAGGAAATAAGGAGGATGAATTCATGACCCCGTCGGATATCATCCAATATCTGAACAAAGCAGAGGGATCACTTCTCAAAATCAGCCGGGAGGAAGTAGGAAAAGCCCTGAAAAGACTCGGATTTGAACGGATTGCCAAAAGAGGCCATGGCGAAAAGTCATATCCAGTCAAAGGCTATTATTTAAAAACCCTTAATCTACTTACTACTATACTACAATAAATATATATGTCTGATATACTGAAAGTTGACTGTAGTAAGGTTAAATCAATCAAGATTACTACGCTTACTACAAATCCTGAAATGTAGTAAGCTTAAAACGGTTATAAAAGCGTAACCTGACTACACCTAATAACTTGATTGACTTTCAATTAGTCCAAGTGTAGTGATGTAGTAACCTGCTTTGACAATTTTAACTAGCAAACCATAAAATCATGAACTGTAAACAAGCCAATCAAATCAGCATTCTCGAATATCTCTCAACGATTGGCATCCATCCAGCGAAAAACCTTGGAAGCTATTCCATATACTTTTCTCCATTCCGGGAAGAAAAAACGCCTTCTTTCAAAGTAGATCACAAGTGCAATCTTTGGATTGACTTCGGAAATAACAATGACGGAGGAACACTGATCGACCTAGTCTTGAAATTGAACTCTGCTTTTTCCATTGAAGAGGCACTGAATCATCTCTCGTCAAAGAATTTGGAGTCTTTTTCTTTTCAACAGCAAGTCAATCACCAAAACTTGAAAGCCGATTCTAAATTACAAGTCTATGCTGTCAAACCAATTGGTTCTAACAATGCTGTTTCAGAATACATTGAATCCCGAGGGTTAAACTTGTCCATGGCTCGATAATTCTGTAAAGAAGTTTATTTCGAGGTAGACGGAAAGAAATATTTTGGAGTAGGAAACCAGAATACCAATGGTTGGTCGATTCGCAACAAATATTGGAAAGGATGCAACGCCCAAGGCATTAGTATTTTTGGAGATCCAAAAGGAAATAGAAATTCAACCTTGGCAATATTTGAAGGGATCTTTGACTTGATGAGTTACTTTCAAAGAAACAATTTCCAGGAGATTCCCTCCTGTCTAATATCCCTTAACTCACTGGCAAATACCAGTGAAGCCACCTTCTATTTCGAGCAATTTAAAAAAGTGGAGCTATTCCTAGATCGGGATGACCAGGGAAAAAAAAAGACCAAAGAGCTACAAAGAGAACACCCCTACTGCATAGACAAAAGTCTAGAATATGTCGGATACAAAGACTTCAATGAAATGCTAATGAATGATGATCGACTTGGCTTTCTGCGTTGAGGGTCGCTTTGCGAAGCAAGCTATGTTTCGGCCAGACCGAAACGTTTGCTTCACTCCGCTCAGAAATCAAAAACTCACTTCGTTCAATTACTGATATGGCCAGGCCTAAGCTACCGCAAAAAGAAAAAAAGAGTATTAAGTTTTCCTTCAAAATGGACGAAGGAGAATTTGAGCAGTTGATAAAACTTTGTGAATACTCCGACCTCAGCGCTTCCGAAGTAATCAGATCTTGTGTCTTCAAAAATAGACTGCCGAAAGCACGTACTCCGATACTTGAAAAGCAAACCTATTTAGAGTTAAAGAAGATCGGAACGAACATCAACCAAATTGCAAAACACTACAATTCGAATATCCCGGTACCTTCTGATAAACTTACTGCTTTCCTAGCTCTGAAAGAAAAACTGAATCTCCTAATCAAACATCTAGTCGATGATCACTAAAGTATCAATCGGAACTTCATTCATGGGAGCATTGAACTACAACTTGAAAAAGCTCTATTCCAAGGACGAGTCCCAAAAAGCTGAGATACTGGCTACCAATTTTGCTAGCCTCAATCATCAGTCTATCAAGAATGAGCTCCGCTTGTTGCAAAGTTTAAACCCCAGATTGAAGCGAAACACCTTTCACACCAGCCTCAATTTTGGAAAGGACGAAGTGATTTCCAATGAAAAAATGCTCACGATTGCCGAGGAGTACATGAAGAAAATGGGATTTGACAACAATGCCTATTTCATATTCAGACACCATGACACCGGTCATCCACATTGTCATATTCTGGCTTTACGTAATCGTTTTGATGGAACTGTAGTTTCAGACAGCAAAAATTACCAACGGAGCGATAAAATCGCTAGGGAATTGGAGCAAAAACATGGGTTGGAAAAAGTCCAATCCAGCCTTGAATCAAAGGTGAAATCTCCTAACAAGGATGAAATAGAAATGGCTTTAAGGACTGGTAAAGCTTCCCAGAGAATGGTACTCCAAGAGTTGGTAGGAGCAGCTTTGAAAAGAAATAACAACATCCCTGCCTTTATAGACCACTTGGAAAAAAATGGGGTCAATGTATTATTTAACCAAGCCAGCACAGGCAGGGTAACAGGAATTTCCTATTGCTTTGGTGGATTTTTAGCCAAAGGCCAGGCATTAGGAAATCAATTCAAATGGGGTCAGGTATCCAAAACTTTAAACTATGAGCAAACTAAAGACTTTCAACCAATTGACGAAGCAAACGGTCGAACAAGAGCAGCATATCCGAAGGGAGGAAATGACTCTAAAGCTGGAAAACCAACAGCTAATCGAATGCCTGATGGAACTTCGAAACAATCAGAAGGAGATCATGAAAAACCAAAAAATACTTCAACATCAAATCAATTCCAATCATCAAACATTGGCCACAAAACTGGATCCAAGGATCGAGAAGCTGATTTCAGGAATGATCGAGAACCGGAAATCTTACCATCAAGTGATCAAGGCAGTACAAATAGCGTTTTTCACTCTAATGGTGCCATTGCTAGCCTTGGTGAGTTGCTTGCTGGTGCTTCGGCTACTGGGAGTGTAAGTGATGACGGCAAAAAGAAAAAGAAGAAAAAAGGTAAAGAAGAGGATTTAGGGTTAGAGTGCTGAGCCCCCTATTTACTCCTCATAAATCCAAATATACCAAAGTCCTTATATCTGGATATATAGATATATTTATATACAGACATACCTATATGTAGATACATTTTTTGTCAATATCACAGTTTTCAAGACTGTAAACGATTTTTTTAATTTTCTTAAAAATTTCCTTTCGCTCCTGCTGTATTTGTCCGGTAATTTTCTATTTTAGTCAAAATTTGTCAAGTCAATAAGCGAATAGACTAACGATGATAGGAGATAGAATCAGGGAGCTGCGGGAAGGGGAAAACATCCTGCTTCGGCAGCTGGCAGCCCAGCTCGATATGGATACCGCCTTACTCAGTAAGATGGAGCGGGGAGACCGACAATTCCGTAAGGAAGAAATCCTGGAACTGGCCAAAATCTTCCATCAAAACGAACAGGAACTCCTTACCCTCTGGCTAGCAGACAAAATTCTGAAAGCCACTGAAGGTGAAGCCTACATCCCTGAAGCCTTGAAGCTTGCACTAAATACCTATCAACAATCCCTATAAATCCCGAAGCACTGCTATGAGTATTGAGAAACTGGACATGAAGTCCCCTGATCTGGTCAACCAAAATTTTGACAAACTGGCCAGCTTATTTCCAAACTGTGTGACGGAATCGGCCGAAGGCAAAGCAATAGACTTCGACCTGCTTAAGCAGGAACTCAGTCACGCCGTGGTGGACGGTACCAAAGAACGATACCGCTTAGAGTGGCCGGGTAAAAAAGTAGCCATCGTAACGGCCAACCTTCCAACTACTAAAACCCTTCGTCCAGTACGGGAGGATTCTGTTGACTTCGATACCACAGAGAATATCTATATCGAAGGGGACAACTTGGAAGTACTCAAACTCTTACAAGAAAGCTATCTGGGCAAGATCAAAATGATCTATATCGACCCTCCTTATAATACTGGGAAGGATTTCGTTTACAAGGATAATTTCTCGAAAGACCGCCATGAAGAATTTTTAGAAAGTGGTCAAAAGGATGAATATAACCAACGCTTGATGGCAAATCCAGAAACAGCTGGACGCTATCATTCTGACTGGTTAACGATGATGTATCCAAGATTGAAATTGGCAAGAAATCTTTTGACCCAAAATGGAGTCACATTTATCTCTATAGATGAAAATGAAAACCATAATTTAAGAAAGGTTTGTGATGAAGTTTTTGGTGAGAGTAACTTTGTAGCAGATATTATTTGGCAAAAGAAAACCGGTTCTTCTGATGCTAAGCATATTGCAACGATTACCGAATATATTATAGTTTACGCAAGGAATATTGATCTTTTAGAATTTAATCAGGACGAAGAAGCTCATGATAATTCAAGGTATAGATATAAAGATGAACATTTTGAACAACGAGGGCCTTATTATACAGATAACCTAGACAGAGGAACGCTTGGTTATCATGAAACACTTGATTATGGAGTCACAACACCTGATGGAAGAAAGGCATTTCCTAATGGACGTACAAATCAGTTTAATGACGGTTGGAGATGGAAATGGAGTAAGAGTAAGCTAGACTGGGGAATAAAAAATGATTTTATTGAGCTTCAAGAATCCCCTTCAAAACAATGCGGTTGGTCGGTCTATTATAAGATTTACTTAAATGTTGATAATGAAGGAAATCCAAAAAAAAGAAGCTCTCCTTATAAAAATATTATTCAAGGAATCCTTAACACCCATGCTTCAACTGAAGCTAAAGAATTATTTGATAGAACAGGCATTTTTTCTAATCCCAAACCAACAGAGTTAATAAATAGGCTTCTCCAATTCAGTACAGACGAAAATGATATAATTCTTGACTTCTTTTCAGGTTCAGCCACTTCCGCTCACTCTGTTCTTAAAGTAAATGCAATTGATGGCCTAAATCGAAAATATATTCATATACAACTACCTGAAAAAACAGATGAATCAAGTGATGCATATAAAGCTGGCTACAAAAACATCTGTGAAATAGGCAAAGAGCGTATTCGCAGAGCTGCCAAAAAAATCAAAGCTGAAAAACTGGAAAAAGCCCAGAAAGATGGTCTTTTTGCCGATTTCACTGATGAGCAGGACTATGGTTTCCGGGTATATCGTCTTGACTCCAGCAATATGCAGGATGTGTACTACCGTCCCCAAGACTATCAGCAGAGTCAGTTGGATGCTTTTGCAGATAATATCAAGCCTGACCGTACACCAGATGATTTATTGACCCAGATTCTATTGGATTGGGGACTTCCACTCAGCCTTAAGATCAGCTCCGTAGAAATTTCGGGAAAGAAAGTCTATCAAGTGGCTGAAAACTCCCTCTATGCTTGCTTTGATTCAGGGATCGATGAGGACTTTGCGAAAGAAATTGCCAAGGACTCCCCTCTTCGGGTTGTATTCCGAGATAATGGCTTCAAAAACGATACTGCCAAAGTGAATGTCCGCCAGCTCCTTAAGCAGCTTAGTCCAGAGACAGAAATGAAAGTAATATAACAGAGAATATTTGCCATTAATATGAGAAAGACAGTTTTTATATCATCCACTTTCGAGGATCTTAAAGAGCATCGAAACAAAGTATGGGAGATCCTAAATAAATATGAGGTGAATATCAGGGGCATGGAACAATTCGGAGCAAGGACAGAAAAACCAATAGAGACTTGCATAGCCGAGGTTGTTCAGTCAGATATTTTTGTTGGAATTATAGCCTGTAGGCTTGGTTCTATAGATATCCCTACAGCGAAATCTTTTGTACAGCGGGAGTATGAGAAAGCCAAAGAGCTAGAAAAAGAGATATTTATTTACCTTTTAGATGAGAGGAATGGAAAAGTGGTTCCCGCGCATGTAGATAAGGGAGAAAACTTTGAGAAACTTGAAGCTTTTAAATCAATTCTAAGGGAAAATCATACTGTTGATATTTTTAAAGATGAAATAGACTTAAGTGAAAAATTAGATCGAAAATTCAACGAATTATTATCTAGAAAGAGTAACGGACTAAAAAATTTAACAGATGAATATGCCAATTCCAATGACACATTAAAAAAATTTTTTTTACTTCCAAAAGAGTACTCAGGGAAGGAAGTAAAATTAAAGGTAAAATTTGATGGTAACCCATTTCCTGCATCAAAAGAAGTATGTAGATCTTTTTCAGTTAACTACGGAAGAACAATTGGGATTGGCATTAAAATTCTTTCTCCCGAAACTACAGATCAAGCTTTAAAATTTTTGCTTATAGATAGCAAACTAGCCGAATCATTTTTTCAGGTTGATAAAGATAATGAAGTAGAGATTTACGCTACACTTAATTTCAGTGAAGGTACAATCAGTAATTTGAGAGCTTCTTTTATTTCCACCCCTCCTAGTACAGCTTATAGTTTAAAAACAAGCAGACCAATAGGGTTGCTTGGGGATATGTATGAGGAAATTAGAATTCAGGGAGTTCAAGCAGAAGGACAACTAGTTTTGATTTTAAAAGAAATAATCAATAGTGATGGAAATAAAGATTCCATAATCCAAGGCGGAAAGGAAGTTGAGGTAGTGAAAGAAAATAAAACAGAGGCAAAGACTCAGTCTATATGAATGCCAAGGAACTAATCAAACAATTGAATCTCACTGATGAGTGCACTTGGATAGAGGCTAAGAAAGGCTCGTCCATTGACCGATCGGTGATGGAAACAATCTGTGCTTTCTGCAATGAGCCTGGTCTGGAAAACGGATATATCCTTTTGGGAGTCGAGCAGGAAGAAATGTCCCTGTTCCCCTCCTACATAGCAACAGGCGTAGAGCAGACTGACAAATTGCAGCTGGATCTCAGCACCCAATGTGCATCGATATTCAACCAGCCCATCCGACCCGACATTACCGTAGAGCGCATTGGTGATAAAAATGTCATTGTCATTCAAGTCCAGGAGTTGGCTGATGGACAGAAACCTGTCTATTTTAAGAAAGACGGACTTCCCAAAGGCGCCTATCGAAGGATCGGTAGCAGCGACCAGCGTTGCACCGAAGATGATCTTTTTGTTTTCTATAATAAAGAAGACTCACTGGATAGCAGTATTGTAAAGGATTCATCTTGGGATGATGTAAGCGAATCGGCAGTCGAGCTCTATCGAAACTTACGTTCTAAGATCAATCCTTTCGCAGAAGAATTGCAATACAGCGATATAGACTTACTGCATTCCCTTGGCTGCATTAAAAAAGAAAACGGTCAAACCTATCTGACCTACGCAGGCCTTTTGCTTTTTGGAAAAAGACCTTCACACCGGAGATTGTTACCCATGGTTCGGGTTGATTATATCCGAATTCCTGGCAATGAATGGGTGGAAGATCCTGAAAACCGATTTACCACCATTGATATGCGTGGTTCCTTGTTGGAAATGGTTCAACGTGTTTTTAGCCAAATAACGGATGATTTGCCTAAAGGCTTTCTACTCGCTGAGGGAGAACTACAGGCTGCAAGCATAGGATTGCCGACCAGAGTTCTTCGTGAGGCCATCGTAAATGCCTTGATCCACAGAACCTATAGAGAAAACCAACCTATACAGATTTTACGGTACGGAAACAGGTTGGAAATTAAAAATCCCGGATTTTCGCTTAAGCCGGAAGACCACTTGGGAGAACCGGGTTCTAAGAATCGTAATCCCTATATCGCAGCGGTCTTTCATGAGACTAACTTGGCAGAAACCAAAGGTTCTGGGATTCGCACCATGCGGGCATTGATGGAAAAATCAAACTTGCTCCCTCCTACTTTTGAAAGTGATCATGGAAGAAATCTGTTTACCGCTCGACTGTTATTGCATCATTTCTTAGGGACTGAGGACGTGAAGTGGCTTTCCAAATTTGAATCCTTTGAATTGAATGAAGATCAAAAAAGGGCTTTGATATTCACCAAAGAAACCGGAGCTATTGACAATTCTGCTCATAGACAGCTTAATAGCATTGATCCTCTAAAAGCAAGCGCAGACCTAAGAGACTTACGAAAAAAGGAAATCTTAGATCAGAAAGGCAAAGGAAAAGCAACCTACTATGTTCCTGGCAAATTATTTTCCGGGGAAGTTAATGAACCAGTTCAAGCTTCTAGTGAACCAGTATCAAGTGCAATAAATCTTAGTGAACCAGTTCAGGCTTCTAGTGAACCAGTATATTCCGACTTAGTGAACCAGTTTCCAAAACACATTCAAGAGCAATTTCCGGCTTTTCAAGGACGAATAACCGATAAGGAAGCCCTGGAAGACTTTATTTGTGATTTATGTTTTTCGAAGGAACTTTCTATTAGTCAGTTATCGAAGCTGTTACATAAAGGGGAAAAATATCTTCTTTTCAATTTTATTAAACCCCTGAGAGAGTCAAAAAGGCTTGAATACGCTATCCCTGAAATGCCAAACCATCCGCAACAAGCTTATAAAACCATCAAAAGCAGAAAATGAAACTCCAATTCAAAGAACAAGATTTTCAGATTCAGGCGGTAAAAGCCGTGGTGGACTGCTTTAAAGGGCAAGAGCCTAAAACGAATAGGTTTACTTTAGAGCGAAGCAAAAACCTGATTAAAAAAGCGAAACAGGCTGCCAGCGGTGCGGTTCAGGCATCAGTTTTCGAAGCCGAAGTTTTGGAAGACATAGGTTACCGAAATAGTCCCATCAAAGTTTCGGAAGCTAATGTGTTGAAAAACATACAAGACGTTCAAAAAGCAAACGACTTAAACGAGAGTCAACAAATCGAAAGACCCAAGGGAGTCAAACTGGGTTATAATCTGACCATAGAGATGGAGACCGGTACAGGTAAGACCTATACCTATATCCGCACTATGTACGAATTGCATAAAAGCTACGGGTGGAGCAAGTTCATTGTGGTTGTTCCTAGCATAGCGATCAGAGAGGGAGTTTTCAAATCTTTTGAGGTAACCCAAGACCACTTTCAAGAATTGTATGGTCACAAAATCAAGCCTTTCATATACAATTCAGACAGAGCGGAAGACATTGACAATTTTGCCTCCGATAGTAGGATATCTGTGATGATCATCAACACACAGGCCTTCTCTTCTCCCCAATACGATAAAAAAACAGGTGAACTCAAGGAAAACGCAGGGAATCGAATCTATAGGGAATTGGATCAATTTGGGACAAGGAGACCTATAGATATCATTGCCCAGACCAATCCAATTCTGATTATCGATGAACCACAATCTGTTGGTAAACAAGGATCTAAAACCTTGGATAGCATGCAGGGCTTTAATCCATTGCTTACACTGAGATATTCAGCTACTCATGCCCAGGGTGAAGAATATAACAAGGTTTACCGATTAGATGCACTGGATGCATATAACCAGCACTTGGTAAAGAAGATCCAAGTCAAAGGCATCAATCTCAAAGGCTCCACGGGCACCACAGGTTACCTGTACCTGGAGCATATTTCCTTAAGTACGAGTAAGCCACCCTTTGCTGTATTGGAATTTGAAAAGCGAGTTGGGGAAGGTATTAAGAAGGTAAGACAAAAATTGCCTGAAGGAGCCAACCTGTATGAATTGTCAGGAGAACTTCCAGTCTATAAAAACCATACAATTACCGAAATCAACGGCTATCTGAACAAGGTAGTAATCAATGGACAAGATATATTACCGGGGGACATCCTTAATGACAAAGACGAAAACGCATTTCGGAGAGTCCAAATTCGGGAAACGATTCAGTCCCACCTTCAAAAAGAAAAGCAACTCTTTGGGCAGGGCATAAAAGTCCTCAGTCTTTTTTTCATAGACTCCGTAGAAAAGTACCGCCTCTATGATGAGGATGGGGAAAAGCTGTTGGGAGAATATGCCAAGATCTTCGAAGAGGAATATAATAAGCTGAGAAGCGAATTTTTGGATCTTTTCAGGGCAGACTACAATGGATATCTGGAAGAAACAGACCCCAGTAAAGTACATCGGGGATACATGCCAAAAGCTTATCTTGACTATCTAAGCAGAGATGATGCCCATCGGGTACATGAGGGCTACTTCTCGATTGATAAAAAAGGAAAATCCATTGACCCTTCGGTAAAACGGGGAAGTGAGGATTCAGATGATACCTCAGCTTACGATTTGATCATGAAGGACAAAGAGAAACTAATGAGCTTTGAGGAGCCTGTTCGATTTATCTTTTCCCACTCCGCCCTAAAGGAAGGCTGGGACAATCCGAATGTATTTCAGATCTGTGCGCTTAAAAATGCTGATAGTGGAAGCCAAACACGGAGACGGCAGGAAGTAGGACGTGGAATGCGCCTTTGTGTAGATAAGCGAGGAGTCCGCCAAGATTATGAATTGGTGGGTGATCAGATCCACGAGATCAATAAGTTGACCGTCATTGCTTCTGAAAGCTATGAGGCCTTTGCCAAAGGGCTTCAAATTGAAATAGCAGCTACGCTCAAGGACAGACCACAAAAAGCTGATAAAGAATATTTTGTAGGTAAAGTGTTGATGGATGCGGACAGCAACACTCATCGGTTAACTGATGCAGAAGCTCAAAAGCTGCAGTTTAAGCTAATTGTCGATCAAGTCATCGATGAAGATTATAAGATCACCCTCAAAGGGCGGGAATTGATCGAACAAAATACTTTCGCTCTACCCTATACCCTGGAACCCTACCGAGAATCCATCGGCAAATTGCTCAAGTCAGTTTACACTGGTGAAGCTTTCAAACCGGAGGACGAGCGGCAATCCATAGTACTGGATACCAATGCAAATTTTGCCAAGAAAGAATTCCAGGAACTTTGGGACAAAATCAATCTAAAAACGGTCTATGAGGTCAACTTTGATACGGAAAAGCTTATCCAGGACAGCAAAAATCGGATCAATGCCCAGCTTCATATCAGCGATCGAATCTACGAGGTAAAAACCGGAGAGCTTAAGGAAGGTACAAAGGCGGAAATGGAACAAGGCAACTTGGTAAAGGAATCCAAGCGAGAATCCTTAAAACTCAAAAATGATTTATATACCAATTCGGTCTATGATGTCATTGGTGAAATAGAAGCCTTGACCCATCTCACCAGACGAACCATAGTTGCCATTCTCAAAGCTATTCATGAAGAAAAATTCTTATTGATCCGCAAAAATCCGGAAGAGTTTATTGCTCGATCCAGCAAACTGATCAATGAAGTCAAGGCCAGCCTGATCATTAACAACATCGTCTATCACAAAGTGGAAGGCCGTCATGATGCAAAAACGGTCTTTACGAATGACAAACATGCCCTACGCCAATCAGAACTGCTTAAAAAGCATATCTATGACTATTTGACATCAGATTCCAAGGTTGAGGCTGATTTTGCCAAGGCATTGGAAAACAGTACCGAAGTGGTGGTCTATGCTAAGCTTCCGAAGAGCTTTTATGTCTCCACCCCTGTAGCCAAATACAGCCCAGATTGGGCCATTGTTCTGGATAAGGATAAGGTACGACACATCTATTTTGTGGCCGAAACCAAGGGTTCCGATTCCGATATGGATTTGAGGGAAATAGAAAAGCTCAAAATCCACTGTGCCGAAAAGCATTTTGATACGATCAGCGGTGGCGTGGTAAAATTCTCAAAAGTAAGCAGCTATGAAAAGCTAATGGATATTGTACAGATGAAGTAAAAGCTAGATGACCTTTTAAAATGCTCCAACAAATCACCAAAATCAAAGGATTCGGCATCTTGGATAATTTTCAAGATGGACAAAAAATAAAGCCTTTCAATAAATACAACCTATTATATGGTTGGAATGGAAGCGGCAAGACTACTCTTGGTAGATTGATGAGATGTTTAGAAAATAAGTCCTTACATGCTGAATTCAAATCCTCCGAATTCACTGTCAATCTTGACAGTGGAAAGATTGAATCAAAAAATCTAGATCATAGCTTGGACATAAGGGTCTTTAATCAAGATTTTGTAACGGATAACTTAAATTTATTTGATGCAACAACGAAACCTATAATTTTTATCAGTAAGGAGAAAATTGATGAAAAGAAAGAGCTAGATAATAAAAAAGATGAGCTCAAAAAAAAGCAGGAAGATATCGGAAAAATAGAGAAGGAATTTATTACTCATTATAGGAATTTAGAAGATTTCCATAAAACTACCGGAAAATCAATTAAGGACTTTTTTTTGGGAACTGTCTACGCAAATGTAACCTACAATAAAAATGCTTCGGAAAGAATTTGGATCGAAATAAGAGATGGAGAGCTAAAAGATTATGAACTTTCAGAAAAAGATTTATCACAAGAAAAGGACTACACTCTCTTAAACAGTAAAAAAGACGAAATACCCAAGGTACAGTTTCCGGTAAAAGTTGATATTGAAAAATTAAAACAAATTCAAAAAGAGGTACACAAACTACTTACTACTAACATAACATCAAAAGTAATTGAGAGACTTAAAGATAATCCTGAAATAGGTAAATGGGTTGAAGTTGGTCTCGAACTACATAAGCATCATGAAAGCAATGATTGTGAGTTCTGTGGCCAAAAACTTCCAAAAAATAGGATTGAAGATTTAGAAAAGCATTTCAGCAAAGAATATAATGATCTAAAAGACCAAATTACTCAATTGGTCGAAAATCTAGAAAAAGGTATTAGACCAGAATTAACAGATTATAGTTATTTGCTTTATGAAAGTTTGAAAAAAAAATACAACCTAGTACTTAAAGAAACAAACAACGCTCTCAAAGAAGCCAACAGAAAACTCCAGCAATGGATAGAATCCTTAATATGCAAGAAAGGTGACCCATTTAAACTATTTGATGTAGAAAATTCAGATTTATCGGAATTCTCTGAGTTTAATAAAAATTTGTCCGCTCTTAATTCAATCATAATAGAACATAATGAGATCACAAATTCTCATCAGGAAAAGGCCGAAAACGCGAAAAAGAAAATTGAGTATCATTTTGTTAGCCAATCCGCATTAACTCAAAGCATCAAAGAAACTGAAGAAAAATATTCTTCCTTAAAAAATCAGCGAGCTTCTGAGAAGGAGAAACTTTCATTGCTTGAGGGTCAGATTAAAGAACTGCAAAACAGCCTGAAAAGTGATACTTTAGCCATAGATGAGATTAATGATAATATTCATAGGTTTTTAGGCCGAAATGATATTATTCTTGAAAGACAAGATGAGGGCGGCTACCAACTAAAAAGAGGAAGTATCGTAGCCAGAAATTTGAGTGAGGGAGAAAAAACAGCAATTTCCTTGATCTATTTTTTCTCTAAGATTCAGGAAAACGACGCTAAAATGGCCGATCAAATTATAATTTTAGACGACCCTGTATCCAGTTTCGATAGTAATCATCTTTTCAATGCATCGAGTCTAATCAAGAAAGCTACTGAAAAATCAAAGCAACTTTTCGTACTAACCCATAATTTCTGGTTTTTCAAACAAGTTCGGGATTGGATGGTAAGGAAAAACAAAAAAGAAGATGTGGTTGCAAATATCTATTTAGTAAAGCAAGGTGTAATTACTGATGCTAATAAGTCTTTAATGAGTTTTCATTCCGAATACCAACATGTATTTAAGACTGTATTAGATTTTCAGGACATGGATACTATTGAAGAGTCCCTTTGCTTTACCATTGCCAACTCAATAAGAAGACTTTTAGAGGCATTTACCAGTTTTAAATGCCCGGATGACTCTGGATTTAATGGAGCATTGCAATTGGGTGAGAAAAAAGGCTTGCTAACTGAACAAAAAGAAAGAATTTACTTTTTCGCACATAAATATTCACATCTCGATCGAATTGAGTCATTGGACAATACAGTAGAACCATTAATGGAGGAGGGAAAAAATGTTGTAAATGATGTGTTGTGGTTAATAAAAAAAGTAGATGAAGACCATTACAAAAGTATGCTAAAGGTCTGTGGTCATGAAGATAAGCTCACAGCCTAACAATCTATGAAACTAATTGACAATATAACCCACCGGTTAGCTGATGACCTGAAGGAAAATTTAGGCAAGAATACGAAATTGAGTATTGCTGCATCCTCATTTTCGATCTATGCATTTGAGGCTCTCAAAAAGGAGTTGAAAACCATAGATGAACTTCGATTCGTCTTTACCTCCCCTACTTTCATCGAAGAGAACTTGAAAAAGGAAGTTCCTAAATTTTTCATCCCCCACCTTTACAAAGAGGCAGATCTATGTGGTGGAAATTTTGAACTCCGTTTAAAAAATCAACTCAACCAGCGTGCTATTGCCAAGGAATGCTCCAAATGGGTGAAGGAAAAGGTTACTTTTAAATCAAACAAGCACCTCGATCAAGAACTCAACAAGCTGATTCACATAGAGAATAAAGATCAAACAGCGTTTGCTTATGCCAATGTCAATAGCTTTACTACTTCCGATCTTGGACTAAGCCCAAAGAAAGGATTCCCTACCCTAATCCAAAGATCCAACTATCCAAACAGTAACGCTTACCTGGAATGGTTTGACGAGATCTGGGAAAATGAAGAAGATTTGAAAGATGTGACCCAGAGAGTCCAGGACTATTTTGCTTCTGCTTATAAGGAAAACAGTCCGGAGTTTATCTATTTCATAACCCTTTACAACATTTTCAATGATTTTTTGGATGATTTGTCAATCGACAATCTACCAAATGACCAGATTGGCTTTAAAAACACATTGGTCTGGAGTAAGCTCTTCAACTTCCAGAAAGATGCCGTAATCGGAGCCATCAACAAGTTGGAAAAATACAATGGTTGTATTCTAGCTGATAGCGTTGGCTTGGGGAAGACTTTTTCCGCTCTTGGAGTAATCAAATATTATGAAATGCGAAACAAGGATGTCCTGGTACTTTGCCCCAAGAAACTTGAAGCTAACTGGAACACCTATCGCAACAATGACAAAAACAATATCCTACAAGCTGATCGTCTCCGCTATGATGTACTATTCCATACAGATTTATCCAGAGAAAAAGGGGAAAGTAATGGAAGGCGCTTAGAAAATGTGAATTGGGGTAATTACGGACTAGTTGTGATAGATGAGTCTCACAACTTCCGAAACAATAACCCCTATTCAGATAGAGAAAACAGATACCAGACACTATTGCGGAAGATTGTCCGAGAAGGAATTGAAACAAAAGTGTTGATGCTTTCGGCTACCCCTGTCAATAACCGCTTCAATGATCTAAAAAACCAGCTAGCATTAGCCTATGAAGGAAAGGCTCACATTATTGATGCAAAACTGAACACCTCCGCTGGTATCGACCAGATCTTCCGAAGAGCACAGCAAGCATTTAAAGCCTGGAGTACCTTTGATAATTCTAAACGAACTACTGAAAAGTTGCTGGAAATGTTAGATTTCGACTTTTTCGAAATCTTAGATTCCCTGACTATTGCTCGATCCAGAAAACATATTACGACGTACTATGACACCTCAGATATTGGGAAATTCCCAACGCGGAACAAACCGATTTCCATTCAAAGTCCACTGACCGAAAATGGTGAGGTCACATATACCGAAATTGCGGAGGTTTTAACTTTATTGAACCTCTCAGTTTACACTCCACTGAATTATATCCTTCCAAGCAAAATCCAGTATTACAGAGATTTTCTTGAAAAAGATGTACGCTCCGGCGCCGGTAAATTGTCCCAAATTGACCGAGACAACAGTCTAAGAATTCTGATGCGGATCAACCTTCTAAAAAGATTGGAAAGCTCAGTAGATTCATTCAGAATTACTTTAGAGGGAATCATTTCCCAAATTGAAAATGCCATTTCCTCCATTGATAAAGGGTCAAATGGCCAATACGAAGGGATCCAAGCAAAAATCGACGACGAGAATTTTGACTGGGAATCCGATTGGGGTGATGAAGAAGGAATGATCGGGAAAAAGATCAAAGTCCATATTTCCGATATGGACACTCGAAAGTGGAAAGAAGACCTGAACGAGGATTTAGCAATATTGCACCAAACTTGGAGTAAGATCGTCGATATCACGGGCAAGGACGACTTTAAATTGCAGAAGCTCATCGCACTGCTGGAAAAGAAAATCGATGCCCCGTTCAACCCAGGAAATAGAAAAGTAATCATTTTCACTGCTTTTGCTGACACGGCAAACTACCTGTTTTCCAGTATTCAAGGACACTTGAAAAGAAAATACAATATCAACTCCGCCTTGATCACAGGGTCTCGAAAAACGAGTAATGCCAAAGATATTCCGAATGAACTCAATCACCTTCTGACCTGCTTCTCCCCCATTTCTAAGGGGAAAGCCAATCTGTACGGAAATATTTCAGAGTCGATTGATTTGCTGATTGCCACAGACTGTATTTCCGAAGGCCAAAATCTTCAAGATTGTGACTACCTGATCAATTATGATATTCACTGGAACCCGGTAAGAATTATTCAGAGATTTGGTCGAGTGGATAGAATCGGCTCTAAAAACGAAAGCATCACGCTCGTCAATTTCTGGCCAGATATCACACTTGACGCTTATATCAATTTAAAGCAACGGGTGGAAAGTCGAATGCAGATCACAAATATGACCGGAACCGGAGATGACAATATTCTAAATACAGATGAAAAAGACTTAGAATATCGGAAAATTCAACTCCAACGAATGCAAGACGAGGTAATTGACCTTGAAGATATCCGGGAAGGCGTTAGCATTACAGATCTGGGTTTAAACGATTTCAGAATAGATCTTTCCAACTTCATAAAAACCTATGGAGAATTGACCTATATTCCAGAAGGCCTTCATGCAGTAGTAGAATCTAATGAATTACTTCCCAGAGGAGTTGTCTATGTATTGAAAAACATTAATTCCAGTGTAAACATAAACAAACTAAACCGGCTTCACCCTTACTATCTGGTTTACATCAAAGAAACAGGTGAGCTTAACCTAGGACATGTCGAACCTAAAAAAATACTAGATGCTCTTCGTATGCTTTGCAAAGGCAAAAGCGAACCATTAGAAGATGTCTGTAAAATCCTAAATGAGGAGACGGATGAATATCACCAAATGGATTTCTATTCCCACTTACTCAAAAAAAGCATCGGCTCCATCCTCAATACCGAAGAGGAAAAGGAAGTAATGAGTCTATTCAAATCGGGGGGAACAACCGCTTTAAAAGAGAAATTCAAGGGGATAGAGGACTTCAAATTAGTTTCATTTCTAATTGTGAGATGATGGATCTTTTTTCTCTTCCGCTACAAACCAAGGTTAACAAAACCGTTCCTAAAAACGCTTTTGAAAGCTATTCAAATGCAAATCAAAAAGCACTGTTTACCAAACTTATATCTAAAATCACTTGGAGTAATAAATTATCTGAAGAGACACTGAACCTACCAGGTAAAGAAATAAAGGAAATCCAATTATTTAAGATTGAACTTAAAGTAAACGAAGATCCTAAACAATTGCTCGAAATCATGGATAAGGCTATCCCCTATCACATTATATTCATAGTATCTTTCGGAAGAGGATTTTTTTTATCAACTGCCAAGAAACATCCACACCCAACAAATGAGAATTTTTCAGTCATCGACTGGACTTTTAAATCCGATTGGTTAGAACCAGAGCAAATGCATTTTAACCTCAATCTGAAGAAGAGCATCGATTCAATTTACTTGGACTTTTGTAATCAACTGTCTGGAAAACCAAAAATTAATCAAAAGTCCTTCGATGAGTTGATTGAGGTCAACAGCAAAACAGAACAACTAAAGAAGGAAATTACAAGGCTTAAATCTGCTATATCGAATTGCAAGCAATTTAACCAGAAAGTTGAATTGAACCTACGGCTGAAAGAGGTAGAGAGGGAATTGAATTTACATTGGACTATAATGCAAAATTGATTGATAATCAAATGATATAAATCAAAAAGGATACTTCATAAAACTTTATTTAAAATTACAGATGAAATGAGTGATAATAAAACTAGAATATCTGAAGAAAACATTTTAGAAATCCAAGAGTGTATTAAGAGATTATGTGAAAAAGTAAGCTATTATACCGAGGATTTATTTGAAATAGAGCTTGGAGACACAGAAATATATATCCAACTTCCTGGAGAAGATGAAGGTTTTTCCTTAACTATCGAAGAATTTATAGAATTTGATTGGCAAATGGACAAGTTTAATATAATTGATCAAGGAAGAATCCAAACAACTACTTTAACATATCAAATTATAAAGGCAGAAACTGAAGATCTAGAATTCTATTTAAAGAGTACTTCTGATTTTTATCAAGAGATTGAAGGTGCAGAACTTAGTATTGTTGGATCACCCATTTATATTGCAATAGCTTGCATACTTTTGGATTCATATCACGATGATTTTGGAACCGGATATCAAAGCTATACAGTTATTCAAATAGAATATGAAGACAAACGAAATAAGCTATCAAATGAACATGAATCTGACTTAATTTATTCTTATCTTTTTGAAATAGCCGACACAACTGGTTTTGTTTTTTACTTATCAAAAATCAGGGATAATGACCCAGAATTAGCAGAAAAGATTGAAATCCTTTTTGCTAATGAAGAAGGTGATGACTCAGATCCTGAAGAAGAAATAGTACTTAAACCGCTTCTCAAATACTCGGATGCTATGCGTTTGTATGTTTCAGGGTTACAAACTCATGATAAGGAACTTCGTCTTCTTAACTTTTATAAAATATTTGAATACTTCGCTCCTATTGTTATAAGCATTGATTCTTACGATTTGCTTTCAAAGAAACTGGACTCTCCTATTGTTTTGAATCCAAATAGAGAATATTTAAAATCTATCTTTGAGCTAGTAAATTCCACAAACCAAAGGTTAAAAGACAATGAACTTATTAAATCAGTCTTTAACGAGTGTTTTGATATGGTTGAATTGTTCGATTACCTACCCGAAAGTATTAAAAAGAAAGTGCTTGGGATAGTTAAAGAAAAAAAATTAACTTATAAATCTGGAAAAGATAAAATGACACAAGCATGTAATATAATTGCTTCAACAATTTATAGTACAAGAAACCAGGTAGTACATGCCAAGTCAAATTTTGAAGCTACCGGAGATGAATGTCCTGCACGTGATTTAGAACAACTCAATATATTTATGAAAGAAGCTTCTGCAAGAACTATTCGATGGTATAGTAAATTACCAGATTATCAAAAATAATTACTTAACATTACATTTGAGTTGTATTCTATTTCATCAAAACTCCATTTTAATATTCATTTTGATAAAAAATATTAAAAGATTTAAGATTATATTATATTTTCTTTTACTTTGAAGCTGAGAAGTTCAGAGCATAAAAATTATTAGCAATTGTAGAGAATTTCATGATTTAAATACTCTAAAATAATTATCATATGTATACTATTTACTTAGAAGTGAGTGATTAGATAATTTCAAATTCAGTAATTCCATTATAGGAATATAAAAGGAGAGAAAACAGGAGAGATTAAGGGGGATTACCTTAGGAAAATAATCAATGATCTAAATACTTAACTTTCAAGAATCGTAGTCCAGTTAAAAAGAACATACTTCTACTTTCTCATGATAAATGAAGTCATCGAAATTGAATCTTTCAATCCATTTGAATGTCAATATCCTAACAGAAAATTGATCACAAGGGAAACTTTAATCCTGATTAAAAATCTACGTGCTGAGGGTCACAAGGTAAGAATTCTTCCAGATGATGATCAACCTTTAGAAATCTTGTATAAAAAGGGCATTTCTGAAATGTTTTCTGATGTTCTAATTCTGTATTTATTTGGTAAAGCGGTTGACGTTGCGGTAAATGTAGTATCAAGTCAGATTGATAAGATGCTTGAAAGTGATAAAAATGTTAATAAAGAAAATATTATTATTAACATTGATAGATCAACTAATATTTTTAATTATTATGGCGAAAAAGTACTTAAAAACACTGAAAAGAAATTACTTGAAGAGCGATTACAATTCAAAAAGGAATATGAGAAATGCTTCAAAGTAATTTCTCCTTTCAAGAAATATCCCATCCCTATTTTTTTAAACCATAAGCCAAAAATTGTAGGATGGTGTCTCATATACGAAGATGAAAAAGGGCTTGGAACAGAAGGAATAGTTACAGATAAAAAAGTAAAACGTCGTATCAGTCAAGGCAGGCTTAAAGGGTTTAGCATTACTGGGATAGCAAAGATAACTCAATGCTCTATTTGTAATTCCAAATTTACCGAATGCAATCATATTCCTGGAAAAGTGTATGATAATAAAGAATGCGTCAATAGGATTATTGAGGCTGATTTTGTGGAAGCCAGTATTGTCAAACAGCCTGTAAATCCACAATGTTTGATAAACATGGAACTGTAGGCAAAACTAACTGGATTTTAGTCTAAATTTGAAGCCGAATAGAATTTGCCTCTACTCTGTACAACCCTCGTACAACTTAATATCAATAAAAACACTATAAATCAAATAGTTAACACTTACTGTATCGGCAAATAAACGCCTATAAATAGCTCTGAACAACTCTAAGTAAATATTAATAAAAGCCTCTGATTGAATCAATTAGAGGCTTTTCATTTTTAAGTGATTTTGTATCCCCCCGAGCAACCCCATATTTTTTGAATTATTTTGCCCCGCTAGGTT
>NZ_JAMWZB010000046.1:0-20235 GCF_024305035.1 Algoriphagus sp.
CTTTTCATTAATAAAAAATCAAACTAAGCAAAGACGGGGTTGCTCGGGTGGATACAGAAAAGTAATTTTTCCAAGAAAAAAATACCCAGTACTGGGTATTTTTAGTAGAAAATAGGTGGTTTTGACGGGATTTGTCGGATTTTTTTGGGGTGGGTACTGGGAAAAGTCTAAAAGTTTTGAATCCGATCCTTCAAATTCAGATTCAAACCTTCTAATAAATTCACCAGTTCCCCCGATCCCGATAAATCGGGACGGGGCAGGCAGTGCAACCGTGGTTTCATTGTTTCCCGATTATCATCGGGACAAGCTGTGCTCCGCACGCAACGAAAACCTAGTTGTTGTGTGCAGTTATTTTGTTTTAATTTTTTCTGTTAGTGACTTAATTACATCAATAAGGTTTTCTGAAAATTTTGGGTCATAACTATCCGAATTTAGTTCGTAGAATGAAGATGACTTGTCAATATTCCAATTTTGGAAGATTTCATTTATTTCATTGTATGACGAAATTCTGTCTCCGTAGGCTTTAATAAAAAACTCTCCAAAAGAAATAGCGTGTAGTCTGTCAGCATTTCTCAAAGCTTCGTGCATAAACGATTTTCCCAAAGTAAAAGTGTATTTAGAACAAGCCAATAATAAACCAATTATTATGACACTTTTTAGAAGTAGAGTAATAATAGTTATCCAGACAATGTTTGGCGTAACTTCAATAGTTTCTGTAACCTCTGAAATTGATTTTAGTCCATTAACTGCGAATAATATACCTGAAACTAGTGTCATAAATCCGATACCGTAGCATAAGTAAGCGACAGCTTTATTTTGGTTCTCTCTCTTTTTTAAAGCATCAGTGGCTATTTTTATATAATCAGCTGCTTTTCTTTCTATAATTTCTCTTTCTTCAGAAGCTTTTTCCTCAAAAGCTTCTTTTTTTCCAATGAAACTAGAAATAGAAGAATCTATTCTATTTATCGATTCCTCATAATTGTCATCTGAAAGTCTTATACAATACAAATCCTTAATAAAATCAGGGATTTCTATGTCTCCGTAAACTACAGGAATTAAAAACTTTTTGTTTTCATTTTCGTCAATAAATGCTCTAGTTGTGCCTATTTCACTAATAACATATTTCGAGTTTAAACTGTTTTTAGTAATTAATACAAGTAGTCCCTCAGAACTTTTTAATTCATTCAGTAGCTCTTTTCTCCAATCCACACCAACTTTCATAATGGTTTCGTCCATTATTATTGAATGTCCTCGGCTTTTTAAATCTTCACCAATTCTCTTGATTAGCTCAATGTCTTGATGTTGATAAGAAAGGTAAATTTTTGCCATATTTTTGTTTTAATTGCGCACAACAGTTTATATAAGCAGCGTTCCCGTGATCTAGAGATCCACTATCCCAAGCACAAAATGTCATTGAAATAGAAGTTAAACAAAAGTAGCACGAAACCTGGCAATGATTCTTAAACTGTGTTGGCAGCCGTTTCGTTCGGTCTCTATTTTGGTTTATTCTTCCCAAAAGTACATGCGTTAATGAAAAGACGTCCAAAATCGGTTATTTCATAAAAACCTCTTTTCCACTCCACTTTCTGAAAATATCCCTTCATTTCTTCTTTTTCAAATTGCGCCATTGCAGATTTATAAATCATCTCAAGAGGCTCATACAACTTGTTATCCATTTTGTGAACTGAAGGGTCAATTGAAATGATTCCCATACTCTCTAAATTATCCAAATATGTCTTGATATTCCTCGGAAAAGTTAGTCTAAGATACACCTCAATCCCTGTTAGTCTTTTTTTTACTTCTATATAGCCCTTTTTGTCCTTCTGGTGAAGCCTTTGAGAAATGCATGGTATTTCCGCCTTTCCTTTGAGGTATCTTATAATCTGTCCCTCATCAACGGACAGCCTCTCGATAAGTTGGACAAAACTCGGATGCGCTTGATTAATCGTTTTTTCACTAGAAGCTTTTGTTAATAGTGAAGTGAATAAATCAGCTATTTCGTCATTCGTAGTATACGTTAGTTTTTCTGTAATAGGAATGCCTATTTCAGGAGGCACCTCACAAATCTCTTCCTCCGGTATCTCGTTCAATTTTTCTTTGTAAGAATTCATATGCTTCTCGTAATTAAGCAGCACTTTTTCATTCATAAGTTTCACCGGGAGCAAAATCGTATTGCTTAACTCAAATACGGTACCGAGTGCTTTTCCAACTTTTTTGACAGACGGTTGAGCAAGATCTTTGTAGATTAACTCAAGTATTCTTGGAACATCCTTAATTGTTTTTGCAATCTCTTTTCCTTCTTCTATCATACATTTATAAAATGTTGTTAAAATGGCTGCCAACTTACTTTTTTATTTACTTTTTATCAACTCAACCTTACAGAAACGGGGCTTGAGTTCACCTTTGGTTGCTTTAAATTTCACCAATCATCAAAGGGACTTTTAATTGTTTCCAGTGTTTTCTGCGATACATGAGTGTATAACTCAGTCGTCCGGCTACTGCTATGTCCTAATAATTCTTGAATAAATCGTAGGTCTGTTACCCCCTCTGGGAGTAGTCAAATTTTGGTTGCTCCTTTGTTTATTTGGAATCCCAACCTACTATCCTTAACAATTTGCAATTGATGTTTATCTCAGTTTCATCGCTGAAGGATTCCAGAATTTAAACAGCATTAAATATTGTCTTTTGTCCTTCGGCCAGTTTTTACTACGGCAAGAAAGGGGAAATATTTATTAAAAAAATACCCAGTACTGGGTATTTTTAAGGCTAAATGTGTGATTTTGACAAGGTTTGTCGGATTTTTTTGGGATGGAATTGAAAAAAATAAGATTAAAGAGGTGTTTTTTGGATTGGATATCCAATCCCGAGTGAAGTTTTTGGATGACAAAAATTCTGTTGCCAAATAAGCTGGCAAAAATTTTATAGCCAAATAGGATTCCTCCTCCGTCGTTTTCAACTCTACATCAAGTTTAAAAAATGACGCTACCAGATCCAACTCAATCAGATCAATAAAAATACAGGCATCTGTAACCGCTACTCGCATTAGATGACCATATTTTCCTTTCTGAATTCTCCCAGTTCCTGATTCTTCAATGCGGCTGCTTTGCTCATGGAAATAAAATCCTCTGCCAAAGCCCGGAAAAGCAATTGGGAAAAGCGGTTGGAATGCTCCGCTCCCTCATAGGCTACAGGCTCATTTTTGCGGTAGCCCAATTGATTAAAGACCGCATAAAACTGTCTGAAATAGTTGTCAGAGATCAAGCCGAGGTTCTTGGCCCGATAGACCAAGGCCTGCATGGAAATACCATACTGCTGCTTGATGGCTGCCAATTCATGGAAAGAAAGTTTGCTCCGCCTGCCACCCAGTTCGATTCTAAGCCGTTCTTCGGGAATCAGCATGGCAGTCGCAAAGGCGTGGCAGAACTTTTCTTTTTCGGGGAGGTGATTCACCTCCAAAATCAAATGTGCCAATTCATGTAAGGCGGTGAATCGCTTCCGGTCGGGGGCATCATTTAACTTAGCCTTATTTAAGACGATCAAAGGGATGCTTTTTCCATTGACCCAAGTAGAAAATCCGTCAAACTCCTCGGTGGATTCTATTTCCAGAACCTTCACATGGTGATCTTCCAACAGCTCAATTACGTTTGAAAGCGGTCCGGTGCCCAAACACCATATCTCTCGTAGCCTGAGCGCTACATTATCAATGTCTTCAAAAGACTGAATTGAAATACCGCTAAGTGGATTTTCAAACCGAGTTTCTATTCCCAGAATTTGCTCGAGTTCCAGGTATCTGCCCAATTCATCTTTGGCTATTTCCACGATACGGGTTCGCTCCTTTGCAGTGAATAGGCTCAATTTGTCATTTCCTTGAATATCGATTTCCAAAACCTGATCGGAGAAAAAGTAATCCGGTCGTACTCCCAGGGCTTCAGATAGGATTCCGATCATCTCACTGTCGGGGATGACATGTCCCAACTCGTATTTACTCAGGGACTGCTTGGTTATTCGATTGTTGATTTTGTCAGCCAAGCCTTGGAGGGAAAGTCCATTCATCAGGCGGGCTGATTTGAGGCGGCTTGAGAAATTCTTCATTAGTATGCTAATTGAACTCTAAATGATATAAAATCCAAACTTATAGATTTGTATTGACAAATGGTGTTTATTAAAGCATATTTGTCAACTTGTTTCAACCTTCTGTAAAAGATTTCTTGTTTTATATGGTAGCTTGAAACATATTGAATTAATTTGCTTTGGTATTGAATTAAAATTGTTTTGATTTTTGAAAATGGCAGCAGCGGAACAAATAAAGTCCTTGATTAAATCTTTTGGAGAGGGTGATGAATCTCGCTTCTATGCTACTGCTATGCAAATTGCTGCTTCAGAGGCTAGAAAAGGTCATCTAGAATTGGCTGAAGAACTAAAGAAGCTTATTGACAAAAGCAAATCCTCCAAATCAGTTGTTAAACGGCTGCCAGTCAATGCAGCTCAGAAGGAGCTTAACGACTTGCTTGAGCTAGTCAGTCCACAATTAAAATTGAAGGACATGGTTCTTTCAGAAGCCTTGAAAGATTCTCTGATGAAGGTGATTCATGAACAGAGACATTTAGATAAACTTCTAAGCTACAATCTTCAGCCTAGAAGGAAGTTGCTTTTGGTAGGGCCTCCGGGCTCTGGTAAAACAATGACTGCCCATGCTTTAGCGGGTGAACTTGAATTGCCTCTTTTCGTCATCCGACTTGACGGGTTAATAAGTCGATACCTCGGTGAATCCATTGCAAAACTTCGATTGATTTTTGATTCAATGATGGATTTTAGGGCTGTTTACCTATTTGACGAGTTTGATAGTATTGGCAGCACACGGTCTCATTCTCAGGATGTTGGAGAAATAAAGCGGGTGTTGAATACTTTCTTATTGCAGATTGAGAAAGATAAGTCAAATAGCTTGATAATTGCAGCAACGAATTTGCCAGGAAGCCTAGATTCAGCATTATTCCGGAGATTTGATGATATTATCACCTACGAGAATCCAACTTCAGATCAA
The DNA here is from genome assembly GCF_024305035.1 of Algoriphagus sp. Taxonomy (GTDB): domain Bacteria; phylum Bacteroidota; class Bacteroidia; order Cytophagales; family Cyclobacteriaceae; genus Algoriphagus. Next base: position 5,042 of record NZ_JAMWZB010000046.1, read on the forward strand.
ATTGAAAAAGTTTTTAAATCCAAATTTGCTGAAATCGGAATTGGCGATAATATAAATTTTAGGAGAATTTCTGAATTATCGCTTGGGCTCAGTCACGCCGAGATACACAAAATATGTGAAGACATCTGGAAGGATTCCCTTCTATATGGAGAAACAGAGATTAAGGAGAAAAAAGTTATTGACTATATAAAGGCAAGAAAGAAGGACTATTAAACTAATATTGAATGAGTTTTTTTAAACATATTTTTTTTGACAATAAAGCAAGGCCCTTAAGTTTTACACCACATGGTTCAGGAAGATTTACCACAAACAAAAATGTTGATCAGGTCATTCATGGTAGAAAGCTAAATGATGAATTTAATTCAGCTTTTCTTGAATTTTGGGAAGGAGAACCTGGGGACTTTGTTTACGTCCAATTCGAAACCTTTGCCGGATTTGATTTGGACTTATCTAAATTTGAAGGTAAAGCAGGTGAAATTAGAATCGCCAACATAAAGGAAATAGGGGAAGAAGGTAGCCGCAAAACTATTAGCTCGATATTTCTCTCTAAGAAAGGAGTCAAAGAATTTCTAGCAAAAGTAGCAGCCTATTCGCAGCCTGAAAAAAATACTAGCAAAGGAAATCCCAAGAATGCTAGTCTATTATCTAATATCGAGTCAATTTACCATTCAACTTTAAAAGCCTTTTGGCAAGAACCTGAGTTTCCTTTTCCTCAACCGGATGAAGAGGTCTGGTGGGAAGTCTGGTTAGATATTACTAATAATTCCTCAGAATCGGTATTCTCGGAAATTAATGAAATGCTGGAAGCAGCAAGGGTTCAGGTATCCTCAAGAGTTTTGAATTTTCCTGAACACCTGGTCATTTTGGTAAAAGGTAGTTCCAGACAACTTTCAGCTTCTCTACTCTACTCCCAGTATCTTGATGAATTGAGAAAGCCGGTAGAAATTGCTGATTCATTTACTGCAATGGATATTACTGAGCAACGTTCTTGGATATCTGATTTGGCACAAAGGTTAACTATTCAGGGAGATCCCCAAATTTCAGTTTGTTTATTGGATGCCGGAATCAATGAAAACCATCCACTCCTAGCAAATTTAAAATCAATTATTTCACTGGATACTGTCGAGCCATCTTGGGGTACCGATGACAGTTGGGCGGGTCCAGGTCATGGAACACCCATGACAGGAATAATCTTTTTTGGAGACTTGACAGAAGCTCTGTTAAGTAGAGAACAGATCAGAATATTTCATCGATTGGAGAGCGTGAAAATCATTCACGCAGCGCACCCAACAGATCCGGATTTTTATGGGCCAATCACCGAAGAAGCCATCGCAAGAGCAGAGGCCTCAAATTCATTTTCTCAGAGAATTTTTAGCATGGCCATAACTGCAGATGGAGATTCGCATTTAGGAAAACCAAGTTCTTGGTCCGCCACTGTCGATAAATTGGCTTTTGGAGAAGAAAATTGGAAACGCCTAATTCTGGTTTCAGGAGGAAATATTCCCAATTTCCGGTGGCTTGAGTATCCTCTTTCTAATTTTGAGTACTCTATCCATACTCCTGCTCAGGCTTTTAATGCCGTTTCTGTTGGAGCCTATACGCTTAAAGATCGAATTGATTATACAAAATACCCGAGTGCAACATTATTGGCTGAGAGAGGTGATTTAGCTCCTTCAAGTACAACCAGTGACTCATGGGATAAGGAATGGGCAATCAAACCTGAAGTGGTTTTTGAGGGAGGAAATGCGGCAGTATGGAATAATGCATTGTGTGATCCAGACTCCTTATTTCCTCTGAGTATTTCAAAGGGAGGGCTTGCCAGGTCTCCTTTTACAGCTTTCGGTGAAACCTCCGCTGCCACGGCATTCGCAACAAAGTTTTGTGCAGCTGTTTTGGATGCCTATCCAGATTATTGGCCGGAAACTGTACGAGCCCTTATGGTTCACTCGGCGCAATGGACCGATCAAATGCTTAGAGGCAGGAATATCGAGGACCTATCAAGGGATGAGAAAATTAAATTGCTCAGAAGTGTGGGTTATGGAGTTCCTTTTTTGCCGTCGGCAATTTATACCATGCAGAACTCGGTTTCCTTAATTGTTCAGGAGTATTTGACGCCATATGTGTTTGCAGATGGAAGGGTTCAATCTAATGAATGCCATGTTTTTACATTGCCTTGGCCCCAAGAATTATTACTTGAAATGGGTAATTCAGCAATCAAACTTAATGTCACACTTTCCTATTTTGTTGAACCTAACCCGGGAAATAAGAGATATTCAAAAGCGAGTAATTATGCTTCACATGGACTTCGATTCAAACTAAAGGATGCCAATGAGTCCTCCGAGGCATTTTTAGCTCGAATTAATAAGGAAGCTAGAGAGGCATTGGAAGGAGAATACCAAACTGAAGGAAGAGAAAGATGGGTTCTTGGGCAAAAGATTAGAGATAAAGGTTCAATCCATCGGGATATATGGAAAGGAAATGCAGCTGATCTGGCCACAAAAAACGAACTGGCAATTATTCCCACCGGAGGCTGGTGGAAAAACCGACCCATACATAAACGTTTCACCCAATCCGTCCGATACAGTTTGATCATTAGTATCGAAACTGAATCAGAAGATTTACTGACTCCTATTTTGAATGAACTGAAGGTAAGTGCTGAAATATTTACTTAAGGGGTGCTGATGCTTAAAAAGCAAATTAAGGAACTGGCTTTTTTCAAAATTGGAATTACTAAAGCTCATAAGGGATGAGAAATTGATTTAGGTCATTTGAGTATTCCACCCTTATACTTTTTTGCTCAGATATTGAAATTAGCTGAAATAATCTTTGTTTGATAGTATCTGGAAACATGTCTTGGATGTAAATTGTCCTTAGACTTTCCATTGTATCAAGAATTTCTTTGTCAATTTTTCTATTGAAAAAGGGAATAGAATAGCCAATAATTACTAGTGTTGGGATATTCAAGACTATGACATATCTCTATATAATTATCAACAGACCTTTTTAGAAAATTATTATCATATTTTTGATCCAAACGCTTTAGAAAGTTGTTTTACGAGCCATCCCCATAAGTAAAGCATCCGCTCGTACCGTTTATTTTAAAAATATTAAATTTATCTTTGCCATATTCAAGAAATAAGTGCAACGCGTTTGTAAGATAATAATTTCTCTTTAGGAGTTAAGTAGTTGAATTTTCTTATAGGCCTGTTGTTGATTTTTTGGTCTATTTCTGCGATGGTTTGATCGGTGATTTCATTTAGATCAGTTCCTTTAGGAAGGAATGCTCTAATCAGTCCTATTCTGTTTTCTACTGTTCCTTTGTCCTGTGAAGTGTAAGGTCTTGTGAAGAAAGTTTTGATTCCAAATTTGTCTCTTATTTCATGTTGCAAGTCGAAAGCCATATCGTTGTCGAATGTGCAGGTTTTGATCCAGCTGGATCCGATCCACTCCGTGCGCTGTTCGATTTTGGCCTTGACAAGCTCTGCTTCTTTTGAAGGGAGGAAGTCCATGATAGTGATTAGAGTAGCCCTATCTGTCATGACTAGTAAGGCAGATTGGTGGTTTTTACCCATCATTAAATCTACTTCTATATCTCCTAATCGTTCCCTGTTTTGAACGATGTCAGGTCTTTGGTCGATCGATACACTTTCTTTGATAACGCCTCTATTTTGCCTGTAATTGCCCCCTTTTTGTTTTCATTTGCCGTGTCTGAGATGTTTGTACAGGCCTCTGTCCTGAATCAAACTCGAATGACGGCTCTTTTTAGCCTTCCAAATCCAGTCATAAATAGTTTCATGGGAGACTCCTTGTTGACCTTCTTTTTCCCATTGAGCAGCTATGAGTTCGAGGCTGAGTTTACCTTGTTCCAACCATACTCTAGCTTGTTCTTTTAGCGGTTCTGTAAACCGGATTTTCTTTCATTTCAACCGATGGCGTTCTTTAGTTCGATCCATCGCAATCTTGGCTGAATATGCTTTGGCATGAGGTCCACGCTTTCCGGTATTCCGCTTGAGTTCTCTGCTTGCGGTGCTTTTATGGACCCCAATGAGCATGGCTATCTCCACTTGCTTGGTTCCGGCTTTGATTAAAATTTCGATTTGGTACCTTTGTTCTGGGCTGAGATGATTGAATTTCTGCATAACAACATTAATTTAGTTATTCAGCCTAAGGAAAGGAAGCCTAGGCTTCCTTTCCTTAAATCTTTAGTGTTTCATTAGTTACTTGAATCTGGGTGATTTTGTTTTTCAGCAAATACTGTTTTTGAAAATAGCATTGCTTGATTTGGAGCACTACTATCGCTTCTATCAAGTAGCATAGCCAACATTTCTTCATAGGTAAGTGTTTGTTCATTAAAGTCCCAATCAAATTTATCTTCAAAATATTTTCGGTAAAAAGAAAATTATTTAAGCCTAAATCATCTCCGACTGGTTGCTCTTCATCAGATGCCTTACGAGTTATACGGTTTATAATACCGACTAAATGTTGTCCCGCTTTAGAACTTTGAATTGCTACCAAGTGATTTACTTGAAGTTCTCTTAATTTTTCAAGTTCATCAACCTTTATGATTAGTGTTGCTTTATCAACACAGAGGGTACTCCCAAAGTAACTCGACCATTTTAATCTAGTTTTTTAAAAAAACGTCAGTTAATTCCAAGGTTTAAACCCAATTAAAGCAAAAAATACGGTTGGAAATCCAAAAAACTTATGAAAAACTCCGCCAATTACTGACAAAACCCAAAAAATACCCAGTACTGGGTATTTCATATTAATTCTGAAATTCCTAGGTTGGCTTTTGAAGCAAACAAGCAAATCAATGCTGGCAACATTAAGCAAAATCGGGGAACAACTTCTAGACGGGAAAGGGGTTTGGGCGCAACTCACATCGGAACCCAAATACAGTGATGCCAATACCAATTGGGTTTGTCCGATACTTTTTGATTGCGATAATGGTCGCATTAAAATATTGAAAGATCAGATTTCAAGGTTTAAACCAGAAGACTCAAGTATCAAGTTTCGCTATCTAAATACTGAATTATGGGGAAGGAGAGGAAAAAAATGTGCACTGACAGTAGAGCCTAAAAACTTCACCATGCTGGAGGAAACTCTATTCGGAAAGACATCGGGCGATCTTGGGACAATGCTCCGTACACTAGATGAATATCCTAAATTTGTATCTAAGCCGATTTATACAGCGTTATCGGAGATTCATCAGAATCTAACAAGCGAAAGACAAATGCTTGATATAGCTTTATTCAAGAAAGAGTTGAGCTTTGGAAAAGATGATCAAGTAGTTCTATTCTATTCTGTAATCCAGTCGGCTAAAATTAATAATAGCGCTCAAATTAAACTCGTTGAATTAGATGGATATGATGAGTTTGTTCTAGAAAAGTTTGGCACTCAAGGAAGGGGTCAAGAAGGGATTGATTATGTAAGCGGAAACTTCATCAGTGATGTTAAAGAAGCTAATTTTTCAGGACGTTATAATATCCATAAGATTTTTCAAACAACAGCCTCAAATTATGCTTCAGGCTTCGTGGATTTTAGAAAAAACTTTCAGACAAACCAACCGACCCTGGCAGCACTTGATAAGGCATCTGAATATGCGCTGAATAAATTACAAACCCGAATTGCAGGGATAACTCACATAGTCGTTCCAAACTTTCTGCATAAAGATCTTGATGAATTTGATATAGAAGAAACTGAGCTTTTTTTGGATAGGAGTTCAGAATTGCTTTTTAAATACAACAGCTTAGAAGCAGATGTAGAGCGTGAGTTACCTGATACCAGTCTATTTTGGCTGAATTACATAGCTTTTGAGTCAGATGGCAATTCCTTCAAGGTAATGAACCATATCAAAGATGTAAATAGTAGGTATCTTAAGAAATTGACCGAAGTATTAGCAAACACAGAAAGCGAATTCCGAGAGTATATTGGCAGTAAACACCCCTTTAACTTCCAGTCTGTTTATTACATGATTCCTACCAGAGACAGTAATAAATCCAAAAACAATCCTGCACTGCATCTTTTCAAAGATATTCTGGAGCAGAGGGAAATTGATTCTAACTTTTTGTTCGGTCATTTCACCAATCTGGCACTTTGCCATTGGTACGGAAGATATGCTGCATTCCCAAACATAAGGAAGAACGATTCTTTTGATTTTGCTATCAAAGATGCAGTTTTTAAATACTCGGCTTTAATCTATGCTTTAAAGAAACTTAACCTAATAACTATGGAAAAGAAGGAAATAGAACCATTGGAAAATCAGGAGGTTAAACCTGATTTTCAGCAAAGAATTGACAACTTTTTTGAAAAAATGGGATATGGGACAAGTGAAAAAACCATGTTTTACCTAGGAAGAATCTTGTCAACAATCGCTTATGCCCAATATAAAAAAGGTCATGAATCTAAGCCCGTGTTGAATAAAATCAATTTTAACGGGATGGATGTCCAGTCTATAATTAGGCTTAGTTTGGAACTATCAGAAAAGGTAAGACAGTATAGTCTCCACCGCGAAACCGATGGAAATTTTGCAAGATTCAGAGAGAACTTTAATGAAAAACAATGGAATTTGAGTAATGAACAAAATGTATTTTACCTAATGGCAGGATACTCTTTTGGCTTAACAAAACCCGACAACAACTAAACTATTTAAATCATGTCTGTAATTAAAAACAACTCCGATTTTCTATTCCTTTACGAAGCAATCAATTGTAATCCCAACGGGGATCCTGATCAGGAAAATAAGCCCAGAATGGATTATGACACCCAAACGAACTTGGTCACTGACACACGATTGAAGCGCTATATTCGTGATTATTTTATGCAAGAAGGCTTTGATGTATTTGTGGCGATGGAAGAGGGAACCAAAGTTAATCCAGATACCAAGTTTGTAGCGGTTGTCGAAAAATTATTAGCAGACCCATCAAAAGCCGCAAAGTTTTTTGAAGGAAATGAGGAAATGGCCAAGGCCTATGCGGATGTAATTAAAGAAAAGAAAGACAGTGAAGGAGTTTTTAAAGCCCTACAAACCAAGAAAAATAAAAAGCTCAATTACTTTATTTTGGAGAAACTAGTCCGTGATACCTTTTTGGATATCCGCCTTTTTGGGAGTGCTTTTGCCGTTAAGGAATTTACCAGGGCCTACACTGGCCCGGTACAAATAAATTGGGGCTATTCTTTAAACAAAGTTTACCAAATTGATTCCAATTCCATTGTCACAATTATGAATGATGACAGCAGCACATTTGGTAAGGATTACCGAGTACATTACAGCTTGCTTTCTTTTCATGGAGTTGTGAATAAGCATGCTGCAAAAACTACTGGGCTTTCAGATCGTGACATGGAAAAATTCCGTGATGGTATCTGGAGTGCTATTCCATCATTACCGACTCGATCCAAGCTAAATCAGTACCCAAAACTCTACCTGGAAATCATTTATAATGATGGGTACCACAATGGTCATTTTGGTGATTTAAGAAATTTAGTGAAATGTGAGCCAAAAGCTGAAGTTGGAGATTTTAAGAAAGTAAGGAGTTTCAGTGATTTGATGGTCGATTTTTCTGCTTTGGAAAAGCTCATAACTGACCACAAAGGAGGCGTTATTAAAGACGTAATAATTAAAACTGTAGAAGGCATTTCTTTTAATTCCTAATCTTATGGAAGTGCTTTCATTAGATATTGAAGGGAAGTTTGCGCATTTCAGGAAATTTCATGGGAATAATACGGCGATGAGTTATTCAATTCCGCCGCGTACTACCACTATTGGAATTCTAGCTGCCATTTTGGGTGAACCAAAGGATTCCTATTATGAGCGTTTTCGACATGAAAATCTTAAAGTGGGCATTCGTGTTTTATCAGATTTAAAGAAATCATTTCACCGAGTAAATTACCTTAAAATAACTGGCTCAGGTGATTTTGGAGGAAAGAATGGCCGAATTCAAACTCCTTTAGAAGTGGTTACTGCTCATGATTTAAAATCTGGAATGGTTGCCTACAGAATTTATATTTCTGCTGGTATAGATGAAACATTGTACCAGTCATTAAAAAAATCACTGTCAAACTCTGAAAGACAATTTAATTTAAGTCTAGGTATTGCGGGCTTTTCCGCATTTATAACTAACGTTCAGGTTTTCGAAGGCATAAAATTAAGCGGAAATTCTGATTGGCTCCTTATGCATTCTGCTTGCAACAGCGATGAAGTTGAGGAACTCGATTTTCCTGATGATGCAGAATTCCGGTTTAATCATATTGAAGAAGAATTACTACCAGCTGATTTTATAGGAGGAGAAAAAGGGCGGGAGTTATACCGGATGAATCGGGTCTTATTTGCCACCAAAAACTTCCCGATTCGGGTAATCCTAAATGGAGATTATTATAGATTAGAAGCGAACGGTAGTGTAGAGAATATTCAATTTCTGGAATATGCAGGTGTTTTCACATAGTAAAGAAGAAAATGGAAAAAGATCAGGGAGCAAATTTCTGATAGATCATTTAAATGGGGTACATACAAAAGCCCTAAACCATCTTTCTCCAAGGGTCTCATTTCATGCTAACCTAAACATCACAGAATTGATCAGTGTAGTCTGTTGGCTACATGATTTGGGTAAATACACCTCCTATTTTCAAACCTACCTTTTAAATCCAGAAAAAGCGGAACTTCATTTAAAGGCACATTCTAACCTTGGTGCGCATGCGGCATTTAATTATTTCTATCCAAGCCCTGAGATGTCCCTTATGGCATTTTATTTAATAAAAATGCACCATAGCAATTTAGTCAACATTGATTTGGTTCTTTTCCCTGACAACTCTTCTACCCGAATTCAAGAACCTGAGATCTTTCTTAAACAGAAGAGCGCACTGACAAGCTTGGAAGAGTTAAAAAACAAACTCTCCCGCTTTGATGAATCTCAAATTGAATTATCTACGCCTAAGGGATTACATACCCTTTATAAAAAGATTTTAAGAAAACAGACTTCAATTGGTCATTACTTTATTACAAATTATCTTTTCTCCTTGCTTATTGAAGCGGATAAATTAGATGCTTCCGACACCACTTCTTATCAATCTGAAAATTTACCATCTGCGGCGGTAGATGATCGATTTGGGAAACCTGTTTTTCCAGATCTGGAATTGCATCAAATGTCCCAGAATCAATTACGAAATTACGTACGGTCTGAAGTTGTTCGTACCCTAGAACGAAAAGATATTCTAGATAAAAGAATTTTCACGCTAGCCGCACCTACCGGGATAGGTAAGACTATGACCTCTCTTGATTTCGTTCTAAAATTAAGAGCGAATATCGCAAGAGAAGAAAATTATTTACCTCAGATTATATACGGATTACCCTTTATCAACATCATAGAACAATCTCTTAATGAGTATGAAAAAACTCTAGGCAAGGGAAAAGTAATGGGGCATTATCAGTATGCTGATATATTTGGAAAAGAAGGGGAGGAAAAAAATGAGCTATCAGATGAGGAATCTTCTTACTCCCAAAAACAGATGTCGTGGGATACCTGGCAAATAGATGTGGTGATCACTTCATTTGTCCAACTTTTTGAAACCCTGATAGGTAACCGAAATAAATTGTTAAAAAAATTTAGACACTTTGCTGATTCGATTATTATTTTAGATGAAGTACAAACACTAGCTATAGAAAAACTGCCGATAATTGGTGCCGCTCTTTTTTATGCTGCTAAATTTCTGAACGCCAGGATCTTGATTATGACGGCTACTCAACCAAAGATTTTTGAACTTATGGTGCGGGAACTTGATATAGAGATTGATAGTGCTAAATTTATACCTCTTAATATTTTAGAGAATGATGAAGCAGTGTTCAAATGCTTTAATAGAACTAAAATCATTCCTTTACTTTCTGAAAGTATAGAATCTGAAGGGTTCTTGAAGCTTTTCGAAGATTATTGGACTTTTGGAAAAAGCTGTCTTGTGGTAGTGAATAAAGTCAGTCGATCTATTGAAATATATGAGGCCTTAAAGCAATTTTTAGAAGGCTATCCAGATGTAGCGCTGTTTTATCTTTCTACCAATATTACTCCAATAGAAAGACAGCTACGAATCAAAGAAATAAAGGGAAATTTAGAGGAAAAGTCCTGCATACTTGTTTCCACCCAAGTGGTAGAAGCAGGAGTTGATTTAGATTTTGACATGGGATTTCGAGATTTAGGACCAGTAGATTCTATAGTTCAGGTAGCTGGACGAATAAATCGTGAAAACTCAGAAGCCCGAAAAGGATCTCCATTATACATTGTTGATTTTGGAGATTGTCAAAAAATATATGGTGTTGCAACAAATATCAAAGCACGTAAAGCATTAGGAGAAAAAGAAATAGAAGAAAAAGACTATAAGCAAATGGTTGAGGCTTATTTTGATGAAGTCTCCTGTGAAAATATGACAGATTTTAGATTTTCTGTGGAAGTTTTTGAGGCCATGCAGAATTTGAAATATGCTTTTCCTTCTTCCTCACCTAAAAAGCACACAACCGTTTCCGATTTTAAAATAATAGAAGAAAGTCACAAGGGCATTAGCGTGTTTGTGGAATCACCGTTTGATTCTGAGGCCACAGAAGCACGGCAAGCCTATCAATCTTTACTTCTTGGTAAGCTAGACAAAGCGACATTCGACAAAAGTTTTAAAAGGAATTTTAATCAGAGGATTATTGCGGTACCGAATTATTTAGATAAATCAATTGAACTGAAGAAAGATGTGAAACTTTCGGATGATATTTTTTGGATTCAACCGGATGATTTTGCGTTTTATTATGACCAATTCACAGGATTTAAGCGAAATAATGAAGCCTCAAACCAAGCCATTTCATTTTAAATAAAATGACTGTTACAGCCCAAAATAAGATCCCCATTACCCGCATCCAATTCCCCGAAATTAAACTCCTAACCCGGGATGCTCATAAGCTGCGTGGTTATTTTGGTAACCTGTTTAAGGAGCACTCCCCAATTTTGCACAACCATTACGAGGATGGAAGTCTGCGCTACAGATATCCTTCAGTCCAATATAAAGTCCTGAATGAAGTACCCACGCTAATAGGGATTGGAGAAGGAGCCAGTTTATTGCCCCAGCTTTTCCTGAAAATCAAAGAGATCCATCTGGACGGAATCACCTACCCCATCTCAAGCAAAAACATCCAGCATAACCAGCAGCAGATCGGATTCTCTGAGGAGCTACAGTCCTACAGTTTTGAAACACTTTGGATGGCACTGAATCAGGAAAATCATCGGAAATACATTTCCTTGGCCAGTGTGGCAGAAAGAAAGAAAATGCTGAACAGTATCATTGTAGGTCATGTATTGAGCCTATTCTCCAATATGGATATTATGCTTAATCCGGAACAACGACTGATGGCCATGACCCAGCTTCAGGAAAAATCCACCAAGTTTAAGGATAATACCATGATTGCTTTTATAGGACAGTTTGTGATTAATGCCCATATCCCAGAGGGATTGGGGCTTGGTAAGTCAGTATCCAGAGGTTTTGGCACGGTAAAAAAATTGTAGCTATGCAGATCTTTATCAACACTTACGGAACCTACCTGCATGTCAAAGATGATATGTTTGAGATCAAAGTAAAGGAAGATAAAACTAAGCCTGCCAAAATCAACCATATTGCAGCCCACAAAATCACCTCTTTTATAGTCTCTAAAGGCGCAGCTATTACCACCGATGCCATTGCTTTGGCACTTCGGCACAATATTGATATCGTGGTAGTGGAAAAAGATGGTCACCCCATGGGGAGATTTTGGCACAGCAAGTTGGGGAGTACGACCAAAATCAGAAAGCGACAATTGGAAGTTTCACTGAATGAAGAAGGGCTTAGCTATATAAAAAGCTGGCTAGTAAAAAAACTTGAGAACCAGGCAGATTTTCTGAATGACCTGAAGAAACACCGGCCAAATTTTCAGGAAAAATTAGACCACCGAATCAACTCGATTTTGGAGCTTAAAAACAAAATAGCCGAAGTAGAGGGGGCTACGATTCAAGAGGTGTCAGAAAGTCTCCGAGGTTGGGAAGGTTCGGCAGGCAGGCATTATTTTGAGGCACTGGCATTGTGCATCCCAGATCCATTTACATTTAAGGGGCGTAGTTTCCGGCCGGCAAAGGATGCTTTTAATGCTATGCTGAATTATGCTTATGGCATTCTATACAGCAGAGTGGAGCGGGGCTTAATGCTAGCAGGTTTGGATCCCTATGTGGGGTTTATGCACCGGGATGATTACAATATGAAAAGTTTGGTCTTTGATTACATAGAACCCTACAGAATTCATGCTGAGCGCTTTGTATTCAGACAATTTTCAGGAAAGAAGATCAATAAAGCCTTCTTTGATGAGTTTAAGGGATCAGTTTCTTTGAATGCCGAGGGTAAGGCATTTTTTGTGGCTCCCTATCTGGAATATTTGGACAGTGAAAAGACCCGCTATGCAGGTCGTAATCAGACCCGGATGAATGCCTTACAGATGGAGGCTCACAAATTTGCCAATACACTGATAGAAAAAGTATAAAATAAGCAACCAATGATCGTATGGGTCTTATATGACATTAAAAATGACAAAGCCAGGACTAAAGTATCCAAGGTTTGTAAACATACAGGGCTTTATCGGGTGCAATATTCCTGCTTTCTCGGGACGTTGAATAAGAATGAAAAAGACAGTCTTCAACTTGAAATAGAATCTCTGATTGATGAAGAAATCGACAAAGTATATATTTTCAATATGAGCAAGGATGAGTTGAAAGGCTGTGCTATGCTTGGACAGGCATTTGACGAAAAACTCATCACTGACGAAGTAAGATCCCTGTTTTTCTAATGTATAGTTTCTATCCATCCCAGATTATTGAGTACTTGTATTGTGCAAGGTTTACCTATTTTGAGTACGTATTGCGTATACCCCAGTTTGAGGATAAATTTCATAAAGTTCAGAGAGGCAGAGATGTCCATCAAGAAAAGTTGGAACGAAACAAAGGCTATCTCAGAAAGAAAATTGGAGCAGTAGAAAAGTGGCAAGACCAGTATTTGACGATGGAGGGATTAAGGGGAAAGGTGGACGAAGTACTGTTGTTGGCAGACGGCAGTTATGCCCCATTGGATTATAAATTTGCGGAATGGAAGGAGCGATTATATGATACCTACAGGCAGCAGTTGGTTTGTTATGCTGTATTAATTGAGGAGAATTTTAGAGGAACAGTGAAAAAGGGATATTTGGTATATACCAGATCTTCCAACAAACTGATAGAAGTGCCTATTGATCAAGAGTCAAAAAGCCAAATTTTGAAAAGTATGGAATCTATGGCAGAGATAATTTCAAAAAATCAATTCCCAAAAGGCACGAAATTTAAGCAGCGTTGTTTAAATTGTACCTATAAAAACATCTGTATCCAGTGATCCGAGTGTGATTTTATTTAAGCTGGGCAAAAAACAGGCCCTAAACTACAGAATTATAGAGACTTATCAATACGGAAAATGTATAAGAATAGATAAAAATAAGTTCTTTGACATTATGAAAATTAGGAAAAAATCAGGATTAAAAAACTTATATATCATTGGTATAGAGTGTATTGCGATAGCAATCAACCTCAAATACCGAATCCACAGAAACTAGGATTGAAACGGTCCTCCTTAAGAGATTTTAAGGTGAATGCCTGATTACGGTTAACCTCAAATACCGAATCCACAGAAACTAGGATTGAAACGCTTGTGAGTAGGAATAATAGATCCGTTCATTCCTGCCTCAAATACCGAATCCACAGAAACTAGGATTGAAACAAACAAGCGCAAGAAGCTGAATCGATCGAGGAAAACCTCAAATACCGAATCCACAGAAACTAGGATTGAAACAGCAAATGGACTTCCTTACTCCCAATCTCTTCCGAACCTCAAATACCGAATCCACAGAAACTAGGATTGAAACTGCTTCATCTTATACAGTGATTACAGATACAGTGTACCTCAAATACCGAATCCACAGAAACTAGGATTGAAACCTGGAGGTTGGCAGAATGGTGACCTTGTCATCATAGCCTCAAATACCGAATCCACAGAAACTAGGATTGAAACATGTGGAGCTGGTGATGGAGTGTCCCATCCTGATCCACCTCAAATACCGAATCCACAGAAACTAGGATTGAAACAGCAACTCGCACAACCTGCCCTCATAGGGACAGCTTCCTCAAATACCGAATCCACAGAAACTAGGATTGAAACCGTTTCGAGATTTGATCATATTCTTTCCATCGTAGACCTCAAATACCGAATCCACAGAAACTAGGATTGAAACAAGCTTTCTCATATTGGTCTCTAGTGATTTCCATATCCTCAAATACCGAATCCACAGAAACTAGGATTGAAACAAAAATCTTCAAAGTCACCACCGATATAATTCTCAACCTCAAATACCGAATCCACAGAAACTAGGATTGAAACAAATCGTTTTTCTCCAAGTCTATGAGTAGCCACATTCCTCAAATACCGAATCCACAGAAACTAGGATTGAAACCTAATTTTTCGGGCGGTGCAGAGGGTGCGAGTAAAGCCTCAAATACCGAATCCACAGAAACTAGGATTGAAACTCTAGTTATAAAGGTAGTCAAGATAAAAAGAAGATAGCCTCAAATACCGAATCCACAGAAACTAGGATTGAAACACTCAAGCACCATTGGTTCAGCATGATCCTTTGTGGCCTCAAATACCGAATCCACAGAAACTAGGATTGAAACTTTTTCGATAAGCCTCAAATTGACTTTTCAATAATTCCTCAAATACCGAATCCACAGAAACTAGGATTGAAACTAATCCCGACAAATTTCTAAGTTCGGGAATAAATGACCTCAAATACCGAATCCACAGAAACTAGGATTGAAACCCGTATTGGTGGCGATAATTACGCAAGTCCCGCAACCTCAAATACCGAATCCACAGAAACTAGGATTGAAACTGAAGAACTTAAAAATCAAAGAGATGAGAGAGGTATCCTCAAATACCGAATCCACAGAAACTAGGATTGAAACTAGGCTTCTTTGAGACCTATGGAAGTCCTAGATAGCCTCAAATACCGAATCCACAGAAACTAGGATTGAAACCAATTAAAGCAATAGGAGATAATGTTCCAGTTAATGGCCTCAAATACCGAATCCACAGAAACTAGGATTGAAACCCGTATTGGTGGCGATAAT
>NZ_JAMWZB010000046.1:20331-20772 GCF_024305035.1 Algoriphagus sp.
TAATTACGCAAGTCCGGCAAGCCTCAAATACCGAATCCACAGAAACTAGGATTGAAACCTATTGAGGCAAATAAAAAAAAACTATGAAATCACGCCTCAAATACCGAATCCACAGAAACTAGGATTGAAACAGTTTATTTCTAAACTACTGATTAGGTAGTGTAGTACCTCAAATACCGAATCCACAGAAACTAGGATTGAAACGCTTTTACGAGTTTAATTGAAGCCATTAAAAAAGGACCTCAAATACCGAATCCACAGAAACTAGGATTGAAACCCACATAAATTCATCAAAAAAAGAAAAAAGGCTTTACCTCAAATACCGAATCCACAGAAACTAGGATTGAAACAAATTGATTGCCAAAGAATTGAATATTCCTGTCATTCCTCAAATACCGAATCCACAGAAACTAGGATTGAAACTCACGCCTAGAATCGTAT
>NZ_JAMWZB010000047.1 GCF_024305035.1 Algoriphagus sp.
CATTAACCAAAACCTCCGCTTTTATATCTACCTTTTTACCTATGCTCAAAATCCTTCATACCGCAGACTGGCACCTGGGAAAACGACTGCAGGAATTTCCCCGAATCGAAGAACAAAAACTAGTCCTCGAAGAAATCTGCCAAATCGCCGATCAGCAGGAGGTGGATTTAATTCTGCTTGCTGGTGACATTTTTGATAGCTTCAATCCAGCACACGAAGCTGTCGAACTCCTCTACAAGACACTTCACCGACTTTCAAAGAATGGACAGCGCCCGGTTATTGCGATTTCCGGAAATCACGACAGCACCCAATTTGTTGAAGCCCCGGATCCGCTAGCCCGGGAAATGGGTATATTTTTTTACAGCCGCTATGACAGCCAAATCGCAAGAGGTAAGCTTGATTCTGGTATCGAAATTTTACGTTCTGAAAGTGGTTTTATTGAGCTGAATATCCCGAAAATTGACTTCCCCATCCGGTTGATTCTTGCTCCATATGCCAATGAAGTCAGTCTCAAAACATACTTGGGCGAGGAAAATAGAGAAGAGGAATTCCGCACGATCCTCTCCGAAAAATGGCAAAAACTCGCCGATCAATACTGTGATGGGAATGGGGTTAATGTATTCCTTGGCCATTTCTTCTTTTCTAAAAAAGGAGAACCCTTGGAGGCTGAACCCGAGTCCGAACGTCCCATTCTTCATGTGGGAGGGACTCAGGCACTTTTCACCGAAAATCTTCCCCAACAAATTCAGTATGCGGCCCTGGGACACCTTCACCGCTATCATGCGGTGGATAAAAGTCCCTTTCCGGTAATCTATTCCAGTAGTCCTTTGGCTTACTCTTTTTCAGAAGCTGATCAGCAAAAGCAGGTCGTAGTAATTGAGGCAAAACCTGCCCAAGCCGTCAACTTTCATCCTATTCCTCTGAAACAAGGAAAAGCGCTGTATCGCAAAACATTTGACAATTTGCCAGATACTCTGAATTGGCTGGAGGCAAATCCCTATTGTTTTGTGGAGTTAACCTTTAAAACCGAACACTCCATCGATGCGGCTACCCGGAAGGCCATCCTCAAAGCCCATGACGGAATCGTCAACCTGATTCCTCAGATTAAAAACCCCCTTCAAAGCGAAGACATCAGTCTCAAAGCAGCCGATCTGGAAAAGGACATGCTCAGCCTGTTCAAACTTTATTTTCAAAACGAGCGGGGGCAGGAACCCCACCCCGAACTCCTCGACATGTTTAAAGAAGTCATCGGTCAAGACCCCAACGCATGATACCTGTTCAGCTAGAAATTCAAGGATTATATTCCTATCGAGAAAAAGAAACCATCGATTTTGAACCGCTGACGGCAGCGGGACTTTTTGGGATTTTTGGAGCGGTAGGCAGTGGTAAATCTTCCATTTTAGAGGCCATTCTGCTGGCACTCTATGGCAGTACGGAGCGGCTTTCGGACCGAGGCGAAAAAAACTCCATGATCAACCTGCAAAGTGATCAAGTTCTTATTCGTTTTATTTTTCGCTCCGGTAAAAACAACAGTGAAATTTACTTAGCTCGCTATGAAGCCAAACGAAACAAAAAAGATCCCGAAAAAGTAGATCCCGCCAATCACGTTTTTTACCTGCAGGTCGATGGGAATTGGGAAGCGCTGGAGCTAAGAGCAGAGGAAATCATTGGGATGAAAAAGGATCACTTCAAGCAGACGGTGATTATTCCTCAGGGAAAATTTCGGGAATTCATTGACCTGACTCCAGGGCCTCGGGCTGAGATGATGAAAGAACTTTTTGGGTTGGAGCGATTTGATTTGGCCGCCAAAACCGGAAGCCTTTTGCGCGAGGTGAAGGATGAAAAAATCCGATTGGACACCAAAATTCAGACTCTGGAAGCATACTCAGAAGAGAGATTGGTTGGTCAAACTGAAAAACTCGAAAGCCAAAAAGTAGAACTTAAGCAAAGTGCCGAAAAAGTAGCCAAGCTGGAGCAAGCTGTAAAATCCCAAGAAAAATCACGGGAGAAACACCATGCCTGGAGGGAATACAGCCAAATGAAAAAAGAACTGCTCACCCAAAAACCTCAAATCGAAAAACAGCGCCAGCTCCATCGGGACTTTATGACGGCCCAAAGTCACCTCCGCCCCGTGTGGAACCAACTTCAAGATCAACGCATCGACGCAGAAAAATACCGGGTAAACATCTTCGATTCTGAACACCTGGCGATCGAGTTTGAAAAAGAACTAGCCGAAGAAAAAACCCAAGAAAAGGAACTCCGAGAAAAGAATCAAAACCGTCCTGAGCGGGAAGGTAAAATCCGAGATCTAAAGAAAGTGCTGGAAATTAAGCAACTCAAAGAAAAGCTTCAGGTTGCTGAGCAGGAATTGGATCAGATCTTACCTAGTATTGCCAAATTACAAAACCAGCGGAAAGAGCAGGAAAACAAGCTCCGAGAATCAGAAAACCAGTTGGAAAAATTAGCAGCCTCGAATGCCAACCACCTTGCCAACCTGAAAAATCAACTGCATACCTGGGAAGACCTAGAGGCTCAATTGGCTCAAAAAAATAAACTCATTGCCCAGTTCGAAAGCGAGGAAAAGAAAGTCACGGAAACCGTGAACAATTTACGATCCCAGATCCCGGCAAATTTCCAAAAGCTAGAGGATTGGCTGAAATTTCAGCAAAACGAAATCCGAGATTGGGAAATGAAACGGGAGGCGATTCTACAAAAATCCGGGCTAAATAATCACGCCCATTTGCTAGAAGATGGGAAACCCTGCCCACTTTGCGGCGCAACTGAACACCCAGATCCGCTCGAAAAAAGAAATCACAATCAGGATCAAAAAGAGATTGAACTGAAAATCGCCCAAGAAAAAGAACAACTCGAAAAAATACTCCTTATCCGCCAACAACTCAACGAGCAGGAAATTTATCTCCAAAATCATGGCGAAAATCTAAAACGAAACCGGCAAGATAAAAATGGGATTTCCGAAAAATGGGAGAAGCTCACTCAGGCACTGGCTGAGCAAAAAATCAACGATCAAAAGAAATTAGCTCAGCAAATCCAGACCCTCGAAAATGAAGCTCAAATTCGGGAAAAAATCCTGAAAAGCATCCAAAAAATCCGGCAGGAGATCGATCAAGTTCAAAAGGACCTTGACCAATCTCAGGACAAGTTGCAACAAGCCCAACTGAAAAAGGGGAACCTCCAAACTGCCATCCAATCCAAACAGGATGAAATTAAGGATCCAAATTTTTGCCAAGCCTTCTTTGAAAAAAACCCAGAAGAAATCCAACGAGGAATAGACAAAGTCGAGAAAGACATCCACGACGCGGCTTTGGCTTTGGAGAGCAAGCAGATCTACATTCAGGAGCTCCAAACTAAGTCAGCAACGAATTTGGCCGACTTGAAAAATTTCAAAAATTCCCTGAATTCGGTGCAGACTAAAATCGAAAAGCTGGAAAAAGAGTTTGACGCCCTCAAAAAGGAACATGGTTTTCCAGATGAGGAAGCGCTAATACGATTGTTTGAGCATTCGCTTGATGCGGACAAAATCGCTCAAGAAATCCAACAGTTTGATCAACAATTCGCTTTGGCGCAAAGCAGAATCGAAGAGCTGGAAAAAGAAAAAGAGGTGGTTGAGTTTAATGAAGAGGCTTTTGTCAAGCTGGCCGCCCAGTATCAATTAACCTTGTCGATAAATAAAGAACTTCAGGAGATGGTGGTTATTCAGCAGCAAGAAGTTAAAACTACCTTACAAAAAATCGAGGAAAAGAAGGTTTTGCTTCGGAATTTAGAAGCCATCGAAAAGCGAGAAAATTACCTCCGTGAATTGGAAAAACTCTTCAAAGGCAGTGGTTTTGTTAAGTATGTGAGTTCGATTTATCTCAAGGAACTTTGCCATACGGCTAATCAACGTTTTATGAAATTGAGCAAAAACAGCCTTTCACTGGAAATCGATGAGGACAATACGTTTTGGGTGGTGGACTATCTCAATGGCGGAAAAAAACGGCTTTTGAAAACGCTTTCAGGAGGCCAGACGTTTCAAGCCTCCCTGTGTTTGGCTTTGGCTTTGGCCGAAAAAGTAAAAGCACTGAATCAGGCTGACCAAAGCTTTTTCTTCTTGGATGAAGGCTTTGGAGCTTTGGATCGCAATTCCCTTCGGGTGGTTTTCGAGACGCTCAAATCCCTCCGTCACGAGAATCGAATTGTGGGAATTATTAGTCATGTGGAAGAATTGCAGCAGGAAATCGGGGTCTATGCCCAAGTGGAGCTTGATCCTGAAACTGGCTCAAACGTGAGTTATTCTTACTAGTTAATGGTAAATAATGGACTAAGCTTGACGGATGGATAGAATATTCCTTTGAGTTTACCCTGCAGGATAGGGTATCCACACAGTCAAGATCAATGTTCATGGGTCATAAAAAAAGTCTATTGGCAAAACCAACAGACTTTTCGAATTAAGAAAACCAATTTACTTAAGATAGTATATGGTTGTTAACCCAGTCAATCTCTTCTTGACGAATGGTATGTTGAGGATCAGAAAATAAGCTCACGGTCACTTCCGCATCCATTTTACGAAGTAAATCCGCCGAAGCCTCAATCCGCTCTGCCGGGACGTGAAAATCACGCTCGCTGCTACCGATGAAGATGGGTGTTCCTTCAAAATTCCCTGAATAGTTCTCCTTCTTTAAACTTTCACCGATCAGACCTCCTGTAAAAGCGATCACACCTCCATATTCTTGGGCATTTCGTGCGGCAAAATCTAAACTAAGGCAAGCTCCTTGAGAAAAACCGATGAAGTAAATCTCAGCGGGTTGGATACCATTTTCTACAATCAGATCATAGGCGTCCTGAATAACCCTCAAGGATTTTTGAAACGATTTCTCATTACTTTCATCCGGAGCCATGAAGCTGTAAGGATACCAGGTATTTCCTTCGGCTTGAGGAGCCAGTAGTGCAAATCCCTCAAGATTCAAATGGTCTTTGAGTGACAAAATACTTTCTGCGCTGGCCCCTCTTCCATGGATAAGAATAGCGGCCTTTTGAGCTTTAGATAGTGGCGTGCCGGCTTGGATTAGATTATTCATAATTTTGATAGTTTAACTCCACTGGAGTCAATCCTTTTTCAATTTTTTCTCGGCTAGGTTCAGCCCATTCAGGCAGCTTAATCAACTCACCCAAATGTGCTTCCTCCTCGTCAATGGCAAATCCAGGTTCGTCAGTAGCTATTTCAAATAATACTCCTCCCGGCTCTCTGAAATAAATGGATTTAAAATAGTTTCGGTCTTTGACTTCGGTGACTAGATATCCATTCTCCATCAGTATTTTTTGAATTTCAAGCTGAGTGGATTCGTTGGCAGTTCGAAATGCGATATGATGAACGGTTCCTGCGCTTTGCATTCCCCTATTTCCCTGAGGATCCACCAAAATATCTACGATGTCGCCGGGTTTTCCCTCAGTACCATATCGGAATCGACTTCCTTCTTGATCGATGAATCGATAATTCATATGCTCAGTTAGAAGTTTTGCGGTAAGTTCTTTTGCTTTCAAATAAAGGGTAGCTCCATAGAATCCTTTTATGGAATATTCCAAAGGAATTTTGCCATAAGTCCAACCGGTTCTTGGGTCTTGATCATTGGCTACCAATTCAATCCCCATACCATCATGATCTTCAAAGCGGATCAGTTGCTCCCCGAAACGAGTTAAGGTATCTGAAATAGCCACTCCGTATTTTTCAAGTCGAGCTCTCCAGAAATCAAGTGAATCTTTTGCGATGGAAAATGCCGTGTAGGTGAGTTCACCCAGTCCTTTGGTACCTTTGCGGGCACCTTGGAAAGGAAAGGTGGTAAACACCGTTCCGGGATTACCCAGCTCATCCCCAAAATAGAAATGATAAACATCCGGCGCATCAAAATTGATGGTCTTCTTTACCAGTCTCAATCCCAATATTCCAGTGTAAAAATCAATATTGGCTTGGGCATTTCCTGCGATAGCAGTGATGTGGTGAATTCCTGTAATTAAAGGCTTCATGATTTCTTGGGCTTAAATGAAGTGGTAAATAGTGGTTTAGTTAAATAAAGGGTGGAAATAGGCCATGGAAAATTCACTTTTCCATGGCTTTTACCCTTAGGCTTGCTTCACTAACTGAATACTCAAGATTAATCTTACTTGATCGCTGACTACGACACTTCCGGCCTCGGTTACCGCAGACCAAGAAAGACCAAATTCTTTCCGATTAACTTTTCCTTCGATTTCAAATCCTGCTTTGGTTTGTCCATAAGGATCACCTGCCACACCACCGAAGTCTACGTCCAATTCTACCTCTTTGGTAGTTTCACGCATGGTTAAATTTCCTACTAGTTTGTAGTCACCACCATTCTTAGCGATTTTCCCTTCAAATGTCAATTTAGGGTGATTTTCCGCATCAAAGAAATCCGCAGACTTCAAGTGGTTGTCACGGTCTTTTTGGTTCGTATCAATGCTGTCGATATCAGCTGAGAAAGAAACTGCTGCTCCGTCAAAGTCTTCTGAAGTACTTTCTACTGCTCCTTCAAATTTTTTGAAGTACCCAGTCACGGTAGAAATCACCAAGTGTTTAACCTTGAAAGAAACCTCAGAGTGAGTAGGGTCGATCGTCCATTTAGTCGTGCTCATAATTGTTTGTTTTTGTTTTTAGTTAAAATTTATTTATGTGTTTACATTTCATGTCTAGACACTTGATAAGGAAAATTTTTTATTTCCGCAAGCGGTCAAGAAGTTCATTTAATTGAATGACTTCTGATTCCCCCAGATTAATGACAGAGTGGTTGAATTCGGATACTTGCTTTTCCAGCTCATTCAAGACCTGATACCCTTTTTCAGTGATGCTGACATCTACTTGTCGCCGATCTGTGGGGCATTCTACTCGCTGCACCAGTTCTTTGGATTTCAACTTTTCAACCAATCGGGAAGCATTGGACATTTTGTTAAGCATCCTATCTTGAATGGAAGATACCGTCAAGGGTTTCCCATTTTGTCCCCGCAAAATCCGAAGCACATTATACTGCTCTGGGGAAAGATCATAAGGTTTAAACAGTCCATTCTGAGCAGTCACCAGATAGCTATGGGTATAAAGCAGATTTACCACCAGCTTGTTATAGGGATCCTTGAATTCTTTTTGCTTTATGGCTTCTTCCAGTCTCATCATCATCTACAAGTGAATTTAATGTATATACATTTAAATACCCTAAAAGGTTTCCTCATTTGAAAAAAAAATGGTGAAATCTTAATAATCCGCGGTGATGTCCTGATTTTTAATAAATTAGCCTAGCTTTTTTTTCAGCATCCGCCATGAATCTAATCAAGATTTTCCTGATTATTTGGTTTTTAGCCATGATAACTCACGTGTCTGCCCAATCCTGGCATACTAAAAACCGGGTATGGGACAGCTTATATCAATCGCGCCGCCTTGACCTAGCGGAGCAATGGATAGAAAGGCTTCCTCAAAACTCAGAAATCCAAAAAGCAGAAAACCTGCTTTTGCTTGCTAAAACTCATTTCCGACAGTCCCATCTAAGTTCTTCAAAGATCCTGCTCGATAGTCTCCTTCAAAATTACGGCGAATCATTAAACCCAATTTTAACGATTGAATATCACATGATCAAGGGTAGCCTTTTCATGAAAGAATTCAGAGAAGCCGAAGCATTCAGTCAATTTCTTCTCGTCGACAGTCTATCCCATATTCAAAATCACTACTCCAAAAACCAACTAAACGCCCTGCTCAATATAGGCAGTCTTGTACAACGATCTAATGAAAACCAACCACGGGATTCCCTCCAGGAGAAAATCAGCTACTTTCAAGAGGCTACCGCACTAGCCTTAAAGCACCAAGACAGCAGCGGATACTTTGATTCCAGAAATTTTTGGCTCTCCCATCTAATGGGTAAGGGAAAGTTGGACTCCATTGTCCCTTTGATCCAAGAATCCATTGATTTTTTCTCCAAGAAAAATCTTCTTGGGCTTCTTCAGGATAGCTACTGGAGTCTGGCCAACTTTTACGAATATGAAGGAGAAATCAAACAAGCAGAGGATACGTTTCTAAAAATTCTATCCTTAAATTCCTCCACTTCTTCCCCTCTGAATCAAAAAGCCCGTGGACACTGGGTTTACGCCAATTTTTTAGCGCGACAAAACCGAATGGTGGAAGCCATCAGCCAATTTGAACTAGCAGAAACCATGTTTCGGTCCGAACCGGTTTGGGATATTGGACCGCTAACTGGAACAACCTACAACCTAGCCCTACTTTACCGACAGGCAGGCCAGTTTGAAAAAGCATTCGATTACCTCCAAGAAACATGGAATAGACAGGATTCTATCCATTTAGCAGCCGAACGCCAAAGATATCAAGAACTGGAGGTTCGGTATCAAAATGCCAAAAAAGAGCAAGAAATTCTCAGTTTAAAGGCTGAGAATATGGCACAAAGCCAATCCCAGAGAATAAGTCTTGCGATTTTCCTTTCAATAATCATACTCATGATAGCACTGGGGATAGTTTGGTATTGGAGACAACAACAAAAAATTCGTTGGGCACAGAAAATTTCCGAACTCGATACGATCAAGCGCGAATTTTTCGAAAATATTTCACATGAATTCCGCACACCCTTAACTTTAATTCAAGGTCCGACAGAAGTACTTTTGCGAGATCCTAATTTGCCACCGGTTGCCTTAGATAATCTAAATCTGATTCAAAAACACAGTACTCGAATGCTCGAGCTGGTCGAGCAGATTTTGGCCTTGAACCAATTGGAAAACAGCCTTATACCAATCTTAAAGACCCCTCAGGAATTAGACTTACTCCTTCGATCTGAGGCCACTCCCTATCATTTAAAATCTGCAGAACAACAGATTGAATGGATAGAAAATCTGGATGTACCGAAAGGATTATGGCTTGTTGACCGGGATCTCTTACTCAAAGTCCTCCATAATCTTTGGGGTAACGCTGTGAAATTTACTCCCACGCACGGAAAAATCACTTGGGAGGCAAAATTGATCCAGGATCAAACCCTAAGTTTGAAGGTTTCCAACTCCGCTCCCGAATTTAATCCTCAGCAAATTCAAAAGTTATTTTCAAGGTATCATCAAATCGACTCCAATCAACCCGGATTTGGTATCGGCCTTGCCTTAGTCAAAAGCATCATAACCCGTCAAGGAGGAGAAATTTTTGCGAAATTTAATTCCCAAGTATTAACTATCGGATTCACTCTTCCTCTCCAAAAAGCCTATACGGATCCCACTGCTATTCCTCAATCAACACTACCAGTTCCTTTACCTGATGCTGAATTTTCAAAAATTCTAGTGGTGGAAGATCATGAGGATACGCGGTTTTTGATTGCTCAGGTATTGGCAAAGCAATACCTCCTAAATTTTGCTGTGAATGGAAAGGAAGGCATGGAAAAAGCCTTGTCCGAAGTACCTGATTTAATCTTAATTGATCTAAAGCTTCCTGATTTTGATGGTATTTCTTTATGTGATAAAATCAAATCCCATGAGTTAATTTCTCATATTCCGGTGATTATTTTGACAGCATCCGGGGTAGCTTCAAACCATAAAGTAAGCTTCGGTTTTGGAGCAGATGATTTTTTTACAAAGCCCATTGATACCGAACTGTTGCTTTCTCGTATCGAAAACCTTATCCAATCCAGAAAACTGCTTCGGGACAGGTATAGCCGGGAATTGATTCTCAAACCAATCGAGCTGGCAATTAACCCTGCCGAAGAAAAGTTTATTCATCGATTGGGATTAATCACCAAAGAGGCACTGGAAAACCCATCCTTTTCAGCAGATGATTTTGCACAAGCCATGAATCTGAGTCGAATGCAACTTCATCGAAAATTAAAACACCTCTTCGGTAAATCGACCATGGAATACCTCAAAGAACAACGGTTGATGACTGCTTCAAATTTGCTGCTCCAATCTGATCTTCCGATTTCAGAAGTAGCCTATGCAGTAGGATACAATGACCTCTCTCACTTTTCAAAAAGTTTTAAGTCATTTTTTGGAAAAAGCCCCTCTGAATTTCAGAAAATCAGCAAATAAAGGCCTACAGTTGATTTTTTCTCCAATTTGTTACCTGTGAACAAGTAATTGTTACGCTGTTACCAAAGATTTTTTTCTTCACTCCTGACCTTTGAATAAGCTCACCAAAAAAGAATGAAAAACAAATACGCGGGCGAAATGCTACAGGTCAACGGGTGTCAAATCATCCTGAGTATTCAGCCTTTGGACAAAGGAACCTATGAGCTTATTCTCCTGGATAAAGGGAAAATAATACATCGGGTATTATTTACCAAAGGGTAAAATTCGGAAAATCGAGTATCAAAAAATCCCCACTGGTCTGAAAAAAATTACTGTAAGATTCCATATGACCGCTAAAAAACAATTATAAACAGATGAAATACCCATGTCGAATAGTCGACACACAGGAGAATGATTATCCAGGGTATTCCATCTGACCGTTCAAAAACAAATTATAATCAGATGAAATCGAGCATGACGTACCCGTCACACACCGGGATGATTAGAATTGCGAGATTCCATCTGACCGCTAAAAAACAATTATAAACAGATGAAAAAGCTAATGCTGTCGATTTTGATTTTGATCTTCTCAAACGAGATTCAAGAGGCTTTTGCTCAATCCCAGTTTATCAAGGATTTGAAAAAAACAGCCGAAGAAGCCGCAAAGCGGGCTGTGGAACGAAAAGTCGATGAAAAAACCACTGAAACCACTGAAAAAGCATTTGACTCGGTCATGGAGGCTCCCAATATTTTTAAATCCAAAAGAGCTCAAAAAAGAGAAAACCAATCTCAAGCTGAACCCGAAGGATATCCGAATGATTCTGAGCGAGAACCTTCTAAACAACCTGATCAAACTGTTGAGTTTTCTCCTGCCAGTCAGTTTATCCCAAATGGAGAGTTGATGTATGAGGATTTATTTGAAGCTGAGCAGCTTGGGGACTTTCCTTCAAAATGGGAGACCAATACCGGTGGAGAGGTGATCACCATTGATGATTTTAAGGCATTGAGAACTTCGGGTACCGGGTTTTATTTACCGATTTTGCCTGAGGCACTTCCAGAGAATTATGCCCTTGAGTTTGACATGTTCACATACAACCTTCACTATAAAGGCACCTCAGCTCTTCGGTTTGCAATCCACCTGATCGAGGAACCTTTGGTCTCTAAATCCCGAAAGGGGGCAAGTATTGAAATGCCCCTTTGGTATGATGGCGCATCGGATTATTTTCAAGTTGAAACCTACGGGACCAGCGCTAAAATTTCCAACAAAATCAACTATGATTTTACCGAAAAACTAAATGATCTGATCCATTTCACTTTAGTCAAAAATGGAAAGCGAGTCCGCCTATTTTTAGACGACACCAAAGTCATTGATATCCCCACCTTTGCGGTAGATAACTTCGGGAAATACATTCAATTTTATGTCCGGGAAGTCGATTTACAAAAGGATTTAGTTTTGGCTTTAGCCAACTTGAAAATCACCAAAGAGGGAGAAGATTTAAGATCAAAATTAATACGAGCGGAAGGATTTAGCACCACTGCAATCCTTTTTGAAACGGGATCTGATCAACTGATTCCTGATTCCTATTCATTTTTGGACAAACTCGGAAAAGTGCTCCGGGAGGATGAATCCCTTCGGGTCCAAATCATCGGACATACCGATAGCGATGGGGATGAAGCAAGTAACCTGATTCTTTCTGATCAAAGAGCAATCTCAGTTGCTACCTATCTCACCGACAAATACCAAATCAAGCCAGATCGGATCCAGACCCTGGGAAAAGGCGAGTCCGAACCACTAAATGGCAACTCCAGCCCAGAGGAAAAATCTGCCAACCGGCGAGTTGAGTTCAAGAAATTTTAACTTAATCCAAATACCATGAAAACACTCCTTTTCTCCACACTGCTCACATTGAGTATGGTACTCACCAGTCAGGCTCAATTCAGTTCAGGCAAAACCCTGAAAACTACCCCCCTCAATACCGGTATAAAGGCAGCCAGCCTGTCCAAAATCGTCACTTCCAAAGTGGACCTCCATCAAATCAAAGCTCAAACTTTCCACGCAGATTTGATCAAATCCCCTAAGGTTAGTTTTTCACCAGAAGAACTTGAACGGAATCGAATCAAATCCTGGGAACTTAGTCCCACGAAAATTTATACCCCAGGCATGGAATTGGGATTTTCCGGAAATCTGGATAAAAATACCTTTTACCTTACTCCGATCTTAAATTCCACCCACCGAGAATCCTATCAGATGTTTAATCTTTCTTTGATTTGCGCGATGCTTCCAGGCAAGGATTATAAACTCACCTTTGAACTGGCCAATACAGACAGAATTCCTCCAAATAGTTATTTCCCATTTAGCTCAGGGCTCAATCAAATGATTCCTATTTCAAGTGGACAAAAACAAGTTTCGATCCTCATTGCAAACACTGTAAACGCTCCCCAAATCCTTTCCATAGGACCTTATATCACCAATGACAATTGGCAAAAACCTAAGTCCTTTGAAGTAACTCGAATCCTTTTGGAAGAATTGGCTCCAGCCAGGTAAGGCTGATCAGATCAACTCATTAAAACCTCAGCAAGAAATCGCTGAGGTTTTCTTTTCGCTCCAGCTTTAATTTTTTGCGGACCCGGTATCGGCCAATTTCTACTCCACGAACAGATATCCCAAGCAGGTTGGCTATCTCTTTGGTATTGAGATTCATGCGGATGTAAGCACTAAACTTGATTTCTTGGGGCGTCAAGTCCGGATATTTTTCTTTGAGTCGTGTGATAAAATTACCATGTACCTGGTCAAAATTCTCAGAAAATTGACTCCATTCATCTCCCCCATCCAAGTCCTTATCGATAGACTTAATTAACTTACCCAATTGGGTATTAAGCTGCTTTGTTTTTTCATCTTTCGAAAGATTTTTAAGCGTAGCTTTGATCGTGTTGAGCAGTTGATTTTTTTGAATCAAATGCATAGCTGAAGAAGTTAGCTCCTGATTTTTGTGTTCTATTTCATTTTGAAGCTTTTCATTTTTTAATCGAATAATCTCTTCTTCGGTGCGTTGAGTAATGGTCTCAATTTCATTATCCTTGATTTCCAAGGCCCGGTCTTTCTCTTGTTTTAATTTGGACTGTGCCAGTTGATGTCTCTTATCCAACCAACGAAAGCCCAGAAAAAGAAGGAATCCCCCTCCTAGCGTATAAAAGACATAAGCGAAAAAGGAACGATAAATGGGTGGCTTAATCTTAAATGTAAATATTGCAGGCTCTGTTTCTTGCTCAAAAATGTCACGGGCCCGTACCTGAAATGAATAGTCTCCTTCCCGAAGATTGGTGTATTCTTTTCGATTTTCGAGACTCCATGGGGACCATTCCTCATCATAATTTTCGAGTTTATATTGGTAGGTGACTTCATCTTCGCTTTCGAAATGAGGAGCCGCATATTCAAATGAAATGGAGTTTTGCGCATAATTTAATTCGGTCTCAAAATTAGAAGCAGACTTTGTTGACGAATATTTATTTCCTAAGAATAGGATAGAATCTTGAGTGCCTTTTGAGGATATTTCACTGAAAATGATTTGCGTTTCTACTCCTTGAGGAATATCGAGCTGAGGGGAATAGTGAATAAAACCCTGCTTCCCTCCAATAAGGATATGTTGATTATCCAGCACCATAATATTGGCTAGATCATCATTCCAGAGCCTGCGAATTTTATTGAAAGTCGCTGTATGGACAATTTGCTGATGATTGGGCTGAGGCTTAATTATTCCCAACATATTCTGCTCGATAAAATAGACGTTTCCCACTTCATCCGCTTCCATATCCACCAGCATGGCTCCCGGATCAATCAACTGATTGTATTCATTATTTGAAACAAAACGATCTTGATCTACACTGTATTCATAAAATCCAGCATTGGCAGTAAATACTAATTGGTTGGATATCTTAAATACATTATTCAAGACATTGGTCGGCAATCCATCGTTATTATTATAAAGTTTGCTTTCTATCACTTGAGTATAATCCGGCGAAAATTTAAGCTTAAAAATCCCTTTGTATCCATGGGCTACCCAGAGGTATTCTCCATCAAACTCCATGACTCGGGAGGACTCTCCAAAACCTTCAATTTTTTGTTTGAAAACCAAATCACTCCCCAACCATTCAAAAAGATTCAATCCAGTATAGGTTCCCTGAATCAACAGACTAGGTTCCTCAGGAATGGACCGGAAAAGCCAGGCTCCGTTTTCATCATGAATTTTAACCGCAGTTTTACCCTCTAAATAATAGGTTCCACTATTGTGCCCCACCAAAATACGCCCCTGTATTCTTTGGATGTTATAAACCTGTCCATCTATACCCACAATTGGCTCGATTTTGTCACCTTCCCAAACAAAAAGCCCATTATTGGTACCTAAGTAAACCAATTCTCCACTTTTCAACGCAGTATAGCCTGCACCTGAAATTCCCATTCGATCATCAATAAAGGTAAACGGAGAGTTCAAGTCCACACGGGACAAACCATTATTCTTTGCCAACCAAAGTCCATCGTAGTTATCTTCATAGATGTAATTGATCGTCAGATCCTGCAGTCCTTCCTCTTTAGATAAGTGAAGGAGTCTGTTTCCTTCTTTGGAAATAATAAAAAGCCCCGCATTTTGGGTTCCTATGGCAATATTCCCGTTTCTCAATCGAGTCGCATGATTGATTAAAAATTCATTTCGCCAAAAATCTCCTTGAAACTGAAACGGTTTTACCGTGCCATTATACAAAAATGCCCCGTGCTCAAATGTGGTAATCATCAATTGCTGATTATCATACTTCATGATGGAGGATATCCGTTTATCTTTGAAAAAGTCCCCATTTTGCACTAAGTCAAATTTCCCCTCATCAAATAATACCAATCCGCGATCTACGGCGTACGTGTAAAGGAGATTATCCACTTGAAAGGAAATCTCCAAGCGATTATCGGCTTCATAAACATCGATGTTCTCCCCATCATAGACGAAAATACCCTCAAACGTACAGAAATAAATCTTTTTCCCAATTTCAAAAACTTTCCAGGTTTCATCAAATCCACGGGTAGCAGCAGGTAAACTATCTGCAAGTGAGGTATAAACTAATTTCCCTTTGACATCAGCAGACAAAAACCCAAAATCAGCTTGACTCCCAACATATATTTTGCCGTCTGAACCTAGAAGTACGGACCGGACTTTGGTGTTATTAATTCCATATCGACTCCAATTTTCCCCTTCAAATTCCAATAAACCTAAATTATTAGCAACAAAAAGTGCCCCCCTTCCATCTTGAATAATATCCCAGTTCTGAATCCCGGCTTTATACCGTTCAGGACCATAATTGGTAATAAAAGGCAGCCCTTTGAAATCTTCCTCATTTTGGGCCAGCAGCACTCCAGTTGGACAAGTTCCCAGAAAAAGCAGTACTACAAACAGCCAGTAAAATGAATACGTGGTTTTCAATTTGATTACAGACATTGAGAAATCATAAAATCCAGTTTGTGAAAAATAACTCAGGTGAAAATGCCCAATTATTCACATCTACACAATTTTTTTAACTCATTGATGAAATTTTGATGTATTATGAGTTGGTAAGAGATGAAAAGATGAAGAGGTAAGATTTTTGGGATTAACCGGGTAAGCGGTGACATTGGGTTAAAATATAAACTCTATGAAAAAATTAATTTTAAACTCAACAATGGCTTTGCTTGCACTCCTAATCGTTTGGAGTTGCGACAACGGATTTGCGGATGTGGATGTAATTGATACGCCGCCAACCCTAGATCTGGGAAGTATTACCAGTGGTACTACAGAAGGTGACGATTTTAGAATCGAAATCGAAGTTTCAGACGGGATCGAAGGGAGCACAATTAGTGCTCTGTCGAACCTCACTTATTCCATTACCCGAGGAGGGGAAAATGTCACTTCAGGTTCAGAGGAACTGACTGGTGACAATCAAACCGTAACCATCGAAGTGGCTGGCGGATTTGAAGCTGGAGAATATAATTTGGATGTCACCGTTTCCGACACCAATGGAAATGAAAGTTCCGACAACGTTTCTTTTACCGTATCCTCTGCCTCTCCCGCATTTGATATCACCGGTGTTTGGTCTGTAGAGCCGGTTGCGGGTTCCTTAAAAGTAGGTCCTGCGCCTGGAAGTTCGGAATGGTATCAGATTTCAGATTCCGATGTAGCTCTTCGAGATTGTTTTTACGATGATACATACACCTTTAATCCGGATGGCTCCTTTGAAATTGAAATGGGTGAGTCAACTTGGCTTGAAACCTGGCAAGGCGTAGATGCGGACCGTTGCGGTACCCCGGTTGCACCTTTCGATGGATCAGGCACCTATACCTATACCTATACCTCCACTGAGCTGACTCTGATTGGGGAAGGAGCACATGTTGGCTTGCCCAAGGTAAACAATGAAGGTGAAATCTCTCAAGGTGCTGCAATAGCAGATCAAATCACCTATACCATTGCTGAGCAGTCTCAAGATGGAGATACCCGCAGAATGACCCTTAGAATCGAAGCCGGGGACGGAGTTTGGTGGGATTTCCTTTTGATCTCAGGTGAAGCAGGAGAAGATCCTGAGCCAGCTTCTGATATTGCAGGCGATTGGCAAATGGAGCCAGTAGCTGGCGCATTTTCTGTAGGGCCAAACCCAGGTAGCACCGAATTTTTCTCCAATTCTGCTGAAGATGTAGAAACAAGAGCTTGTTTCTTTGACGATATCTACACTTTTGGAGCAGACGGAAGCTTCTCTATTGAAATGGGAGAGCAGACTTGGCTTGAAACTTGGCAAGGAGTCGGTGCCGACACCTGTGGTACGCCTGTTGCTCCACATGACGGATCAGGGGATTACAGTTTTGAATTTGACGGTGAAACCTTGAGACTAATTGGTGAAGGTGCTCACGTGGCACTGCCTAAGGTCGTGAACGGCGGAGAACTTCCTAATGTGGATGTACCGGACGATGTAACCTATCAAGTAGCAAGCTTTACCGATGAGGATGGGGTGAAAAGACTAACTTTACACATTGAAATCCAAGACGGAATTTGGTGGACCTTTAAGTTGATCTCTAATTAATTACCTTAATTTTTCCTGCTGCATGGATCTGAAGTTTGAACCCATGCAGCGGGTTTTTTCATGACATTTATTACTATGAGAACGATACATTACCTCTTATTTTCTGCTTGGCTTGTATTTTTTTCAGGTTGTGGGACTGAAGCCCCCAGTAATCCTGGGACAGACACCAACCAAACCGAAATTGCCATTCCTTCCACCGGATACACCTCCCCAGAAAGCTACGATGGCATGTCCTTGGTTTGGGAAGATGACTTTGATGGAAATAGCCTAGATCCAGCAAATTGGAGCCAGGAAACAGGAACGGGACAAAACGGGTGGGGAAACAATGAACTTCAATATTATCGCTCCCAGAATACCTCCTTTCAAGATGGCCATTTGATCATCACGGCAAAAAAAGAGTCATTTAATGGAAGTGATTATACCTCCTCGCGGATTATTTCGATGGGAAAACAGCAATTCCGATACGGAAGAATAGATTTTCGGGCTGTGATGCCCCGTGGTCAAGGACTCTGGCCAGCATTATGGATGTTGGGCTCCAACTTTGAAACGGAAGGATGGCCTGCCTGCGGAGAAATTGACATTATGGAAATGGTCGGAGGAAATGGTCGGGAAAACACCGTTCACGGCACAGTACATTGGTCCAATGATGGCTCGCATGCACAGTATGGCGGAGAAAAAACGTTATCCAATGGGACCTTGGCGGACCAATTTCATGTGTATAGTATCGAATGGGATGCGACCAAAATCCGTTGGTTTATTGACAATGAAGTTTACCATGAAATCGATATCACACCTGCCGGATTGGATGAATTTAGAAGAAGTTTTTTCTTTATCATGAATGTAGCTGTAGGGGGAAACTGGCCGGGCTCTCCCAACGCAACGACGACTTTTCCCCAACACTTGATTGTAGATTATGTGCGGGTTTTCCAAACGCAATAGCATGTAATTACCTAAGAAAAAAGCGACCCATTGTTTTGGATCGCTTTTTTTTTCAATCTGTCCCATTGGTCAAGTTTGTTCTTGTAACCAATCTAAAATCAAATGATTAACTTCTTCAGGCTTTTCGATACAGCTGCTATGACCAGCTCCGGGAATACGATGAAGTTTTGCCCCAGCTATTCCCATTTGGATGAATTTTGCCTTCTCGGGTTTGGTGGCCACATCTTCATCCCCGACGATGACCAAAGTAGGACAACGGATTTGTGCTAGCTCTGACTCCACCCCTTTTCGGTAAATTACGCCCTCCACCGGACCAGAAATACTTCTTTTATTTTTCATCATCTGCTTTTGCCAATAGTCTACCTTTTTCTTATTGGTTTTCTCTTGAAGCCAACTTTCAGCAAACATAATTCTCATCACCTTGCGGGCTACAGGACTAATGACTCCCATCCATTTCACTATTCCATTTAGCGTTTTATATTTTGGGAGATTTTCAACTGGTTCGGCGTTAGCTGAAGTTTCCATCAGAATCAAACTTTTGACCAACTGGGGATATCTTGAAGCCAATCTCATTCCAATAAACCCACCCATGGACAAGCCTGCAAAATGTACCGGCTCATCACAAAGTTCCTCTATCAATGCCTTTGCATCCTCGGTAAGCGTATCCATGTCATAAGGTCCGGTCACCTGACTTTGTCCCTGACCTCGATGATCATAGGCTATCACCCGATAGGATTTAGACAGTTTCTCAACCTGGGCTACAAACATGTGCTGACTCCACAATAATCCATGGGAAAAGACAATTGTCTCCCTCCCAACACCTGAATCGAGGTAGTGGAGGCTCACACCATTGACAGTTATTTGCGGCATAGTCGTATAATTTTTCTGCTGATTATTCCCAGTCCAAACCAGGCTGGGTCAGGGTAGCATTTTCACTTTCTTTTTGCTGATCCACCAGGGATTTCACATCTTCCAATAGCTTTTTGGCATCATAAACTATTCCATCCTTGACCGTAAACTTCACCCCGCCTACTCGAATTGGCTGATTGTTTTCATTGATTCGGATGCTTCCGGTTCCATATAAAACTTTGAGATTTTGAAGTGGATTCTCTTCCAGAATCACAAAATCCGCAAGTTTTCCTACCTCTACAGTTCCGATTTCTTTCTCCATTCCTAACGCCTCTGCACCATACATCGTAGCAGATCGGATTACCTCTAGCGGATGGAATCCTGCCTCTCGAAGCAATTCCAATTCCCGGATGTAGGCAAATCCATACAATTGATAAATAAAACCAGAATCAGATCCGGCAGTCACTCGGCCACCTCTGTTTTTATATTCATTAACAAAAGCCATCCAAAGTCGGTAGTTTTCTTTCCACTGCACTTCCTCCTCTGTGGTCCAATCAAACCAGTAGGAACCATGAGACTGTCGGCTAGGCGCATAGAATCTCCAAAGGGAAGGTAAGGTATAAACCTGATGCCATTCTTGAGTACGAGCTCGCATGAGATCCCGATTGGCTTCATAAATATTAAAGGTTGGATCAAGGGTAAAATCCAATTCCAACAGTTCATTCATTACCTCATTCCAATGCTCAGAGTAAGGAGCTGCGGCTTGCTTCCACAGTTTACCTGCTTCACCGAATCGGTGTTGCTCATTTTGGTAGTTGTAATCCAATCTAAAATCTTGAATAGTGCGATCCTCAAATAAGGCTTCAGGTAATCCGTACCAATGCTCCATTGAAGTCAAGCCTGCTCGGGCAGAGTGTAAGACATTCCAGCGAGCCACATCCATTTGTTGATGATGCATGGCTGAGCGCAAACCGATCCGTTTATTTTCTGAAATTGCCGCCTCCATAACTTCTGGATTAGCTCCAAAAAACTTGATGCCATCCGCTCCCATTGCCTTATTTTCATTGACCCAAGCTTTGGCTTGTTCTGCGGTGGTAATCGGCTCATCGGAACCTTGACCAAAAGCGGTGTAGGCCAAAATCCTAGGGGCTGTGATGGCGTTTTCCTCTGATTTTTGTTTGTGCTCCAACACCCAATTCAGTCCGTTTCCTGTAGAGGGATCTCGGATGGTGGTAATCCCATGAGCCATCCATAATTTAAATACATATTCGGCCGGAGTCCCTTGACCAGTCCCCCCAATATGCCCATGCATATCCACAAATCCCGGAAGAAGGTAATGTCCCTCCAAATCCAACTCTTTGGTGTTTTGGTCCCCTTTAGGTCTTCGGATCTCGTTGATGGGAAGTCCGGGATACCCTACTGTTTGAATTTGTACAATCCGGTTTTTTTCTACCACGATATCCACAGGGCCAATTGGAGGTGCCCCTGTCCCATCAATTAAGGTCACTCCTCGAATGATTAATTTGTCATAGGGCCCCTCTCCTTCCGAACGGTCTGGAGCAGACTTAATCTGGGAAATAACCGGCATGGCAAACGCAGCGAACAGCAAAATGAGGATAAACTTTTTACAGGACATACAGTGATGGCTTTTTAGAAACAATAAGTTAGGGGAAAATGCAATCAGAAAAAATCACTTTAGGATAGGAGCAATCGGGTAGGAGAAACGGGATTAGTTCCCGTTTCGACCTCCCACACCACCGTA
>NZ_JAMWZB010000048.1 GCF_024305035.1 Algoriphagus sp.
TGGATGATACGTATCGAGCTAAAATCCTTAAAATCTAAAAGCGATTTCCCTGGGGTATTCAAGAATCTAATTTTTTCAATCCTCCAATTTTTGTTCTAATTTTTCTGTAAAATGTTAAGAATATGACGCTTTTCAACCAAAAATACCCAGTACTGGGTATTTTTTATTTACTGGATATGCCCTTTATTAGCAATACTAAACTTTTGATGATCAGAAGATGGATATTAGGGGGTAGGTGCAGTTTCGGTTTTCGGAATGGAATGAATCAAAAGTTTTGGTCAAAAAAGGTATCAAAACTAATTTTTAGATTGAAAATGAAAAAAGAGTTAATCGCTGAGATATTCCAAAAGTTTGAAGATGCCTGTCATAATTTGGAGGGTTTGGAGTGTTGGAGTGGGCGTGATTTGCAAGGGATTTTGGGGTATTCGGATTGGCGAAACTTTACCAATGCGGTCCAAAAAGCAGTGAAAGCATGTGAAAACTCCGGAGAAAAGGAATCAGATCATTTCGTTGGCGTCACCAAATTGATCGAAATTGGAAAAGGAGGCCAAAGACAAGTTCAAGATGTGGTCTTAACACGTTATGCCTGTTATTTGGTTGCCCAAAATGGAGATGCCTCCAAGCCTGAAGTTGCTTTTGCCCAAACATACTTTGCAGTTCAGACAAGAAAACAGGAACTGATCGAGCAGCGCTTGTTGGATATCGCCAGGCTGACCGCCAGAGAAAAACTGTCCAAGTCGGAAAAGAAGCTATCAGGAATTATTTATGAGCGCGGAGTAGACCAGAAAAGTTTCGCCATAATAAGGTCTAAGGGAGATCGGGCTTTATATGGAGGAATTTCTACCCAGTCCATGAAGGATAAGCTCGGAGTTCCGGTCAATAGACCATTAGCCTATTTTTTGCCTACTTTAATGATTAAGGCTAAAGATTTTGCTACGGAATTGACTAGTCATAATGTGGTAGAAAAGGATTTGTCAGGTGATCAAGCGATTTCAAAAGAACATATCGACAACAACGCAGAGGTAAGGAAAATACTCTTAAAAAGAGGAGTGAAACCGGAAGAGTTACCTCCGTCGGAAGATGTCAAAAAAGTCCAGCGGAGAATTGATAGTACCGAAAAGAAAATCCTTAAAGAGATCAAAAAGGATAAAAAATAAACATAAGCCAATAATCTAATCCACCTAATCATGGGAATCAAACCAGGACCAAAACGAATTGCAAAAAGTACTGGACAACCAGACAGAGGACAAAGGGATAACAAAGAAACACCGGGAAATACTCCTTCCCTGAAACCGCATAAACATAAACCTGGGAAATGAAGAAATAGGAAAAACTATAATTCGGTTTTTTCTTATTTCACTTCTTTATATCTAACCAATTTTGATTATTGTAATCAACCCAAGGGAGCAGTATGGATGAGGCCAAGGGATTTTTAACCTAAGATTTACCACTGAATGATCGACCTTTCTTTTAGGAAGCCTGTCCCGAAG
The DNA here is from genome assembly GCF_024305035.1 of Algoriphagus sp. GTDB lineage: Bacteria > Bacteroidota > Bacteroidia > Cytophagales > Cyclobacteriaceae > Algoriphagus. The sequence goes on from NZ_JAMWZB010000048.1 coordinate 1,491, forward strand.
AATTGCGGGAAGGGGAGAAGTGAGGTAAGAAAGCCAATTCAAAATTGGTTATGATTTGGGGTTGAATTGCAAATTCCACACAGTCTAAATGATTATTTGACCACTTTCAGACGGATTAATTCAAATACAATGATTATAAAAAGTATCCATATCAAAAAATTCCGTGGCTTCAATGATGTTCGATTTGATTTAGGAGCCAATTTAACTGTAATTGCAGGACAAAACGGTACACAAAAAACAACTTTATTGGGAATAATAAGCCAACCCTTTACTATAACAGATAAAGAAAATCCACTATATGGAGAAAAACCTCTATGCGGTGGAAATTATAAATCTTTATTCAGCGAAAAATTTAAACTCTCGGATTCCTTTGACCAACCTAAGGGCCATGAATGGACACTGAGTATGAATAATAAAACAGAACCTGAATTTACTGTAGAAAGCATTGAAAGAAAAGATAAGTCAGGTTCAAAGGGAATTCGCTTTTGGCAAAAGGGTGATAGATCGAAGGGGTCGGGTTATATCCAGCTACCGGTTATTTACCTGAGTTTGTCAAGATTGTTTCCAATTGGTGAAGATACTTCCATTGATACCAGCAATGAAATTACACTCACAGAAACCGAATTTAAATTTTACCAAGATTGGCATAACAAAATCCTGATTATCCCAAATGTTGAGATGACCAGTGTAGATTATTTAGCTAGTAAACAAAAAAACACCTTAGGTGCGAATACTTCATTTTATGATTGGAAAATGAATTCTGCTGGTCAGGATAATATCGGTAAAATCTTGTTGGCAATATTATCATTTAAGCGATTGAAAGAAATTCATGGAGCTGCCTATCAAGGAGGAATATTGGCAATTGATGAAATAGATGCTACTCTTTACCCTGCATCTCAATTAAAATTAATTGAAGCTTTACGTAAATTTTCATCACAGCTTAACATACAAGTGGTGTTCACTACTCATTCATTAAGCATACTTGAAAAAGCATGTGAATGGCAAGAAGATGTCAAAATTACTGGTCAACTCAAAGTAGTATATCTGCAAAAAGTGGATTCCAAAGTCAAAGCCATTGATAATATTTCCTATGAGGTGATTAAAAACAAGCTTAATGTCGCGTTATCAATCAAACAAAAGCCAAAGAAGATACCAGTCTTTACGGAAGACAAAGAGGGTGAGGTTTTCTTTAGAGCGATAATAAAGCGAAAATCACTGGTTTTACAATTCGTTGATTGCACATTAGGCTGCGACAATCTAATTGAGTTGGCAAGAAAAAAAATAGTGGGTTTCAGATTTCCTGAATCACTAATTGTATTAGATGGAGATGTAAAAACGGAAGCATCAAAAATGAGGAGGATAAATCAAAATAAAAACTTTTTAATGTTGCCAGGCAACAAATCTCCTGAAAGACTTATTGCTGAATTTCTTCACAGCCTTTCAGACGAATCACCTATTTGGGACAACATTTACGAGGGATATAGTAAACAATTAGCTTTTCGTGATATCCAACTCAAAGAAATTAATGGCAAAGCAGGCCGCGAAAAGGCAAAAGAATGGTTCAACTCACAAAAGCAATATTGGGGAAGAAACTGTGCTAATGTAATAAACCCTTGGATTGCAGAAAACCAAGAGGAAGTAGATACATTTATTGATAATTTTGAGAAGTTGCTGGAAAAATACAATAAGCTGTTGCTTAACTAAATCTTTTGATTATGGAACAAGAAGTAAAATATATCAATATTAAAGATTTGGTCTTATGGACTGAAAATCCACGTGACCCAATTGATGCAAATGCGTCTGACCAAGATATTGTTGATAGAGCATTAGATGATGGTTTGCTAAAATGGACTTTGCCTAAGTTGGCAAAAGAAATGGGGGATTATTACGATTTTAGTGAACTCCCAACGGTAGTTTTTTATGGAAAAAAGCCTGTTGTTTATGATGGAAATAGGCGCATTATTCTGGGGAAAATAAAACATGGACTGGTAACTGTGCCTTCCGGAACAAGAATTCGGATTCCCGATTTTCCGGAAGAAATACCGTGCAATGTTTGCTCAAAAAAGATAGCATTGAATAATGTTCTTAGAAAACATGGTAATTCAGGTTCGTGGAAACCTTTGGAACGTGATTTATTTCTACATAAATTTTTAGGTGAAGAAAAGAGTTCTTTCTTAATTCTTGAAGAGGACACGGGTATAATCTCCTCAAATCCACATCTCAATCAAGGTTTTGTGAAAGATGAGATTTTCAAAGATTCCATGATGCAAAATTTAGGTTTTAGTATAAATAATGGTAAACTAAACAGTGTTCATTCCAATGAGGAAGCTTTTGTATTGCTCACCGATATCTCCAATAAGGTCAAGACTAAAGTTATTGATACTCGGAGAAAAAGAGGGAAAATCATTGAAGTACTAGATCCAAGCTCCCAACAATTAATTGATCAAAATAAGAACAATAAATCGCATCTATCTAAAATTAAGTTTGATTCCAAAAAAGAAGTAAAGAAACCGCAAAGGCAATCAAAGAGGACACCAAAATCCAACACTGAGTTCTTTGGAGGGAAATTATACCTGCGCATGGGAGAGGTTAGTAATCTATATCGAGATATAGTAGACTTATACCAGTTTTATTTTTCAAAGAAGCACGAACTATCTCAAACATTTCCAGGACTAATTAGAATGTCTTTACGATTATTGTGCGAAACAGCGGCCAAAGAAGACAACAATAAAAAATTCGAGAATTATCTAAAAGGTCACTTCCCTATCGCAAAAAAGGATTTAGATAAAGACATCAAAACAACATTATCGAATCACAATGTTAATGAAAACAGTATTGTTCAGTTGTTGCATACGGGGGCTCATAATTATCAATCATCAAACAACATAGAACAAACCATTGCAATGTCAATAATAATTGGTTCAATACTAACAATTTCACACGGAAAGGAGGAAACAATATGAGCATACATTATTCACCACTAAGATACCCCGGAGGGAAAAATTGTATATTTCCTTTTGTTTCCAAAATCTTCTATGAAAACCAACTGATTGGCGCCAGTTATGCAGAACCTTATGCCGGAGGTGCTGGTTTAGCTCTAAGGTTATTGTTTGAGGGGTATGTAAATCATATTTACATCAACGATCTTGACAAATCTATATACGCTTTTTGGACGGGCATTTTAAATAGATCAGACGAGTTTTGCGAATGGCTTGAAAAAGTAGATGTCACAATACACAATTGGAATAAATATAAAGCCATCCAACGGAATACTGATGAGGTAGATTATTTTGAATTGGCGAAATCAACATTCTTTCTCAATAGGACAAATATTTCAGGCGTAATTAAAGGTGGTGTAATCGGTGGTCAAGAGCAAAAAGGTAAATACAAAATTGATGCACGATTCAACAAAGATGACTTAATAAGGCGCATTCAGAAAATCGCAGAAATCAGAGATCGCATCACAGTGACCAACCTTGACGGATTATCCTTTATTGGAAAGTTAGATAAGAAGAATGAAGAAATATTTATTTATCTCGACCCTCCCTATTATCAAAAAGGAGCCGATCTGTATATGAACTTTTATTCAAAAGAGGATCACAAAAGACTTTCTAAATATGTTCATAAGATGCAAAAGAAATGGATGGTATCATACGACAACCATGACTTTATCCTAAACCTCTATGCAGAACAAAACAAGATTGTTTATAAGCTGTCACAGGCCGCATCCAATCGTATTGGGGACGAGATTTTAATCTTTTCAAATGGAATCGAGTTTGAAGAATCAATAAACACACTTAAATCACCAATATTATTATAGATAAACAGTGTTTGAATCATGCCAACCTTTCACAGTCTCACACATTTTCAAGCTTACATACGCTTCATCCAAAGCCTGCCATGGTGTGTGTCCGCCCTGCCCGAAAACAAAAATTAAAAATCTCCTATCTCTTCATTAAAAATACATATCCCAACTCGCAGGCAGGAAAAGCTAATGTAATGCTAGGTAACATTAACCAAACGTTACTTGATTTGCAATCCGACTCATTAAAATCTAAACCTTATTAGTTTTGTTTTATAACAAATTTTAAGTTAAGAAATAATCGTTTCAGAAAAACAAATCCTCGGTGAAATTACTTTTCTGTATTATAATAACTTCCAATGAAACCGCTATTACTGTTACTTTTTTGACCTATATTATTGTGATTAACTAGCGCTGAATCTGTGAATAAAAATTCTGCTGGGATGGAGAAAAACTCACCAATTTTTATAGCTTGATCAACAAATAATTTACTTTTCCCATCAATTAAAGCTTGAATTTCATCCTTGGGAATTTCAGTTCCTTTAGAGACTTCCTCAATCGATAAATTTTTGTCAATCAATAAGGTTTTTAATATTATACTTGTTCCTGTCATAATTCTATCTCTTTCAATTTAGTCTTTAGTATGTCTATAATATCCTTTAGCAAAGCAATTTGATGATTTTTTTCTTGGATAATTTGATCTTTTTCTGTCAATAATCTTTCGTAAAGGGAATCTTCACTTTTCTCATTGATGTAGTTTTTGATGTATCCACTATTGCTATTACTTTTTTCACCAGTGTTATAATTAATTATCGGTAGTTCATTTGCCAAAAAATATTCCGGCTTCACATGGTAAAATTCTGCAAGTTGCTGAATTCGGTCTAGGGTTAGCTTGCTTTTGCCCGATTCCAGGTTGGAATAGGTCTTTTGGTTGATATTCAGAATATTGGCGACATACTCCTGAGAATAGTCTCGGGATTCTCGCAAAATCCGCATGATTTTCTGGGCATGGACCATAGCAGTACTTTTTTGACTAGACTAGAATTTCTTTGACTAAGATAGAAATTTTTTACTTCACCTAAAACCTCTCCAAGTGCAATATTTGGATGTGATTGATTGCTAATACAATATAAGAAAGGTTTGGCAAGAATAGAACAAAACTAGGGGAGTGAAGCGTAAAATTTTCAATGAAACCAACCACAGACTCGAGCATTTTAATTTTTGAGAAATATAGCATTTTGCCGCGTTCTCTGAATTTATGGTTCGCCGGATTGCCTGTGGACGAAAGACTCTATCCCCTAAAACCCAAAAATCCGATTTGACCGGATTTAAAACTTAACGTACCCTTTTTTCTCGCTGATAGCTCCGGCATCACGGACATACCACTCAGAGTCAGCGGGCGACGATTTCTCAAAAACCTATTGCTAGCATTGCTGCCCTTTAGGGCATGGTGGAAATTCTATTTCTATGTGCAGATAAATAAGATCTGTATCACAAGTACTTTGGTCGTTGGCTCCTCGCCTGCCCGCCGTGGAGGGGTCTCCTGTGGTGAGCAGCGTCGAACCACCGGTCTACCGTCTTCCAACTTAACCCATCGCCATGGAAGCATCATTTCAATCTTACAAACCAACCTGGGTTAATCTAACCCCCAAAATGCTCTTCAAAAACCTGATCAAGAACCCGACTTGAACCTATTTTTATTCTCCCGGATTGCCCCCGCACCTGCGGGACTACCGCTACTGATCCGGGAGTGACATAATCCGTCAACGGGATGGAAACACGGTAGAAATACCTTTGAAACATAGCCAGCAAGCTGGCTGAAATAGAAATTCCTGTTATGAGTTTGTATTTCGGGCGCCGAAGGCGACCCTATTTCAGGCCGACAGGCCTTTGTTTCCAAGTGTTTCAGACGCTAAAAGCGGCCCTATTTCATTCCATTTGACAAAAATGATAAGCCTTCCGCTGCAGAGGATTTTCGCTTATTCATTCAATTATTTCTTAATCCAAGACAGACCGGTTCCGATCGTGCCGAATCCCTGATAATCATCGGGATTCAAATAGGAGGACTATGTCTTAAAATTCGTGGCTTTGACTAGGCTTCGACTCCGCTCAGCCTGACAATCTGACTAGGCTTCGATTTCGAGACTCTCGTCTCTCAAGTGCTCAGCCTGACACCTCTCCGGTCGCCTGTGGTGAGCTCAATCGAACCATAGGTCTTCAATCTCTAACAAGCATGAAAAAACGTCTATTCACATGCTTCCTGGCATGGCTATGCCTAATCGGAAGCGAACTCAAGAGCCAAGTTGCTTGGTCACCGGAGGCGGATCTTTCCATTAGATCCGAACTCCTTCGGGGTGGGGATTCCCGTCCCGATATTTCCCAACTTAAAGATTATGGTTTAGTTGATAGCGACCTTGATTCGGGTGCAGGGGAGGGAGAGGGTATCCCCCAAACCGCCCCGGTCACGGTCTTCATTGACCAAATGGAGTATGACGCTGATGATCATGAATCGGACTCGAAAAGTCTTGATTCTTCCCAAAATCATCCCCTTGCCCCAGAGCGGGCAGAAGAAGCCGCTTACCCAGGCGCGGCTAATCACCCCGGGCGGGAGGAGTACAGCACTCCCGCCCAAAAGGGGGAGGAAAATACTACGCTCATCTATGGGGAAATCATCAATCCGGATTCCCTGAGTCCGCTGATGCTGAGCAGCACTCCTTACTATGTAGATCCCAATTCCCAGTTTGCGGTTGAGAGTAAAACGATTGAAACCCTGCCCGGGGAATTCTTTGATGGATTGCTGAACAATGGTACCCGCAAGTTTTCGGTGGAGCTGCCTCTTTCGGATCGGGTAGGGTATTTTACTTTGACCGCAGGGGACCGGACACTCATCGATAATTTTCTGGTGATTCCCGGGGATAGCATCAAAATCAACCTGGACCTTAGAAGTTATTATGTCTCCTTTGCCGGTAAAAATGCCCCATTCTATGAATTACAGTACTTACTGGCACGTGAAGAAAATAGAGTGGCCTTTCAGTCACCCCGGCAATTGGTACTCGGGGCTAATAGTTCCCTGCTCCAAAAGCAAGAAAATCTGGATAAGATCAGGTTTTTCCAGAATCAATTTGGCAATAGTTTGAACGTAATTTCTTCTCCAAAGACCAACTTGAAAAACCAGGTGGCCTCTTTGGAAAACCCTGAGAATAGTTTGGCTTCCCGATTGGACTATCTTCGGTTTTTTGAGGATAAACTGGACGCTGAGCTTCTGGAGCTGATCCGATTGGACTTGATGGCGGAGCACTATCGCGGGGTAATTGCCTCGATCAGGAATTTCAGTTGGGAGAAGCTTCCCGCTGAGTTCTCGCCGGAAGAATTGGATTCAGTTCAGGTAAAGCTGCGGGGTTTGCTTGAAAATTTACCGGGAGTGGAGTCTTCCCCGTCAGCCCAATTAGTTTCCCGGGGTTTTTTGGGAATGGAAGTGGAGCGATTGGCCCTATTGGGGTTGATTAAAGGAGAGAGTTTGCTCAGCGGGATTACAGCTTCCCATGAGGGGGAAGTAGCTGACCGGATCAAAGCCGGTTTTCTTTCCCGTTATTTGGGACAATACCCCAAACCGGAGGCAATTCTGGAAAATTATCTGAGGACTATGAGCTTTGATCCTTGGGTCAGCAGGGTGGAATCTCTAAAACGATCACATATTCCAGGGGATTCGTTTTTGGATTTTGCAATGGTGAATGCCCAGGGTGATCCGGTAAATTCGGCTAGTTTCAAGGGTAAACCGACCTTGGTCTATGTTTACTTCAGTACCTGTAGACACAGTGCCGATTTTTTCAATGACTTTCTGTTTCCGCTTTACCGGGAAACGTCCTCGATGGATTATGAACTGGTAGCCATCTCGGTGGACGAGGATCAAGATTTATGGAAGTCCAGGCTAGAAAAATACTCCGACCAATCGATCACCAACTTGAATATCTCCGGTAAGGAACGCGAAGCTTTTATCAGCTCCTATGAGATTTTCGGCTTTCCCAAAGTATTCCTTCTGGACGAATCCGGAGTCATCCAATCCTTTAAGATCGAAGGATGGGATCAGGACTCCAGAAAAGCCCATGTACTTCAACACCTTGGGCTGATTGACAACCATACAAAACCATCCAAACCATGAAAAAGCTACTCTTGATTTTCATCCTTCTTGTTGGAGGAGGATCACCGAACCTTTGGGCTCAAAATTCAAAATTGATTACCGGGAAAGTTACCTCTGCCGCGGAGGGAATTCCGCTTCCCGGAGTCACCATAGTGGTGAAAGGAAGCAACCAGGGCACCATCACCGATAATGAGGGAAACTATCAACTGAAAATTAACCAGGACGAAAGCGTGCTTTTGTTTTCCTTTATCGGGTATCAGACAAGGGAAATCCCGGTCAGTTCCTCCCAAACCCTTTTGAATGTGGCCTTGGAAGAGTCCGAAATGGGATTGGATGAGGTAATGGTAGTATCCACCGGCTTTCAGGAACTCTCCGCTGAGCGTACCACAGGATCCTTTGTCAAAGTAGATCAGGAATTGGTGGATCGAAGAGTTTCCACCAATCTGATTGACCGTTTGGAAGACGTGACTCCAGGCTTGATCTTTAATCGGGACAGGGCAAATGCAGAGCCTGGGGAAAGTATTTCCATTCGGGGTACTGCTACGCTCCGGTCCAATGCAGAGCCTTTGATTGTAGTGGACAACTTGGCTTATGATGGGCCGCTGTCGAGTATCAATCCCAATGATGTGGAAAGCATGACCGTGCTCAAGGATGCGGCAGCCTCATCCATCTGGGGAGCCCGGGCCGGAAACGGGGTGATTGTGATTACCACCAAACAGGGGAAGTTCAATGCCCCCATGCAGGTGAACTTTACGGCTAATGTAACCCAGCTGGCAGAACAGGATCCCTTCTACCAGCCCCGAATGAGTATTGCAGGACATGTGGACCAGCAAATCGAGCTCTATGAGCGGGGTTATTACAACAGTTTGCTGAACAATTCCCGAAATCCTGTCGTCCCCCCGGTAGCTGAAAGCCTTTTTGCCCACAGTCAGGGATTGCTTTCTGATCAGGAGTTGTCCGCCCAGTTGGACAGCTACCGCAACTCGGATATCCGAAGGGAATTGCAGGAGCATATAAACCGCAGAGCCTTGCAGCAACAATATGCTTTGGGGCTCAATGGAGGGAGCGACAGACACCGATATCAGTTCAGTTTGGGCTGGGATGCGAATACCGCCTCTACCATTGCGTCGAATAACAACAGACTCACCTTATCCACCCGTCAGAATTGGAAGTTGGCGAATGAAAAGTTGGATGTGGGAATTGGGGTTTATTGGGTGAATAGCCGATCCGAAAACGGGCTTCCGAATATTTCCAATTTTAATGCCTATGATCGCTTGACCGATGAGAATGGAAACCCACTTTCTGTACAGCGAACCTATTCCGACCGGTTTAAAAGTGAAGTGGAAGAATTGGGTTTGTTGGATTGGGACTACGTGCCGTTGGAGGAATTCAACCGAACGAGCACTACTAACAGCGGCAATGATCTGCGCATAAATGCGAGTCTAGATTATGAATTGCTTAAAAATTGGAAAGTTTCCGGCTTATATCAGTATTGGACCAATTCCAATAGAGCCCAGACTTTTAACAGTCAGGAATCTTATGAAACCCGGGAATTGATCAATGAATTTACCGAAATCGGGGAAGATGGGAGCCTGATCAGACATGTTCCGCTAGGGGGTATTTTGGAACAGGATTTTCGTTCGGCCTTTAGCCATAACGTTCGGCTGCAAAGTACCTATGCAGCCAAGTGGGGATCAGACCACCAACTCAATGTTTTGGCAGGTTTTGAAGTCAGGGACTTAAAACGGGAGGGCTATTTCAATACCAGCTATGGTTACAATCCTGTGATTGGTACTTCCCAGTCGGTGGATTATTTGACAAGAAGGAGATTGCTGGGCTCGGGGCGATTTGCGAATGTGCCGTTTACCGAAAGTTTCTCGGGAGGTGCAGACCGGTTTTTATCCGGATTTGCCAATCTGGGCTACAGCTTCAAAGATCGATATTTGCTCAATGCCAGTGCCCGTAAGGATGCTTCCAATCTCTTTGGGGTGGAAACCAATCAGCGGGCTGTTCCTTTATGGTCCGCAGGCTTGGGATGGATTGTTTCGGAAGAGGAGTTTTTTAGGGTCAGCAATATTGACTTTCTCAAACTTCGCTTGAGTTATGGGTTTAACGGGAATACCAATCCCAATGCTACAGCCTTCACCACTGCGCAGTATCTTTCCGGTGCTCAAAACTTTCTTTCCGGTTATCCTTTTTTGGGAATAGTCAGTCCTCCAAATCCCCAACTCCGGTGGGAGCGGATTAAAATCGCCAATTTGGGATTGGATTTTGGAGGATTTAATGGAAAGTTGAGAGGGTCGGTGGAGTACTATCGCAAGCAGGGATTGGATTTGCTCGCCAATCAACCCTTGTTTGCCTCTTCTGGGTTTTCCAGTGCATTTACCAATTATGCCAGTACCCGCACCAACGGGATTGATCTGAATCTGACTACGGTACAGCAGATTGGAAAGATCCAGTGGGAGGGGGCATTTTTTTACAGCATGGTCCAGGAAGAAGTAACTGATCTTGAGAACTTGTCTACAGCAAATCAATTGCTCAGCTATTCTGCGCAAGTTCCCAATACCCAAGTGGGTAAACCTATATTTGGGATTTATAGCTATGACTTTGCGGGACTCGATCCCAATGACGGATCGCCTTTGGGTTTTGTGGACGGAGAGCCCAGCAATGATTACCGGGCCATTATACTTGATGCAACGCCGGAAAGCCTAAGATTTCACGGTAGGGGAAGACCCACGGATTTTGGTGCATTCAGAAATACCTTTAGTTATCGTGGATTCAGCCTTTCAGCAAATATTACCTACCGATTGGGCTATTTTGTCCGTAGGCAGTCCATCAATTATGACGCCTTTAACCGGGGAATGTGGGGACATGCAGATTATGAATCCCGGTGGCAGCAACCCGGAGATGAGTTGATTACGGATATTCCTTCAGACCCTGGACGTGTCAATCCCCTGAGACAGCGATTTTATTCCAGCAGTTCATCCCGAATAGAAAGGGGAGATCATATCCGATTGCAGGATGTTCGGGTTGCTTATCAGTGGAATGGTGGACAAGGGAGTCGAATCAGAAATCTGGAAACCTACCTATACATCAATAATCTTGGGATCATCTGGAAATCAACGGATCGGCTCAAAGATCCGGACTATCAAGTTACACCCCCATTGACTTCTGCATCACTGGGCTTAAGAATGTCATTTTAATTAAATCTAAAGGGTAAAAGGTCACTGCTTTCTAAATCAGACTTTCTTCAAATGGAACGGATGGCCCGGCGGATTTTGGATTTGGTTTATTCGTTAATCCGCCACCCTTCTTAAAATCTAAAAACTATGAAAAATTCAATCAAAATAGCTTTTCTTTTTATCATGAGCATATTGGTTGCTTGTGATGAATTTCTGGATGAGAAGCCAGATTTAAACTTGGTGGTCCCCGCAAGTTTGGATGATTTTCAGGGGCTGTTGGACGCCTATCTGAGAGGGATGAATTCCTATCCCACCAACGGACTGATTAGCTCTGATGAAGTGGTCATTGGTCCAGGTACGCTTTCACGCTTAAATTTCAATTTCAATGCACTTTATTTTTGGGAGGAGGAAACCAGCCTTCCCGGGGAGCAAGACTTTCATTGGCTGATCAGTTATACGAAGATCATGTATGCAAATGTGGTATTGGATGGTCTGGAGGAATATCAGCCCGCTAATGCAGGAGAGGAGCAGCGGATGCTGAATTTGGAAGCCCAAGCCAAATTTTATCGGGCTCAGGGACACTATGAACTCCTGATGCATTACGGCCAGGTGGGGATTGGTGCAGGAGAGGAAGCGCTGGGAATCCCCCTTCGCAAAACTTCCGATATCAATGTTAAGAATCAGCGGGCCAGTGTAGGGGAAAGCTTTGATTTCATTTTGGAGGACTTGCTGTTTGCGGTAGATCATCTGGAAATGAAGGCTGAAATCCCCATGCGTCCCTCAAAATGGGCGGCTGAGGCTATGTTGGGACGGGTTTATCTGAACAGGGGAGATTATCCCAATTCATTGCAACACTCCTCCAATGCTCTGGGAATTGACGATACGCTGATGGATTACAAGGACTTGGATACTTCGCTTCCTTATTCTTTTGAGGTCTTTAATCCGGAGGTGATATTTCATCAGGAAATATCTTTTGTGGGATTTGAGTTCGACCAGGGCTTTATTGTCAACCCCGATTTGGTAGCCAGCTATGATTCTATGGATTTGAGGAAAACTTTCTTTTTCCGATCAAATGGAATTGAGGATGAGGTAAACTTCAGAGGAAATTATACCGGAGACTTTTACCATTTTGGTGGATTGGCCACCGATGAAGTATGGTTGAATTTTGCTGAAGCAGCCTACCGGGTGGGCCAAGAGGAAACGGCGTTGGATGCGATCAACGTTTTGTTGGAGCATCGGATGGTAGCTGGTTTTGAACCGATTTCTGGGCTTAGTGGGGTGGACTTGCTTCAACGGATTGTTTTAGAGCGACAAAAAGAATTGGTATTTCGGGGGATCCGTTGGATTGATTTGAAGCGATTCAATCAGGATCCAGCCTTAGCCATCACGCTAAGAAGGGAGTACAATGAATCAGATGCCGTTTTGCCGCCAAATGATTCTCGGTATGTCTTTTTGATACCTGAGGAGGAACTGGAACAAAATCCCATGGTTCAGAATCAGCGGTAGAAAAAGAGAGGGCAAGCCCATAAGATTTGCCCTCTCTGATCTTAAATTAAGGCTGAGCTATAGGAAGATTTCCGTTTACAACGAAAATTCCGGCTTCAACCCGGTCAGATGTATCATCCGGCATTTCAAAGGAACAATCCTCAGCAGGATTGAGATTACACTGGTAAGTACCCGAACCGGGCGTCACTCCGGTTAAGTCGTACCAGATCTCCAATTCCGGATCCAAGGCATAGCGTTCCGTTTCATTTCCGGCGAAATTCATTGCCATGGCCAAGGTTGCTGCCAGCACAAAGGCTAGAAGCGGAAGTTTACTTGCTAGTTTATTCATAAAGTGCACCCTTTTTTAACAAATCAAAAAGAGCGAAACCGTTTGGGATTCCTTCGGGAAGCAGCTAATCCTGCTTCCCTGGGAACGTGGTTAAAGTGCCTACTCTGTTTCAAGGGTTTTCGGCTTCCCCCGGCAGGTTCATCGGTATTGACTTGCTTCTCACCCAAGCCATCGAGAAGAATGAACCTGTTATTGTCTTGAGCTATTGTCTCATTTTTATTTCATCTTTTTCCGGATAGGGGCTCATCACCCCTAGGCCGTGGGGCAGTTCAGTACTCGCTGCCCCTAAATTTTTTTCTCAAACTCTTGAAGAGTTTCTCTTAGTTGGAAGTAAGTGTTTGGCGGGACTGGAATAAGCTTCTCATCCCTTGGAGGGATTTTGTTTTCTGACTTTAGCTTTTAAGTGGGTCAGATTCGGCTATTCCCTGTTCCTTACTTCTTCTTCCTTCATTAGTCATCATTTCTACCTCATGATTCGTTTATTTTTCTTTTTCCTATTTCTATCGATGGTTCAACCTGTGTGCTTGAGCCAACAGGAACCTTTGGATTTGATTTAAGCTGAGTACATCGATTCTTTTCTAATTTTCATTCCATCACGGGTTCTACTATTCCAAAGCCCATATACCGCCAGTCCTATCAATCCCAAATTCAAGACAAAATGCTCTGCCCATCCCAGGCTTTCGATTATCCCCGCACAATTGCAGGGTATCCTGGGAAATGCGCCCACCCAGATCAATCCCACATAAGTGATAAACACCGTTAGAACCAGCAAGCTCCCAACGTATCCCCACCACCGAGTGACTGAAAAGAGTAGGAGCAGGGCAATTACCAACTCCACCCCGGGAACCACATAGCTCAGGGCTTCTGCCAACTCTCCCGGAAAAGTCTGATTGTGAAAGGCCTTTCGGCTCTGCTCGAATCGGATTATTTTTTCCAAACCGGTGTAGGCCCACACGAGAATCAGAATTAAAGTGGGTACGAGGGCAGTTTGTGAAGGCTTATCCATGGTTTTTGTGATCTAGTTTCAACTGTGTATAATTTGCTTTTCAAAGGTCATATGGAATCTCGCAATTCTAATCATCCCAGTGTGTGACGGATACGTCATGCTCGATTTCATCCTGTATTTGATTTTGGCTCTGGCTTTATTTTTTCTCCTTCGATTGAGGCCTTGTTGCCGGGGTCAATCAATGTTTGGTAAAATTGGAAAAAATGAATAATTAAAATTCACAAGTTGGGACATGAACCATTTTTTGGTGTCAATGACACTTTTTCAAGTACAGCTCTTAGTTTTTCGGTTAAATATTTGGTTTTTAGAATACGGAGTTTTATAATCACTTAAGATTTAGTAAGAAAACCGGTTTTTTTGATTGTGTGAATACTCCTTGGAAGGTATTGCTGTACTGCCTAGGGAATCGGGTACGCCTTCGGGTGGATAATCATGATGAAACAGGAGATAAGGACTAAGCCTGAATTGGCACAGGATAGCTTTGTCTCTAGCCTAAGTTTTGTGTTTTTTTTAAAATCAGTAAATAGAAATGAGTACTGTTGCTTGGGACCCGGTCCGGATGAGGACTTTATTGGGTTTGGAAGAAATGTTAGATGTCCAGACTTTTAGAAAGCTGGGAGAATATTTAAGCTTGACCAACTTGTCCGAAAAAGAAGTGATTCGGTATGCAGGGGAAATTGAACTTCACTCCCATGTATTGATCGAAGGCTTAATAGGGATGTATCAGAATGGGAGGTTGGTCCGGCTATTCTTTCCGGGGGATATGTTCATGGATTATGATTCTTATGTTCAGCAGATTCCCAGTCGTTATGAAATCCGATGCTTAAAGGATTCCATGTTTACCAATTTGGGTTTTAAGCAGGAACAGGATGTACTTAAGCATTTTCCTGAGTTGAAAGAGGTTTCCGAACAGTTGATTCAGCGAATTCGCTATTCCAATGAACAATGGGTGGCTTTTACCCAACTTCCTTACATGGAAAGAATTGAGCAATTGGAAGCGAGACTCCCCAATATTCGGCATGTATTGAAACGGGCGGATTTGGCCAGTATACTCGGAGTCAGTGAAAGTACGGTTCAGCGGATGAGAAGTCAGAAAGATGAGCCGAATTCTGATATACCTGCTTGGAAACTTCAGTTTATGTCCGAATTGAAATATTCTTTTCAGCATGCACTCCATCCTAAAGCCCGAGAAATAGAGGCTATAACCAAAGTTTGGGCTACTTCCTTTCAGAATCTACTGCGTACTCCGGATGAAATTAAGGCCTTTGAAGCTCAGAAACTATGTTTATTGTCTTCTTATCTCTATCCGGAAACCGAACTGGATACGGCGATCTGGGTCAGTAAGCTCTACACTTGGCTTTTTTACCTGGACGATCAGACCGATCGGATTCCTCAGGGCCAAAAGACCGAGTTTTGGAAATCCATTCTTGCAGGATTGAAAAATCAGGAAGGGGAGGAAGTGATTCTTCCTACAAGAATCCGGGATTTGGTCTTGGTCTGGAAGGAGCTCAGAGCTTCCTTACCCCAACTGGAGAACATGTGCCTGCCCAAAATTGCCTTGGTAGAAAAGGAGGTCTTGGATTTTATTCAATACAATCTCAAAGAAGCCAAATTCAAGGATGCAGGTAGAGTTCAGGATCCAAGAAGTTTTCTACTTGACAAGCCTTTCTATTCAGGAGCCCGATTGGCTGTGAATTTTACCTGTTTGGACATTGGGCGAGAGTTTGGTGAGGATCCAGAGGAATGGAAGAAATCCAAAGATATCCGGCAATTGGGGGAGCGGCTGATTTTTTTGAGCAATGATTTGATTTCTTATCGGAAAGAGAAAAACATCGGTGATTCTATGAATCTGATTTCGGTCTTGATGCAGGAGAAGAATCTGGATTTCAAGGAGGCTCAGTATAAGGTGCTCAGTAATTTTCAGGAATGCCTTGAGGAGTTTTTGAGATTGGATTTGGAAATCAGATCCAATCATGATCCTGGAAATATTTGGTTGCTACACTGTCTAAAACAAGTGAAATACAAAGTTGCCGGATCCAACTACTGGTCCCTGCATGTAAGTAATCGCTATGAATAGCCCTATTTGTAAACTAAACCAACTACGTGATGAACATTATCACCTACTGCGATCAGGTTTCGGCCAATCTGGAGCGAGACCTAGGTATTCTGATGTTGGATGGGGAAAACAAGCTCATCCAGTTTGAGTCTGCGTTCTATATGGTGGACAAGGCACTGGAAAAGGTCAAGGCTTTTCTGTCCAATTATGAGTTTACTTCCGAGGAGGAAGAGGTAGAGTTCTTTAAAATGAAAATGACTGAATTTCTAAAAGAGTCGGTGTATTATTCAGAACTATTTAATATGGAATCCTTAAAGCCTCCGGGACCCAAAAAGGAAATCAAGCGATTCTATGAGAAGGAGTTGCGGTCCATTCAGTATTTTCTTCAGAGTCATCAGAATCTTTACAATTACCTGCTGACCAAGAAAACCAATCAGGATAAGATTTTTTTTCTGCGTAGTGCACAAGCCCCGGTGTATAAGCCAAATTTGTTTTGGCATACCCTAGATACCAGGTATTGCACGGTGTACACCTTGTACTTTGCCCGAATCAAAGGAACCCTGGCACTTTCCCAGTACATTCATCATCAGTTGAAAATCATCAATGGAGAAGTGGTAATGGGAACCTACCAGAAAAAAAATCCTTTGCGTTGGACAGGGAAAAAGGTAGAGCTGATCGAACTGGTTTATGCCTTGAAACTTGCTGGGGTGCTCAATCACGGACGAGCGGATCTGAAAGAGATTGCACTCAAAATGGGGGCATTTTTTGGATTGAATCTGAATGATTTCTATCGAACCTTCACCGAGATCAGTACCCGTAAGAAAAGTAGGACTGCTTTTCTGGACTCCATGCGGGACCAGTTAAATAACTACATTGATAATGGAGATTCTTTGCGTTAAAATCAGGTGGATTTTTTAAATCAATAATGACTAGAAAGGTATCGTTATACTTTTTTAGGAATGCCGTTCCTTTCTTTACTACCATAAAACTCTAGGCAAAGGGATTTTTACCTGATGATCTCCGAATCCAATTAAGGATAAAGGGTAGTTGCATGATACTTTTCGTGACGATACCTCTGCATCCGATATGGAGAACAGGGAGAAGTTAGCCATTTCTGAATTGAAGCGTAGTCTACTATCCGTCAGGGTGCTCCTTTGAAATAGAAAGTAAAATGCCTTGGGAGTGAGCGAAAGAGAAGTGTTTTCCCTTAACGTATTTTTCTGGAATTGGCTTTCAATGAATATAAAGCTTCATTTGGGGAAATAATTAGATCGGGTTTGCCCCATCTAGGTGCATTGGCTGGAAGAAAAGGTTTTCGGCATAGGGGATTGTTTTTACTTTTTATGTGTATCCGGTCTACTGCACGTATGGGTAAATTGAGGCGAGAACTAATC
>NZ_JAMWZB010000049.1 GCF_024305035.1 Algoriphagus sp.
ATTAAAAAGCCAACAGCAATGTTGGCTTTTGGTGTTTTAAATCCAAAGACAAAAGTAAGCCCGAACGGGGGACCAGTTCCAATGGTGGTCTTTTTTAGCCAACAGAAGGCTTTAGGAGTCAAGGAAAATCTGATCTGTGAATTTGTGCTTGACGATACCGAATTGAAAACTAGTAAAGGCTAGAATTTTTCCAGTTTATTGGCAGCCGGGAAAAGTTTATTTTTCATTTTTAGAATTTTGATGCAGTTTTGTGGAAATAAAACATGATGACAGTTCTCTTTAAAAATCTCACCGTATTTGATTCAAAAAGTCGCAAAACCGGTGATTTTTATTTTGATGGTCAGCAATTGCTTTCCGATTTTCCATCCCCCCAAAAGCCAGATCAAGTAATTGATGCTGCGGGTTGGTTCGCCTCCAAAGGGTGGATTGATCTTCGGACTGGATTGGGCGAGCCGGGACTTGAATATAAAGAAACTGTGGAAAGCCTTTGTGGTACTCTGCTAGCTAGTGGTTTTTGTGCAGCAGTTGTCTTACCTAACACAGACCCGGTTATTCAAACAAAAAATGAGATTGACTTCTTAAAATCCAAGTCTCAACCCTATCTCCCAGAATTAATTATCCAAGGTGCTGTCACGAAAAGCGCACTGGGTGAAGAGTTGACCGAGATTTTGGATATGCATTATCAAACCGGTATTTCAATTTTTGGAGATGGTACCCATACGCTTCATCATGCGGATCGTTACCTTAAAGTCCTTCAATACTTGCAAAAGTTTGGTGGGATATTATTCGATTATCCCTATGATCCGCTTTTGGCTATTTTTGGTCAGATGCATGAAGGAAAAGTTTCTACTAACCTGGGTCTGAAGGGTATTCCCAGCATGGCCGAAGACATCGCGGTTCATCGGAACCTTGAGTTGATGCGTTATGCCGGAGGAAGGGTTCATTTTCAAACCTTAAGCACCGCTAAATCTGTGGAGTTAATCCGAAATGCAAAAAAGGATGGGTTGAATGTGTCGGCTGATGTTTCCATTTATCAACTTTTGTTTTCGGATGAGGATCTAAAGGATTTTGACCCCAATTATAAAGTCATGCCGCCATTTCGGGGATCCATTCAAAGAGCTGCTTTGATTGAAGGGCTGAGAGACGGAACTATCGATGCGATATGTTCCAATCATCAGCCGCAGGATTGGGACTCCAAATTCATGGAATTTGATCTTGCCAATTTAGGGCAAGCTGGATTGCAGACTTTTCTTCCTGGCATGGTGAAACTTGCAGATGAACTGGGTTGGGATCTTTTACTAGAGAAAATTACCGATGGTCCTGCCGCTGTATTGAAAAGAAATAGTAACGAAAACTGGACAATTTTTGATCCGAATGCCACTTGGACTTATTCAAAAAATACCAACAAGTCCTTGGCATCCAATCACCCTTGGTTTGGACAAAAACTGACTGGAAAAGTGAGATACGTAATACAGAAAGGACATTTGGTTCAAATCGATGAATAAGTATTTCGCATCAGCCTACCAGTTTGGAATTCTCGGAGGGATTTTAAGTATCCTCTCTTTTGGACTTCTTGCTTTTCTCCAACCAGATCCAACCAATTTGAATCTGGTATTTGGTTACCTTATCACTCCGATTTCTATCTTTTTGGCACTTAAGTTTTTCAAGGATTACACCAATCATGGGTTTATCTCATTTGCTGAAGGAATGTCTGTGGGGTTTGTAACCTATATGCTGATTGCCTTGGTTTCAGGGCTGGGAATTTGGGTGATCTTACTTTTTTCCCAAGATTTATTTCAAGTTATCCGGGAATCGAAACTGAGTGTATTGGTTGAAAATAGTCAAACCATTATTGATCAATTGGGCGAGTCATCCTATCAAAACACCTTGGAAAATATCCAAGAAATGACGGCTGGAGACGTTGCATTGAGTGATTCGCTTTGGAAAATTATCCCAGGATTGTTTTTTACCATTATTATTTCAATAATTTTAAGGAAAAACCCTAACTAAGCATACTATGAACACTTCTATTTCTGATGTTATTAAAAAATGGGGACTAATCTATGGACTGATTAGTGTCATTATTGTTTTTGTTTCAATCCTTTCTGGACTTCAAGAGGGAGGAAGCATAGCCGTTTCAGTGATTACTTGGTTGATCTCTGTGGGTTTAGCTTTCACCATGTATTTTCTGGCTACCAAGGAGTTTCGGGAGGGGAATAATCAATTGCTTGCTTTTGGAAAAGCTTATTTGATTTGCCTGGGAGTTGGTTTATTAGGGGGATTGTTAAAGGGATTGGGCTTTTATTTGTATGTAAAAGTAATCGATCCTGCTTATATGGAAAGGATGATCGAAGCTCAGCTAGCTGCTCAAGAGCAATTTGGAGGCGGGGCTTCAGCTCAAGAAATGCCTGAGTTCATGGCCTTTTTCCAAACCGCAGAATTCTTTGCTTTTTCTACTTTCTTTAGTGTGATCCTAGGCGCATTGATCATCGGTTTGATTGTAGCTGCCATTAATCAAAAGAAAGAGGATTTTTCCTACTAAAATGCTTCAGATTTCCGCCGTAATTCCTGTTTTCAACGAAGAAGAATCCCTACCCGAATTAACACAATGGATCAGCCGGGTGATGAATGATCGTGGTTTTTCTTATGAAATCATTCTGATCAATGATGGGAGTACGGACCGTTCTTGGCAGGTTATTTCTGAACTTTCCAAAAGTAATGGGAACATCAAAGGCTTGAATTTTACCCGAAACTATGGGAAATCTGCCGCCTTAGACGCCGGATTTTCTCAAGCCTCCGGTAGGGTGGTAATTACATTGGATGCAGATCTGCAGGATAGTCCCGATGAAATCCCGGAACTCTATCGAATGATAGTAGAGGAGGGATTTGATGTGGTCTCAGGATGGAAAAAAGAGCGCCATGACCCTATCAGCAAAACCATTCCTTCCCGCTTTTTCAATGGTGTGACTCGCTGGATTTCTGGGATAAAACTGCACGATTTCAATTGTGGATTGAAAGCATATCAACTCAAAGTCGTCAAAAATATCCAAATTTATGGGGAAATGCACCGATACATTCCATTGCTGGCCAAATGGAACGGATTTGCCAAAATCGGGGAAAAAGTAGTCCAGCATCAGGCCAGAAAATACGGGTATTCTAAGTTTGGTCTGGAGCGTTTTCTGAATGGATTTCTCGATTTGATTTCGGTGTCTTTTGTACATCGATACAAGAAGAAGCCCATGCACTTTTTTGGATTGTTGGGGACGATTTCATTTAGCTCTGGTTTTATTATTACAGTTTGGTTGATTGCTCAAAAAGTCTACAGCCTCAGGGAAGGAGTTAAGGTAAGAGAAGTCGTCGACCAGCCACTTTTCTTTCTTGCCCTAGTGGCACTGATTGTGGGAGTTCAGTTGTTTGTCACTGGATTTATAGCAGAACTAATGACCTCCAATCAATCCAAAGAAACCGAATACAAAATCGACGAACGAATCAATTGTACTGAGTAATGGTGTTCTCGGTAATCATACCGGTTTACAATCGACCGGAGGATTTGGAGGAGCTGCTTAAAAGTCTTACCCTACAGCTAAGGACAAATTTTGAAGTGATCGTCATAGAGGATGGATCTGAGCGTACCTCTGCGGAAATGTGTGAGCGATTTAGTCAACGATTGAAGCTCCGCTACATGTTTCAAGAAAATCAAGGTCAGGGCTTTGCTCGAAATAAGGGGATGGAAATAGCTTCAGGAGATTTTTTTATTATTCTGGACTCTGATGTCATTTTGCCCAGCAATTATTTAGAAATACTCGAAAAAGCGATTCTCAATCGAAAACTCGATGCATTTGGTGGTCCTGATGCAGCGGCTGATGATTTTTCCCCTTTGCAAAAAGCGATGGATTTTGCCATGACTTCCTTCTGGACTACTGGAGGAATTAGAGGGAAAGTGAAAGATGTATCCACCTATCAAGCCAGAGGATTTAATATGGGATTTAGTCGAACAGTTTTTGAGCAAGTAGGTGGATTTATCGATCCTAATCGTGGAGAAGATATCGAGTTGAGCATGCGGATCAAAAAGGCCGGGTTTAAGCTTGAGTTGGTTCGGGAGGCATTTGTTTATCATAAGCGAAAAAACACCTGGAGTTCCTTCGCTCGACAAGCCTTTTCATTTGGGCAGAATCGGGTTAATGTATCCAGGTTTCATCCCGAAGCAATCCAGCTGGTTCATTTCTTACCCGCCTTGTTCCTTTTCTATATTCTGCTTTGTTTTTTGACATGGGGGATCAATTCTCCTCTTTCCACCTTGCTTGGGTTTGGATTTTTGATTTGGGTGTTTTTGATTCTTGCTTCGGCAAGCTTGAACCATCGATCACTCACTGTGGGTTTTTTGGCTTTAATCTGCTCCTTGACTCAGTTAGTCGGATACGGGTCCGGTTTATTGACTGGATTGATTTTGAAAAATCGTTGGAATTAACCCTTTTTGCAAACAAAGATAACTTCATCCTTTGCCAGTGCTAATCTCAACAGGTCCTTGGAGGGGATGCTTTTGACAAAAAGATTTTCTTCAACTTTCAATCCTGAAGTACTCAACCTAGTGGCATAATCCTGTCCAAATCTCCGGACATGGTCTCGCTGTCCAAATAAACGCTCTCGCTCTTTGGGGTCAGCAATGGTTTTATCTTCGATGGTTTTGGCTATCGGATAAACGGGGGATTGGACGATACCCCAACCATTGGGTTTTAACACCCGATTGATTTCGCGGCAGGCTAAAATGTCATCTTCGACATGTTCTAACACGTGATTGCAAAAAACGACATCGAATGAATTTTCAGGAAAGGGAATGTGATGAATATCCATTTTCACTTTTGCCAAAGGGGACTCTATATCTGCGGTGAGGTAGTCCAGATTGTGGAGTTTTTCAAAGCGATCAATAAAACAATGCTCGGGTGCTACATGGAGAACTTTTAATTTGGCAGTGAAAAAATCAGTTTTTTCTTTTAAAAATAACCACATCAACCGATGCCGTTCGAGCGAAAGGCAGTTTGGACAAAGGGCATTTTCTCGCGACACCCTTCCATAGGGTAAAAATTTCCGATAGGATTGGTCGCAAACCGGGCAATGAACATCAGTTCCGCGTAAGGTAAGCCTGAAAAGTGGCATGACCAAGGGACTCACCCGTTGCAAAAAAGGGCGTGGAATAAACCGGATAACCAAACTGATAATTTTTTTCACGAGTTTAAAATTGATTTTTAAAGGTCACATGGAATCTTTCTGGTTTGGTAGTCATTCCTTTTGGTTATGTCCACCTCATGCTCGATTTCATCCTATTTTTTCAGGCCTGCAAGTTAATCATTCGGGTATTTTTAGGCTTCAAATTTTGTTTTGTTTTCATTTTTTAGATTTTTTAGGATATCAATTCACCTGAGAATTTTGGATATGAAGAAAGGGTGAGTATTTTAGTTGACGTATTTTACCTAACTGTTTACCATTCTATGAAATTTCACCGCTTATTACTTTTGTCTTTAGGGATGATTTTTACAATCTCGACTCATTCAAACGGACAAGAAAGTGCTTCCTACACGTTGAAAGAAATGGTTCAACGCGCGAAAGACCGCTCACCGGCGGCCTTGAGGGCTTTGACAAGGAAGGAAAATCGTTTTTGGCAATACCGGCTCTTTCGTTCCAATTATAATCCCCAATTGAGACTCAACGGAACCTTACCTAGTTATTCACAAGCATTTAATGGCATTACCCAGCCAGATGGTTCGATTCAATTTTTGGAGGTGAGACAGAATTTTATCGACTTGGAGCTTGGTTTGCAACAGGTGATTGCCCCAACCGGTGGAGTGATTTCTGTAAATACCTCAACCAACAGATTTGATAATTTTTTGGCAGGTCCAAACGAAATTCAGACCCGATGGTCCGGGATTCCAGTCAATGTGCGATTACAGCAACCAATTTTTGCCTACAATCAATTTAAATGGGATAAAAAAATCCAGCCGCTTCTTTATGAAGAAAGCAAGCGGGAGTTTGTTCAGGAAATGGAGGAAGTGTCACTTTTTGTGACTCAGTTGTTTTTTGATTACCTCTTGGCACAAGTTAATGTGGATATTGCCACACAAAACTTAGCCAATACCGAAGAGATTTTTGATATCGAAAAGAAGCGTTATGAGCTTGGGACTACTTTCGAAGATCGACTTTTGCAAGTGGAACTTCAGACTCTTCAGGCCAGGCAGGATTTGGCTCAGGCAAAATTGGATTTGGAAAGCTCTGCATTGTCAGTGAACTCATTTATTGGTTTAAACCCAAGTAGTCAAATTTCGTTGGTTTCGCCAGAAGATATTCCTGATTTTGAGGTAAATGTGGAACAGGCTATTGATCTTGCTTTCCAAAATCGATCTGAAGCATTGGGATTTGATCGCCGAAAAATAGAAGCCGAATCGCTCGTGGCTCAGGCTAAAGGGCAACGACTTAATGTTCAGTTGAATGCGAGTTATGGATATAATAATGCAGCCTTCAATTGGGGAGACATTTATGCCAATCCCAATACCCAAGCCTTGGCTAGCTTGGGAATCTCTGTACCGGTTCTGGATTGGGGACGAAATAAAGCCAGAATGGCTCAAGCAGAGGCTAATCAGCAACTTGTCGAATATACGGTACAGCAGGATGTAATTAATTTTGAGCAAGAGATTTTCACCAAGGTGAAAAATTTTTTGATGATCAAAGAACGGCTAAATGTGACCAAGGTTTCCGATGAGGTTGCCCAAAGAAGATATGAAATAGCCCTAACACGTTTCCAATCCGGAAACGTCTCCATAACAGACCTTAACATTGCCCAAAATGAAAAGGATAGCAATAAGCGCGCTTATTTCAGTGCATTGAGGGATTTCTGGGTGGCTTATTATGAATTGAGATCGCTTACACTATACGATTTTGAAGCCGATCAGTTGCTTTACCTTCCCGAGCAGGATCAGTAAATAAAATTACGGTTTACAGATCGCCCAAAAGTCAGTTTAGGGTTTTTAATCCCGTGTTCGGTCTATCCTGAGGACATGGCGAGATGGCTGAGAGCTAAAAATTACTTTTTGAAGGTTCCGAATAGGAGCTTTGGCAATTGAATTCAATGACGTAATTTAGCCGACTAAAGTCTCTCGAATGAAGCTAATTGAGGTAATCCATCCCCACGAGCAAAAAGAATTTATTGAAATGGCCGTTCGTCTCTATCGTGACGAAAAAAACTGGATTAGGCCACTTGATAAGGATATTGAAGGGCTTTTTCATCCGGAAAGCAATAAACTTTTTAGAAATGGAGCCAAAGCCAAGCGTTGGCTTTTGCAAAGTGAAGAGGGACAAAGCATCGGTCGAATCGCAGCTTTTATCAATCCAAAAATGAAAGAGAAACAGCCTACGGGAGGGATTGGTTTTTTTGAATGTATAGAGGATCAGACCGCTGCATTTATGTTATTTGATGTAGCCAAAGAATGGCTTCAGTTAGAAGGCATGGAAGCTATGGACGGGCCAATTAATTTTGGTGAACGGGATAAATGGTGGGGACTTTTGGTGGATGGATTTTCTGAGCCCAACTATAACATGCCCTGGAATTTTAAGTATTATCAAAAATTCTTTGAAGAGTATGGGTTCAAACTGTATTTCAAACAATTTACTTATCAGCGCCCTGTACAAAAATTGCGGTTTGATCAGAAGATGATCGATCGGGCCAACTTAATTATCGCTAATTCGGATTATTCTTTTCGCTACATCAAAGGTAAAGAGCTCCAAGAAAAAGCTCCCGAATACTTCATGAACGTATACAATAAAGCATGGGCTAGGCATTTGGGTAAATCCTTGACGCTGAAAGAAGCCAAGCTGATGTTTGGGAAAATGAAACCCATTATTGATTCCCGATTGATTTATTTTGGATTTTATAAAGGTGAACCGGTTTCCTTTTTTATCAATATTCCTGAAATCAATCAGATTTTTAAACATGTCAACGGAAAAATGGACCTAATCGGCAAACTTAAATTTCTTTGGTATAAGACTTTTTCACCCCCCAATAAAATGCTGGGTTTGGTATTTGGGGTGGTACCGGAGCACCAAGGCAAAGGGGTGGAAAGTGCCATGATTATAAGCTACGACAAAATGAGTAATTCTCCTTCCTTTCCATACAAAACCATCGAGATGAACTGGATTGGGGATTTCAATCCAAAAATGATGCGCGTGTGTGAGCAGCTTCTGGCAGAGATATACAAAACTCACCATACCTATCGCTATTTGTTTGATAGAGAAAAGCCTTTTGAGCGCCATCCAATTTTCGATTAAGAAATAAAAATAAACTATTACATATAAAGATGAAGAAATACGATGTGACGGGGATGGGAAATGCCCTAGTGGATATAGAGTTTAAGGTATCTAATCAGTTTTTTGCCGATCATGGAGTGGAAAAAGGATTGATGACCTTAGTTGATGAAGATCGACAAAATGGTCTTATGCAAGTCATTAATACAGCAGAGGCCAAAAAGCAGGCTGGTGGTTCAGCGGCCAATACAGTGGTGGCTGTTAGTCAATTTGGGGGTAAATCGTATTACTGTTTTCGAGTGGCTTCCGACGAGTTGGGTAGTTTTTATCTCGATGATCTCAATGATTCCGGTGTCGCTCATGCATTGAAAGTAGAGGATTTGGAAAGTGGCGTGACCGGGAAATGCCTGGTTATGGTGACAGAGGATTCGGAGCGTACGATGAATACCTTTTTGGGGATCACTGCTACATTTTCTTCGAAAGACATCAATGAATCTGCAATTAAAGATTCCAAATACTTATTTATCGAAGGATATTTGGTAACCTCAGAAAATGGGAAAGCTGCCATGAAGCATGCAAAAAAACTCGCTGAGGAAAATGGGGTAAAAGTAGCTCTTACCTTTTCTGATCCTGCTATGGTTAAGTATTTCAGAGAGCCGTTTGATGAGGTGATTGGTGCCAGCGTGGATTTGCTTTTTGCCAACGAGGAAGAAGCGAAGATTTTCACAGGCAAAACCAATTTATTGGAAGCCCGAGAAGAGTTGAAAAAGGTGGCCAAACATTTTGTGATTACCCAGGGGAAAAATGGGGCAATGATTTTTGATGGAGATACCTTTATTGATATCGAACCCTACAAAACAACGGCTATTGATAGCAATGGGGCAGGGGATATGTTTGCCGGTGCGTTTTTATACGGAATTACCAATGGACACAGCTATGCATCCAGCGGTAAATTAGCTTCTATGGCCAGTTCTAAAATTGTTAGCCAGTTTGGCCCAAGACTCCAATGGCATGAGGCGAAGGAGATTTTGGCAAAACTTAATCCTTGATTACTTTCTTAAAGTAAAAAGGCCGGTAAAATTTTACCGGCCTTTTGTATTTTTAGTTTTGAATTAAAATTTTACTCCTAATCGCTTTCCCAATTCGGATAGGTCTTCTATAACAGGTTGCAGAAGCGGGATTCCTTCTTTTTTTCGAATGGCCTCAAGTTCTCGTTCAGGATCTCCGGGAATGATCACGCGGTCATTTCCGGGAGTGGTTTCAGCCGAGCGAAATCGTCGAATCCAAGTATCCATATTTGATTTAAATTCATCAGCGGGCCTAAAGGCATCTACACGCATTGCACCAAAGAAGTGACCTATTCCTTTTCCCACCGGATTGGGGTCCGGGTCCAAAAAGGCTACAAAAGGGGGGACCCATGGACCGTAGTTTGCCCCTGAAAGCACTGCGGAGAAGATATCCACTATGGCGCCCAGCGCATACCCTTTGTGAGACCCATGCTCGCGATCTCCACCCAAGGGAAGTAATGCCCCGCCGTTTTTGACTCCGTCTGCCGAGGTGGTAGGATGTCCTTCTTTGTCTTGTACCCAACCTGTGGGGGCTTCTTCTCCCTTACGCTGAAGGATTTCTAATTTTCCATTTGCGGCAGTAGTCGTCGCCATGTCAGCTACGAAAGGGGGTTCTTCATCGGCAGGAATAGCTACAGAAATGGGGTTGGTTCCCAATAGTCGTTCTTTTGAGAATGTCGGACTAACTAGGGGACTGGCATTGGTAAACGATATCCCAATCATGTCGTGATCCAACGCCATCATGGCGTGATAACCGGCAATTCCGAAATGATTTGAATTTCGTACCGAAACCCAACCGGTACCAGCTTTAGTTGCTTTTTCGATGGCAACATTCATAGCATAGGGAGCTACGACCAGCCCCAATCCACCATCTCCATCAACCACTGCTGTAGAGGGACTTTCGTGTACGATTTGAATAGTGGGATTGGTGTTGATTCGTCCTTTTTCCCATAATCTGACATAGCCCGATAGTCTCGCTACCCCATGGCTATCCACTCCACGGAGGTCGGCTGAAACCAAAACTTCAGCTCCCACTTGCGCATGAAACTCCGGGCATCCCATTTTAAGTAATACGTCGTGAGTAAATTTATAGAGGTGATCGTAGGAGAGTGTGCTCATGGTAAAATCTGCTCGTTGGTGTAAAGTATCCTAAAGGTAAAAAGTATTGGGTACTCTTGGAATTTTATATTTTCTCCAATTCGTTGAGGAGCATAGAAATCGCTCCTTCCTTCAATGCGTAGTGGGAACAGGTGATCGAGTCTACTGGGACATATTTCAATATAAAGTCGATCAAAGTAGAGGCAACCACGATCATATCCACTCGCATGGGGATCATCCCCGGAATCTGAAGTCGCTCTGCTTTATCCTTATGAATAAGCATTTGATAGATTCGTCTAAATTCTGCTGAAGGCAATTCAAAAACGTGCTGACCGGTCAACTTGCACTGAAGCATGGATTCGAAATAAATATCCGTTAAGGTATCAAAAGTGCCCGAGGCTCCCACCAAACTGGTCGGCTTATAGCTGTGAATGGCCTGAATCAAGGGCTGTAGTTTCTTTTCCAGGTAGTCGTGAATTTGCTCGATTTCACTTTTGGTGATGGGGTCATGATGGTGAAAAAGTTCGAGTAATCGCTGCCCTCCAATTTCGAAGCTTTGTTTCCAAAAAGCCTCAGCCGAATTTCCGATAATGAATTCTACAGAGCCCCCACCAATATCCATCATCAATTCGGTTTGTCCATTCAGTGAGCCTGAAAATTTGATGCCCTCGTAGATCATTTGAGCTTCTTGCTCACCACTGATGACTTTGATGTCAATGTTGAGGGAATCTTTTACTTCCTGAACAAAGAGTAATCCATTTTTGGCATTTCTCACTGCGCTGGTGGCGAAGGCAAAAATCTGCTGGATGTTTTCCCCATCTATTAAGTTTCGAAAGTGACCAAGGGTATGGTAGGCTCTTTTTAGTGCTTCTGGAGAAATTTGATCTTGATTGATCCCTCCTTGACCGAGTTTTACTGGGATCTTTTCCTTGTAAATGGTTTTAAAATCGCGTTCGCCTAATTCTACCAATAACAAGTGAAATGTATTGGTGCCCATGTCTATTACCGCCGCCTTTCGGGTACTCATATCTTGCCAAAATTTTGGATGGGCGAATATAAAAAGTAATTCCAAAAACTATCGGAAGGTCAGTTTTTAATTCCAAGATATTTCTTGATTCTGGGCAGAAATTAAGTCGATAAATTCCAGACATAGGCAGGAATGTTTTCTCCCTTCCCAAAGCCTATTATCTTTGGAGGATACAACTAATTGCACATGACTAATTCAGATAAACCCATTTATACAGCTCCCGGAAATTCGGAGAAGATCGCGTTATTAAAGAAGAAGAATGAGGAAGCCCTTATGGGCGGAGGAGAAGCTAGAATTGCCACGCAGCATAAAAAAGGTAAGCTGACGGCGCGGGAGCGAATTGACTTGCTTTTGGATCAGGGAAGCTTTCAGGAGATCGATAAATTTGTAGTGCATCGGGCCAAAGACTTTGGACTAGATAAAGAACATTATTTAGGTGATGGAGTGGTAACGGGCTATGGTGAAATCAACGGGCGGCTCGTGTATGTTTTTTCTCAGGATTTTACCGTCTTTGGAGGCTCCCTTTCAGAAACTCACGCTGAGAAAATCTGTAAAATCATGGATATGGCCATGAAAAATGGGGCTCCGGTGATTGGGCTTAATGATTCTGGAGGAGCAAGAATCCAAGAGGGAGTTAATTCTCTTGGGGGGTATGCGGATATTTTTTACCGAAATACTCGAGCCTCGGGAGTCATTCCTCAACTGTCTGCAATTATGGGGCCTTGTGCGGGGGGAGCAGTTTATTCTCCGGCGATTACGGATTTTATTTTGATGGTAGAAAATACCTCGTACATGTTTGTAACTGGACCAAATGTGGTCAAGACCGTTACTCAGGAATCCGTCACTGCTGAAGAGCTCGGCGGGGCTTCGGCCCACAGTACCAAGTCAGGAGTGACTCATTTTTCCTGTAAAAATGAAGTGGAATGCATTCAGCGAATCAAGAGCATTTTGAGTTATGTTCCGCAAAATTGTGAGGAGACTGCTCCCATTTATCCCTATGAGCTTAGGGTTGATGAAACTAGGAAGGTTTTGGATGAACTGATTCCGGAAAACCCCAATCAACCCTATGACATGCGAGACGTGGTGGCAGGAATAGTAGATGAGAATTCTTTTTTGGAAGTCCATGAGAATTTTGCCGATAATATTGTTGTAGGATTTGCAAGGCTAGCAGGAAGAAGTATAGGGATAGTGGGAAACCAGCCTCAGTCTATGGCGGGAGTTTTAGATATTCATGCCTCGACAAAGGCGGCTCGGTTTGTCCGTTTTTGTGACAGTTTTAATGTTCCTTTGTTGGTTTTAGTTGATGTTCCAGGTTTTCTTCCCGGTACCGATCAGGAATGGAATGGTATTATCAACAATGGGGCAAAATTATTATATGCATTTTCCGAGGCAACTGTACCTAGAATCACTGTGATCACTAGAAAGGCTTACGGTGGTGCTTATGATGTCATGAACTCAAAACATATAGGTGCTGACTTGAATTTTGCATGGCCTTCCGCGGAAATCGCGGTAATGGGGGCTAAAGGTGCCGCCGAAATTATTTTCCGAAAAGAAATCTCGGAAGCTGAAAACCCAGAAGCCAAACTTCAGGAAAAAGTGGATGAATACACCGAAAAATTCGCCAATCCATATCGGGCAGCTCACAGAGGATTTATTGATGAGGTAATCATCCCTTCTGAGACGAGAATAAAATTGATCAAAGCCTTCACGATGCTGGAAAATAAGGTGGATCAATTGCCAAGAAAAAAACATGGAAATATTCCTTTGTAAGAATTTGAATAACAATCCCTTCTATTTGAGAAAAACAAAAGGATGAAATTCTAATCAACTTGTTCGTAACTGAAAGCCTGAATTAAAACTCTATGAATACATTTAAAAACCAAAAAGAATTTCTCACTAGGTACCTAAACAATGCCTCTCCCACCGGCTTTGAAGCATCAGGCCAGCAAATATGGCTGGATTATATCAGGCCATTTGTAGATGAGTATTTTACGGATAATTATGGTTCCGCAGTAGGTATTATTAATCCTAATTCGGAATATAAAGTTGTCATTGAGGCACATGCCGATGAAATCAGTTGGTTTGTCAATTATATCAAAGAGGACGGCTATATCTATGTGAGGAGAAATGGAGGGTCTGATCACATGATAGCTCCGTCCATGCGGGTGAATATTCATACCGATAATGGCGTGGTTCCTGGAGTATTTGGTTGGCCGGCAATTCATGTGAGAAAAGAAGGAAAAGAAGATTCACCGACCTTGGATACTATCTTCATAGATGTGGGTGCGCGCTCCAAAACCGAAGTAGAGGAGATGGGTATTTATGTAGGCTGTGTGATCACCTTCAAAGATGAATTGACAGAGTTGAACAATAAGTTTTATTCCGGACGGGCGCTTGATAATCGGATTGGAGGCTACATGATTGCCCAGGTTGCCAGAAAAATCAAGGAATCGAAAAAAGAACTTCCTTTTGGGCTCTATATTGTCAATTCGGTTCAGGAGGAAATTGGCTTACGCGGAGCTGAAATGATTGCTCATCGAATTAAACCACAGGTTGCTATCATTACGGATGTATGTCATGATACCACTGCGCCGATGTACAACAAAATTTCCAGTGGAGAACAGGTTGCCGGTAAAGGACCAGTATTGACTTATGGAGCATCAGTTCATAAAAAATTATTGGATTTAATTATTGCAACTGCTAAGCAAAAGGAAATACCATTTCAGCGAGCTGCAGCCTCACGAGTGACAGGTACTGATACGGACGCATTCGCTTATTCCAATGAAGGAGTGCCATCAGCGTTGATTTCGCTTCCTTTGAAATACATGCACACTACTGTCGAGACTGCAAGCAAGGAGGATATTGAGCAGGTCATCAATCTGATGTTTGAGTTTTTGCTTGATTTTGATCCGAGTTTTGATTTTCGATACATCCAATAGAGCGAGTTGAGAAAGGGCGATGGTGAGTTTCTTTTAGCTCTTGAATATTGATCCATTGACACTAAATGCCTTATCATTGATGAAAAATTCGGATCTAAAAGCAGGAGTTTGATTTTCAATGCGATTACTTTTTTTTTATGATGCCATTTTTAGTCATTCGAAAAAGAAAGAAAGAGAGCTGCTGCACGAATAGTTGCAGTGGCTTTTTTTACTTTTGAGAATGGAGTTTACAGATCAACTTGGACGCAAAATTCATTTGGATGATTTCCCTCAGCGAATTATTTCACTTGTCCCTTCACAGACAGAGCTTTTGGTCGATTTGGGATTGGAGGATCGGTTAGTGGGTATTACCAAATTTTGTATCCATCCCTCCCGCTTAAAAAAATCAAAAACGATCATCGGTGGTACCAAAAATATCCGAATGGAGGAAATTCACCAACTGAATCCAGATTTGATCATTGGTAATAAAGAGGAAAATGAACAAGGGGTGGTTTTGGCACTTGAAAAGGATTTTCCCGTATGGATTAGCGATGTGTCTTCTGTGAAAGAAGCCCTGTCAATGATTTTTGAGCTAGGAAAAATTACCGACACGGTAAAAAGAGCAAAGGAGATTATTTCTTCGATAGAGGAAAAACTCAATCCACCTTTGAAACGAAAAGGGAAAGCAATTTATCTCATTTGGAAAAACCCGATAATGGTTGCCGGAAAAGACACCTTTATTTCAGCAATGATGGAATGGGCAGGTTTTGAAAATTGCATGAAATCAACCCGATATCCTTCTATTATAGAACAGGAGTTAATTCATATAGATCCAGAGTTTTTATTATTGAGCAGTGAGCCTTACCCTTTTAAGGTGAGCGATGTAGCATATTTTCAAAAAATATTGCCGCAAACTCAGGTTTTATTGGTTGATGGGGAGTTATTTTCTTGGTACGGTTCCCGATTGATTTTGGCAAGAGACTATTTCGATAAATTAGATAATAAGGTGTAGCTAAGGAAGAACCGTTTAAAAAAATAGATTTTCCATCAGACACTTTTTTAAAAATTTTAATTAACTTTTACGCCTCAACAAATTAAATCCTAAAATAACCTATGAAGAACACTAGAAGGCTTTTTCTCAAAAAGCTAGGAGCAACAACCGGGGTAGCAGCATTAACGCCATCGGTTTTTGCAAATGATTCGAGCCCAAAGGAATATTTGGCTCGGAAAGGTGGACCTGAAGCCGACCAACCTATACGATTAGGCCTAATAGGGGCCGGAATTATGGGGACCGAGGATACCAATACAGCTTTAAGACATGCAAATGTAAGTTTGGTTGCTGTCTGTGATTTATATGATGGGCGACTGGCTTCTGCAAGGGAGAAATGGGGCAGCCATTTGTTTTTGACCAAAGATCATCATGAGATTCTTAAGCGATCGGATGTGGATGCGGTCATAATCGGAACACCTGATTCTTGGCATAAGCAGATTTCAATTGATGCCTTAAATGCGGGGAAACATGTCTATTGCGAAAAGCCTATGGTTCATTCTGTCCAGGAGGGTGCCGAAGTAATCGCTGCTTGGGAAAAATCCGGGAAGGTAATGATGGTCGGTTCGCAAGGTCTTTCCTCTTTGGGTAATGAAAAAGCGAAAGAGTTGCTAGAGGCAGGGGCAATCGGAGATTTAGTTTATGCTGAGGGTTTTTGGGCTCGTATGTCTCCGGAGGGAGCATGGCAGTATAACGTGCCCGAAGACGGTAATGAGCAAACGGTGGACTGGAAACGGTATATATCGAACACCACGAGTCGGGAATGGGATCCTTTAAGGTTTTTCCGTTGGAGAAATTACTTGGATTACGGCACAGGAATGTCGGGGGATTTATTTGTTCATTTATTTTCCTCTCTTCATTTTATTACCAATTCTCTTGGACCTACTAAGGTATCTTCCATGGGGGGATTGAGGTATTGGAAAGACCAGCGTGAAGTACCAGATGTTTTGTTAGGCATGTTTGACTATCCTGAGACAAAGGCTCATCCGGGATTCAATCTATCGCTTCGTTGTAATTTTGTGGACGGAACGAGCGGTACAACTTACTTAAGGATCGTGGGAACCAAAGGCTCGATGGATGTTAAATGGGAGGAAGTAGTATTGAAGTTAAATTCAAATGCCGAAAGCGATGATCCGTTTATGAAAGAGCAGGCAAAATTAAGAGCCTCAGCAGGTGGGGAGTCTCGGGCCAAAATATTGCCCCCTAGGGAAACTTCGTTCACCGCGGAGCGCAGTTGGAAAGGAGCCCATTATGACCATTTTGGCAATTGGTTTCATGCGATCCGCACAGGTGGTACAGTAGTTGAAGACCCCGTATTTGGATTTAGAGCTGCAGCGCCTGCGTTGCTGTGTAACGATAGTTATTTTGAAGACCGTTTTATTCAATGGGACCCAGTAAACATGAAATTAGTTTAATATGAAAATGAAAAAAATTATCCTATCCTTGGGCATGGTTGCAGCAGTGGCTGCCTGTAGTCCAAAAAGTACAGAAGAAGAAACGACAGAAATTGTAGAAGAGGTAGTCGTGTTAGATAATACCCTCAATGAAGATGAAAAGTCGAATGGCTGGATGCTTCTTTTTGATGGTGTTTCGGCCGATGGTTGGCGAGCCTTCAATGGAGACACACTTCCTGCCAATTGGACAGTGGAAGATGGGACTTTAAAAGGACTGGGGCATGATGGAGGAGATATCGGGGGAGATATTGTCTTTGGGCCGATGGAGTTTGAGGAATTCGAAATGGAATTCACTTGGAAAATTGCCGCAGGAGGCAATAGCGGGGTGTTTTACCATGTGGTGGAGGATCCAAAATATGCCGCACCGTATTATACGGCTCCCGAATATCAGGTAATTGATCAGTTGGGATTCCCCGAGCCGCTAGAAGACTGGCAGTCGCTTGGTGCAGATTATGCGATGTATGTGCCCGATTTGGAAGGCGTGGTCAAGCCAGCAGGAGAATGGAATACCTCCAAAATAGTCTTTACCAACGAAAAGGCTGAATATTATCTTAATGGAAAAAAGACAGTGGAGTTTGTTCCTTATTCCGAAGATTGGCTAGAGCGGAGAAACAGTGGTAAATGGGATGATTTTCCAGATTACGCCATTTCCAAAACCGGTTTGATCGCGCTACAGGATCATGGAAGTGAAGTTTGGTACAAAAACATAAAAATTAGAACACTATGAAGAATATATTCATGTTAGCGTTGGTCGTTTTGATCGGTCAAAATGCTATAGCTCAAAAAAAAGTAGACCTCTTTAACGGGAAGAACCTAGACGGTTGGATAATCTATGGCACTGAAAAATGGTATGTGGAGGACGGACTCTTAGTTTCGGAAAGTGGTCCCGACAAGGGATACGGATATTTGGGAACTGAGGAAAATTACGATGATTTTGAAATCACCCTTGAGTTTAAGCAAGAAGCAAATGGGAATAGTGGTGTTTTCATCCGTTCTACAGTCGATGGGACAATGGTTTCAGGTTGGCAGGTGGAAGTGGCACCTCCGGGAAGTGATACAGGGGGGATTTATGAATCCTATGGTAGAGGGTGGTTAGTCAAACCTGACCCTGAAAAGGATAAAGCATTGAAATTTGGGGATTGGAACAAAATGCGAATTGTAGTTAAAGGAGATCAGGTTACCTCTTACTTGAATGGGGTAAAAATGGTTGATTTTTCCGATGAGAAAATTGGAGGAGGTAAAGGAGGGATTCTTCTTCAGATTCATGATGGAGGCGGAATAAAAGTATATTGGAGAAATATTGTTTTGAAGAAATTATAGCCAAAATCCTGCACTAAACTCAAATTGGCTTGAGGATAAAATCTTCGAGCCAATTTTTTTTGCTTCTTTTTCAATGTGTTAGAACAAATGTGGTTTTAATTTGTTCTCTGCTATTGCAGAGTAAAATAATACCTCGATATTTGCACTCCCAATCGACACAAACGGTGTTGAGGGATTTGGAAAAAGAGAG
>NZ_JAMWZB010000005.1 GCF_024305035.1 Algoriphagus sp.
GTACGGTGGTGTGAGAGGACAGGTAGGGAAATAATCCCTACCTTCCTACTCGATTTATCTCAAATTAAGATTTATCGCTTGTTCATGGATACGTAGTCTCGCTCATTGGCACCTACATACACTTGGCGTGGTCGACCAATCGGTTCCCCATTTTCCCTCATTTCTTTCCACTGGGCGATCCAGCCCGGCAGACGTCCTAAGGCAAACATCACCGTAAACATATCGGTTGGAATTCCCAAGGCTCGATAAATAATACCGGAATAGAAATCCACATTGGGGTAAAGCTTACGATCCACAAAATACTGATCATTCAAGGCTGCGTATTCCAGTTCTTTGGCAATTTCCAAGACAGGATCTTTGACACCGAGTTTTTCCAACACGTCATCAGCTGCTTTTTTGATAATTTTAGCTCTAGGGTCAAAGTTCTTGTAAACCCGGTGTCCAAAACCCATTAAGCGGAAAGGATCATTTTTGTCTTTGGCTTTGTCCAGGTATTTTTTAGCATCTCCACCATCTGCTTTGATTGCTTCCAGCATTTCAATGACCGACTGGTTTGCTCCTCCATGAAGTGGTCCCCAAAGGGCGTTGATTCCTGCTGAAATGGATGCATAAATCGAAGCTTGAGAGGATCCAACGATCCTTACTGTTGAGGTGGAACAGTTTTGCTCATGATCGGCGTGAAGGATCAGTAACGAATCCAAAGCCTTTGCAACTACTGGATCTACATCATATCGCTCAGCGGGCAAAGCAAACATCATTTTGAGGAAATTGGAGCAATAATCCAGCGTATTGTCTGGATAATTTACCGGATGCCCCATTTCATTTTTGTAAGCCCAAGCGGCAAAAGTCGGCATTTTGGCGATCAATCGAATGATGCTCAAATTAATCTCTTCTTCGCTTCTATTGGGATTGAGTGATTCCGGATAAAATGCCGATAAAGAGCAAATTAAAGAAGAAAGCACGCCCATTGGGTGGGCATTGGATGGAAAACCATCAAGTATTTTTTTAATGTCTTCATGAACCAGGGTGTGGTGGGTCACTTCACTTGTAAATGCCTCATATTGCGCTTGAGTTGGAAGCTCTCCGTAAATTAATAGATAGGCTACCTCCAAAAACGTGGACTTCTCGGCGAGATCTTCGATTCGATATCCCCGGTATCGAAGGATTCCTTCTTCGCCATCCAGAAAAGTAATCCCACTTGTAGTTGATCCCGTATTTTTATAACCAGGATCGATAGTAATTAATCCAGTAGCGCTTCTGAGTTTGGCTATATCAATTGCTGCTTCTTGCTCGGTTCCCGTAATTACCGGAAACTCAAAATCTTGTCCATTGTAGGACAACTTGACGGATTCAGACATATAGTTATTTTTTGTATTGCTTGGTAAAAAACCTTAAAAGATGGCCTTAAGTTAATAAAAACCCTGCTTTTTTATTGATTTTTTGTACAATGGGTGATATAATATTTCAAATAGAGAAGAATAAGATTTGATCTTTTTCTCTTTGGTAATCGTAGTCTATTTTAAATTAAAGTGGGACTAAAGAGAAATTTTGTCAACTCATTCACTAGCACAATTTTATAAAAAAAGCCCCGAAGGGCTAATTTAGTCACAGAAATGCTCAAATACCTCTACTAGATGTTCACCGATCATTTTCGCATTTCTTCCTTCAATATGGTGACGCTCAATAAAGTGTACCAATTCTCCATCCTTAAATAAGGCCATGGCCGGGGAGGAGGGAGGATAAGGAAGTACAATCTCTCGGATCTTGGCTACCGCTTCACGGTCATTTCCTGCAAAAACGGTAGCAAGGGTAGTTGGTTTTTTACTTGCATTTTCCAAAGCAAACCGTACTCCCGGCCTAGCTGCTCCGGCAGCGCATCCGCAGACCGAGTTAACCACCACAAAGGTTGTTCCCTTGTGATCTGGACCTAAGTGTTCGCTTACTTGCTCGGCTGTCCTAAATTCTTGAAAGCCTACATCTGAAAGTTCTGCTCGCATGGGAGCAATCAGTTCTTCGGGATACATATCTATGGTAATTTTTAAATTTATAAGAAACCTAATTCAAGTTTTGCAGCTTCGGACATCATGTCCTGTGAATAAGGCGGATCAAAAGTGACTTCTACTTCCACATTATTGATTCCCTGAACCTGCTGGATTTTATCTCGGACTTCAGTGGGGATATATTCTGCTGACGGACAGTTGGGGGAGGTCAACGTCATCAGGACAAAGACATTATTGACCGGATAAACGGTGATTTCATAGATCAAGCCCAACTCGTAAACGTCCACCGGAATCTCCGGATCATAGACTTGCTTGATGGCTTGAACCACCTTTTCTTTTAAATTGGCAATTTGACCTGTTGAGGTACTGTTTTCAGTTTCCATGATCAGGTGTTAAGTTTGGTTTGAAAGGCGATGGCATAAAGTTTCATTTGCTTGATCATCGAGGCCAGCCCATTGGAACGCTGACTGCCGATGATGTTACCCATTCCTATTCTATCGATAAAGTTCAATTCTGCATGAATGATTTCTTCAGGAGTCCGAAGATTCAACACCCGAATCAATAAAGAAATCAATCCTTTGGTGATGTCGGTATTGGAATCGGCCAGGTAGTGGACTTTACCGTCACTTTCCTCAGCGGTAAGCCAAACTTTCGATTGACACCCTTTGATGATGTTTTCATCTTTTCGCTGGCTTTCGGGGAATTCTTTCAAATTTTCTCCCAATTCCATGATGTAAAAGATCGTCGATTCACGATCTTCTCCGAGGATTTCAAATTCACTAACTATTTCTTCCTGAACTTCTTCTATGCTCATTTATTTTTGATTTTGGCGATCCTGGCGACGGCTTCAGCCCATGTTTCGATTTCCGTTTTGGAATTATAAACAGAAAAAGAGGCTCTCACAGTTCCTTCGATACCGAATCTTTGCATCAAAGGTTGGGTGCAATGATGTCCAGTCCTGACGGCAATGCCACGTGCGTCTAGCATTTGACCTATGTCAAACGGATGCATGCCTTTAATGATAAAAGAAAAGACACTTACCTTTTCTTTAGCCGTACCGATGGGCTCAACCCCTTTAATCGGGAGTAATAAGTCATTGGCATAGGAAAGAAGTTCGTCTTCGTGGGCTTTAATTGATTTTTTTCCTAATCCTGTAATGAAGTCCAAGGCAGGTTTGAAGGCAATTACATCAGCAATATTGGGAGTTCCTGCTTCAAATTTGAAAGGAATGTCATTGAAGGTAGTTTTTTCAAAACTCACCTCTTTAATCATTTCTCCTCCTCCGAGAAAAGGAGGCATGGCTTCAAGAAGTTCTCTTTTACCATATAAGATCCCCAATCCGGTAGGACCATATAATTTATGGGCTGAAAAAGCCAGGAAATCACAATCCAGATCTACTACGTTGATTTCCAAGTGAGAAGTGGATTGAGCACCGTCTAACAGAACCTTTGCCCCATAACGATGAGCCGCTTCGATGATGGATTTGACCGGATTGATCGTGCCCAGCGCATTGGAAGCATGAACTACACTGACTAATTTGGTTTTGGTAGAAAGTAGGCGCTCAAATTCTTCAAAAATGATTTCTCCGGAATCCGTTATCGGTATGATTTTTAGGATAGCCCCTTTTTCCTCGCAGAGCATTTGCCAGGGGACGATATTGGAATGGTGCTCCATGGTGGAAATGATGATTTCATCTCCTTGTTCAATAAACTTTCTGCCAAATGATTGCGCCACCAGGTTGATGCTTTCGGTGGTGCCCTTGGTGAATATGATTTCAGCTGACTCTTGTGCTCCGATAAAATTTTGGACCGTCTCTCTTACCTGTTCATACTCACGAGTGGCTCGATCGGCTAGGGTATGAGCTCCCCGATGAATATTGGAATTATCCAGTTCATAATAAGAGCGGAGTTTATCCAATACCGCCTTAGGTTTTTGGGTGGTTGCGGCGTTGTCAAAATAAATCAAGGGCTTGCCGTGTACTTCTTGGTGAAGTACAGGAAACAAGCCCCTGATCTGATCTATGGTTAAGTTCATGGGTTTCAGAATTTACTTCCCAGGCGATCGCTTACCAGCGAAATACAATAATCTCTAAAGCTTTCCTCTTCAATGTGTTCCAAAACTTCTCCGGCAAAAGCATAAAGTAATAACCCTTTTGCCTGTGTTTTGTCAATTCCTCTTGCCCGTAAATAAAATAAGGCTTCTTCATCCAACTGTCCGGTAGTACATCCATGCGAGCATTTCACGTCGTCCGCCCAAATCTCCAACTGAGGTTTGGTGTTGACCACCGCATCTTCTGAAAGTAAAATGTTATTGTTTTGCTGGAAGGCATTTGTTTTTTGAGCATCCTGACGGACAAAAATTTTCCCATTGAAAACTCCCCGCGATTGATCTGCCAAAATTCCTTTGTAGAGTTCATTGGATTCGGCATGCGGAATCGTATGATCTACATTGGTATGATTGTCCACGTGAGTTTTTCCATTGAGTAGATACAAGCCGTACATATTGCCCTCTGAATTGCTACCGATCAAGTTGAGGTTAAGGTTATTTCTTACCATATCTCCGGATAGGGAAACATTCACAGAGGTAAATCGACTGTGTTCTCTAATATCCGTTTCAAGCGTGGATACTTCAATCGCGTGGGCTCCTTCATTTTGAATGCGGTAATACCCAAGTTGGGAATTAACTCCACCTTTGATTTCTACCACTTTATTGATGAAATAGGGAGAATCGTCCATGCTAACGGAATGATCGATGAAACTAGCTTCTGCAAAATCTCCCGCCTCAATCCATACTCGGGGTTGAATAACCTGCCCTTCATTGGATTTATTAAAAGAAAGAAGTAAAACAGGTTTTTCGATTTTCACTTTCTTGGCCACAGAAATAAAGACGCCATCTGGGAAGCCAGCCTGATTGAGTCCTACGAAAGGATCTTTTTCAGCTTTGGCAATACTTCCTAAGGGTAAATCTTGCTGATCCGAGATTTTGGATATACTCAAATTCTCATCATAATTGGAGAGCTCTAAATTTAGTCTTCCATTGGTAAAGACTAAAACTGACCCATCAAATCCCGGGAAAATGGATTGATTCACCTGGTCGCGATCCAAATCAAAAACATGGGCATTCCTAATGTCGGAAATTGTCTGTTCGATCTTCTTTCTGATCAGGGTGAATTTATATTCCTCAGCTTTCAGTGCGGGCAACCCCTGGGTAAGGTATTGGTCTTTTCCCTGAAGTCTTTGCTCAAGAAAATTGGAGGGCGCTGATTCTAATATCGGAGTAAACGTATCTTGGGTAGTCAAGGTACTCATGCTTATTTTTTAAGTGGTTCAGACGATGGCTTTGGACTCAACTTCTTCTTTGATCCAGTCATAGCCTTTTTCTTCGAGCTCCAGGGCCAAATCTTTGGTTCCTGATTTGACAATCTGACCTTTGTAAAGAACATGAACATAATCCGGTACAATGTAATCCAAAAGCCGCTGATAGTGAGTCACCACAATGGTTGCATTTTCAGCAGATTTAAGCTGATTAACTCCATTTGATACCACTTTCAATGCATCGATGTCTAAACCAGAGTCGGTTTCGTCCAGAATGGAGAGTTTGGGCTCAAGCATCGCCATTTGGAAAATCTCGTTACGCTTCTTCTCTCCTCCTGAAAATCCTTCATTCAAGGCTCTGCTTAACAGTTTCTGATCTATTTCGACAAGTTTCATTTTTTCTTTCATCAAGGAAAGAAACTTGACCGCATCCAACGCTTCTAAACCCCGATGTTCGCGAACTTGATTTACAGCGGTTCTTAAGAAATTGGTGGAAGAAACGCCAGGGATCTCCACAGGATATTGAAAAGCCAAAAAGACACCTTCTCGGGCTCTTTCTTCAGGTGCCATTTCCAAAAGGTCTTTTCCTTGGAAGAGCACCGCTCCCTCAGTGACTTCGTATTCTTCTCGTCCAGCTAAAACAGAAGCTAAGGTAGATTTACCTGAACCATTTGGGCCCATGATTGCGTGAACTTCTCCGGCTTTAATTTCCAGATTAATCCCTCTTAATATAGGGGTACCCTCTATAGAGGCATGAAGATTTTTTATTGATAGCATGATTCTAATTTTACAAATTTAATAGTGCATTTCTCCGGGTCGAGATTTATCCCACAGAACCTTCTAAGGTCAAGGCAAGGAGTTTCTGGGCTTCTACTGCAAATTCCATTGGCAATTGGTTTAAGACCTCTTTGGCGTAACCGTTGACAATCAAAGCTACTGCGTCTTCAGTGGCGATTCCCCGCTGATTGCAATAGAAAATCTGATCTTCCCCGATTTTTGAGGTGGTTGCCTCATGTTCCACCTTTGCGGTTGGATTATGGATGTCGATGTAGGGGAAGGTATGAGCGCCACAACGATCTCCCATCAATAAGG
Organism: Algoriphagus sp.; assembly: GCF_024305035.1. GTDB lineage: Bacteria > Bacteroidota > Bacteroidia > Cytophagales > Cyclobacteriaceae > Algoriphagus. The sequence goes on from NZ_JAMWZB010000005.1 coordinate 6,407, forward strand.
AGTCACACTGAGAAAAATTCCTGGCATTGGTTGCTCGCTTCATCACCTGAACCTGACCCCTGTAGGAGTTTTGAGATTTTCCCGCAGAAATACCTTTCGAGACAATCCGTGATTTGGTGTTTTTACCAATATGAATCATTTTGGTTCCGGTATCGGCCTGCTGATAATTGTTGGTAACTGCTACGGAGTAAAATTCACCGATGGAATGGTCTCCCTTGAGAATGCAGGAAGGATATTTCCAGGTTACTGCTGATCCCGTTTCTACTTGCGTCCATGAGATTTTGGAGTGATCTCCCGCGCAAATTCCACGCTTAGTGACAAAATTGTAAATTCCCCCTTTTCCATTTTTATCTCCAGGGAACCAGTTTTGGACTGTGGAATACTTTACTTCCGCATGAGCTCCGGCATAAATTTCCACCACCGCGGCATGAAGTTGGTTTTCGTCTCGCTGCGGGGCAGTACAACCTTCAAGATAACTCACGTAGGATTCATCTTCGGCAACGATTAAAGTCCGTTCAAACTGACCCGTATTTGCCGCATTGATTCGGAAATACGTGGATAATTCCATTGGACATCGAACCCCTTTGGGAATGTAGCAGAAGGAACCGTCAGAAAATACTGCCGAATTCAAAGCGGCATAGTAATTATCTGTGATGGGCACCACAGAGCCCAAGTACTTTTTAACCAACTCAGGGTGTTCTTTGACCGCTTCGCTAAACGAACAAAATACGATTCCAAGCTTGCTAAGCGTCTCTTTAAATGTAGTCGCTACCGAAACCGAATCCAATACCGCATCCACAGCTATGCCTTGAAGCCTTTTTTGCTCATTTAACGAAATACCGAGTCGCTCATAAATTGCAAGCAACTCAGGATCCAATTCGTCTAAACTCTTTGGCTTGCTTTTTTGCTTCGGTGCTGAATAGTATTTTAAAGCTTGTAAGTCAATTTTGGGATACTGGACATTTGCCCACTCGGGCTCGGTCATCGACTGCCAAGTTTTGAAAGCTTTTAGCCGCCATTCGAGTAACCATTGGGGTTCCTCTTTTTTGACAGAAATCCAGCGTATAATATCTTCGTTTAATCCGACAGGGGCTTCATCGGCCTCGTAATTAACGGACCATCCGTGTTCGTATTCTTTGGAAGTAAACTCTTCTAAAATTTGGTTGTCTTTGCTCATGGGCTGAGTTATTTAGACTAATTACATTTTGCTTGCGAAGGTACAACATATAATCAAAATATTATGTTCGGAATGATCGGAAAAATCTATCAAAGATTCATTCCTTCAATAAAAAACGGTCCAAGCAGCTATTTTTTCGATAGTTTACCCGCTAATCAAAACGTATTGTTTTTGTTCAATTTAGTTGGGATTAAGCTAAATTTATTTATTTAGATTTAATCCAGATAGACTTTTTATTTCTTTTCCTTATCAAAAAATTGGATAGGACGGTTGATGCTTTCTTCCAGTACAATGAGCGTTTCGGTCCGATCTATACCATCCACTTTTTGGATTTTGTCCAATACTATTCTCAGGTGATTGGTATCTCTGCAGATTATTTTTGCAAAAATTGAATAATTACCCGTGGTGTAGTAGGCACTGACTACCTCTGGAATTTCCTTTAGTCGCTCGATTACATTATCGTAAAGGGAGCTTTTTTCGAGATATATTCCCAGAAATGCAGAAATGTCATAACCCAACTTTGAAAAATCGATATTTAACGTGGCGCTTTTGACCACCCCCATATCCTCGAGTTTTTTCATTCTGACATGTACCGTACCCGAGGAGACAAATACTTTTTTGGCTATTTCGGTGTAAGGAGTCTTTGCATCTTCATTGAGAAGAGAAATGATTTTTAGGTCTATGTTATCGATATCTAAAATTTTATCCATTTTTATGAGGTGGATTTAGCTGATTTATAATGAAGTGATCGGTAAATTAGAGATTGTTCAAAATATTGCAAAATTTTTTTTTCAATTTGTAATTTTTGACAAAATACATTTACTTTGAGGTCGGCTTCAAAAGCTATAAGAATATTTGGTGAAGATTTGATTTGAAAAAATTAAAAACCGATATTTCGATCTCAGCCAAATTTCAAGCCGGACAATAATTCGAAACTTTTAATCTCTAAAGTTATATTTGGGTTTATATTCTGAAAAGAGTCTCGCTTCTGGCGAGACTTTTTTGCTTTCCGATCGGTGCTGCCCTAGTTTTTTAAACCAATGATTCCCACTCCTCCTATGACTCCCATGGACTTTTCCTTTCAATCGGCAAAACGGGGTTTAAATTCCATGCTAAATAGGAAAAAAAGGACTTTTGACTAGGCCCTGGTACTGGAAATCCATCTGGGGAAAAGGATTTTAAAATTTAAACTGCAAAATATTTGCTTTGAAAATGTTTTTCATGCATTTTTGAATGTTCAATTAGGTGATGAAAAACTATTTTCTACATATCGCAGTTTTAGGGATGGCATTGATGGCTTATCCTGTTACTGGATTTGCTTCTTCTGTCGAAGAGGAGAAAGCATCTTTACGTGCTGTCTTAGAAGAAGAGAATTCAGAATCAGCGAGTTGGAAATTTGCAGACTTTACAGTCGAAATGATTGATAGCTATTCCCCTTTTATTTTTCGAACGAAAAAAAGTCAGCAACTCAATGAGGTAAAAGTAATCTTGGAAGTAAATTCCATGGGAGCAATTAGTGGATTTGAATTGCAGAATTCCGAGGATAAAGGCTTAAAAGAGCGGCTAGACTACGTGATTCGAAAGCTTCCCAAATGTGAACCCATTCCCGGAAAACAAAGGTATCAAGCTCAAACCTTTGAATTGATCATTCAAAAATAATAAGTCGGTTAAACCGACTTTTTTTTTGAGCGGTGTAGACGCACTCGAGTGCGGTTTTTATTTTTAGATTCTTAAAAACCACCGCTTCTATGAAAATCAAATTAGTTTCCATCGGACTTCTTTTCCTGCTTACCCTTTATGGTCATGCGCAGGTTAAGTCCTTTAAACCGGAGAAATTATTTCCTGAGCAAGACACTACGGCGAAATTTTATACCGTATCCGGTGAACGCCACGGCCCTTCCTTTTTTAAAAAACACAAATTTCCAGAGGTTGAGTACAGCCCTGGAGATCAACTTACTTTTGACAAGTATCATACCGTGGAGGTGATGTATTATTGGTACGAGCGATGGGCAGAAGAACATCCTGAAATTGTCGATCTTTACGTGGTCGGTCATTCACTGGAAGGGAGACCTGTCTACCAAATGACTTTGACCAATAAATCTACCGGTAAAGACACCGATAAGCCAGCTGCTTATTTTGAAGGGGGAAGACATTCTGGAGAAATTACCTCTAGTGAATCCATCTTGTGGATGACTCAGCATTTGATTGAACACTACGGCAAAGACGAAGAAATTACCCATTTGATTGATACAAAGGCACTTTACCTTCGCCCTCAAAATAATCCTGATGGGTCTAATCTTTACCTTTTTACCGAGCAAAGAAATCGGAGTTCTGTTAAACCCCACGACAATGATCGGGATGGCTTAGTAGATGAAGATCCTGAGGAAGATCTTGATGGAGATGGCATCATTTATCAAATTAGAAAAAAAGCCGTCACCGAGGAGGAAAAAAAGAAGGCAAATTATATTATTGATCCTGATCACCCTTCAGGAAAATTAATGAAACGAGTTTTTCCCGGAAAAGGGGAGTACCTGATTTATACTGAAGGTATCGATAATGACCAGGATGGCAGCTTCAATGAAGATGGGATTGGGGGATTGGATTTGCACAGAAATTATCCTGAAAACTGGCGTCCGGATATCGGGGGGGACTTAACCGGTAGAGGATATACCCAATATGGTGCAGGTGAATACCCTTTGAGTGAGCCTGAGACACGTTCAACCGTACTTTGGGTACTTTCGCATCCCAATATTTCAGTCGTCAATTCGATGGATACTCGAGTTCCAATGCACTTGAGGCCCCCTTCGACTTCCAAGAGTGAGGAGCGTATGTATCCTCAAGATTTGGAAATCTACCGTGAAATGGACGAGTTGGGCCTATCCTATACTGCCTATCCTTGGGCTGGGGATGTCTACGAAACCTACAGTACTCGATATAAAGTAAACTCCATGACAGGGGATCCGCTGAAACCTTCGCCTTTATTTGGGCATGGACCTGATTTCGGGTATTTTTACTATGGAAGTATTTGGTATGGGGATGAGTTATGGAATAACGGGGCGATGAAAGATTACAATGGCGATGGAATCTACAACGATTACGATGCACTTAGGTGGGATGAAGAGGAAAATGAAGGGAAAGGATTTAAATCGTGGACGCCATTTGATCATCCCCAATTGGGTGAAGTAGAGATAGGTGGATTTCATCCTAAGTTTTTTGGCCAAAACGGGCCTACCTGGCAACTTGAAAATTGGGCAAAAAAGCAAGCGCAATTTAATTTGGCCATGGCTATGCGACTCCCGGAGTTGAAAGTAAACGAACCTGTGGTTAAAAAAATCTCAGATAACAAATATGAAATTTCTATCTCTTGGGAAAATGTAGGAGGATTACCTGTGGCATTGGAGCAGGCAAAGTTGGTCAAAATCGTTCAGGAAGACCGGGTTTCGTTGGATTTCGAAAAGGAATTGCTCGAAGGCTACGAAAATGCCAAGGTCAAAATCACCACTCCCAAGCTTTACGATAAAACCATCTACGCCGGATATACTGGAAAGGCAGAAAAAAAATCGGCTACTTTCAGGGTTGAGGTCAATTCCAACGAAGAAATAAGCGGAAAAATCAAGCTTTCCTCCACGCGAGGAGGCTTATTTGTCAAAGAATTCAAATTAAACTAAACCTAACTATATGCTGAATTATACAAAACTGAAGGTATGGCTTTTAGCCTTATTGATTTATTCAGGGGCAGAGGCACAACAAAAGCGGTCCCTGACCCATGATGATTACGATGGCTGGGAGAGCCTTGGGGGAGAGAAAATCACCAAAAATGGAAAATGGGTAGGCTATTCGATTTCTCCACAAGATGGGGATGGCCTCTTGGAGCTTTTGCCCTTTAAAGATGTAACCAAAAAGACGGTAATCCAACGCGCATCAGGATGGGACTTCACACCTGATGATGCTTTTGTGGTGGGTAAAATCGTGCCTCAAAAAGATTCTGTTCGTCTGCTCAAATTGAAGAAAACAAAAAAAGATGACCTGCCGAAGGACAGTCTCTTTATTTATAATTTGAATGCTGGGGAATTAGAAAAAATAGCCAATGTGAAATCTTTTGCCATTCCGCAAGAAGAAGGCAGCTGGATTGCCATTCATTTTGAGAAAGAAAAACCGGCTAAAAAAGAGGAGGCAGATTCTACGGCAAAAGCAGAAAAGCCAATGAAAACGGATGGCACCAAACTACTGGTGAGGAGTCTAGACGGTGAGACAAGCTATGAATTTGAACGGGTAAAAAGTTATGGTTTTTCTAAAGATGGGAAATTTCTCCAGTATGTTTTAGCTGAACAGGATACCTTAGATAATGCGGCTATTCACCTTTTGGATCTGTCCACAGGGGAGAGCCTAGCTGTCCATGAGGGGAATACAGAATACTCCAAGGTGACTTTTTCACCCAAGTCATCCTATTTAACCTTTATTTCTACCAATGATTCATCCAAATCGGAGAAGCCGTATTATCAGCTTTACTTGACCCCAACCGAAGAGTTGGCTTTGGAAGAACTGGTCAATCAAAACTCAACGGGTTTGTTGGAAAATAGTCGCCTGAGTGAGCATGCTTCGATTCGTTTTTCAGAAGATGAAAAGCGGTTGTTTTTCGGAGTAGCGGACGATTACGTTGATTTTGCTTATGAATCGGATACTACAATCCTGGAGGAAGAGCGGGTGAGTTTGGACATTTGGGGCTGGCAAGATGCCGAAATCCAACCCATGCAGCTACGGAATAAGTCTCGAGAGGAGCGAAGGTCATACACTGCCACGCTGGATTTGGCAACTCAAAAAATTACCCAGCTGGAGACTAGAGAAATCAATAACCTAATTCTCGAAAATAAAATAGAAAAGGATTTTGCCTTGGTTTGGACTGATTCTCCTTATCGAAGAAATTATTCATGGGACATTCAGATTGGACGGGATGTCTACATCATTGATTTTACTACCGGAGAAAGGACATTAGTGGAGAAAGAACTGCCCGGTTACCCGAGTCTTTCCCCTGAAGGAAAATACATTACCTGGTATGCCAATACCGATTCCACTTGGATCGCTTACGATATTGCTCAGAAAAATAAAATAAACCTTACCCAAGCACTGGAGGTGGATTTCTACGAGGAATTGCATGATTCTCCTTCCCTTCCTGGAAGCTATGGTTCGGCGGGTTGGCTGGAAGATGATCAAGCGATATTGATTAACGATCGCTATGATATTTGGAAAATTGATCCAAAAAATCCTAGCCAGGCTGTCAATATTACACAAGGGCAAGGCAGAGCTAATTCGATTGAGTTTAGGAGATTAAGTTTGGATAGGGAAGAGCGTTCCATCGATCCGAAAGCTCCACTTTATCTGACGGCGTTCAATGAGGTCAACAAGCAGTCCGGTCTTTATCAGTCCAGCCTGACTACCCAAAATCCACCCAAACAGATTTTGATGACTGATCACAGGTATTTTGGTTTTAATAAAGCAAAGGATTCAGAAGAGATCACGGTAAGAAGAAGTACCTATCAGGAAAACCCGGATTTGTATTTAGGCGATTTGACTCTGAAAAATTTGAGAAAAGCATCCAATCTAAATCCGCAGCAAGCCAATGTAAAATGGGGATCTGTGGAATTGGTTAGCTACTTGGCCAATGATGGAGTACCGCTGCAAGGCTTGTTGTTTAAGCCTGATGATTTTGATCCGAATAAAAAATACCCCATGATGGTGTATTTCTATGAGCGGAACAGTAATGGCCTCCACAATTACCGAGCTCCGGCTCCTTCAGCATCTACGATCAATATTCCGTATTTTGTCAGCAACGATTACTTGGTTTTTGTACCAGATATCAAGTATGACCTGGGGCTTCCAGGTCCAAGTGCCTACAATTGCATTATTCCCGGTGTACAATCCATCGTTGCTAGAGGATTTGTGGACGTGGATAATATGGCGATTCAAGGCCAAAGCTGGGGAGGGTACCAAGTGGCCTACCTGATTACCCAAACTGATATGTTTAAGGCTGCTGGCGCAGGTGCTCCGGTAGTCAACATGACTTCTGCCTATGGTGGGATTCGATGGGGCACGGGGATGAGCCGCATGTTTCAATACGAGCAAACACAATCCCGAATCGGAGGAACACTATGGGAGAAACCTCTGTATTACATCGAAAACTCCCCTTTATTCTTTATGGATCGCGTGAATACCCCGGTGTTAATTATGCACAATGATGAAGACGGTGCTGTGCCATGGTATCAAGGAATCGAAATGTTTATGGCCCTAAAAAGATTAAATCAACCCGCTTGGTTGCTTCAATACAATGGAGAAGATCATAATCTTCGTCAACGAAAAAACAGAAAAGACCTTTCTGTACGACTGAGTCAGTTCTTTGATCATTACCTCAAAGGGGCTCCTGCACCACTTTGGATGACCGAAGGGCTTCCAGCAGTGGAAAAGGGAAGAACTTTAAAATATGAATTGGAAGATTGATTTCAAACCCAGTAGGACTAAACTCAAGAAAACCCGGCTCATGGAGTCGGGTTTTCTGTTTGACTAGTCAACTGACTTTTTCCTTTTGAGGATTTTGGAAATTAAAAATCCGTGCTTTTGCCATCCAGGTCCATTTCCTTAATCCAAATATTCCGATAGAGTACATCATGCCCTTCAGCTTGTAGTTTCAATCCCCCGGGTCTATCGGTAATTCCCTTTCCACCATCATTTCCCCCATCCAATCCGGAGTTAGGTCCACCCCAAACTTGTTGAATGCTGACATCTTCGTGGATTTTTTTGCCGTTGAAATAAACGGTCACCCGGGCTTTTTCTTTCAGTTCGCCATCTTCAAATCGAGCGGCTTTAAAAAGGATGTCATAGGCATTCCATTTTCCCAGTCCGTTGTAAGCGTTCACTGTTGGCAAATGCTCATTGATTACCGCTGCCAGTCCATGAAGTCCATAGTCTCCATCTAATATTTGGATTTCGTAGCGGTTTTGAAGGTAAACACCGCTGTTTCCTCCTTCGTTTTTGATCAGAAATTCGACATGTGCCCGAAAATCCCGGTATTTCTTTTTGGTGACAATATCGGCTGCACCATATTTTCCTCCTGAACCGGCGGGGTCATTACTGCTAATGGCTTTCCCTCCGGTGACTGGATCTTTGACTTCTGGCCATTTGATTGGGTCTTCAGCAGAAAAACGAGGGCCTTTCCAATAGTCCCAATTTTTCAATAGCATCTCCTTACTGCCATCTAACATGAGCTCTGAGCCTGCAATAGGGGCTACGCCTACGCCGGTTTGAGCATAAGTAAAAGAAATCATGCTGAACATGAAAGTGGACAACACTAGGGTTTTTAGGTTGAATTTGGGATTCATAGTAGAATTTAATTAGGGTTGATTCAAATCTTAAAACTCAATTTGGTTAATTTTAATCAAGCAAAAAAAGGATTTTATCTGAATGCGATTTTTATAAGGTCAGGATACATTATCGACAGGTAAGTTTTGAAGTGGTAAGGGAGAAGAAAAAGTACTCATATGGAGGACCGACGTGGCCGTTCCGGTTCGGGTGGAGGGGGAATCAACCCCCTTCTTTTAGGTTTTTTGATCAAGCTTCTTTTCTCCAAAGGCGGTTTGGTAATCCTAGGAATAGTGATCCTATTTTCAGTAGTCAAAGGCACAAATCCTTTGGATTTTATTGGTGGGTTTTTGGGTGGCGGTGGGCAGGGAGTAAACACCGAGTCTCCTTATCAGCCCAGTTCGGAAGTAGATGAGCTGGCCGAATTCACTTCAGTTTTTCTGACCGATACCGAAGGGGGATGGAATCAGCTGTTGGAGGATTATCGAGAACCTACTTTGGTCTGATTTACAAATTCGGTTTCTTCTGCCTGTGGCTAAGCCACTTCGGCTACCGGACCTTTTTATTTTCCTGCAGATGAAATCGAGCATGATGTACCCGTCACACACCGGGATGATTAGAATTGCGAGATTCCATATGACCGCTGAAGAACCAATTATAAACAGATGAAATACCCATGTCGAATAGTCGACACGCAGGAGAATGATTATCCAGGGTTTTCCATCTGACCGTTCAAAAACAAATTATAATCAGATGAAATCGAGCAAGACTAAAGCGACACACAGAGGGATGATTATAATCAATGCGAAGATTCCATATGACCGCTAAAAAAAAATTATAAACAGATGAAAAGTTTTACATCGATTTGAGTTTTTTTGAAGATATGGCCCAAATGCTCCATGCTCCCTAGGATTTTGCTCAAGCTTATGTGATCGCTCACGACGTGGGTCATCCTATTCAAAATCTAATGGGGATCACAGGCCGAGTTCAAAGTCTCCGCAGTCTAATCAGCCAAACCGAATACAAGCATTATTCGGTTTGGCTAGAATTCCAAGCGGATTTTCTAGCAAGTGTTTGGGCCCATCATAGCTAAAAAATCAGTGAAATGATGGAGCCTGGAGATTTCCAGGAAGCACGAAATGCAACCCATGCGATTGGGGATGACCGATTACAAATGCGTTTAGGGGGAGAGGTGATTCCGGGTTCTTTCATCCATGGTACATCCCAACAACGAATGAGTTGGTTCACTAGGGGGCTGAGTCCGGAGACCTTCGAGAAGGTGATGCATTTAAATCAGAGGATTTGTAACCAAAGCAGATTGACTTCAACCTGGGTTGGTTTTCCAGTTAGTATCCGGGGTAAAACGCTGTTTTTAAGTGCGGACTTTTCTTTTCCCCTGACTGGTACTGGCTAAATTTTTCTATTGCTGTTCACCCCCTGCAGTTCCCTTTTCTTTAAATTTCTAAAATGTAGTCCAAAATTCCCGCATTTTTTCCTTTTGGCCGAGTGACCAAAAGCGGAAGACTATCATTGTATTGAATTAAGCGTTCGGCCATACTTCCTATAAAAAGCGCTGTGGCTGCAGTTCTGCCTTTTGCTCCAATGATAATGCCATCTGCATTAATTTCTTTAGCCTTGGAAACTATTTCCTCCACTGGATCATCGTCATCGTCCTTGGTGTAAACCGGAGTGATGGAAATTCCTTTGGTGTCAATTTTACGGATAAACTTTTTATAGTTGATCTCGGCGTGCATCTCCATGATTTGGGTGAATTCCTCGAAGGTTTTACCTGTAAAATGATAACCGGAGGGTACCGAATACACATTTTGGCAAACAATTTCCACATTCCCATGCTTTTCGGCAATCATAACAGCTTCCTCAAGTGCATCTTTGGAATAATCTGAAAAATCGGAGGGAACTAGTATTTTATTCACTTTTGGTGTGGAATTTTCAGGAACGATCAAAAGGGAGCAGCTCGCTCTCCTTGCCAATCGAAGTGACGCAACACCCGTGCCGGGCAAGCTGACTTTTCTTCCGATAATGATCATGTCTGCAGATTTTTCCTCTGCAAGCTTTAATACTTTTTTGGATAAAGAGCCTTCTTTGACGATGTAATTTAACGAGATATCCTTTTTACCCTGGAAGTTTTCTTTTACAGCCAGCTCCATAGCCTGCTGTCGTTCATTGACCATGTTTTCCACCAGATTGGGAAATTCGGACAGCACCTCCTTAGGCACGGAAAGGTTTTTGATCACATTGACGAAATAGATTTTTTTGGTCTGATTGACATTTGCGATAAATGCCGCATATTGGATCAGTGTCTTGTCCAATGCGGTTTGGTCGAGGCAGACGATGAGCTTTTTGATCAAATACATTGTTTACTGGGTTTTGCGATGCAAATTTAAAGTTAAAAATAGAGATTGGAATAATTTATCTTTGAAATATAATTCTGCTAGTCGGATAAATTTGATTTTAATTAGGATTTATATTTTGTATTAATTTTATTTTTAGAATTTTATTTCATATTGTAGATCCTTTAGGTTTGGTTTGAATAGGTTTTGTATTTGGTAATTTTTTATCTTGAATCAATAAGCAGGGATAAGTCTTAACTGTGCGGATTTTATCTCGTATATTTGACAAGAGCTCGGATCGCTGACATGTTCAAACTTCACAATTAACAAAATACCGAGTGAAGCCCTCTCCAAAAACAGGCCTCACCCCGAATTTTCGGGGCCTCGTCCGCAAGGACAGGATAACAGTGGAAGTTTGCGGTTTCAAGGCAGCTCAAATCTTGTCTATAAGGAGGTTTGTAACACTCTAAGATCCGGGCTTTTTTATCTTTTTTCTGACCCAATCCAATTCTTCTTGGCCATAAATTTTCAGTAAAATTGCCAATCGGTAAACTCCCAATATCAAGGTTGTTTTAATTCCTATAGCTAGCAACGGATTTTCCATCGCTGGTAAATTGGCTGTTATAATTAGACTAAATCCTCCGATCAAAAGGATTTTTAAGGTGGTTTGATCAAAGGGTACAAAACCCAATTTTTGCTTCAAATAAAAATACTTCCAAAGATTAAATACCAGCATGACTAAAGCTGAAGCCATGGCCGCTCCCACAATTCCAAAACTCGGGATCAGCAGATAGTTCAACACAATGATTGAAAAACTCATCAAAATCGTGGCAGTTAAATTAAACCTGTAATACGCTGAAAAAACCAAAATCTCTGAATTGACTGAAAAGGCTACGTCGAAGAGTTTTCCCAAGCCGATTAAAAAAACTACCCATTTCCCCGTTTCGTAGATTTCCCGATTGGGAATAAAATGATAAATCGAATCGATATTAGCCCAAAGTCCTACAAATAACAAGAGGCAGATATAAAGCTGCCTACGGCTTACCTGTTTATAAATCTGGTTAATTTCAGCAAATTCATCCCGCGAAAAATGATCGGCAATTACCGGCATCACGACTTGGGATATAGCCCTACGAGGCATTTCGATGACCAAGGCCATACTGAATGCGATGGTATAAATGGCATTGGCTTCTAGACTGATCATTGAACTGACCATCACGCTGTCGATTTTCATAATGAGGGTAGAGGCAGCAGTGGCCAAAAAAGTAATCAGACTAAATCGAAGAAAAGATCGTCTGAAATTCGGAGGGAAATTATTCCATCGGATATCCAGTTTAAGGACGTTTAACCATCCTAAATATCCCAGCATTCCCACTAGTGGAATTCCATAAATAGCAACCAACCCTAGCATGAGTTGATCAAAGCTGATCCACTCCATTAGAAAACAACTAACCCAAAGTCCTATCAAAAGCCGGATAAATACCTCTCTGAAAAATGTAGGAATGGCTACTTTGAGAAAAGAACGACTGTAAGCATCCAGAATCGAATTCATCAGTGCCATGAATGTAATCAGTAATACGATCCCTAGGTAGGGTAAGATATCGGGGGAATTGACCGCAAATAAGGAGATGATCGACTGTTGGAAAAACCAAAAAAGTAAACTCACAACAAGGAATCCAGCCAAAGCCAAAAGTAAACTGAAACTCAGAAATGCAGATTGACCCTGTTCTAATTTCGGGAAAAACCGGGTAATTCCATGACCTAAACCGAGCTGTGCAAAAGGAACAAAAAGCAAAGCCATATCTTGAATGGTTCGAAAGGTCCCCAGCTGGGCCGCTTCCAAGGCATAGGGGTAAAGCCAAAGAACATTGAAGTAGCCAATTACTACACCCAGGTAAGAAAAAATAGTGGTTTGAATACTTTGGTTGGCGACTTTGCCCATGAGTTGAAATTATCAAAAAATTAGGAATCTTTTCCTTTCTTTTCAAAAATCAAGGTTTGGCGCATTTATCGCAGCCGGCGGCGGTTTTGGATTTGAAGAGGTATTTTCGGCCCAGAAAAATCAAGGCTGACAATACTAGTATTCCCAGGATGATTTCTTGCCACATATTAAGATAAGATTTGATAGGTGATCAATGCAGATACATAAGCTAAAATGGTCATGTATACCGTTTGTATTAACGGCCATTTCCAACCTTTGGTTTCCCGATAGACTACAGCCACTGTACTCATACATTGCATGGCAAAGGCATAAAAGACCATCAGTGAAAATGCGGTGGGAAGGTTAAAGGTCTTTTCTCCGGTGTTGGGATTGATTTGGGAATTGAGCTTTTCTCTAATCGTCAAGTCATCCTCTGGATCTCCGCCGATGCTGTAGATTGTGGCAATCGTCGACACAAAAACCTCTCTTGCCGCAAATGAAGTGATCAATGCGATTCCGATTTTCCAATCGTAGCCCAAAGGTCTTATCACGGGTTCAATGGCATGGCCCATGATTCCAATAAAGGAGGATTCAAGTAATTTTGAAGAGGTGGCTACTTCGATCATTTCTCGTTCTTCGGGCGTTTGGGCTAATTCCAGTTGACGATCTCGATCTGCTCGGATCGTTTCCATTTTGGACGGTGGGCCATAGCTCGCCAACACCCATAAAATCACTGAAATGGCTAAAATAACCTTTCCCGCTTCGGTGACAAAAGTGTAAGATTTACTATACATGGTCATCAAGACATCCTTCCACCTTGGAGTCCTGTAGCTGGGAAGCTCCACCATCAGGTAGCTTTTCTCGGAGGTTTTTAATATACTCTTAAGCCCAAATGAGGTGAAAAGAACTCCGACCACTCCCAAAACATACAATCCCAAAAGCGATAAGGCTTGTAAATTGACAAATCCAAAAACCACTTCATTGGGCACCACCAAACCGATAAGAATAATGTAAACAGGTAATCGGGCCGAGCAACTCATTAAAGGAGTCACCATGATGGTAATGATTTTTTCTTTCCAATTTCCAATATTCCGCGCCGCCATGACCCCTGGAATTGCACAAGCTACTCCAGAAACCAAGGGAACTATACTTTTTCCATGCAATCCGAAAGGCTTCATCCATCGATCCATCATAAAAACGACTCGAGACATGTAACCGGTATCTTCTAAAATCGCCAAAAAACCAAAAAGCATGGCGATCTGTGGGATAAAGATGACCACGCCTCCTATTCCTGGAATAATCCCTTCAGAAATAAGGCTAGACAGCACACCTTCAGGTAAGTTGCTGCTTGCCCAACTGGCCAATTGGGCAAAAAAACCATCAATCATATCCATGGGCACGGAGGCCCATGCAAAAATTGCCTGGAATATCAACAGCAAAATAGCCCCAAAGATCAGGTAGCCAAAAACGGGATGGAGAAAAGCTTTATCCAGGGTGTTTGTGGCCGGAGGGATAGCTTCTTTTTTGACAACCACCTTTTCGATTATCTCGGTAATTTTTCGGTAACGAAGCTTGGTTTCTTCGAGTTGAGCAGCTTCAAGATTCACCGAGATAGAAGCTAGTTTGTCTGCAATCCAAGCCCGTTTTTCTGGTGAAAGGGCCCGGTCTTTCAGCCCAAATCGAAGTAATTGATAAGCCTGGTAATCCGTGTCCAGTTCAAATTTTTCCTTCACATCCACCAATAGAGCGGGATCCAAATATTCGCTGACCTTCAAAAACTCTGCTGGTTTGGTAAAATTACGCTGATGAATCAGGTTTCGTATTTCGTCCAATCCCTTTGATGCTCTGGCATTTGTATTTAGGATGGGGACTCCCAAAGCTTTGAATAATTCAAACCCTTTGATTTCGATTTTCTTTTTTTCGGCCAGATCAGACATATTCAAAACCAAGGCCAGATTTAGACCCAGGTCGATCAATTGGGAAGCTAAAAATAAACCGCGAGAAAGCTGAAGTGAATCGATGATCATCAACACAAACTCCGGTTTTTCGATTTCACTTTGCTGGTTGAGAACCCGGTGGGCAATAATTTCATCCTCCGAATTGGGATAAAGCGAGTAAGTGCCAGGCAGGTCAATGAGTTGGTAACTGCTTCCCTCATGGTTCATGACCCCCGTTTTTTTATCCACAGTAACACCGGGATAGTTCCCGATTTTTTGATTCAGGCCGGTCAGCTGATTGAAAATAGTGGACTTGCCTACATTCGGATTTCCGATGATGGCGATTTTTGGGGTATTAACAGCAGTAGATTGAGTTGAGTCGGACATGAACGATCAGAGAAGTTGTACTTCCAACAGAGAAGCTTCATTTTTTCGTAAGGCCAAGATGGTTTCCTCAAGCAAAAATGCCATGGGACCACCGGCCGGGGCTACATGATGCAGAGAGATGATTTTCCCAGGTAAAAAGCCCAATTCCATCAGATTAATCCGTAGAGGTGAGTCTTTTACTTCCCGGATTACAGCTTGTTTGAGAAGGGGCAATTGGTCTGCGGTCATGAATTTGATGAGGTGATTGGAAACGAATAGGCAAAAATAACTTATCTGGAATGAATCTAAAGAAAAATAAATAAGATTTTTATCATATTTTACACGACTAGCGAATACTGAGGATTTCGTTGGGTAAGACAAAGCCCCTTCCACCCTCCAGTTCAATATGTAAATCAAACTCCACAACCATTTCTTTTCCGGGTGCTTTTTGCCAGACCAACTTAAATAAGTCATCCGTGTACAAGGTCAATCCTCCTTCCAAAAAATCTGAAATGGGATAAGTCTGGGAGGAGAAAAAATAACTCATCTCTACAAAGGGGTTGAGTTGGTCTCCAATTTTCAAGACGGTCCCGTCCGAAAGGATTTGTTCCTTTTTATTAATCAGGGAAATAGTTGTCATCCGTTCGACGGACTGAGGAGGAATAGGGCTACAAGCCATGGCCATTCCAGGAAATGAAACTCCTGAAGGTGGTTTCTGAGCGATCGTTTCAAATTGGGCAATCCGAAAGGATTTAGTGGTTTGGGTATAGGGTAAAATTGTGCTGGGGTCGATCCGCTGCCCATCTTCAGCTAAGGTTAAAGTTTCAAAAGCAGTTATTCTAAAATCTTTTACCTCAAACTGAGGACCGCATCCACAGGAATCATTGCAAAAAACTTCACAACCCATGGGTAGAAATCCCAAGCCTATGACCAAAATTAAGGTGCTGAAGAGTTTTTTTTGGACTGAATTCATGCCATTTATTGTCAGTCAGTTAATTTTCATTTCAACATGTAAATGGGTGGAAAAGTTGTCATCATCTTATCGAAATTTAGATTTGACCTTTTGAAAAAAGTGAATTCAGGGAAAATTGTCTCTCGATTTCTTCCAAAAAAAGCCCGATAACCTGCCATCGGGCTTCATTAAATTCACCCTAGGCTTTTCCCCTCAACATCAAATTCCAATACATGAACGGTAAGCCGTACTTCTTAAGAAGCCACATGCTCCACTGTTCTTTGGAGGTATCCACCAATTTTGAAATTAAAGGGTCACTATCCCGGATATTATCGTATTTGAATTCGGCCAAAACCATTTTTCCATAACCGGTGACCAAGGGACAGGAAGAATATCCTTGATAGGTGGCCTGACCGACTTTTTGGGTTTGGATAAGTTTCAATAGGTTTTCTACTACTACCGGCGCTTGTTTTCTAATGGCCGCTCCAGTTTTGGCGGTGGGAAGATGAGCAACATCTCCCAAGGCAAAGATATTTCCAAAACGCTTGTGCTGAAGGGTATGGATATCCACGTCTACCCATCCTTTTCCCGGGCCTTCCTGAATAGAAATAGCAGATTCCTGAATAAACTTTGGAGCAGCTTGAGGAGGAGCAAGGTGAAGCATGTCAAAATGAAGCTTTATTTCGGTATCCCCGGTCAACTCTTCACCAATGGGATTTTCTGCGGTAACTCCACAGTTGCTGCTTTCACCGGGCTTGATGTATTGGAAGTAGATGTCCTGTTTTTCTGCATCAATTTTTATGGGTGCATAAAAAGGTTTAAAAATGATGTCTCGTTCATGGATGATTTTGTTTAAGGTCCGGGCAAAATCCGGAACACCAAAAATCACAGTCCCGGGAGTGGCAAAAATCACATTGGTTTTATCCCGTAAGCCATTCTTTCGAAAGTAATCTTCAGCCAAATACATTATTTTTTGCGGGGCACCTCCGCATTTGATCGGTGTAGTAGGCTGAGTAAACACCGCATTTCCCCCTTTGAAATTTTTCAATACCTCCCAAGTATGCTTTGGATCGGTATAATTACTGCAAACGACACCTTTATCCATGGCTTCTTTAAGACCGGGAAGAAGTTCGGGAGCCATAACTAATCCAGGAGCAACGACCAAAAAATCGTAAGTGATTTCACCGCTTTTGGTGGTATGAACGGAATTTTTTTCAGGCTTGATATCGGTTGCTTTATCTTTAATCCATTCCACTCCCTTAGGAATATAATCAGCCTCATCTCGCTCGGTTTCGTTAAAGTCAAAGGTTCCTGCTCCGACTAGCGTCCAAGCTGGTTGATAATAATGTTTTTCTGAGGGTTCGATAATTGCGATTTTCAACGCTTTGTTTTTTCGTTTGAGTTGAGCGGCGACTGTAATTCCGGCAGTTCCCCCGCCAATAATTACAATTTGATAATGGTTCATAGCTAGATCGTTTTGGTATTCAAAAGGTAAGGATCCTCCCTAAAGATTTTGGTGACTTTCATCACCTTTCTTGGTTTTTTAGAAAAAACCTACAGTAAAAGCTTAACTATTAAAATGGGAAGATTCAGTTTGTGATTTTATCACTAATTTCACGGTTGTCGTATTACTAATTCTCGGTTTTTTATCTACCATGACTGTCGAAGAACTCAAAAGCGCATTACCTAATTTTACTGATCCAAAGCTTCTGGAGCTTATTCTGGAGAAAGGCCAACTCATGAAACTTGAGCCTGGAAAGGTCTTAATGGAGCCTGGGAAATTCATCAAGATGGTCCCCATCGTTCTTGAAGGCTCCATTAAAGTCCTTCGAATGGATGAGGACGGGAAAGAATTGTTTTTGTATTATTTGGATGCCGGTGAGACTTGCGCGCTTTCACTGACTTGTTGCACTGCCTCCAAACCTTCAGAAATCAAAGCAATTGTAGAGGAACCCACCACCTTGATCGCGCTTCCGGTGGCCGTTCATGAGCAGCTTTCCGATGAGTTTAAACAGTGGAAGGATTTTGTATCCTCTACCTACCAAAATAGATTTCAGGAAATGCTCATTGCCTTGGATGCAGTGGCCTTTAAACGAATGGATGAACGTTTGATGCGCTACATTGTCACCAAAATGAAGCAGCATAAAACCAACGAGCTTCACACTACCCATCAAGAAATTGCCAATGAATTGGGGACTTCCCGGGAAGTAATTTCTCGTTTGCTCAAGCAGTTGGAGAAGAAAAAATGGATCGAACTGGGAAGAAACGTAATTTATATCCGGGATGATTTTGAGGAGTTGATTAGTAAGTAGTTTTTGGGGGTAAGTGCCCAGCTATCTTTTCATCGTTGCTGGGAGGTGAGATTGATTGACGATCCTGATTTTTTCAGATTTTTGAATCTGTGTAAATCTCGATTGGGTGTTTATTCCAAACTCGAAATTCAGCCCTGCTTCTTGTTTGAAATAAAATTTATTTTCCGGTGACTTTTGTCCTGTTTATTTTATTCAAATAGCTGTATTTTAGGAAAGTAAATCAAAGAAGCCATGAAAATTTTAATTCCCGTTGATTTTTCCAAAAATTCTGAAAAAGCATTGCAATTCGCACTCAACTTAATCCCAGAGAAGAGGCTTGATATCATTTTAGTCCATGTGGTAGAACTGGTTTATGATTTTGCATCTCAGGCCGCTTTAGCTTTGGACAGTATGTATAAGGATGCAGAAAAGCTGATCCAAAGGCTTCAGGAAAAATATGAAGATGACCGAGTTCATTTGACAGGAAAAGTGCAGGAGGGAACTCCTTCCATCACTTTGGCCCGATTGGCCGAGCAGGAAGCAGTTAGCCTAATTGTGATGGGAACCAAAGGGGCCAGCGGGGTCAAAAAGGTTTTGATTGGGACTACGGCTGCTAACCTGGTCAAAGAGTCCGCTGTTCCGGTTTTACTGGTACCCGAAGAAGCAAAAATCAAGGGAATTACCCGATTAATTTTAGCTTTGGAATTTGAAGATCATGAGGAGAATTTCATTGATTGGCTGTATCATTTTTCGACGGATTGGCTTGCTAAGCCAGAAGTGTTGCATGTGCAGACTACCTTGGGCTTCAGGGAAAGGATACTAGCCTTGGGTTTTGAACACTATATACGGGATAAATTCCCCGCTCAGGCTTCTAAAATCCATTTGATTGAATCCGATGAGGTTAATGTTGGAATTGAAGATTTTCTCAATCAAGAAGAAAATATCATGTTAGCCATGTGTCATTCCCATCGGGGGATTTGGCATCAACTCTGGGCAAAAAGTAAATCCATTGAAATGGCTTATCATTCCACCGTTCCACTTTTGATTATGGTTTGAGAATTATCTTATTGTCTTTAAAGGGGATTGTTTGGTGAGGGGGATATGTCCACGTTTAACAGGGCTGGTTTTTAAACCTATCAGATTTCCCCTTTATCAGATTTATTATGTCGATTACACTGCTTTTGAAACTTCCTTTTCCGTTTTGTTTTTTCTACATGTGACATTTGTTACTGCTCCGTCCAATGGCATCAGGCTACTTTTGTGAGGTAAAACTTTAAATTTGAAATTATGGATATCATTGTCCTCATTGGATTTGCAGCAGCCGTGCTGATAGGAGTGAGTTTAGGCCTTATCGGAGGAGGAGGATCAATCCTCACGGTTCCCGTATTGGTATATATATTGGATGTGGATCCGGTTTTGGCAACGGCATATTCGCTATTTGTCGTAGGAACCACCTCTCTAGTCGGTGCAGGTAATTTCATGAAGCAAGGTAAGGTGGATTATAAAACCGCAGTGGTTTTTGCCATTCCTTCGTTCGTTGCAGTTTTCTTAACTCGTAAATTCCTTGTTCCCTGGCTTCCGGATCCCTTGTTTTCAGTGGGTGAGTTTGCCATCACTAAAAATATTGGAATTATGGTTTTCTTTGCGCTCATCATGCTTGCAGCTTCCTATTCCATGATTAAGGATAATAATAAGAAGCTTAAGGAGGAAGGGGAGGTTCAGGTGAAATTCAATATTCCAATGATTGCCTTGGAGGGCTCGGTGGTGGGCGTGATTACCGGAATCGTAGGAGCCGGTGGGGGATTTCTGATTATTCCTGCCTTGGTTCTTTTGGCTAAACTCCCCATGAAAATGGCTGTGGGGACTTCCTTGTTGATTATCGCTGCAAAATCGCTAATTGGATTTTTGGGTGATCTAGGCAATCAAACTATCGATTGGCAAATGCTGTTGATTTTTACCGGTCTTTCAGTTGTCGGTATATTCATTGGCAGTGCCCTGTCCAAAAAAATAAACGAAAAGGCTTTAAAAACAGGGTTTGGTTGGTTTGTGTTAATCATGGGTGTTTACATCATAGGCAAAGAGCTGATGGCGCTTTAACTTGGATTTAACTTGGAAAAATATATTAAAATAATTTTAGATGGCTATTATGGGTATTGGAATTACCTGACCTCGGAAATTCTCTATCCATCTTGGCATAATTACTTCTACTGGCTAACTGGACTTTCCATCGCAGTATTTGCTTTGGAGGTTATTGTGCCTTGGAGAAAATCCCAACCGATTTTCAGAAAAGATTTTTGGCTGGATGTGTTTTACATGTTTTTTAACTTTTTCCTGTTCTCACTTATTTTATACAATGCGCTTTCCAATGTAGTGGTGGAGCTTTTTAACGATTTTCTGGGCCTATTCGGGATTACCAATTTGATCGCTATAGAAATTAGTTCTTGGCCGATTTGGGGGCAGTTTCTCTTGATGTTGATTGTGGCTGATTTTATTCAGTGGAATGTACACCGTATGCTTCATCGGGTGCCTTGGCTTTGGGAGTTTCACAAAGTCCATCATTCGGTTGAACAAATGGGCTTTGCCGCTCACCTTAGGTATCACTGGATGGAAACCCTTGTGTATAAATCAATTCAATACCTCCCCTTAGCCATGATTGGATTTGGGTTGGATGATTTCTTTATCCTACATATTTTCACGATTGCGGTCGGACACCTCAATCACGCTAATCTTAAAATCACCTATGGGCCATTCAAGTATATTTTGAATAATCCGATCATGCACACCTGGCATCACGTGAAGCATCTGCCATCGGATCGTCCACATGGAGTCAATTATGGGATTACGCTGAGTATTTGGGACTATTTATTCGGTACGGCCTACATCCCTCATGATGGAGAAAACGAAGCCTTGGGCTTTGAGAAAGTAGAAGAGTTTCCACAGACCTTTTGGTCCCAAATCACCTACCCATGGCTAAAAAAGAAAGCTTGAAATCTTTAAATCCGCTCAATAACTGGATTACAGTTTTGATGCTCACAGTGATTTTGGGTTTGGCTCCTCTTTTGCCTGAACCTCACCTTTGGGGAAAACTCCGTTGGGTAGCAGGAGGGGCTGTGGGCATGAAATTGATGGATTGGGGCGACTTACTCTTTCATGGCTTCCCATGGGTTTTGTTGATTCGCTTAACAATCATTGAATTGAGAATGAAACTCAAAACGGTGAAAGCTGAGCTGTGACTTTTATTACTGATTTACATCAGGTTTGGGGGTAGTTTTGTATCAGAAAATTAAACTTATCAAAACAACCATGTTTGACTTCTTTAAAGCAAAACCTAAAAACTACGAGGATATTTCCGCAGCTGAATTTCATGATTTGACCCTGCAACCCAATACTGTAATTCTAGACGTGAGAACTCCCGGTGAGTTTTCATCTGGTAAAATCAGAGGTGCTCGAAACCTGGATTTGATGGCTAGAGATTTTACCAACCAAATTCAACACCTTCCTAAAGACAAAACCTATCTGGTTTATTGTCGAAGTGGAAACAGAAGTGGGCAAGCCTGCGGAATCATGGCAGAAATGGGTTTTAAAAATTGCAAAAATTTGGCCGGAGGAATTATAAGATGGCCTTTTGAAACCCTCTAAAAAGTGGAAATTGAACGATAAAAAGCAGCTGGAAGGCTGCTTTTTTATTAGCTATCAATTTTTTCAACTACTTAGGGATGAATGACTTAAATTACCCAACCAGAATCGATTTAAAAAGCATTTTTCCGTTCTGCCAATATTCCACTTTTACAAAGTTATAAGTTATACTTCCTTTTATTCTCCAGGGAATAATACTAAAACCATAGGATTGATTGGGGGTTCTCGAAGATGGTTTAAGGAATGCCCGAATTCCTATGTTTAGAATTGATAGTTTAAGGTCACCTGGAATTCCCTAGACAATTATTATCCTGCGGTGTATTGAGGCCTTATCATGGGGGGTTATCGCTTTGAAATTTTATTCAAACTGATTGATTTTTGACGACTGGAACGAAATCGGTCTAGGTCTTCTGGGCTCTTTTTTAAGTGTTTGGTATTTCTTCCCTGCACTCGGGCGCGCCACATTTTGAAGCTACTTTGTTTCATGTTTGACCGCATCAGAGCAATAACCTGAGATTCATTCACTCCAAATTGAGCTTGGATCGCTTCAAATGGAGTGCGATCTTCCCAGGCCATTTCAATAATTCGATCTAGCTCTGGTTCAGAAAATTTTACCTTTTTTCCCATGAAGTTCAAACCATGCGAGCCAGATAAGGTTTTTAGCATGTGCAAAAAATATCCGTCGTTTGGCTCAAGCGCGACCTGAGACTTCAGGACCATGCTCCGATTCTAGCTGCTGCAAATTCCGGCTTACCGGTTATGTTGATGTATATATTTGAACCTGCACTTGTTCAAGCCACCCAGAGCGATCAGCGGCACTGGCGCTTTGTGTGGGAATCTTTGGTAGACATTCAAGCCCAATTAAAACCCTATTCATCTCGACCGGTAATCTTTTACGAAGAGGCCCCTAAGGTTTTTGAGAAACTAGTTGAAAATTTCACCATTGATGAAGTTTTATCCCATCAGGAAACAGGTATTAAAGTCACTTTTGAACGGGATAAAAAGATTGCTAGTTTTCTTAAATCCAGGAAGATACCTTGGGTGGAATATTCACAGCAAGGGGTCCAGCGGGGAAGAAAAAATCGAGTATCATGGTCTCAATTTTGGAAGAAGTTTGTTTCTAGTCCCATCGCTCAGGTTGATTTGGAAAAGGTAAATTTTTTTTACCCATCCGAAACATTTTGGGCTTCTTTTCCTCAAAACCCAATTCCGGTGGAATGGCAAAAACCTAATCCATTCATGCAGCGTGGAGGGGAAAAATGGGCACATCGGTACCTTCAAAGTTTTCTTCAGGAAAGAATCAAAAACTACAGCCGGCACATTAGTAAACCTGAACTTTCCCGAAAGGGTTGCAGTCGTCTTTCTCCTTATTTGGCATGGGGTTGTTTGTCAATTAGGCAGGTTTACCAGCTTTCCCAGGACAGGAAGAAGGCAGGTGTTTACCCGCGTGATATGGCCAATTTTCAGTCCCGTCTTCAATGGCATTGTCATTTTATCCAAAAATTTGAGATGGAATGCAGAATGGAGTTTGAGGATATTAATCGAGGTTTTTTCAAAATGAAGGGGGAACCTGATTCGGAAAAATTAATAGCCTGGCAAAAAGGACTTACCGGGTTTCCGCTGGTAGATGCCTGCATGCGCTGCCTGATCGAGACCGGATATCTCAACTTTCGCATGCGGGCCATGTTGGTTTCCTTTTTGACTCACCATCTTGGGCAGCATTGGAAGTATGGCGCCAATCATCTGGGGCAACTTTTCTTGGATTTTGAACCGGGGATTCACTATCCTCAGCTTCAAATGCAGGCGGGTGTTACCGGGATCAATACTGTGAGAATTTACAACCCCGTAAAACAATCAAAGGATCATGATCCAGAAGGAACTTTTATAAAAAAATGGGTACCTGAATTAAGGGGATTGCCACCTGGTCTTATTCACGAGCCTTGGAAGCTGAAACCCTTAGAACAGCAGGAATTGGATTTTGAGCTCGGAAAAGACTATCCCTTTCCGATTGTTCATCCCGAAAAGGCGGCAGCTGAGGCCCGGGATCGAATATGGGCTGCACAAAAAGATCCGGAGGTCGTGCTGGAGTCTAAGCGCATTCTGGGAAAACACACCTTGTCAAAACGTTGGTCTTAATATGAAGAAAATACACTTGCCGAGTAAAATCTGTCCAGTTTGTCACCGGCCATTTTTGTGGAGAAAGAAATGGGAAAAAAACTGGGAAGCGGTCAAATACTGCTCAAAACGCTGTGCTGGGTCCTCGAAAAAAAATCAATCTCGGTAAACTAAACTAAACCAAGTCAACCAAATTGCCATGGGGATTAGGTACCCCGCAACGACCACCAAAGCAGATTTTTTCATGTTCTGCCCGCTCAAGCTATGAATGCCTATGGTCAATAGGACCATGTAAAGCAACTCGAATAAATTGAGGGTGGCTAATGGGTACCGGAGCCGAAGGGCTACGTTTTCATATCCGGCTAAAGATAAAACCGAGAGGGGACGATATGCTTTTATTTCGGAAAAAGATTCGGCTGTTTCGGGATTGATGTAGACCAAAAAACGAATTAACTCCGGAAAGATGAAAATAAATTCAGCCACTAAGACAAATTGCCAAAGAGACTTGTAGGGGATTTTATATCCCAGAGAAAACGCACCCAACCAAAGTAAAAATGAGATTAAGGTAAACTTCCAAAGCAATTCGAATGGGGTCCACAGGTAACCGAGTGTACTGTAAATGTAGAAAAAAGTGAAGGCTCCCTGATCCTTGACTTCCTGTGAATTGGGAACAGCTTCCAGGATTAATTCGTTGGTCAGGTAGCGAATCAAAATAAAAAGCAGCACAATACAGAAAAAATAAACCCGCTTGTCAAAATCTATTAAGTCATGCACTCGTTGTGCTAAAGGGGACAGGTCTTTTGGCATAAATTAACGGTTCGAGTCCACTAATCTACGGTATTGTCTGAGATAAGCAGTAATTTTGTCTTCCATTGTAATGAAAATGAATTTTACCCTTCTGCGTGTTCTACTATTCTTTCTTTGCCTGTTTGCAAGCGCAAACCTGTGGGCACAATCCCCTCCACCTGAAGAGGGAAAGATAGCTAATCAATCCCCTTATTTATTGCTGGACAGAGGCTTGCAATTTCGTGTGACAAAGTCGATCAATAGCATGTATGATTTTGACTTTGAAACCGCAGAGCGGGATTTTGGCGTGCTTTCCTATCAATATCCAGATCATCCTTTACCAGATTTTTTGATGGCATTGAGTTATTGGTGGAGAATAGAGGTTGATGTAACCAACAAAAAGTACGATGATATTTTTCTGGCCTACATCGATCGGGCAAATGAAAAAGCCGAGCGGATGTATGAGGAAGATGAAACCAATAAGGAAGCAGCGTTTTTTTTGGCGGCAGGTTATGGTTTTCAGGGGAGATTGCTTTCGGAAAGAAAAAGCTGGACACGGGCAGCCTGGGCAGGTAGAAATGCGCTAAAATACATGGAGTTGAGTAGGGGAGAGGAAGAATTTAATCCAGAGCTTCTTCTCGGCGATGCGTTATACAATTATTTTTCGGTATGGATTCCGGAAAATTACCCCCTACTAAGACCTGTAATGGCTTTGTTTGGCAAAGGGGATAAAGAGTTGGGAATCGAGCAGTTGGAGTATGTTGCCTCGAATGCATTTTATACCCGGATTGAGGCGATGTATTTTTTGTTTCGGTTATACGCTTCTGAGGAGAAAAAACCGTATGAGGCGCTCCGGATTTCAGAATATTTGCATGACAAATTTCCTAACAATCCCTATTTCCATCGTTCCTATGCCAGACATCTATATTCAGTTGGAAGGTGGTCTGAGTCTGTGAAGGAATCTGAAGAAATCCTTCGCCGAATCGAAAGAGGACAAACAGGTTACGAATCCACAAGTGGGCGATATGCAGCATTTTATTTGGCGCAATTTCATGAGCGGATCGGAGATCAGGCTGAAGCTAAGCGCTATTATTTACAAACTCTTTCCTACGGAGAGGAATCAGAATCCCAAGAAAGCGGGTATTACCTTCATTCCTTAGTCCAACTTGGACAGATTGCGATGAAAGAAAACAAGAAGTCAGAGGCCAAAGCATATTTTAAAACCGTCAAGAAATATGCAAAACGAAAACACCCCGCTCATCAGGCTGCAAGGAATTTTATCAAAAAGAATAAACTTTAATGAAATTCTTTACGTTTTTAGAGTTTAGAACAGGAGATAATTTGAAAAATACCTTCTCTGGAAGCTCTTTCGAAGCTAATCTTTGCTTAAACGCCTGAATGAATAGAGAAAATTTCGATTTCCGCTCATCAAAAAGCGAAAAATCATTTTAAAATTTTCCTTAAATATTATAAATTTGTGCCATATAAAATTTTGTAAATGCAAGAGATAATGGATAATAGCGTCAGAATCAAATTTGACAAAATAGACCGCAGGATTCTGGAAATTCTTCAAGGCAACGCGAAGATTACAAACGCACAACTGTCAAAGGATATAGGACTTTCTCCCGCCCCTACATTGGAGCGCGTGAAAAAGCTCGAACAGTCAGGAATCATTAAAAGTTACCACGCAAAATTAGACCCTGAAAAAATAGGGCTAGGGGTGAGTACCTTTGTATTGGTAAGTTTGATTGGGCATAATAAAGCTAATATCGATGCTTTTATGAAGGAAATCAATGGGATTCCTGAGGTAATTGAATGTCATCACATCACAGGTACAGGTGATTTTATTTTGAAAATTATTGCCAAGGATATCACTGCCTACCAAAAATTGATGTTGGAAAAGGTTTCTGAAATCAAAGAAGTGGACTCCATGCAGTCTATGGTGATTTTGTCTACCTTCAAGGATTCCAAGATTTTGCCAATTCCAATGTAATATGTAATCAAAAATCGAAATTGGCTGTCTGGAGTTTTAGACAGCCTTTTTTTTTATAGTTATGATAGAAAATCCCTGGAAAACCCTTAAAGAAACCACTGTTTATCAAAACCCTTGGATTAGATTGGAAGAACATCAGGTTTTAAACCCTGCTGGAAAAGAGGGTATGTATGGAAAAGTACATTTTAAAAATAAAGCGATGGCGATTATTCCCCTGGATCAACAGGGAAATACCTGGCTGGTTGGGCAATATCGGTATACGCTTAACCAGTATTCTTGGGAGATTCCTATGGGAGGTGGGCCCATCGGACAGGATCTTCTGGAAAGTGCCAAGCGGGAACTTAGGGAAGAAACCGGTCTTAGAGCCAACAAGTGGACAGAACTACTTCGGATTCATACCTCCAATTCGGTGACCGATGAGGAAGGAATAATTTATTTGGCAGAGGGATTGACGGAAGGAGAACCTGAATTCGAAGAAACGGAAATTTTACAAGTACAAAAACTGCCTTTTACTGAAGTAATTGAGAAGGTGATGTCTGGAGAAATCACCGATTCGATAAGTATTGCAGGAATTTTAAAAGCTGCCCGCGTTTTGGGTTTGTAAATCAATGACACTAAAAGAACATTTTTCCATCACTCTTCAACTGGCTTATCCTGTGGTTTTGAGTCAGCTTGGTCAGGTTTCTGTGGGTGTGGCCGACAGTATGATGGTGGGACAACTTGGAGCAGTCCCGCTAGCGGCAGCCTCGCTTGCCAACAGCATCTTTTTTGTTTTGCTTATGTTTGGAATGGGGGTTTCTATGGGGATTACACCCTTAGTTTCCATTGCCGAAGGAAAAACCAAAAATCTGAGAATAGGCCGGCTTTTTCAACACGGACTTTGGATCAATGTCGGGACAGCCTTGGTATTGACCATCGTTATTGTAGGCTTATCCCAAAGTTTACACTACCTCAATCAGCCGGAGGAAGTGGTGGACATTGCCATTCCCTATTTGTTTGTCATTACAGCTTCGCTGTTCCCATTTATGATTTTTCAGACATTCAAGCAATTTGCCGAAGGGCTTTCGCAAACCAGGCAGGCGATGTATGTGACTATTTTTTCCAATCTTGTCAATGTACTTTTGAATTACATGCTGATTTTTGGAAAATGGGGAGCACCGGAGATGGGTTTGATGGGGGCTGGATGGGCTACGTTGATCTCACGGATTCTGATGCCTTTGCTGATGGGCTGGTATGTGATGAACTCTTCCCGGTACAAACTCTTCAAAATTCAATGGACTGGGAAAAAGCTTAGCTTCCCCATGATAAATCGGATTTTGAAAATTG
Source organism: Algoriphagus sp. (assembly GCF_024305035.1). Taxonomy (GTDB): domain Bacteria; phylum Bacteroidota; class Bacteroidia; order Cytophagales; family Cyclobacteriaceae; genus Algoriphagus. The sequence goes on from NZ_JAMWZB010000005.1 coordinate 34,608, forward strand.
GAATCCCGACTGGATTTCAATACATCTTCGAGGTAAGTGCTTTTGGTTCGGCAGCAATTATGATGGGATGGATCGGAGTAAATGCGCTTGCAGGACATCAGATCGCACTCAATCTTGCATCGGTTAGTTACATGATGGCTGCCGGATTAAGTACAGCGGGTATGATTAGGGTAAGCAACCAAATTGGGAAAAACAACCGCCAAGGGATGCGTGAAGCCGGTATGGTGGTTTTCGGGATGGTGTTGATTTTCATGGCAATCACGGCCATTCTTTTTGTGAGCTTGCGTAATTTTCTACCTACCTTATATATTGATGATCCCGAGGTGATCGCCATGTCGGCAACCTTGCTGATTATTGCAGGGATGTTTCAACTTTCAGACGGGGTGCAAGTGGTTGGATTGGGTGTGTTGAGAGGCATGGAAGACGTAAAGTTCCCTACTTGGATTACACTTTTGGCCTATTGGGTTTTGGGTCTTCCTCTGGGGTATTTTCTAGCTTTTGAGTTGGAAATGGGAGCTGTCGGAATTTGGTATGGATTATTGATTGGGTTGAGTATAACCGCGGTGGTGTTGTTTTACCGTTTTCATAAACTCAGTCAACGGGAATTAAGGCCATGAATCGTAGCCAATTCCATTCTGAGAGATAAGCTGGTGGGTTTGCATTCTTTTGCTCCATGGATTGAAACCCGAAACAGGGATCAGAATGCGCATTCAAAGCTGACCCCTCACAGCCAATTAAAGCAATCGCTTGGCTTCCATTAACTCCTTTACTCGGCCAATCCCCAAGCCCATTGATCAAATGCTTGGTTATGCGGTGTTTTCAATACTTCCCAGGCTGACTTCTGCCCAATATTACAGGTTAAAAACTCCCTTCTTTTTTTGGACCATTCGATAGGTCAATTTCATTTTTTAAAAGAATCTGAAGTTGATTTCTTCCTTTGATTTTAAAAATTTTGTACCGTATGGGCAGCAATGCCAGACCCGTGCCTATCAGGATTCCAGAGGTTAACCCGACCCCCTGATCAATTGAAAACTCTCGCCTTTGATATATTGAATTGATGCTTTCTGCAGTCAATAAAATAATCCCTGATCCCAAAAGTAAGGCATTCATATTTTTTAAGGTGGAGTTTCGGCTGTCTTTCCGGCGGATATCGATCGCTTCAATGTCATCTAGGGAAAGGATGTTTTCGTTCAGAAATATGTAATCCTTGGAAAATTCCCGAATTTGATCTGTAACGAAGTAGCCTAATTTTTTACTTTTATAGGTTATTGATTCTCCTGCATAAAAGCGGATTTGTTTTTTGGGACTTACCCCTCTTTTGAGTAGAAGAAAATCCCGGGATTGGGCAAAGGTGCTTAGGTTTATACCTAGAAAAATAAGGAAAAGTAGGGTCTTTTTCATAAACTTATCTCTTGCTTAAAGATGCGGTTTTTTTTAGGTTTTATCCAGTTACCTCAGGTTTGGTGGTAGAAATTAACCTGATTTTACGTTTTCTTTCTTTGGTGGGATCAACTATGGCCTATGGCAGGGTAGATTTTCTTTGTAAAGCAAAGATTTTTATTTGTTCGTTGGGTTGTGCCCTCGAGAATCCCCTATATTCAAGGATCAAAATTAAATGCAATGAAAAAGAAATTTAGTGCTTTTGCCTTCTCCTTTTTGATGGCTTTTACGGCCTATTCTCAGGATTTGGCCGTTCTATCGCAGCGCGAACAAGCCGAATTGATCGATACCTGGTTAGAGGATAGGATTTCAAATCTTTTACCCAAACTAATGACAGAGACTCAAATTGATATGTGGGTGGTCATTTCACGAGAATATAATGAGGATCCGGTAATTCGGACACTTTTGCCGGCTACCTGGATGGCGGCCAGGAGAAGAACGATATTGGTTATGTTTCAGCCCAGTCCCAATTCTGCCGTGGAAACTTATGCAATCGCTCGATACGATGTGGGGAAGTCATTTAAGCGTGCCTGGGATCCGGATAGCCAACCTGACCAATGGGAGGCATTGATGGATTTAATCCAAGAGAAAAATCCTAAAGCCATTGGTTTGAATTTTGCCAACGATTACGGTCATGCAGATGGGTTAAGCTATACCGAGCGGGAAGCTTTTATGGATAAACTTCCGGAAAGCCTCCAGGGGCGAGTAATTTCTGCACAGAGGCTGGCTGTTCGCTGGCTGGAAACCCGGACTGAGGCGGAAATGGCAAGCTATCGCCATATTCAACAGCTGGCTCACGCCATTATTCAAGAAGGGCTATCTGAAAAAGTAATTACCCCTGGAAAAACTACAACAGAAGATGTAGTTTGGTGGTATCGGGAGCGGATCAAACAACTCAAACTCAACACTTGGTTTCATCCCACCGTGGATATTCAGCGACCAGACCCCGATTCAAATGAGGCATCCCGTTCTTTTGCAACCAGACCCTCGGAACTGACCATCCTGCCAGGGGATTTATTGCATATAGATTTTGGGATTACTTACCTTCGATTGAATACGGATACTCAACAACTAGCTTATGTTTTGAAAATGGGAGAGACTCAAGTTCCTGATTATTTGCAAAAGGCGTTTGAGGTTGGAAATCGCCTTCAGGATATTTTGACACAGAATTATGTGTCTGGCCGAACAGGAAATGAAATTCTTCGGGCTTCTCTTGAGCAAATGAAGTCGGAAGGGATCCGGGGGAGTATTTACACCCATCCTTTAGGGTATTACGGGCATTCGGCCGGACCGACAATCGGCATGTGGGATAATCAAGGGAATACTCCAGGGGCGGGTGATTTTCCGCTTCATCCCAATACAGGCTATGCCATCGAACTCAATGCGGTGGTTTATGTAGCCGAATGGAAGAAAGACGTTCGCATCATGTTGGAAGAAGGGGCCTTTTTTGATGGGGATAAAGTTCACTATTTCAATGGAAGACAAAAGAGGATTTTACCCATCCCTCGAGCTTCATCTTACCTAAGCAATGAGGAATAAACATTTAAAATCTAGTTGGAAAAATTGAAAATTTAGCGGTGGGGTGGGTAAGTTGCACTGCGGATAAAAAAGAGGAAAATCAAAGAGATTCCGGCAATTCCAGCACTAAATAAGAATACCAAAGGAAAATTTTCTGCCTTATTGGCATATAAAAAACCGGAGATGATTGCCCCTATGCCAATACCGGCTTCCAGAAAAATGTACATGGTCGCCAGCGCTCTTCCTCTAAATGCATCCAGGGAAAGATCAATCACCCAAGCCGCTGTTGTGGGACTATTCATTCCCACTGCACATCCAAATAAAACACCGGCTCCCAGAAGCGCCAACTGAGTTTCAGATAAAGCGATCATCACCATACTTACAACCATAAAAACAGTGGCTACCCGCAACACCGGAACTCTTCCGTATCGATCGGAAGCTTTGCCGGCGATCAAGCGAATTCCTAAACTGGAAAGGGTGAAAATGGCAAAAAACAATCCCTTATTTTGGATACCCAAATGAGCAGAAAAATCCGGGATTATTGTCAGTACGACCCCAAAAGAGAAAACTGAGAAAAAAAGAATCAGAGAGGGGATCAAGACCCGTTTTTCGATAAGCTCGTCTCGCTTGAGTTTAAATAAGCCTAAACGCATAGGTTCTTTTTTTTCTAGCGTTTCTTTTAGCCTGAAAAGAATCGCAATCGAAAGAATGGCAGTGAAGGACGAAGCGTAAAAAAGAATTTCAATGGGCCAGATACTAGCGATCCAACCACCGATAGCCGGTCCGGCCGCCATTCCGAGTGAGCCAAAAAGCGATTGGATTCCCATGGCTTCGCCCCGTTTTTGAAAAGGAACGATATCGGCCACGTATGCCGAGGTTCCGGTAGGAGTGAATCCGGCTGAAAATCCATGCGCAAATCGAAGAAATAAGAAGCCGCCGACAAAACTTAAAACCGGGTAGAGTAGGCTTATTACAAAGCAGACGCCCGCACCAAAAACCATCACAGGAATTCTCCCTATTTTATCGGCAAGCTTCCCACTGAAAGGCCTCGAAAGTCCGGCCGATAGGGTGAAAAGAGAAATAATCAGACCTTTATAGTCTTCCCCTCCCAGGGTGGTTAGGTAGTTGGGTAGCTCGGGAATGATCATATTAAAAGACGAAAAGAACAAAAATGAGCTTGCACAAAGGAGAAAAAAATCAATCGAAAAAAAAGAGGGGAGTAGTTTCATTTCTTCGCAAAGATAGTGGAATAACGTTCGTTTCACCAGTGCAATTTTACAAGATGGAGGAAGAGAATTTTTGGGTTGTAGGCTAAGGGTTTAGCCTCGCTGTATTCGAGGGCTGATCAAAAAACAGAAGGGGTGGGAAAAAATCACCAATTAATTAGTTTTTTTAGTCTTTTTCCGGTATCGATTCAGTCAATATTGGGCCTTCATTGCTGAATTTGCCAAAACATTCCTATTCAATCATGACAATCTGAGATTTTTTTTAGAGATTCGCATTCTTTAAATTTTAACTTAAAATCATGACTTCGGACCAACTGAAAGACTTGAAAGCTCGCACCTCGGCTTTAAGGAGGTATCTTTGACTACGATCGGAAGAAAGCAGAAATAGAAGATTTAGAGGCCGTTTCCTCTCAGCCAGAATTTTGGAGTAATCCGGAAGAGGCAGAAAAAACCATGAAACAAATCCAGGCTCGTAAGGGATGGACTTCATCCTTTGAAGATCTCGATAAACTTATCGGTGATTTGGAGGTGCTGTATGAATTTTATTCTGCAGATGAAGTGAGTGAGGAGGAAATTAAAGTGGAGTACGACAAGGCCAGAAAGGCTGTTGAAGAGCTCGAGCTCAAAAAAATGCTTTCCTCGGAAGAGGACCAACTGAACGCGGTTTTAGAAATCAATCCCGGAGCGGGAGGAACAGAAAGTAATGACTGGGCCTCGATCCTGATGCGAATGTACATCATGTGGGGAGAGAAAAACGGCTACAAGGTCAGGGAGGTGGACGTGCAAGAAGGCGAAGTGGCAGGAATTAAATCCGCCACCTTGGAGTTTGAGGGTCCACTAGCCTACGGATTTTTGAAATCCGAAACGGGTGTTCACCGCTTGGTTCGAATTTCACCTTTTGATTCAGGGGGCAGAAGACACACTTCTTTTGCTTCGGTATATGCCTATCCTGAAGTAGACGATAGTATAGAGATCGATATCAATCCTGCCGATATTGAACTCCATACCTCGCGTTCGGGAGGAGCAGGTGGGCAAAATGTAAACAAGGTGGAAACCAAGGTGCAGTTAACCCACAAACCCACTGGAATAGTGGTTGTCTGTCAAGTGGAGCGTTCCCAACTTGCTAACCGGGAAAAAGCCATGCAAATGCTCAAATCCAGACTTTATCAAATGGAGTTGGAAAAGCGAAATGCTGAAATAGCCAAAATTGAATCCTCTAAACTACGAGTTGATTTTGGTTCTCAAATCCGAAATTATGTATTGCATCCCTATAAACTGGTAAAAGATAATCGAACCGGATATGAAACTTCAGACACGCAGCATGTTTTGGACGGCGGTCTAAATGAATTTATGAAAGCCTTCCTACTCGCCCAAAGTGAGGAAGAGGCAGATAAGGGATAAAGAAGGGCATGCCCTAAATTTCTGTTCAACTTGAAAAAAGTTCTGTGGGAGGGTTATGCACTCCTGTCCACTAACCCCGCGTAAAAAATACCGATTTTTTATGCGGGGTGTTTTTTTTAACTACGTTCTCTGTTTTCCTATATGATTATTTTAGAAGAAAATGGCTAGCCGGTCAGCTAATTGGTACCCAACTTCTGCCAATTGCGCAGCAGGGGGATTGACCAGCACAGTCTCAACTTTTTTTCTTTCAAAAATATCTTTCATGATGGCAAAAGTCTAAATTCTTTTTCCATTCAGTTTTTCCATTTAGGAAGTTTGGAGAGGTGATTGGCCGATCGAATCCCCGGTAAATCAATTGGAAAGAGGTAGCTCAAAAAATAAAATGCATTTCATTGAGTATTAAATACATCTAATAAATTCTTCCTAATACACTTATACATTTTTCGTCCCTTTTTATCGGATTTTGCCTAAGTTTGCCCAGTTTTTGAGTAGACATTCAAAACTTTATCAATTATGCGGAATCTGCGGGCAGGGATTGCTTTGACCCTATTACTTTTCACGGCCGTAGGCTGTGTATCCAATGAGAAAATCATCTACCTCCAAAATTTGGAAGATCACCCTGAAATTCAGGAGGGAGAATTAATTGAATACGAAATCCCGGATTACAAACTCCAATACAACGATATCATCGATGTTAATGTCCAAACTGCTCAGGATATCATCGAAATGGGTTTTAATAATACTCCCACAGGAATGAACAATCAAATGGGGAATATGGCTGGACAGACTGGCGGGGATATTTATTACATGTCCGGTTATACCGTTGATAAAAACGGCGCCATTCGATTGCCTATCATCGGAGAGGTAAAAGTCAAGGACATGACCATAGAAGAAGCCAGATTGGCTATTGAAGAAAAGCTTAGAGAGTTTCTTAAAAATGAAATTTACGTCAAAGTAAAACTTGGAGGAATTCGTTACTCTGCCTTAGGCGAATTTCGCAGACCGGATAAATATGTGGTTTTACAGGATAGGATGACCATTTTTGAAGCTATTGCAAATGCCGGAGACCTGACCCCGATTGCTAAAAGGGATGAGGTTCTTTTGATACGACAGTACCCGGATGGGACCAAACTTCACCGAATCAATCTCAATGATCGAAATATCATCCGATCTCCTTTTTATTTTATTCAGCCCAATGATCAACTTTATGCAGAACCCATGAAGGTGAGGGAAGTGGGTGCTGGGGAAAATGCCGCCCAGTCCTTATCCCTGGTTATATCTGCAATTACCGTATCCGTGCTTTTGATCAATACCTTTACCAGATAAGACTGATGTATCCGAATCAACCGAATCCAACGAATACCAATCCAAATCCATTTTTAGTCAATCAAGAGGATGAAATCGACCTGAAAGTACTCCTTTTCAATTATTTACAATATTGGCCAATAATCCTAATCTGCATGTTTTTGGGGATTTTGACCGCTTTTCTATTTAATAGGTTCACCACCCCCATTTATAAAGTGGAATCCACCGTCCTGATCGTAGATGACAAGCCCACACTGGGTTCTGATCTGTTTGAATCTGCCGGCTTGGGATTGCAGAATAAAAGCAACATCGATAATGAGATTGGAATCTTAAAATCCTATACGCTCGCAGAATCCACCATCGGTGAAATGGATTTGAACGTGTCTTATTTTCAGGAGGATGTATTTAAGCCTCGTCAGATTTATGGCAATACCCCGATTTATGTTTCTGCAAAATGGGATCGAACGCAATTGGTTGGAGGTTTATTTCGTCTTGAGGTGATCGATGCGCAGAACTTCGAACTTACCATCGAAGAGGATGAATTTTCGGTTTTCATTCCTTCTGATCCCTTCTATAAAGATAGATTGGAAAGTTTTTCGCTTCCAAAATCCATCTATTCCTTCGGACAAGAAATCTCAGGGGAATTTTTTGCATTCACAGTCAATCAGGTTTCTACCCTTCCGGGAGAAATCTATTATTTTCGTTTAGTCGATACCCCTTCTCTGGCATTGCGCATGAAGGAGGATCTTCAAGCCAGCCCTTTAAATAAACAAGCCTCCATCCTGACGCTTTCTCTTGAAACTCCCCTTCGTCGTTTGGGGGAAAATTACATCAATACGCTCATGGAGGAATACCTTCAACGGGAACTCTATGAGAAAAATCAGGCGTCTGAGAATACGATTCGGTTTATTGAGGAGCAGCTGAGCGGAATTTCTGATTCCTTGGAATATTCAGAAAGCCAATTACAAGAATTTCGATCCAAAAACCGGATTTTCAACCTTTCCGAGGAGGGCTCTTTGATTTTTGAGCGGTTGACTGAACTGGAAAAAGAACGGAGTCAATTTGAGCTTAACCTCAAGTACCTGCAAACCTTGCAAACCTACCTAGATAATAATCAACTCGAGGATTTGGTGGCGCCTGCAATCGTGGGAGTGAATGATCCTTTGTTAACTTCTCTGGTTGAAAGCCTATCGGAATTGCAATCTGATCGTGTTCGGATTTCAGCCACCTTCAACGATCAGACCCCTCAAATGAGGGATATCAATTCTAGGGTTCAAAGTACTTCCAATGCCTTGAAAGAAAATGTCCGATCAGCAATCGAAAATTCACGAAATACCCTCGCCGATGTCAATAATCGGATTCGGATGATCGAACAAGACATCAATACGCTACCTGCTACCGAACGGAGTTTGCTCAATTACACTCGACAGTTTACCATTAACGAGAATATTTACATCTATCTCTTGGAAAAGAAGGCCGAGGCTGAAATTACCATGGCTTCGAACATGCCGAAAAATAAAATTTTAGATTTTGCCAAAGCGAGTCAAGCGCCTGTTGCTCCAAAGCGAAGTCTCAACCTGCTCATTGGAATGATTTTGGGATTAATTCTTCCGATTGGATTTATAACAGTGAGGGATTTTATGAATACTAAAATTGAGGATCCTAAAGAATTGGAGAAATCCATCAAGGTTCCTTTGATTTCCATGATTGGCAGAAGTTTAACCGAAGATAATTTACCTGTGTTGAATAATCCCCGCTCTACCGTTACTGAGTCATTTCGTTCCCTGAGAGCCGATATGTCCTACCTCAGCCCGAATAAAGAAAAATTCACGGTATTGTTTACTTCAACCATCTCTGGGGAAGGGAAGACCTTTGTTTCGATCAATATGGCCTCGGTATTCTCCTTGATGGGAAAAAGAACCATTTTGATTGGTTTGGATTTGCGTAAACCAAAAATTGCCGAGGATTTTAATCTTCCCAATGATAAAGGAATGAGTACGGCATTGAGTTCGGATATCTCATGGAAAGAAGTGGTTAAATCAACCGGACACAAAGATTTGGATGTCATTCTTTCTGGTCCCATTCCTCCTAATCCTGCCGAACTGTTACTTCAAGAAAAATTTGGGCAGATTATCAAAGAGATCAAAGAAGAATATGATGTAGTGATTTTTGACTGCCCGCCAGTGGGGTTGGTTTCTGAAACCAAGGAACTGTTTAATTTAGCTGATATTTCATTTTACGTATTTCGACAGGGGTATTCCATGAAGGGAAATACTGAAGTGCTCAATAATCTAGTGGAAAAAGGGGGCGTCTCCAAAATCTATGGAATTCTCAATGATGTCCATATTGACAAGGGATATGGCTATGGTTACGGCTATGGCTATGGCTACGGCTATGGCGGAAATTCGTATGGTTACCACGAAGAAATTCAGTTGCCTTGGTGGAAACGAGCACTGCGGAGGAAATCATAGAATAGAATTAGCGGAGGAAATCATAGAATAGAATTAAAGGAATGGGGATAAGTGATCAGGAGGATAGGGCGTTGAGAACAGCAAAATGAGAGAAGTCTGGAAAGGTAGATTGAGCAAGTCTTGACTTCATCCTCTTTGCCCTGGTCGGAAATCCTAAAACTTGCTTTTAAAATCAAAAATCCGGGACTGAGAGTTTTTTCCATTTGAAATCCCCTCTATTCATCCATTTCCTGGTCAAAAGGTAGAAGGGATGGGTTTAGTGCACTCAACGGGATAAGACTTGAACCTCTGCCCTTAACCGGTCTTAAATCTTGGGGGAGCAGGTGCTTTTAGGGTTTCTTATCTAAAAATTATCCAATCTCAAGGCCTGACCACTTACCGTTCACATCCATTTCAGAAATATTAGTACAAGGATTTTTCTTTTTGGAATATGGTTTGCAGGTTAATCATCTGTTTTTATTTACTTTGTCCCATAAATTAGAATGGCTCCTGAAAGCGGTGTTTTCTTTAGCCAAAACCAAACAAAATCTTAATCCCTCCCAAAAATGAAACAAAAGTTGATCTCATTTTCGCTTAATCGCTCCCTGATGATCGCTATGGTCGCATTGCTCGCAATGGGTGCCTGTAAGTCAAAAAAGAAAGCAGTTCAGCCCGAACCTGAACCGGCCCCCGTAGAGCGAGTAGACGAAACTCCTGCACCAGTTGAGACTGCGGCACCTACACCCGAGGAAGTAGCGGTTGAAAAACTGGAGTCGTCTTTTAATTCCCTGACTACTGCCTCTAACCCAGCGCTGGCTAATCAATCTATCGAGCAAACCTTAGCGATGTTTTCCAATCAAGACGCTCCTGTCCTAATTGTCATTCACGAGGAAAACGGAATCAAAGATTACGATGAACCTACGACGATTCGTAAATACCTCGAATACCTCAAGGACACCAAAAAGAACCTCAACTTTATCAGTGATATCCGTTTGGATGCAAATGGTAAAGTGTCCGAACTCGAATTGAGAAGAAAATAATTTCAACTAGAAAATCACCTTAAAATGAAAAATACATTTATTCTGTTTTTGGGCCTTTTCCTTGCATCTTCGTTGACCGTGTTTGCACAGTCAGATGATATCAGCCCGGCGAGAAAGCAAGCCATTGATTCCCTGGCTCTTGAAAAAGTAAAGGATCTTTCAAAATACATTGCCATTATCGGTAGCAAAGAAACTCAGTTTTCGGAAGCCAATAGGGTTATGGATCGGGCAGAAGAGCTTTTTGCTCCAGATGCTGAAATGGGCGTATCCAGTATTAATACCAGCGAAATCGCCTACTATAAAGTCCGACGATACTTTGAGCGATTGATGGCGCTAAACTATGACCGGGTAAATATTACCTGGTATGATATTCAATACATTTCTGATCTGGAAAGACAACCTGACGGACGATATGTAGGCGTGATTACGATCTATCAGCGTTTTGAAGGGACTTCCATCGAGACCGGGATGAACTACAAGGATACTACCAAAAAAGACATTACCATTTACGTAGAGAAGAAACAAACTCAAATTGCCGGTAGAACGATCGAGTTCTGGGATGTTTTGTTAGGCGATGTCCGAGTGACTGAAACCTCCGCATGAGATTAATCACCAGTTTTACGGCGATCTTTTTGTTCGCTATCAGTACCATTGTTTCCGCGCAGGGCCTCGGCTCTGCGTCGGGGACAATTAAAGATGACGGAAGACTAGCCGCATCTACCAAACAACTCAATCAGTTTTTTAGAAGATTCAACGCCGAGGAATCCGTAGATGGAAATACCCGATACAATCCAGGCGATTCTTTGTATAGAAATCCCGACTTGAGAAGGGGTTTCTTTCAGGTGATTTTTGACAAGGAAACCAGTACTATTCCTGATGATTTAAAAAATCAATTTCTTGACCAGGTGATGTCAAAGACCTACCCTCAGTATATCCGTTTTCACCAAGAGGGTTGGTTTTCCGAAGTACAGGCTGATTTTTTCTTTAAGGGAAAAAGAGAACGTGCCAGTATCATTTTCAAATTACAACCCCAGGGACTAGGCTACGAGTGGATTATAGATGCGGTAAGCTTTCCTCCCTTCAAAAATCTTTTCAACAAACCCCAAGGTGATGAAAAGGATTTTCTGCACCCCTTATCCCATGAACTTGGCTTTATGAATCTCAGAAGAGCCTTTGAAGATTCGGATCTTCCGGAATCTTTTACACGATCTTCCTTTGAACCGGATTTTTTGACACTGTTTTTGTATGAGATGAAACAAAACAATATCCGATTCGTCACGGTGACAGATGTGAAATTCCATTTCTTTCAAATAGAAGGTTGGTATTTCGAGGTCAGTCAATTCAATAGACCGGGTTTCAACACCGGCTGGTTGATATCTAGTTTGGTTAAACTTAACCCAGGGGATAAGGAATCGATACAACAGTATATTTATGATCAAAAATAAGTTTTTTTTTCTGGCTTTTATTCTCCTAGGGCTAGGAGGGAATTCTTCTTTCGCTCAAACCATCAAAGGCTACAGCGATGAAGAAATCGCGGATTTTTCCTCGAAAGTGGAAGATCAGATTCGTTTTCTCGAATACCTCTTTAATACCATCGGTGCATCCGATACCCCTGCCAGAGACAAGGATGTCATCATCCGAGAGAGCTACCTAAAGATTTTTCGGGATGCGGAAGTACAAGTCGAGGATGATTTACTTTTCGACCGTAAAGTCGTTACCAATAAAAATGTAACGGCTTATTTGAAAGACATTGAGTTCTTCTTTGAAGAGGCTAGATTTGAATACAAAATCAGAGAAGTAAAGCCAGCACAAAAGGACAATGGTGATATTTATTTTTTGGTTTCACTCGACCGGACAATTGAATCTGTCGGTAAAGACGGAAAGAAATTAACCAATACCAAGCCACGATTTGTAGAAGTGAATCTCAATGATTCCAGTCAAGAGCTGAAAATAGTCAGCATTTACACCACCAAACTCAGCAGGGATGAGGAGCTTTTGGAATGGTGGGAAATTCTAGGCCCGCATTGGAAAGCCTATTTTCAAGAACGATTTGAGTTGAATCCGATGGATTCAATTGATTTGGACCTTCTTTACAAATTTGTATCCCTGGATTCACTTGATATCTCAGGGACAGATTCTTTGCTTGACCTTAGTCCATTGGAAGCCTTAAGAGACCTCAAGTACGTGGACCTGAGCAGAACCAATATTACTGAGCTGGGACCAATCTCCAACGTGACTTTTTTGGAATACCTGGATGTGTCTCACACACCGACACAAGATATTCAGTTTATCAAATATTCGGATCGATTGAAACACCTGAACATTTCTCATACTCAAATCGAGGATATTTCAGATTTGGAAAATCTCAAAAAATTAGAAACTCTTCAGGGGGAGAAGACTCCCATCTTGAATTTTGTGGTGCTGAATGAATTCGAAAGCTTGAAAAAGCTGAATCTTTCTGAAAGTGGATTCAACAATGCTGAGAATATTCAAAAATTAACTCAGTTGGAAGAGTTGGATTTGAGTAGAAATTACATTGTTAATTTTGATCATCTTGCCTCCCTCCAATCCCTTAAAAAACTAAACCTGTCCGAAACCAATATACAGGATCTCAGTCCTTTGGCGAATTTGAATCAATTGGAGGAATTGGATTTGACACGAACCGAGATTTCTGATATTTCGGTGCTCAATAGCAAGAATTCACTTGTCAAGGTTCTGGCAGATGAGACCAGGTTGTCAGTCTATGCTGCCGATGAATTTAGCCGAACCAACCCCAAAGTTTTGTTGATTCACCACGTAAAAGATCTCGAGTCATGGTGGTCTGGCTTGTCAGAGGAGTGGAAAGCAGCCTTGAAGAAAGCTAACCCGGCGATTGTTTCCAATACGCCTAATGTTGAAATTCTTACTGAAACTATTGGGTTGGAATCCTTAGACCTAAGTAATTCTGGTATAACTAACTTAACCCCGCTTACCCGCTTTGTTAAGCTTGAGAGATTAAATTTCTCAAACAATCCGGTTTCTGATCTCCTCCCACTCTCAGAGGTGAAAACCTTGGTTGAAATCAACGGAAATAAGACTCAGGTCAGGGATTTGAATCCCATTCGAGGAAATGATTCCCTGCGTGAGCTTCACATGAGTAATAGTCCTGTGGAAAGTATTTTGCCGGTAATTGACCTTCCTAATCTTACCTATTTGAATGTCAATGGGGCCAACTTTTTCGAAGACGAGGTACCAGATCTTTTGATTAAAAAACCAGAGTTGACCCTGGTTTATCGAGTAGAAGAGCTGGAAACCTGGTGGGAAGAAATAAGCTCTGACTGGAAGGAGCTGCTAAGACGACAGTTTAGTTTGACAGAGAACCCATCCACTGAGCAATTACACAATCTGACGGCCAAATCGGAATTGAATTTTGAGCGGGTCAATGTGGAGGATCTTAGCCCAATTACGGCTTTTGTTAATTTAAGAAAGCTTTCCATTTTTGATTCCCCAATATACAATATTGGTGCAATCTCAGAAATGGTTCATCTCAGTGAGCTCAGGCTTGCCCAAGCCCCGATTACTGACTTTTTGCCTTTAAGTGCTTTATTTAATTTGGAACGATTAGATATTTCCAATACCGGACTAGAGGATTTGACTGCCTTGTCAAACCTGGTGGAACTGAAATACCTAAATATATCCGGCACTAACTTACGGGTTTTAAGAGGGTTGGAGACCCTGACTTTTTTGGAGGAGCTAGATGTGGCCAGCACGAATTTACGTTCGTTGAGGCCAATTGAGGGACTGGATAATTTAAAAAAGTTAACCTGTTTCAATACTCGGCTTAGCAGTAGAGCAGTGGATCGGTTTAGGGAAATTAATCCCGAATGCCAAGTGCGGTTTTACTAATTGCTTTATGGTTTGATCAGTTTGAAATAGCCTGAATTCGGTTGGTTACTCTCCGAGTTAAAGGGTTAGTACTTCGGATCCAAAATAGTGATTGATGCGTATTAAAGTTTATTGAAAGTCAGTGGGTTACTATCAAAAGGGCTACTAATTGTGGTCTAGCAAGTAGGGGGCTGGTTAAGGGTTTAAAGGCGCTTACAGCCTAGATTTATAAAGGAATAGATGGAGAAACACTTCATCCTTACCTAAGTATTGCAGTTCAGATGGATAGTTTGGGTTTAAGGATTTCATTAAGCTTCCATACAGCAATAGTCAGGTGATTTTCAAAGAAATAGTAACAAGTTTAGTCTTCAACCTCAATCGAACTAAGAAGGGCCCCAGAGATTTTCTCCTGAGGCCCTTTTTGGCTTTTAAACCAAGGTAATAAGGTTCAAAAAATTTGAAGAAAAGCTTCCTTATTTGGTTTTAGAAAAACGATGAGAAAAGTTGCTTAATCACCCGTATCAAAGGTAGCAGAGGAAGGTTAAAAAAAAATACCCAGTACTGGGTATTTTTTATGGTTTAGCATGAAAAGTTTTCCACATTATTTAAATTTTCTTATAAAATATATAATTATATAAATTTTTCTATTTTCTCATTTTAAAACAATAAGTATCCAGAAAAGCACAAAACCCAAAACTGTCCGGTGTGTTTTTAAGGCTTTTACCTGATCAGAAATAAGATTTTGATAACAAAAAAAGGGATATTGCTCTACTTTAACAAAAGAGACTTTAGGGCTTTTGTTTATTTTTCTTCTTATCCTATGCAGGTTTTTCAACAAACCGAGTAAATTTATTACTCAATCCATTATGAAAGGGATCACTTTCATTTTCTAAAAAACTTTTACAGGTGTTAGAGACTCTTGTTACTTCCAAAACCCGCATCAAACTCCTCTTAAAGTTTTTTTCGCATCGGAATTCAGGATATCTACGAGCGCTGGCAAAGGAATTTGATGAATCTACCAATTCGGTTCGCATTGAACTTAACAGACTGACTGAAGCGGGACTTTTGCTGTCTGAGGAAGACGGGAAAACCAAAGTCTACATGGCTAACCAATCCCATCCTTTTTTTACTGAGATCTCAAATATGGTTTCTAAATTTCTTGGATTGGACGAACTGATGGAGAAAATCGTCAAACGGATGGGGGCAGTTCAGACTGCCTACATTGTAGGGGATTATGCCATGGGAATTGATTCAGGAACGGTTCAAATGGTTCTGATTGGACAAAATTTGGACGTTGAATACCTGGATTTTATTCGCAATAAAACTTATGAGAAGATTCAGCGGAAAGTTGAAGTTGAAATTTTGCCCAGCGATCCCGGGGATATTCAAGGCATAAAGATATTTGGAGTGTAATTCATTTGCTGGTTAGGGTAATTTTAAGCAAGGTAGAAGCCAAGCTTGAGTAGGGGGGAAGCATTTCCTGTATTGAACAGTCAACCCCATATTAATCCTCGAATTGAACTCATAAATGGCTTTAAGTAGGAAGTTTAAATGTTTCCCTTTAGATTATGAAGAATACTAAGTTTTAAAGAATTTTTATTTAAAAAAAATGATCTGTCCAAATTAAAGAGGGGATTGACACAAATGAATTGATATTTGTGCTTTGTCAGTATAAAAAAGTGTTTTGTTCATTGATCAGTAATATTAAAATTTTCAATCAATAGATCAGTCAGTTATTTAATTGTTAATGGCAAGGCATTTGTGATGTTTTTTAAATAAATTTAAATCGCTAAACCGCTTTTATTATGTTTTTTTTCCTTGCAGCGCTTACCGCTTTTTCCGTTGGAATGATCAGCATGCCAATCCTGATTAAAATACTCCGAAAAGCTAAAATTGGAGATACTCCGGGGGGGCGAAAAATACACACTTCGTTTATTCCTTCCATGGGTGGAGTCGGATTCTTTATAGCTTCCCTGGTAGCCATGTCGATCTGGGCTTGGCAATTTCCTCTACCTGATATTCGATATCTACTTGGGGCGATAGTCATCATGTTTATTGTAGGTCTCAGAGATGACTTGATAGAGATGAAAGCTTCTCAGAAAATTGTCGGTCAATTAATAGCCGTCCTCCTGGTTGTTGTTGCCTCTGATATTAGAATTAAAAATTTACATGGTTTCTTGGGGTTTGAAGAACTTCCACTTTTGATTTCTTACGGGTTTTCTGCCTTTGTTCTCTTAGCCCTGACCAATGCCTTCAATCTAATCGATGGATTGGATGGGTTGGCAGGAACCATGTCCATGTTGGTTTTTGGATTTTTAGGGACTTGGTTTTTGATACAAGGGTTGGAAAGCTATGCCGTCCTCTCCTTTACCTTTTTGGGTGGAATTTTAGCTTTTTTGATGTTTAATTGGCATCCAGCTAAGATATTTATGGGAGATACGGGTTCACTATTGCTCGGATTTACCCAAGGTGCTTTAATTATAGCTTTTATGGAGTATAATGCTGGCCTGCCTAAGGATAGTTTTCTTCAGTTTGAACCTGTTTTCACCTCCGGGATTGTTTTGATGCTTTATCCTCTATATGATATGGCGCGTGTGTTTGCCCGAAGACTTTCTCAGGGAAAGGGGCCAATGACGCCTGATAAAAGCCATGTTCATCATTTTCTAATGAGAATGGGATTAAAACACAATCAAGTGGCCATCCTTCTTGGAACGATACAATTTTCTTTTATCCTTTTGATCTTTTTAATGGAGGATATTTCTGATCATTTTGCACTCCCAGTTATTTCTGCGGTAGCTTTATTTCTGGGCTACTGGTTGGATAAGGTTACTGTCAAGTATGTGAAACGGAAAGTGCATAAACAACCGAGAGTTTTGGAACTTAGAACTAGAGTACCCAAAAAACACAAGCCTCTTTCCCTAGACACCGAAAAATTAAAATCTTCAAAAATCAATTTGAATTAGTCCCGGGTTACTATTCTAAAGAAAGAAACTACGAGAGAAGGGCATATTTCGTGTTTTCAAATTTTCGTGGAGCATAAGACTTAAGCATCTTGCCAAAACCAAGAAATCTTTGAATTTTCAGTTCAAAAAATTGCCTTGTTGAATAGCTAGTATTTCTCTTACTTCTTTTCTAAGGAGGAACTTGCCCAAGCCCCAATCGCTCGCTTAAAAATTGGATTAGCCTCGGTTTTTTTGTAAAGAAAACCAAGGGTACCTATTCCATTGGATCAACTTGAAGCCTTACTTTTTTCTTAAAGCTTAGATAAATACAATTTTTTTACTCCTTAAAATTCAATTGGTTGGGTTTTTGATTGATTGTGTGTATGTTTAGATCGCTCAACATGGTATCCTATCATTAATGGCCTATCAAATAAAATTATCGGCTCCAATTTTTGCTGGAAATGAATCAACTTATATCCAGCAGGCTATTGAGTCGGGGAACATAGCCACACATGGTTCCTTTATTGGTCAGTTTGAATATAAGCTTGGGGCTTTAACCAAAACCCATCAGGCGGTTGCGCTCAATTCTGGTACTTCTGCATTGCATTTGGGTATGGTCTTATTAGGAGTTTCCCACGGAGATGAGGTAATCTGTCAATCGTTTACTTTTTGTGCTTCTGCTAATCCGATCATTTATCTGGGAGCCACTCCCATTTTTGTAGACAGTGAAATCGATACGTGGAATATGTGTCCAGAATTGCTTGAAGATGCTATTTTGAATCGGATAGCCTGTGGTAAGAAGCCAAAAGCTATTGTCATTGTACATTTGTTTGGGATGCCCGCTAAAATGAATGAAATCATTGAAGTGGCCTCTAAGTATCAGATTCCCATTTTGGAGGATGCCGCAGAGGCGGTAGGAAGTAAATACGCGAACCGTCATTGTGGAACCTTTGGAGAGTTGGGAGTTTTCTCATTTAACGGGAATAAAATTATTACCGCAGGGGGTGGAGGTGCCTTGATTTCCAATAATGCTTCTCTTTTACAAAAGGCGGAATACCTATCCATGCAGGCTCGGGAAGATCTCCCTTACTATCAGCATTTGGAAATCGGATATAATTACCGGATGAATAACCTTTCTGCCGCTGTAGGGGTAGCTCAACTGGAGCAATTGGATCTTGCGGTCAAAAGAAGGAGAGAAATAAACCGGAATTATCGGGAATTGCTCAATACGATGCCTGGGATTAGGTTTCAGAATGATTCGGATCTTTCTTCCTCCAATTACTGGCTGACAACAATTCTGATTGATGAAAAAATTACGGGGTTTTCCAATGATCAACTTCGAATTAAATTGATGAAAAATGGAATAGAAACCCGTTTTTTATGGAAACCGCTTCATTTGCAGCCAGTGTATAAAGGCATCCAGTTTTTTGGAGGGACTATCGCAAAATCTCTTTTTCATTCGGGTATTTGTTTGCCGAGTTCTTCGGATTTGACTTTCGAAGATCAATCCCGAATCGTAGAATTAATTCAGGATGAACTTGCCAAGTCATTCAAGTAACTCCTGGTATCGCAAGTATGGAAAACGATGGATGGATTTATTCTTATCCATTTTTTTATTTACCCTACTTTCTCCCTTGTTTCTCATCCTTTACACTGGTTTGACTATTCATTTTAAAGGAAAGCCAATCTTTGCGCAGGAAAGACCCGGAAAAGGGGGAGTGATTTTTAATATTCTAAAGTTTAAAACCATGAATGACCGCAGGGATACCTCTGGGGCTTTACTTCCCGATCGAGATCGGTTAACGACCTTGGGTGGCATAATCCGGAAATTTTCACTGGATGAAATCCCCCAGCTCCTTAATGTAATCAAAGGAGATATGAGCTTGATCGGTCCTAGACCCCTTTTGGTAGAGTATCTTGGGCTCTACTCGGAAGATCAATTTAAAAGACATTTGATCAAACCCGGGGTAACAGGTTGGGCGCAGATCAACGGAAGAAACACGATCAGTTGGGAGGAAAAGTTTGCTTATGATTTATGGTATGTGCAGCATTATAATTTTTTTCTTGACTTAAAAATTTTATTGAGGACTTTTTTTAATGTGATAGGGGGGAAAGGAGTTTCTCAACAAGGCCATGTGAGTATGGGGAAATTTACTGGCAATAAGTCATCGAAGTAGAATTGATTCTTGAAATCCTCCCTCATTAATGAACACGCGATAGGTCATTGTACCGTACGTTCAAATTGGATGGGAATTCTAATTTTAAATTTCCCATAGTTCATCTCACTAGCTCGTTTTATTTTCTTCCTTTCAAAGATTATAGGGATATTCCTCAATCCAAACGTAAATTTTACTACGTAAATCAGTAGAAACATCGTCCTAAACTTATTTAATTGCAAAGTAATATTGGAATTTGAAAAATATTGATTAAGTTTCTTTGGTCATAGTTTGCATTCTACGTAGTTTTGCCAAACTATTGGACTGGTTATGGTTGATGTCAATTAAAAATCTTACCATTTGATAAAATCTCTACTATGAATTTTTTGTCTCGGTTAAAAATCCTCCCCCGGTGGATCATAGCCACTCTCGATTCCCTGATTCTTTTCCAATGCGCATTATTTGGCTATTTGGTCCGCTTCAATTTTGAGCTTGCATTGATCGAGCAGAATGATGCCGTTGCTGGAAGTTTTACCTTTATGGTGGGTGGTCTTTTGGTCATGCAAAACACCCGTAGTTACGAAGGGATCGTTCGACATACAGGATTTAAAGATGGTTCCAACATTTTTAAAACGGTATTGATCAACTTTATATTATTTCTATTTCTGAATTTTTTTCATGGCAATTTTCTCAATGATCGGTTTCTGCTTCCAACTTCTGTTCTGATTGTAGCCAGTTTATCCTCGCTCTTCATGTTGATTTTTTACCGTCTTTTGGTCAAAGAAATGTTTGCCTATTTAAAGAACGGGATCATGCACCGAGAGATGAAAAACGGTGTAATTTTCGGCGCAGGTGAGGCAGGGATTATTGCCCAAGAAGCCATTAAACAAGATAGTAAAAGCCTATTTAATACCATTGCATTTCTGGATGATGACCCCAAGAAGGAAGGGAAAAATATTGCGGGAAAACGAATTTACAAGGGGATTGAGTCCTTGGAAAAGGTGGTTGAACTTTTTGGAGTTACTGAATTGATTATTGCGGTAAGGGACCTTTCTGTCAAGCGAAAAAACGAAATCATTGATGAGTGTCTTCGGCTGAAAGTGTCTGTTTCCATTGTTCCTCCCGTGGATCAATGGATCAATGGAGGGTTGACGGCTGGCGCTATTCGGGAGGTGAAGATTGAAGATCTTCTGAGTCGGGAGCAAATTAAATTGGATAACCCCAGAATCAAGGAAGATTTGATGGGTAAAATTATTTTGGTCACCGGGGCTGCCGGATCAATCGGTAGTGAAATTTGTAGACAGATCACCCACTACAGTCCCAAATTATTGATCATGGTCGATATTGCCGAATCTGCCCTTTATGATATTGAGCATGAATTCAAGGAAAATTACATCAACTGTCCGATAAAAATTATTCTGGGTGATGTCAGGAATAAAAAGAAAATGAAAGAGGTTTTTAGGATATTTAAACCTCAAGTTGTTTTTCATGCGGCTGCTTATAAACATGTGCCCATGATGGAAAATTATCCAGAAGAGGCTATTCATGCGAATGTAATCGGCACCAAAATCTTGGCTGACCTTTCTGTTCTGGCGCAGGTGGATCGTTTCGTTTTTGTTTCAACCGATAAGGCTGTCAATCCGACTAATGTCATGGGGGCTAGTAAACGAGCTGCAGAAATGTACGTTCAGGCACTCAATGAATATTTGGAGCAAAATCATAAGAAATACCACACAAAGTTTATCACGACTCGCTTTGGTAATGTTTTGGGTTCCAATGGATCGGTAATCCCCCTTTTTAAACGGCAGATTTTGCATGGTGGACCCATTACGGTAACTCATCCTGAAATTACCCGATTCTTCATGACGATCCCTGAAGCTTGTCAGTTAGTATTGGAGGCTGGAATCATGGGTAATGGAGGAGAAATTTATGTTTTTGATATGGGCGAGCCAATTAAGATTTTGGATTTGGCCAAAAAGATGATTCAGCTTTCCGGTAAAAAAATCGATGATGACATCAAAATCACTTTTTCAGGGCTTCGAGAAGGAGAAAAGTTGTATGAAGAGTTGCTAAATGACTTTGAAACCGTCAAAATCACCCATCATCCCAAAATTAAGATTGCCCAGGTTTTGCCAGCTTCCTATCATAAGATCGACGGGCAAATTGAATTGTTTCAAGATTTGATTCATAAAAATTCAGAGAATGAATTGGTATCTCACCTCAAAGTAATTGTGCCTGAGTTTATCTCAAATTCTTCCCGATTCGAAGTCCTCGATCGTTTAAATTGATCTCATTTTTAAGATTTAACTAAGTAGCTCTCCTTAATCAAGTCCTAAAAATCTGTTCTTTAGTTGAATCTAGACAGTTCTTTTTTGGCTTTGGTGAAATTCCTTTGAATTAACCCTGATTAAGGGTATTCAAACGCTGTGTCAAATTTACTTATTTGCCTTTTTTTCCGTACTGACTGGCTCTGTTTGCAGGGGTACTATCTGCATTTGTCACCGATATTTTTCATTATCTTTGCACTGATTTAAGGATAACTACCTTACCATGAAAAAAGAATTTAAACTACAGCTTTCCCCTGAGCAGGCATATCAGCCGGAGGTTTTTAAAAGCATTCTCCTAAAGCAAGTGGGACTAGAATCGGATGCTCCTCATACCTTTGCTCGCCAGACTAGACGATCCATTGATGCGAGAGGCAGAAAAGTAAAAGTGAATGTAGAGGCAGAACTTTTTATTAATGAACAGCCGGGAACACTTTTAGAAATCCATTCTGAATACAAGGATGTGAATCATTCAGATCCTCTGGTTATTGTAGGTGCGGGTCCTGCAGGTTTGTTTGCTGCTCTTCGGGCAATTGAATTAGGAATAAAACCCATTCTTATTGAACGAGGAAAGGATGTGCGTGCTAGACGAAGAGACCTTGCAGCAATCAACAAGGAGCATGTGGTTAACCCAGATTCGAATTATTGTTTTGGTGAGGGTGGGGCAGGAACCTACTCGGATGGAAAGCTCTATACCCGCTCAAAAAAAAGAGGAGATATCCGGCGAATTATGGAAATCCTGGTAGCACATGGAGCTACTGAGGAAATTTTGGTAGATGCTCATCCCCATATAGGTACCAATAAGCTGCCCGTGTTGGTTGCTGAGCTTAGAGAACGTATTTTATCTCATGGAGGGGAGATATTATTTAATACTCGCGTGGAGGATTTCATTCTGCAGGGGAATGAAATCAAAGGAGTAGTGACTCAAGATGGAGAAAATATTACCGGGTTGGGTGTGATTTTAGCTACTGGTCACTCGGCCAGGGATATCTTTGAATTGTTAACTAGGCGAAATGTCCTCATTGAGGCAAAGCCATTTGCATTGGGCGTGCGTATAGAGCATTCACAACAACTCATTGATCGAATCCAGTATCACTGTGAACTTGATCGTGGGCCGTATTTACCTGCATCTTCCTATTCGTTAGTTCACCAGACAGAGCTGAAAGGAAGGCGAAGAGGAGTGTTTAGTTTTTGTATGTGTCCCGGAGGTTTTATTGTTCCAGCTGCTACCGCACCTGGGGAGTTGGTTGTCAATGGGATGAGTCCTAGCAGAAGAGATAGCCGGTTTGCAAATTCTGGAATGGTTGTTTCGGTGGAGTTGGAGGATTTACCTAATTATCAGAAATACGGACCCCTTGCGGCGATGTATTTTCAGGCCTCCGTAGAAAAGCTCGCATGGGAAGCAGGAGGGAAAACCCAGGTTGCCCCTGCACAGCTTATGGTTGATTTTGCCAATAAAAAAGTGAGTACAAGCTTACTGGATACTTCCTACCAACCTGGGCTTCACTCGGTTGATATGAACGAAGTGCTTCCTGATTTTATCGCAGAGCGCATGAGATTGGCTTTTCGTGCATTTGGTCAAAAAATGAAGGGGTATTTTACCAATGAGGCTCAGTTAATAGGAGTGGAAAGCAGAACCTCGTCCCCAGTCCGGATTCCTAGGGATCGGGAAAGTTTTGAGCATCCGCAGATCAAACGACTTTACCCCTGTGGGGAAGGAGCCGGTTATGCGGGAGGAATAGTTTCAGCGGCGATGGATGGGGAACGCTGTGCCGAGCGATTGATTGCTGCTTATGCAAAACAGCCAAGGTGATTTCTGTTTTAAGGATGTAGCAACCCTATGGGTATTGTGATCTTTTTCTGAAGGAAACTACTACCCATGACTTTCACCGGGGAAGGGATAGTGCTTAATTCCACATGTGCTAAATCCAATTCTGTTGGATAAACCAAAAAGTCCATGCAGAACCTCAAACGGCTAAGCCGTGGCCAGCTTTTTTCCAAATCCCATTATTCTTTTTATCCTTAAACCGCTTATTACAAATCGATCCACTGCAAGGTAGAAGATCATTCGCTTTTCTTTGATTCATTCGAGGATCAGGGTGGTCCTAGGTCTTTTTTGTTCTTCGTTTTTGCATATCCCATTCAAGAATAGGATCACCCACACCTAGGCTTACCCCCCGCCATGCCATCATATCTGACAATTATTGTCGACTTGCTCCAGGACTGAATTCCATTCCTTACTTTTGACTATGGAATTTGCCATTGTCGATATTGAGACTACCGGAGGAAATGCAAAGTTGGGGGGGATAACAGAAATTGCTGTGGTTATTCACGATGGTCATCAAATCGTCCATGAATTTCAGACCTTAGTCAATCCCGAGCAAGGCATTCCAACTTACATTACCGGATTGACAGGTATAGATAATCAAATGGTGCGTTATGCTCCCCGGTTTGAAGATATCGCCGATGAGCTATGGGAGTTGCTTGAATCCCGCGTATTTGTCGCCCACCAGGTTAATTTTGACTTTGGGTTTGTCTCGGAAGCTTTTTCCAGACTGGGTAAGAAATTGATAAGTCCTAAACTATGTACCGTAAGGCTTGCCCGTAAGATTTTTCCAGGAATGCGATCTTACAGCTTGGGCCGAATCTGTGAACAACGGGGAATTCCTATTTTGGCAAGGCACAGGGCTATGGGAGATGCTAAAGCCACGGCTTTACTTTTTGATCAAATGATTCAAGAAAATGCAATCTGGATTTTCGAGTCCTTAAAAAAGAATACGGGCTTTACGTTTTTGCCGCCCAATTTTCCAATTCATCGGTTCAGGGAATTACCCGAAAAAACAGGAGTGTATTATATGCTTGACCATCGAGGGAAAGTCATTTATGTGGGAAAGGCAAATAACATCAAAGAAAGATTTAAAGGCCATTTTACCGGGCAGGCACTCCCGCACATAAAGAGTCAGCTTAAATCCGAAGTTTATGATCTCCGCTGGGAATTGTCTGGTTCTGAGCTGATGGCTTTGCTTATGGAGGCGGTGGAAATTAAGCGGCTATGGCCCAAATACAATGCGGCAATGAAACTTCCCCGCAGT
Organism: Algoriphagus sp.; assembly: GCF_024305035.1. Taxonomy (GTDB): domain Bacteria; phylum Bacteroidota; class Bacteroidia; order Cytophagales; family Cyclobacteriaceae; genus Algoriphagus. The sequence continues at coordinate 59,366 of NZ_JAMWZB010000005.1, forward strand.
TTGTGGGGGATTTTTGCTTACCGGGATGGGTTGGGCTATCAGCGGTTTCAGATCGCAAAAGTTACCGCGTCCCTCCAGCCTATAGAAACCTTTTTCAATAGAGAGGAGGCACTGTCATTTTTGAAAGAAGGGCAGCAAAATTATCAACTCTGCCCCAAGCTGTCTGGGATACGAAAAGTTAATTGTTCGGTAGTAAACGATGAAACTTGCCTTGGTGCTTGTGAGCAAAAGGAGCAGGTGGAGAGCTATAATCAACGCGCTGAATTATTTATTCAAAAGATTAAGGAAAGCAAAGGCTTAATTCAACTTGAACTTCCTGGGCGAAGCCCGGGGGAAAAAGCAATTTGTATTTTTGAGCGAGGAATGTTGGTCAAGTACGGCTTTTTACCGCAAAACCAGGACGAGGAGAGTTCGCTTAAACCTGTCAAAGCCTTTGTGGAGAGCTCTTTTATTTTCAAGCAGTTTTTTCATAAGATAAACCCTGAGCAGCTTACCCTGATCCAGAATTCAAAAGCTTCTTTTGGAGATTTGGGTCTATTATTTAACTAAGCATGCGAATTGCATTTGAACAAAATGGAAAAAGCTAATTAAATCGAACTTTTCCAGCTTTTATCCTATTTTAAACAGCAAATTTTTTAAAAGTGAGTAAAAATACTCATTTCTTACTTCCTTGATTGGCGAAAATTACCCATTGTACTCCCTTCTTATTCCCTTTAAGTTTGTATCAAATACAAAAAAAAGTATTCGAAACAATTTAAAATGATAGTGAAATCGATATTTACAACGAAATACTTTTTTTTGACTAGCTATGGATTGACCTAACAATCAATAAACAAACCTTTTAATTAACGTTCAAATTTTCAAACACCATGAAAAAATCTATTTTAATCTTAGGAGCCCTCGCTTTTTCAGCAGGCGTGTCTTTCGGACAGGGGAATACTGCTTCCTCTAGCTCAACAGGTAACGGAAATAGCTCATCCGTTTTGCAAACCGGTCAAAGCAATACCGGATCCACCACCCAAGATGGTAATAACAACGAAGCCCTTCTTCAGCAGGGTGCCTTTGGAGGTGGAAATGTTCAGTCGAACTTCGCGGAGGGAACTATTTCTCAAACAGGGAATAGCAATGATGCTACTGTCAGACAGAGACAGGGATTTGCTGGAGGTACTGCCGTAAGTGTACATTCGGTAGAGCAAATCGGAAATAGTAATGATGCTTTCATTGAGGCTTTCAATGGCGGTAACCTTGGTTCTGTTTTCCAAAACGGGAATGGCAATACCGCTTTCAGCCAGCAATCTGCCTCCGGTCATTCCGTGGATATTGATCAAATCGGAAATGGAAATACTGCTCGAACTTTCCAATTAGGAGGTGGTGATAATACTGCAGCTATCCGTCAGGCTGGTGACAATAACTTTAGTGAAATTCGTCAGTCTGGAATGAACAACAACGGATCTCAGTGGATTGCAGGATCAGGAAATACCGTATATTCGGAGCAAGACGGGATGTCCAATGGTCAACGAACTGAGATTACAGGTAATGGAAATTATTTTACAGTAAATCAATTCGGTGACAATAACTTTTCTTATGTAAATGCCAGAGGAACGGGAGCTGGTGATAATACGCTTACACTCAATAATTCTGAAGTTGACATTCTTCAAGATGGAGACGATAACAAAATCAGTGGTTCTATGGGTGGCAACAATAACGAATTGTCCATCATTCAAGACGGGTCTGGAAACTTGATTTTAGGTTCTGGCGGCAACTGGGATGCACTTGGTTTTAGAATCAGCGGAAATGGCAACGTAGGTTCTGTAATGCAACTATCAAATAACAACACGGCTACCTTCTCTATGGTAGGTAATGGAAATACCACAACCATTACTCAAAACTAAATAAACTCTAACACCTCCTGATCGTTTTTATTGGGAGGTGTTCCTTTTTATTAACCCCAAAAAATGATGTTTAAACTTTCAAAATCCATTTTATTTTCTGCACTAGTATTTAGTAGTTCTTGGGCATTTGGACAGGGGCTATCAGAAGGAAATGATCTGGTAAGTATGGGTCAAATCTCTAGTATTGATCTTGGCTTTACCAATGGAGCCTTCACCAATCAGGAGGGAAACCGAAATCAAGTAAACATTGAACAGACTAAAACCGAAGGATTTAATCTGGGTGAATTTTTCAATGTTTCTTCTAATTTAATTTCAGGATTTCCGGGACGAGGGGATTTTCCTGCTCAGGGAATAGATGACTTCCCTGGGGAAGGAAATGGACTCAGTCCAGAGTTCATCCTGCCAGGATTCCTTTCCTTTTTGCCCTTCAATCTGGCCGCAGTCAATCAGATGGGCAATCGGAATCAGACCCAAATTGGTCAAGAGGGTTCAGGCCTCGTTACCCTGGTCAATCAAATGGGGAATCGGAATATGGCTTCACTTAATTCTTCAGGAATTAATGTAGTACAAGCTTCCAATCAGATGGGGAGACGAAATGAAATCTCCAGTGATATTAGTTACAATGGTTTAGGCGGTACGGTTGCCCTTTACAATCAGGTTGGCCGAGATAATTCAATCGATGTTAAGTTAAATACTTCTTTCGGTTTTGGAATTCAGCCAGTCTTAATTAACCAAGTGGGACAAGATAATGTGGCCAATGTGGATGTGAGTGGATCATTTGGTCCCGGTAATTCGATTGTCATAAATCAAACCGGTGGAATGCCGTTGAATATTACTCAGACTCCTGGTGGGGGAATCGGAGGAGTTATTCCCGGATTAAGGAGATAATCAACCATTCATCATTTCAAGTTGGTAATAATAATATCTATATTTATTTTTGGATTTAAGCTAGCAATTTGCTGAGTTATAAATGAATTCTAGGAATAAATATCGCATTGTTGATGATTTGGTTCACAAGTTGGAAAAGGAATACCTTTCTTGGGTATTTCTTTTTTCTTTGAGCTTCTTATTCATCCCTCAGTGGGCTGAAGCTCAATCTCAGACTACCAGAAAAGATTCCACAGCGCAGGTCAAGAAAACAGAAAAGGAACTCAAAGAATTACTGAATAAAATCGTAAATCAAGAAGTCAGAAAAGTTTCTTCTGATGCTGAACTGGAAATTGATGGATTGATTGTGGATGAAACCAAAACTAAGGTAGGAAGGGATTTTTATGATTATTTTTATCGGGATTGGCAGCCTCCCAAAGATGCCAGTAATTATTCCATTTTTATTATTGAGAAGCCCTTTCGACTCAATACAACCATTATTGAAATTAAAATAAATGAGATCACCGTTTTTGAATCTTTCCTTCAACCTAGAGGAGATTTAGTGGAAGGTTTAGCGGTACAATCTATTGCAAATACCCAATTTTACCTGCAGCAATACGATGAATTGGTGAGAGAATTGGGGGGGGAGGATACCCGAGGCACAGGAATTTATTAACTAACCCATAATGAAAAAAATATTTATAGTGATGTCCATGTTGATTTTTGGCTTGATGTCCTTTGAAGCCAAGAGTCAACAACTGGTTTACAGACCACAAAATCCCGCATTTGGTGGGGATACTTTTAATTATCAATGGTTACTCTCTTCGGCTGAAGCTCAGAATACCACCCGGGATCCAAATGATCTTTCCAATGATCCCTTTGGTTTTCAGCAAGATCCCTTACAAGACTTTTCGGAAACTTTAAACCGCCAGATTCTAAGTCGTTTAGCAAGAGATATCGTCGATCGTCAATTTGGAGAGGATGCAATTGGGGAAGGAAGTTACGATCTGGGTGATTTTCAAATCGAAATAGCTAATTCGGGGTCGGGTCTGAATATTACCATTACCGATGTACTCTCGGGGGCTACGACAAACATTGAAGTGCCGTTTTTCTAAACTAGTTTATGTACTACCGATTGAATCGAGTAGGTAGGATGTTGGGCATTACTTTGCTCTTGATATCATCTGCATGCTCGCCCTATTACTACCAGCCGTTTAATAACCGCGATGCCAGGCTTGGTCCTGAAACTCCCATGAAAAAAGAGCTTCAAGAATTGCCTGAGCCCAAGGAACCCATTTATGTGGCCGTCTATAAATTTCGTGATCAAACCGGGCAATATAAGGAGTCCAATGTAGGAGCAAGTTGGTCCACCGCAGTCACGCAAGGCGCTACTAATATTTTGATTCGTGCCTTGGAAGAGTCGGGTTGGTTTGTTCCCATTGAGCGGGAAAATATTTCCAATTTGTTGAATGAGCGAAAAATTATTCGATCCAGTCGCGAACAGTACGAGGGAAGTAATAATGTATTGCTCCCACCATTACTCTTTGCAGGAGTTTTGCTTGAAGGAGGCATTGTCTCCTATGAGACCAATGTCTATACCGGAGGAGCAGGACTTCGTTACTTTGGGGCAGATGCTTCTTCCCAGTACCGGGAAGACCGGATTAGCATTTACCTTCGAGCAATTTCTACCAATAATGGTAAAATCCTTAAAACGGTTTATACTACCAAATCCATTCTTTCTCAAGAGGTTTCAGCAGGCCTTTTTCGGTACGTCAAATTTAGACGGCTTCTGGAAGCTGAGACGGGTTATACGTACAATGAGCCTCGTGAAATGGCCATCATTGAAGCCATCGAAAAGGCGGTTCACAGCCTAGTGATCGAAGGAGCAATTGATAACTTATGGCAGTTCAAGGCGGAAAGTGATACTACTCGGCTCGCTATTGATTCCTACTTGGCCGAAAAGGAGGAGAATCAACAAATCGATTACATCGGAAGACTTCAAGATTTTAAAGGCCGAACCTCGACTTACCTTTCGTTAATGGGAAATACCCAGACCTATATTGGAGATTATTCCAGTAGTTCCTTTAGACCCGGATTCACCGCTAACTTAGGGATCGGTCTATCCAATTCACTTTTTCTGGAAGGCGGAATTGGAATACAGCAAATTGAAATCAAAGAACTGGTTCGGTCTGTTGATTACTTTGGAGATTTAAACCTCATGTATTTCGCAAATACCAAAGGTAAATTATCGCCCTATGCTTCGGCAGGAGTAGGTAGTTTTTTCGATCCTGAGGACCAAATCGGGCTTTCAGGAAATTCTTGGCTGCCCTATGCCAAGTACGGGGCGGGTCTGGAGTATTTGTTTTCAGACCGCGTGGCTCTGACTTCTAGGGTTTATGTAAATCATATGTTCAATGACCGGTATGATGGAGTAGAGGCTGGAACTTTCAATGATGTGATCTGGGGACTTAACCTGGGCTTTCGATTTTATTTAGGAAAATAAGAATTATGAAGTATAGAAATTTTAATCTGGGTCTTTTGGTCTTTGTGACCTTGTTTCTGAGTTCTTGTGAGGAGGAACTTCTGGATGTGGATCGATTTGGAACCATTACAGGGATTGTGGTGGACGGAACAACCTATGAGCCACTTCCGGGTGTATTGGTCACTACAACACCTGCAAGTAATGCGGTGCTGTCTGATGAAGGAGGAACTTTCCAACTGGATAAAATATCGGCAGGCGATGTGCTCATCAATGCACGAAAAAATGAATATTTAACTGGGTCAATTAGTGTGGCCGTGTATGAGGAAGAAAATACTGCTGTCACCTTCTTTTTATTGGAAGATGAAAATAATGTAGGGGATGTGGTGTTGTTTGATCCGGTTCCGGGTAATGGTGCAGTGGACCAACCCTTGAGTTTTACACTAAGTTGGAATGTGGATCAAGAAAATAGAGGGGTCGAATTGGACTATACCGTTTATCTTTTTGAAAGTGGATCCACCACGCAAACTATTGTCTCTGAAAACCTTCAAAACAGAGAAGCTGTAATTTCAAATTTGAAAACCAATACAACTTACTTCTGGTATGTGGTAGCCAAATTTGACGGTAAAAATGTCGCGAATAGCCCAACTTGGACTTTTAGAACGGGAGGGGGATAAAGCATCAACTAGTTTAAAACTTTTAAAGTGCAATTGAGTTGCAATAAGTAGTTGTTTCATGGAGTATTAAAAGAAAGTTTTTTATGGTAAGAATACTGTTGATTCAATTAGAGGATAGTAAAAGTCCATTATTGAACCTATTGATAAGTACTGGGTTTAATGTGACCAAAGTCTTTGAAGTTGGGGACGCTCTCAAAGGAATTAATTCCAAAAAATTTGATTTGGTATTTTGCGATCACGATTTGGGAAATCATGACGGGTTTTACATTTTTAATACCATTCAGGCTTTCTTGGAAGAACTTTTTATTCCCTTTTTCCTCATTTTGGACAGGTCGGTATTAAAAGAAGAATTGATGCTTGTTCATGAGCTGGGTATTGATAATGTAATTTTCACCCCATTTGATAAGGAATCCATAGTAGCTAAAATAGAACAAACACTGAAGAAAAAAACGGAGGTAAATTTGTTCAGGGTAAAGGATTTTAATTCCTTCTTTAACTATTCGCTTGCGCCAATGATTTGGGTAAGCAAGGACAAAATTCACAGGGTGAACCACGCCACTGGAAAGATTCTGGGGGATTATGCTCAGCAGCTTTTAGACAAAAAAGTGGAGCAGGTTTTCGAATTAAAGGAGGATGATTCTACCCGACTCAGTTATTTTAAATTCAAGCATCAGGTTGTCAACGAGTGCAACCTGAATTCCATTAAGCTTAAGAATGGGATTCCTCAACTATTCGATCTTTACTTCTTTCGAGGAAAATTTACTGGATCTACGGAGTTTTTGATTGAAGTATGCTACTTACCGGCAGAGCTGAAGAATAAAACCAGAAAGAAGGCACATTCCTCTCTTTCCACGGAAGCTGAGTTGAAATTGACTTCTCGGGAACAGGAAGTTTTTCGTCTATCTGCTGATGGCTTACCGCTTAAATTAATTGCAGAGAAATTGGATATATCCCGCAGAACCGTGGAGCGCCATCGCGCCAATATTATGCAGAAAACAAAGTCAAATAGTATAATTGAGGCAATTTCTAAAATCAGAAATTTTGAATATCACCATTCTTAATTTTTCAAACTTTCTCTTTCTTCAGCGGAAAATATGCGGGCAAATTTTTTAAAATATCCGCTGTCATCTGATTCAAATCGTAATCAGGACTCCAGTTCCAATCCATTCTTGCCCGAGAGTCATCTATACTATCTGGCCAAGAATCAGCGATTTGTTGCCTAAAGTCAGGCTGATAATCAATTTCAAAATCGGGATAGTGTGTTTGAATACTTTCGAAAATTTCTTTCGGTGTAAAGCTCATCCCTGCAAGATTGTAGCTTGATCTGACTTGGATCGACTCCTTAGGGGCTTCCATCAGTTCAATGGTGGCTTTAATCGCATCGGGCATATACATCATCGGAAGGCTCGTATCTTCTTTCAGGAAGCAGGTGAATTTTTCTTGGGCCAAAGCCTTATGGTAAATTTCCACTGCATAGTCGGTGGTGCCACCTCCGGGAAGGGATTTGTATCCGATTAAACCCGGATAGCGTAAGCTGCGCACATCCACCCCATACTTTTCAAAATAATATTGGCACCATTGTTCGCCTGCCTGCTTACTAATACCGTAGACAGTATTGGGCTCTTTTACCACAAATTGCGGAGTATTGGTTTTTGGCGTATTGGGTCCAAACACCGCTATAGAAGAAGGCCAGTAAACCTTATTTAAGGTAAATTCCCTTGCCAATTCAAGTACGGACAAGAGGCTATCCATATTAAGTTTCCAGGCAAATAGAGGTTTTTGTTCCCCTGTTGCCGAGAGAACAGCAGCGAGATGATAAATCTGCGTGATTTTTTCATTCTTTACCAAGCTTCTCAAAGCCTCCTGATTCATTACATCCAGTACCTCAAATCGGCAAAAATCAAATTTTGAACGTGCCTGTTCATTCAAGTCAGTAGCGATGACCTGTTCTTGGCCATGAAGTTCTGCAAGTGATTTGGTCAATTCTGACCCGAGCTGTCCGGCGGCTCCGATGATAAGGATTTTTTCCATTTTCAGGTCTTTCAAAAAAGCGCCTAAGCATGCAGGGCTTTTTGTTTATATTTGGGTTTGCTTGCGCAAAAGTAAGAAAAATCAGAGGGTCAAAGCGAATTTTTGACCAATGGATCAAACGAAAATTCAAATTTATAGATAAAATGTACGATCAATTTAAACCCAAATTAGAGCAAGAGTTAAAATCTATTGAAGAAGCGGGACTTTTTAAAAAGGAGCGTGTAATCACTTCGCCTCAATCAGCAGAAATCACCATAGCTGGTGGCCAAAAAGTCCTAAACTTCTGTGCCAATAATTATTTAGGTCTCTCTTCGCATCCCCAAGTGATCCAAGCAGCTAAACACGCGATTGATACCCATGGATTTGGGATGTCTTCGGTTCGCTTTATCTGTGGAACTCAGGATATTCATAAAGAATTGGAGCGTAAAATCTCTGAATTTCTAGGTACAGAGGATACGATTTTATATGCAGCGGCATTTGATGCCAATGGGGGTGTTTTTGAACCTTTATTGGGAGCCGAGGATGCAATAATTTCAGATGCATTGAATCATGCTTCCATTATTGATGGGGTAAGGTTGTGCAAAGCGATGCGGTTTCGTTACGAGCACAATAACATGGATGATTTGGAAAAGCAACTTCAAGAGGCTATCGCTCAAGGAGCCAAACAAAAAATAATCGTAACCGATGGGGTGTTTTCAATGGATGGTACGATTGCTCAGTTGGATAAAATCGTTCAATTGGCAGAAAAGTACGAGGCATTAGTCATGTCTGATGAGTGTCATTCGACTGGATTTATGGGCAAAACCGGGAGGGGAGTTCATGAGCATTGTGGTGTAATGGGAAAACTTGATATTATCACCGGAACCTTGGGTAAAGCCTTAGGTGGTGCATCCGGAGGGTTTACCTCAGGTAGAAAGGAAATTGTCGAATTGCTTCGTCAGCGATCAAGACCTTATTTATTTTCCAATACCTTGGCTCCATCTATCACTGGAGCTTCTATTGCGGTTTTTGATCTGTTGTCTGAGACTACCGAACTGCGGGATAAGCTGGAGGAAAATACCACCTATTTCCGGGAAAAGATGACTGCTGCAGGGTTTGATATCAAACCAGGTACCCATCCGATCGTCCCGGTAATGTTGTATGATGCAGTACTTTCCCAGCAAATGGCTGAGAAACTTTTGGCAAAAGGGATCTATGTGATTGGGTTTTATTACCCGGTGGTCCCCAAAGGTCAGGCTCGAATTCGGGTTCAGATTTCCGCTGCACATGAAAAATCCCATTTAGATCGAGCGATTCAAGCTTTTACCGAAGTAGGAAAAGAACTGGGAGTGATTTAAACTACGAGATGCCCACACCGAAAGCCCTCAAAAATGTAATTTTTCAGGGCTTTTTTCCTTTGGGACAACGATGACGTAGAAATGGCGTAGCCTATTTTTAGAGATAATAGGAAGACTGAATAGTTTTGGAAAAACAATTATTTATGGAAAATTCTATCGGAAAAAAGTTGAAAAACTATAGGGTCAAGGCAGGGTATTCCCAGGAAGAATTGGCTGGGCAGGCAGGTGTAAGTTTGCGAACGGTGCAGCGCTTTGAGAATGGGGAAACTACACCTCGCGGTGATACGATCAAACGCTTGTTTCAGATTTTTGGAAAAAGTCCGGAAGAGGTCTTGGATTGGAGCCATGAAGAAAACAAGGGTTTTTTATACACTCTGGTTCTCTCAGGTTTACTTTTTCTTTTCAGTCCTTTACTGGGTTTGGTCATTCCACTTGTACTTTGGCTTAATCGAAGAAATAAAATTGCCGGAGTAGATTACCTCGGAAAAAAGCTTATTAATTTTCAGTTGACCTTACTGATTCCCTACTATACTTTTCGCTTGATCAGCTATTTACGAATGATTCCATCATTGAACCATGGCGAGGTAAACATTGGATATTTTCAAAACTCGATCAAGGGTTTGCTTTGGGTAACGATGATCGTTTTTGGCTTGGTCATTCTGTTGACCGCAATCAATGCTTATCGACTCTACAAAAACCAACCCGCTGTCTATTTTGGAATTCCATTTATCAAGTAGGAACTAAAAATTCATTCACCCCTGACTTTTACTTGTCATGGCCATCTTCCGCTTTTTCTTCATTTCATAGTCTTCTAGATTTTCAAAGCGGCTATCCACATCGAGGTTGTTCAAATAATCGTTGAGTGTTTCACGGACATCCTGAAAAGACATATTATGCAGCACTTTGCCATTTTTTGCCATGGACAATTGACCCGTTTCTTCCGATACGATCAATACCATAGCGTCGGTGGCTTCTGACATGCCGATCCCTGCACGATGCCTTAGACCAAATTGTGCGGGTACTTCCCGCTCAGTGACCGGTAAGATACATCGAGCTGCTTTGATTCGTCCATTATGGATGATAACCGCTCCATCGTGAAGCGGGCTGTATTTATTGAATATGGAAATCAAAAGCCTTTTGGAAAGGTCCGCATCCAAAATATCCCCGCTTTCGGCGTAAAACTTCAATTCCGTACTTTTTGAAATCACCATCAATGCCCCGGTATTGCTGCCGGCCAATGTTTTGGAGGCATCAATGATCGGGGAGATGTTGAAGGAGCCGTTTTCTTTCTTTCTCCAAAAGAAAAACAAATCTTTCCAAATATTATCATCGGATAGTAGGGAGGACCTTCCGATTAATAGGAGGAATTTTCGAATTTCTGGGGCAAAAATGATAATGGCAGCAATCACACCGACCCCCATAAATTGACCTAAAATCGAGGAAAGCAATTCCATTTGCAATGCCCTGACCAGCAAGTAAATCAGGTATATGGAAAGGAAACCCAAAAATATTTTAATGGCAACACTACCTTTAAGTAACTTGTAGACCTGGTATAAAAGTGCGGCAACCAGCGCAATATCGATCATATTGACGATGGAAATATCCAGGAAGCCGATTTTAAATAAAAGGGTCAAAGGTAAAGTTGTTTATATAGGGTTAGTGTTTCAGTTGCTTCTTTTACGTCGTGTACTCTCAGGATGTTGGCCCCATTGATTAAGGCTACCATATTCAATGCCGTGGTTCCGGTTAATGCTTCACTTGGATCAATTTCCAGTAATTTGTAAATCATGGATTTGCGAGAAAGTCCCGCTAAAATTGGAAATCCTAACAGGCGAAAATAGTCCAAGTTTTTTAAGATTTGATAATTCTGCTCCAGAGTTTTCGCAAATCCAAAACCTGGATCAATAATTACATCTTTGATGCCAAACTTTCTAATAAAATCCAGTTTTTCGGCAAAATAGTTCATTATTTCAGGCATAATATCTGAATATTCCGTCTGAGCCTGCATGTTTTTGGGATTTCCTCGCATGTGCATGGCTATATACGGAACACTGAGCTTTCCTACCACAGAAAACATTTTTGGGTCCAAAGCTCCTGCTGAGATATCATTGACCAAGTGAGCCCCTGCCTCGACTCCTCTGAGGGCAACTTCGGAGCGAAACGTGTCGATTGAAATAAGAACCTCAGGAAATGCTTCACTGATCCATTGAATGGGTCCAAGAGTTCGTTTCAATTCTTCTTCCTCGCTCACCTCTGCTGCGCCAGGTCTACTGCTGTATCCTCCGATATCCAAAATGGAGGCACCTTCCCGGATCATTTGCTCGGATCGACGAAGAAGTTCGTCTTTTGAGGGGATAATCCTGCTATTTTCATAAAAGGAGTCTGGAGTGGTGTTCAAAATCCCCATAATTTGCGGTTTATCCCAAATGATTAGCCTTCCCTTCGATTGAAGTGTATATTTTTGGGGAAATAATTTATCTTCGAAGGAAGATGTAGTGCCTGTGGCCACAATCATTAAACTAAAGTCAATTGGAAACAAAAACCAGTAGCGAATATACGGAAGTTATTAGCCGTTGTAAAGAACTATTTCGCAAGAAAACCATCGATTATGGGACCGCCTGGAGGATATTGAGACTTTCCTCCATTACGGATCAGATTTTTATAAAAGCCCAGCGAATACGGTCTATTCAAGAGAAAGGAAATCAAAAAGTAGGGGATCCCATTGTAGATGAATTTGTGGGAATTGTAAACTATTGTTTGATCGCGCTATTGCAGATTTCATTCCAAAAAGATGAGCGGATGGAAATTCCATTTGAGGAATTGGAGCCCCAATATGATCGCTGGGTCAGTGAAACCAAAGGGCTGCTTGAAAACAAGAATCATGACTATGGAGAAGCTTGGCGAGACATGCGAGTCAGCTCTATGACTGATATTATTTTGATGAAATTATTAAGAGTAAAGCAAATTGAGGATAATGAAGGGCAAACCTTGGTTTCGGAAGGAATCGAGGCGAATTATCAGGATATGATTAATTATTCGGTATTTTGCCTGATCAAATTAGGATTTCATGGCTAAGCACGTAATACTTTGGGTACTTCGACTCCTCGTCGGAGGGTTATTTATTTTCTCAGGATTGATAAAAGTCAATGACCCGGTGGGAACAGCGATTAAGCTAGAGGAATATTTTGATGTATTTTCCAATGATATCGCAGGTTTCTTTTACTATTTCAAACCCTTTGCTTTATACCTTGCTGTTTTTCTGGTGGTTATCGAAGTAGTTTTAGGTGTGATGCTGATTTTGGGAGTCAAGTCAAAACTTACCCTTTGGTCACTGAGTTTGATGATTGTATTTTTTACGTTCTTAACTTTTTTCTCCGCGTATTTTAACAAAGTCACGGATTGTGGGTGCTTTGGAGACGCGATCAAACTCACTCCTTGGGAATCCTTTTACAAGGATATTATCTTACTTATCCTGATTGGAGGAATCTTCGCATTAAGAAAACAGCTTCCTAAAACAGCACCAAAATGGGCCAAAACATCAACGTGGATTGTTTTGATTTTGTGTTTTTTTTCAGCGATTTATGCGATCAGAAATCTTCCATTTATAGATTTTCGAGCGTATAAAGTTGGAGTGAACATTCCTGAAAATATGCAGCCTTCTGAAGCGCTTCGCTATTCCTATGTGATGGAAAACAGTGCCGGCGAGACGGTAACTTTTGATCAATTTCCGAGTGATGAAAGCCTGAAATTCGTAGAAATGGTCCTTCAAAACCCCGATGCCTTACCAAAGATTTCAGATTTTGCCGTTTGGAATGAAGATGGAGATTTTACAGAGGCGGTTTTTTCGGGAAATAAACTTCTAATTCTCATTAGTAGTTACGCTAAAATGTCTGATTCAAATCTGGAGGATATGGATCTTTTAATCCATTCGCTGAGTGAATCCCCCATTGAAGTTGTTTTAGTGGCAGCGGCTTCCGAGGAAGAAATTCAAGCCCTTAAAAAGGCTAGGTCTTGGGATATTTTATCTCTGCAGGCTGATGCAACGGTGGTCAAGACCATGATTCGCTCCAATCCGGGTATTATGCTCCTTAAAGAAGGAACTGTTTTAGCGAAATTTCACCACAACAATACCCCCGATCCCACGGACGTTTTAGATTTTTACCTTCCATGAACCTGCCTTTAAAAGTTGTTCTGGTAGGATTGCCAGGATCGGGAAAAAGTACATTTGGACGACAACTAGCCGTAGCCCTCAATTTCCAATTTTATGATTTGGATACCTTGATTGAAGAGCGGTTTTCGCTTAAAATACCGGAAATTTTTTCCAGGTACGGGGAGGGGAGGTTTCGTGAAATGGAGACCGAAACCTTAGAGGAAGTGCTCGCTTGGGAAAGGCCTTATGTGCTCGCTTCAGGTGGAGGGTGCCCCTGTTTCAATGAGAACATGAGTCGGATTAACGATAAGGCGGTATCGGTTTATTTGGATGTGCCTCTGGAAGATATTTCGGAACGATTGGAAGCTTCAAAAATTCAAAACCGACCACTTTTTCAGGGGATGGGTTCTGGAGAAGTGATTCTGAAGCTTAAAAGTTTACAAGCTGAACGGGAATACTATTACAATATGGCAAAAATAAAGCTCAGCGGATCAGATTTTTCCGCTGAGCTGTTGCTTTCCGAGCTAATCCATTTGCTTAAAAACTAAGCCCGAGCGTAAGTACCCCATTTACAATTGAATTTTCTAATTCAGTCACCGGCCCTACATTGTTTCCTTGGGAATCAATCACCTGATAGGAAGAGTAAAGTCCATTATATTGTTGATTTACTAAGGCAAAATCTACCGTAAAGTTTTTTAATCTGAGGCCAACTCCGCCGCTTAGTTGGGTGGTACTTCGATCAAAATTGGAATCAATATACGGGTCACCAAAATAAGCAAATCCACCTCTGAGCCTAAAGATGTCTAATTTGGCCTCTGCACCCACGCGAAAATTAACCGTGCTGGTATAAAAATTTTGGATAGCCTCATTATCGGGACCTTCATTGAAATCATTTGAATTTAATCGTGCAGCACTGTAGTCAACATAATCCACATCTGCCGAAATAAACCCATTCTTTCCGATAAAAAAGGTGGCTCCCCCTCCTAGTTTTAGCGGAGTCCGAAGACTGTAAGTGCTTAGAAACAAATCCGTAAGTGCCTCCTCTCTTCCCAGGGTCACATCTTCCTGTTCAAAGTAATAATTATTATAATTTGCAACCATTCTAGCCTCATATTCTTCATTTAGGCTGTACCACGTCGGAGATTGGAATGTCAAACCTAAGTTTACATAGTCAATGGGCTTGTATATCAATCCTAGATTAACATTCACTCCAGCGCCATTGATGAATAAGTTCTCCTCGAGACTTGAAGTTCTTAAGGGTTGGTTGATAAACTCCTCATTGTAAATTTTTCTGGACGCAAAACTGATTGATCTAATTCCGAGCGATCCCCCTATAAATAATTTGTGTTCAAAGTTTGCTCCATAACTAAATGAAATTTGACTGGAAGAACCTTCAGTAAGGATGTTTTCATCTTGAAATGGATTATCCAAGACAAAAGAGTCGTAAGTATCGGGATTACTGATGGGATTTCCTTCCTGATCAAAGAATACTGGATTGATTTGATAGGTCAGGTAGGCGAGTCCAGTTAGTCCAAAGGTTTCAATTTGGTTTTCAGGAATCCCAAAAGAGTCTTGGATGTAAAAATCAATGATGGAGTTATTCCCGAGTTCATCAGAGAAATAACCAAATTCATTGTTGAAATTGGCAATCCGCTGAATACTGATTCCAAAGGATCCTCCTTTAAAGGCACCTCTGCTTAAGGGACCTTTGGGATTGGCAAATACCGCTGAAATATTGGGTATTGAAAAGTTTTCAGTATTGTATGATCTAGTTTGACTTAAATATCGGGTGTCTACCCCCCAATCGGAGTATCCAAAAGATAGGCTGGCTTCAGAGCTTCGAAAAAAACCTAAGCCGGCGGGATTTCCTGCAATATTGGATACATCTCCTCCCAGAGACCACTGCGTACCTCCGATGGCCATAATTCTGGCCGAACCGCTAGGATTAGTTTGGCTGAAGCGATACGCGTCCTCAAAATACCCGCTTTGAGAAAAAGCTGGAAAGGAAAACAATAACAAGACAATTAAACTGCTATATCTCATGTAGTTTTTGAATTGGTAATACAGAATTATACGAAGTGGGGAGAGCAACGGCTAATTTATAGCAAAAAAAAGGGGGGAATTAATTCCCCCTTCCTCCTCTGGAACCAGTGGAAACGCCTCCGCCTCCTCTGGATCCTCCAGAACTCATTCCTCCACTCGAGCTTCTGCTGGGTACTCCCACAGATCCACTTCTGCTAGGAAAGCTTGTTCGTGTATTACTTCTATTGTAAGTAGGTGTTGTTGTTCTTCTAGTCGGACTAGTCCTGTTGTAAGACGGGCTCGAAGATCTATTGTAGGAAGGACTTCCTACAGTTCTTCTGTTATTGTAATTATTCATGGAGCGGGCCGGATTATAGGATCTAGAGTTGGTTGTCCCTATTGAAGGTCTTCCAGTGGGCATCGCACTTCGAGTTCTAACCGCTGAGGATCTGTTTAATGCGGCTGAATTTACATTTCTACTCGTGGTAGTTGATACACGTGATCTTCCAGAATTGTAATAATCGTTTTGGCTTCTTCCAAAGTCTCTTGCAGTAGATCTAGTTCTATCTGAAGATACCAAGCTTCTGTTGTTTCCCATAGCCTCTCTTCTTGCCTGAGCTCGGGATGTGCTCGGCAATACACCCGCAGAGCTTCGAGTTAGATTTGCATTGGCTAAACCTGCACCACGAGTAGGCCTTGCACCTCTGACCAATCTTCTGTCGCCAAATTCATTTCCAGGAAGAACAAAGATCGGATTTCCAAATCCATAACCTGGGAATCCTCCCCAAGCATAGGAGGGACCCCAAAACGGATCATAAAATCCTCCCATTCCAAATCGAGAACCCCAGAATGGATCATAAAATCCACCCATGCCAAAGGGTCTCATAAATGGCCTTCCCCAACCAAATCCAAATCCTATAGACATACTGAATCCAGGGCGGAATCCAAAGCCAGGGCGGAATCCAAAACCGGGTCCCCAGAAGGGGTCATAAAATCCACCCATTCCCCAAGGGCTGAATCCAGACATAAGCCCCATGTTAAATCCCATGTTGAAAGCCGAAGCAGAATTGAACGTATTATTTACCCCGCTTCCTGAATAAAAATTATTGTAGACATCAATATCAGGGTCCCCTTGGTTTTGAGAACTGGCACTTTCATCAAAATAAACAATCTCATCATTTCTTTGGGAGGTGTCAGATTGATACCTGGAAAGGTAGTCTGGATTGACATTTCTGCTGCTGAAACTTTCCTCTGGAGCAATATCTGTAGCAGTTAGCGTCTCAAAATTTTCAGGATTGTTATTCTGAACAGCGTATTCTGTAGACAATTTGGCATCAGATGCCATAAAATACATGTTGTCTGATTCACCTGAACTTGCCAATCTGCTGGTGGTACAGGAGATCAAGGTCAGAGAACCTAGAATAACTGAAGTCGATAATAAGGTAATTTTCCTCATGGTTGATTTGAATTGTTACTTTCTTATACGTGGTTAAAGGCCGAGGGTTATATTTTTAACTTATATTTGTCCCACTCAATATAGCAAAAATAAAGACATTTCATATCCAAATCAACAACGATGAGTAAAGGATTACCCAAACGAAGTGAAGATTATTCCCTTTGGTATAATGAATTAGTAAAAAAGGCGGATTTAGCGGAAAATTCAGCAGTGCGCGGATGTATGGTCATCAAACCCTACGGCTATTCGATCTGGGAAAAAATGCAAGCCGAACTGGATCGGATGTTTAAGGAAACTGGACATACCAATGCCTATTTTCCACTATTTATACCCAAATCTTTTTTGAGTAAAGAAGCCTCTCATGTAGAAGGATTTGCCAAAGAATGTGCCGTTGTCACCCACTACAGATTAAAAAATGCAGAAGATGGAAGTGGGGTGATTGTGGATCCTGAGGCAAAGTTGGAGGAGGAACTCATCGTACGACCTACTTCGGAAACCGTAATTTGGAGTACCTATAAAAATTGGATTCAATCTTATCGGGATCTTCCCCTCCTAGTCAATCAATGGGCCAATGTTGTCCGTTGGGAAATGAGAACCCGATTGTTTCTCCGGACGGCGGAGTTTTTATGGCAAGAAGGCCATACAGCACATGCTACAAAGGAAGAAGCCATGGAGGAGACGATCCAAATGATGAATATATACGCTCAGTTTGCTGAGGATTTTATGGCTTTACCCGTAGTAAAGGGTAGAAAATCAGAAAACGAACGATTTGCAGGAGCTGACGAAACCTTCTGTATCGAAGCCATGATGCAGGATGGAAAGGCGCTTCAAGCTGGAACCTCTCACTTTTTAGGTCAAAATTTCGCTAAAGCATTTGATGTGAAATTTGCCAGTAAGGAAGGTGGGTTAGAGTATGTGTGGGGAACTTCTTGGGGGGTCAGTACACGACTGATGGGGGCCTTGATCATGGCCCATTCCGATGATAATGGGTTGGTTTTGCCTCCCAAACTTGCCCCAATCCAAGTGGTAATCGTGCCTATTTACAGAGGAGAGGCCGAACTGGAAGCAATTTCTAGTAAGGCTGTAGAACTAATGGACTCCTTGAGAAAAGTGGGGGTTTCTGTCAAGTTCGATAACAGGGATACGCACAAGCCGGGTTGGAAATTCGCCGAATATGAATTAAAAGGTGTACCCTTGAGAATAGGGATAGGACCTAGGGATTTGGAAAACGGTACCATCGAGTTGGCTAGAAGAGATACCTTGACTAAAGAAACTTTTGAGTTATCCTCTCAACCCATTGAAGAAAAAATCCTGAATTTACTGGACCAAATTCAGAAAAGTATTTATCAGAAGGCCTTCAATTTTAGACAAGAAAAAACCACTGAGGTTAATTCCTGGGATGAATTTAAATCTGTTTTGGATTCCAAAGGAGGATTTGTTGCTGCACATTGGGATGGAACTTCCCAAACCGAGGAGCGGATCAAAGAATTGACCAAGGCTACTATTCGTTGTATCCCTCTGGATCAGAAAGCGGAAGAAGGGGTTTGTATTTTGACAGGAAAACCTTCTTTAGGGCGGGTCTTATTTGCAAAAGCATATTGATGTCCAGTCATCTTTAATTTGATTACAAAAGAAAATAAAAGCCCGGTTTTCCGGGTTTTTTCTTTCCATTCGTTCAGGGTTCATTTCTTTCTTGTATTTTAGAAATCTCATTGTTAATGCAGCCATGACGATTGTAATATTAACCACCCTGTTGGGCATAGGATTAATCCTTTTGCTTTTAGAAATTCTCTTTATTCCTGGGACCACGGTAGTGGGTATATTGGGATTGTTGGTGAGTTTAACAGGAATAGCCTATGCATTTTTGAGTTTTTCCTCAGAAATGGCCTGGTGGATTACCGCAGTTGTTACCTTACTTAATGTAGTCGCGGTGATTTATGGCTTTAGGTCCGGAGTGTGGAATAAGTTTTCACTTAAAACTTCTTTAAAAGGGGGGACATTCGATCAGAGGACCTCAGGAGTGGAAGTAGGAATGACTGGAAAAGCGATTTCAGATATCAAGCCAATTGGAAAAGCGCTTATTCATGATCAGGTGTACGAAGTCAAATCAGACTCCGGATTCATTCCAGTCGATTCTGATTTGACCATTATCAAAGTTGAAACCAATAAAATTATCGTAAAATAATATGGATCCTTCAAGTTCAATGTTTGTTTTGATCGCTGCCTTTGCAGGGATCGTTTTACTGTTTATTTTCCTTTATTTCGTTCCTGTCAACCTGTGGATTACCGCCCAATTTGCCAATGTCCGTGTGGGAATTGGGGAACTTATCGGGATGAGAATCCGAAAAGTACCGCCAAGTGTGATTGTCAACTCGATGATTACCGCTACCAAGGCCGGACTTGATTTGACCACCAATGATCTGGAAACACATTTTTTGGCAGGAGGTAATGTTCCTAATGTGATCCGTGCGCTAATTTCAGCGGACAAAGCCAATATCAATCTGACTTTCAAGCAGGCTACGGCCATCGACCTAGCAGGTAGAGATGTTTTTGAGGCGGTTCAGATTTCGGTTAACCCCAAAGTAATCAATACTCCCAGTGTGGCGGCAGTAGCTGCTGATGGAATTCAACTCATTGCCAAGGCTAGGGTAACTGTGAGAGCAAATATTGCTCAGTTGGTCGGTGGGGCAGGTGAAGATACGATTCTTGCCCGGGTAGGGGAAGGGATTGTAACCTCGATCGGTTCTTCTGCCAATCACAAGATTGTACTTGAAAATCCCGACAGGATTTCCAAGTTAGTCCTCCAACGTGGGCTGGACGCGGGAACTGCTTTTGAAATTCTTTCGATTGATATTGCCGATATCGATGTGGGAACAAACATCGGAGCCAAGCTTCAAATTGATCAAGCTTCTGCAGACTTAAAAGTTGCAGAGGCTAAGGCTGAAGAGCGAAGGGCCATGGCGGTTGCTTTGGAACAGGAAATGAAGGCGAAAAATGTAGAAATGCGTGCCAAAGTAGTAGAGGCAGAAGCCGAAGTGCCAAAAGCATTGGCAGAGGCATTTCGATCTGGAAAATTAGGTGTCATGGATTATTACCGAATGGAAAATATCAAATCGGATACCTCGATGAGAGAATCCATCGCAAACTCGGATACGGATAATAAAGATTCCGGAAAAGGGAAAAACGAAAAGAATTAAGCTTAGACTTCCACTTCGAAAAAGGGACTTTATCGGTTCCTTTTTCTTTTTGCGGTTTCTTCGACGACTAGGATGACCGGTTGGTAGCTTCCCTTTGCCAAAATTTGTCCTGTTGCAGGATCGAGGGATATTTCTTGGTAATCTAAGGGGAGTTTAACATCTCCGGACTCACTGATCACCCCCATTTTGTCATCTTTTTTGACAATGATCAGGTCTGATTTTTCTCGTTGTATAAAATCAAATTCAGCTTCGAGCAAAAGTTCTCCCTTCTCATTGACCAAGCCGGTTTTTCCATTTTTTGAAATGAGAAAATACCCATGATCTGTCCTGGAGATTTGATCAAACCCCTGGTCAAAAAGTGACTTGCCACTTTTATCCAATAAAAACCATTGTTGAGATTTGTTTGCTAGCGCAAAATTCTGGCTAAACCCATTGATTTCTTCCCATTGCGGCTTGGAAAGTACATTTCCTAGCGTATCCATCAAACCCCAAAAACCTCCGATTTTAAAAGCGGCAATAGACTCCGAAAAGGTCGTGACGGCTTGAAATTGGGGCTTGATTTTCCATTCTCCTTGTGGATTTACAAAACCGAATCGGCCATTGAATTTTGCTGGAAATAGGCCTTCATTTCCGGGGTAGAGTTGCTCCAAACTATCGGTAGGCTGAACTAGCCACCCTTGTTTTCCCAATAAACCTAATTTGTGATCCCGAAATCTGACTTGATAAATATCCCGGTCTAATTGACTTACCGTCGTCATGCCTACCGCATCCAACAATATTCCGTCTTCTTCCATCACTCGTCTCAATTTCCCGTGAATGTATTCCAGCAACAAACCATTTTCAAAGGTGATTTTATGAAAGGAATTGTAGCGGACATTTGCTTTTACCGGATCACCTTCGATCAGAAGGTATTGGTCCTGATCAAATCCAAAATAGAAATCTCCTCGGGTATGAACCAGCGAATCTATAATAGGCTCTAGAATTGTTTTTCCCTCCATATTGATTAGCCCAAAGCCCGATTCGGTTTGGGCCAGAAGGTAATCTCCCTCGTTATCTGATAATTGAAGAAAGGATTGATCTGGATTTGAGGCTAATGGAAGAAAGAATTTACCTGATTTTTCAGCAATGATCTGACCGTTGTGTGTGATTTTTGCCTGGTCAAACGCTCCCAAAAAGCTGCTCGTATTTTTTCCTCGGTCATACACCCAATATTCATTGCCTTTCCTGGCCAACAGCAAGTTGAGGTAGGTCTCTATCGCCTCAAATTCCAGCGGTAAGACCTTTTGGCCATATTCATGAAAAGCTCCGATCCCGCCTTCATTTTTTACCAAAATCCAAGGTGCTAAATATTGGTAAAGTTCGTTCCCTTCCAAATTGACACTGGGTTGATATTGGGCGTTAAGCAAAAATAAGCTACTATCGGTTTTTCCGATTTTCACAGTTTCACTAAGTAGAAGAATGGATTGATAACGTAATCTACTTTGGAGCTGAAATTGTTTATTGTAGAGTTCCCAGGTTTGGCTAAAAGAAGGAATGATGGAAAGACAGGATATGAGGACGACCAGACACAGTTTAAGGCGATACATGAAGGAGAAAATATTTTTGGCCTAACTATAAAAATGACCAAAAGACAGGGTGGTTCTTTTGGTCATTAGTTCAGTTTAGTAAAGTTTAACTATCTATTTTGATTTTGTCCAAGTCGAAAAGATCGGAGATGAGGTCAATCATTTCTTCTGCTTCATCTCGCTTGCAGGCAGCTCGAAGTTGTACCACAGGTACTTTTAGAATCTTTTGCATCATACTTTTGGTAATTTTATCGATGATGGCAAATTCCTCCTCTGTAGAATTTTTTAAATATCGACTCAGTTCTTCCTGACGAATCTGTTCAAGGGATTGTTTGAGTTTATTGATGGTTGGAGAAACCATCATTTCTTTTTTCCAATTGTAAAACTCAGTAATGCTTTCCTGTATAATATCTTCCACTTTCGGGACAGCAGCAAGTCTTTTTTCCAGAGCTTCAGAAGCTTTACTGCGGATATTGTCCACATTGTACAGGATCACACCGGGAACATCTTCAACAGTAGTTTCGATGGATCGGGGAACCGAGAGGTCAACCAATAATTTGTAGGATTGAATTTCAAATTGGCTGATGAGCTTTTTAGTAATAAAGGGTTCATCTCGATGGATAGAGCTCACAATTACATCGGCCTCTTTCATTGCCTCCAGGCAATTGTCAAAGGGCACTACTTCAAAACCCATTTCTGCTGCGATTGCCTCCGCTTTGGATAGGGTTCGATTCGTGATTTTAACCTTGGCGTCGGGAAGATAAATCATGTTTTTGGCAACATCTTCTCCGATTTCGCCTACCCCAATTAAGAGGATTCTGGGTTGATAGGTATTTGAGGTAAGGCTATCAATCAACTCAATTGTGGCATAGGATAGGGATGCAGCTCCATCTCGAAATGTGGTTTCTTGCACAATCCGCTTATTGGTGAAAAATATGGTATGCATCAAACGATGCAAAAACGGCCCGGACATATCCAAGTCTGCAGATGCCTGATAGGCTCGTTTTACTTGATTTGAGATTTGGATATCACCAACGACCTGAGCTTCCAAGCCCATGGCCACGCGGAATAAATGGTCAATGGCCGATTTATCCTCATTAAAAATTTCAAAATACTCTAAATAGTTAACCACATCAGCCATGCCTTTTTCTAAGCCGATCAATTTTATGATCTCTGTGCTCAGATCCAAATCATGACTGTAATATACCTCTGTCCTGTTACAAGTGGATAAGATTAATGCATCGTTCATGCTGAAGAACTCCTTGAGCTTCAACAGGATGTCATGTATAGATCGTTCATCCAGAGCAATCAGTTCTCTGATCTGGACAGGGGCGGTTTTATGGGATAAACTTAAAGCTCTAAATTTGGCTTGCATAGGTCCAATTCTTGCAGTGCAAATTTAACAGAGATTGCACTCGGTCGGGTTCATTCTCCTCTTCTATTTTCCAATTTAGAATATATCTAAATAGATTTGAAGAGGTAAATATCGCAGAAATTGAAATTCCAGTCCAATTGTATTGTTTTATTTGGTATTGAAAAATTCTATTTAAAAAAAGCTAAGTAAAGTATTTCAACTCAAGAATGTCTCTTTAGGTTTTTTAAAGCCAGAAACCCAAGCCTTTTCATTCGTGCGTGAGGTTGTTGCTTGGTTTGATTATTTTTCGATATCAAGGTACCCGAATCCATCCATTCAATGGAAAGGATCAAAAGGACTCACAAGGTTTTTAGGTTTTAACATTGAATAGGCCTTCAGCATAATTTTAAAGGTATTATTTCCTAGATTCCAAATCAACCCTTAAAACGCTGTCTAAAAACCTTATTTTATCGATTGGTAGCAGTTTGTAATATCCAATTCTAAGAAAGGGATTGAGCTGCCTGACAGATTTTTTTGGTTTAGGGTTGCTCGGTCAGGTCCGGCGAGTTTAACAACCAGAAAGCCCAATTGGATAGCTAGGTAAAGGCAAGGACTAGTTTATATTGGCGTGATGCAAAGGAAATAATGGTCAGCCTACTTTCAATGAATTCCAAAAATCACTTGTGACTCTGTTGGGAGCCGTATTCCCAGGGCTTGTCGGACGAAACCAGGTAGGGGGAGCTTTCGAAGGCAAGGCAAAAAGGTTAGGCCATTGGAAGAAGTACTGAAAATTACAGACTTTGAAGCGAAACAGGTGAATAAATTAAACGCATATTTGGAATTTTAGTTTATAAATAACCATTCTTCTCTCATATTTGCACCATGAACCCATCTGAGTTAGAAGTCCAATTGCCCAATTTGAATCTTCCTGAAATTAAACCTCAGTTGAAAATGCGAGAAGGGAAACTATTGGTTTTTGATTCACTGCGGAAAAAAGACCTCATCCTAACCCCTGAGGAATGGGTGAGACAACATTGGATTTCTTACCTACTAAATCAGCTTGACTATCCCAAGGGACTTGTTGCGTTGGAAAAGGGGTTAAAGTACAACCAACTCATGAAGCGGACGGACATTTTGGTTTTTAATCAAAAAGGAGCCCCCTATTTGTTGATTGAATGCAAGGCTCCTCAAGTGGCAATCAACCAAAAAACCTTGGAACAAGCCTGCCTCTATCATAAAGAACTTCAGCCCGACTTTCTGATCCTGAGCAATGGTCTTCAGCATATTTCATTGGCTTGGAAAGCAGAAGAGCATCGCTTCGAACAACTTAATTATTTCCCTCAATCGCCGATTTAATCTAATCTTCTATGATTTTAATCAGTCTTTTTTTAACTTTTAGGAATTGAAAAATACCAATCAATAAATCACCTGCATTATGTCAACTCAACCCAAGAACACGCCCTGTGAACTCTGTGCCAGTCGGAAATATTCCATGTTTGCTGATTTGTCGGAACAGCAAGTTTGTACGATTTCGGATCATAAAAATCTTATCTCCCATCGAAAAGGCCAGATTTTATATTACGAAGGCACCAAGCCGCTTGGAATCTTCTGCATCAATGCAGGGGTGGTAAAGGTATATAAAATTGCATCCAACGGGAAAGAGCAAATTGTTCACCTGGCTCAAAAAGGTGATTTTCTCGGATATGCCGCACTTTTAGGGGAAGAGAACTACACCAATTCGGCCATGATCGTTGAAGATGCCAAAATTTGTTTCATTCCCAAAGAAGCATTTCTCAATACACTATTGAGTAATACCCAGTTTTTTAAACGTGTAACCAAACAACTCAGCCATGAATTGGGTGTCATGGAAGAAAAACTAACCGATGCTACCCAGAAGAGTATTCGAGAGCGGTTGGCTTACGTTTTACTCCATTTGGCAAGTACCTATGGAATTGAGGGGGGAGATAACCATAAAATCGATTTGGTGCTTAGTAGGGAGGAAATAGCAAGTATTGTGGGGACAGCGACAGAATCCATAATCCGACTTTTATCGGAATTCAAAAAAGACAATTTGATTGAGCTGGACGGTAAAAAAATAATCATTAAAGATAAAAGAGGCCTGGCTAGACTTTCTGATTTTTATGCTTAATCCAAACTTTGGCAGATAAGTTGATGTTTTAGGACTATGAATCTTTACCTAAGCCATTCACCAGCTATTCACAAAGGGCTTTTTTCACTGGCCCTTTTTTTTATGACTCAAATGGTTTTTTCTCAGTCATTTGCCTATAAAGCCCTCCTGAAAACACTATATGATGCTGATTTTCCAGTAGTAGAACCAGCAGAGATTGGTGATTTAGAGCGATTTCAACTCCTAGATACTCGGGAAAAGGAAGAATACGAGGTGAGCCACATTCAAAGCGCCCGCTGGGTGGGCTTCGATTCGTTTTCTCTTGACCGAGTCAGTGACTTGGATAAAAATGAACCGGTTTTGGTTTATTGTACGGTCGGCGTCCGCTCTCAGGAAATCGGTAAAAAATTAAGGGAGGCGGGTTTTAAAAAAGTCTTCAATTTATATGGAGGGATCATTCATTGGGTAAATGAAGACAATCCAGTTTATCGGAATGAACATAGGACCAATCAAGTTCATACCTTTTCCCGAACATGGGGGATTTGGCTTCAAAAAGGAGAAAAGGTGTATTGAGTGTGATTCCGGCGAAATTAAATCCACAGGTTTTGAAAATGGAGATAGGCTTTGGCAAAGTGGCCAACAGTTATCTTAAAGACTCAAACCGGATTGGTAAATCTGTACCTTTCTGATCTTCGTAAATGATTAAAAAAATGAAAACACTAAAAATCACATTCACCATACTCATAGGGTTAATTTTCTTGGGCTGTACTTCCTCAACTTTGGGGATGGCAGGTACCAATCCCCCAAATCATCAACTCTGGGATCAATTGGTTAAAAAACATGTAAGGCCGGATGGATTGGTAGACTATCCGGGATTTATTAAAGATAAAGTTCAATTGGAAAAATACCTGCAGTTGCTCAGTGAAAATGCACCCGATCGGAAAACATGGACTCGAGAAGAGCAATTGGCCTATTGGATAAATGCCTACAATGCCTTTACTGTGAAATTGATCTCAGATAATTACCCCGTAGAGAGTATTCGGGATTTGGGTCCCAAGCTCAAAATCCCGTTGATCAAGGATGTATGGCATTACAAGTTTTTTAAAATTGGGGGAGAGGAATCCAGTCTGGATGAGATCGAACATGGAATTCTCCGAAAAGAATTTGAGGAGCCCCGGATACATTTTGCAATTAACTGTGCCTCTATTTCTTGCCCACGTCTGCACAATGAAGCGTTTGTGCCTGAAAAAATTAATGAGCAGCTGGACTTTGTTGCCCGCCAATTTATCAATGATCCCCAGCGAAATAAAATCGCAAAAGATCAGATTGAACTATCCTCTATATTTTCTTGGTTCAAAGGAGATTTTACTAAAAAAGGAAGTTTGATCGATTTTTTAAATCAATATAGCAAGGTTAAAATTTCTCCCAATGCGAGTATAAAACACCTGGATTATAACTGGAGTCTAAACGAATAAACTTAACTTGATTAGCTAAAATCAAATTCATGTCAAACTCCAAGCATGTGGTCATTATAGGGAATGGGATATCAGGTATCACCTGTGCCAGGCATCTCCGAAAGCTCAATGACAGCGTTCGAATTACTGTGATTTCAGGAGAAAGCGAGTACTTTTTTTCCCGGACGGCACTGATGTATATCTACATGGGCCACATGAAGTTTGAACATACTCAGCCCTATGAAAATTGGTTTTGGGAAAAGAATAGAATAGAATTAAAGCAAGCCTGGGTGAAGTCAGTTGATTTTTCTTCAAAGTCTTTACGTATTGAGGATGGAAGTCAACTAAGTTATGATGAGCTGGTCATCGCTACTGGATCCAAACCGAACAAGTTTGGTTGGCGGGGACAGGATTTAAAAGGTGTTCAAGGCTTGTATTCCAAGCAGGACTTGGAACTCATGGAGGAAAACACCAAGTCGGGGGTAAATCATGCCGTTATCATTGGAGGTGGGTTGATTGGCATTGAAATGGCCGAAATGCTGGCCTATCGAAATATTTCTGTGACTTTTCTGGTTAGGGAAAGTGGATTTTGGAGAAATGTTTTACCGAAAGAGGAATCTGAATTGGTCGGAAGACATATTCAGGAGCATCATTTTGACTTGAAACTGGAAACTGAACTTGATGAAATCCTAGGTGATACATCGGGGAGAGTACGGGCTGTTCGGACCAAAAGTGGTGAAGAAATCCCCTGTCAGTTTGTGGGATTAACCGCAGGCGTGAGTCCGAATGTGGATTTTTTAAAAGAGAGCGGTTTGGAAATCGGTAGAGGAATAAAAGTGGATTTATATTTCCGGACCAATATCGATCAGGTCTATGCCATCGGGGACTGTGCTGAATTTAACGAAGCTCCTGCTGAAGATAGAAAAACCGTAGAGCAGGTTTGGTACACAGGCCGAATGCATGGGGAAACCCTGGCAAACAACCTGATTCATGAACCTGTTCCATACCGACCTGGGGTATGGTTTAACTCTGCAAAATTTCTTGATATAGAATACCAAACCTATGGTCAAGTTCCCGCAGATTGGGATGGTGATCAGGTTAAAAGTTTCTATTGGGAACATGCAGGAGGAAAAATTTCTTTTCGGATGCTGATGCGCAGGGACGAGTCAATTTTGGGTGTGAATGTGTTTGGATTGAGAATGCGGCACGAATTTTTCGATCAGGCCATCCGAGAAAACTGGTCAGCAGAGCAGGTGATTCGGAAATTGGAAAAAGCGAATTTTGATCCTGAGTTTTTTGCTCCTTACTATAAAGTTATCCAGGAGAAATTTGCCGCTGATTTTGATAAAAATATTCCGAAAGTCAAGCTTTCTTGGGTTCAACAATTATTTGGAGCGAGGGTATGAAAAAATTACAAATAGTAGGTTTGGTTTTGTTTTTAGCTGGGATTAGCGCTTTTACGTTGATTCCCTTTCTGGGTACCTATGAGCTGGATTTTGAAAAGGTACAGCAGCAAACCAAAGAAATCCACCAGGGTAAAATGGGAGATATTCTTCAACCCATGTTTGGAAAAGAATTCCCCTCCAGTTTTTCATTTCTCTCCGAGTTCAACACCCACTTTAACAGCTACAATGACCAGCTTAAGTCGGAGCAAAAATGGGATGAGGTAATTTGGGAGGATTACCGATTTCCATTGGCAAAAGCAGCCTTAAGCAGCCCCGTAAAAAATTCTCCTTGGCTATACTTCGGATTATCCATAGGATTGATGGTTTTGGGTGGATTGTTGTATAATCTACCTAAATATCAAGAAGAACCTGCGGGTATCAAGCATAACGGGATTTTCCATTCGGCCATGAAAAATAGAGGATGGTTGGGTATTTTGACCGGTTCGTATTTAATCCTTTTTTACATTATTTTATATTGGTTTCCAGCCTATTTGGTCAATCTCGTTTGGATGGTTGATCCTTTGAGTCAGGTTCTCTCAGGGAATTCAGCAAGTCAATGGTTTCTTTACGGCTTGATTTATACCTTGGCGATTTTGGTCATGGGAATCCGCATGTTCCGAAAATACAAAGGCAATGCCTATCAGCAGTTGCGAACAGCCTCGGTGATGTTTTTTCAGACGGCGTTTGCCTTTTTAATTCCTGAGATTCTGGTTTTACTCAATCAGCCTTACTTTGATTTTAAAAATATTTGGCCTTTGGATTATGATTTCTTTTATGATTATCAAATTGAAACCTTTTTATCCAGTGGAGGAGTAGGGTTATTTATGCTGATCTGGGGAATTATGCTGATCCTAATTGCAGTTCCTGTATTCACTTATTTTTATGGAAAGCGCTGGTATTGTTCTTGGGTTTGCGGATGCGGGGGATTGGCAGAAACTGTCGGAGATCCCTATCGGCAGTTGTCTGATAAGTCTCTAAAATCTTGGAAAATTGAACGTTACCTTGTTCATGGAGTTTTGGCCTTGGCCGTGGTAATGACCCTGTTGACCATTGCCAATTATTTTTCAGGCTTTTCCCTTTTGGGAAATGTAACCAACCAGCTACATTCGTTTTATGGATTTGCCATCGGTTCTGCTTTTGCAGGCGTAGTGGGTACGGGATTTTATCCGTTCATGGGGAACCGGGTATGGTGTAGATTTGGTTGTCCACTTGCCGCCTACCTGGGAATCGTACAACGTTTCAAATCTCGGTTTCGGATCACCACCAACGGCGGGCAATGCATTTCATGCGGCAATTGTTCCACCTATTGTGAAATGGGCATTGACGTGCGCTGGTATGCACAGCGGGGTCAAAACATTGTAAGATCCTCTTGTGTAGGTTGTGGGGTCTGTTCGGCAGTTTGTCCGCGAGGTGTCCTCAAGCTGGAAAACGGTCCTGAGGAAGGTCGGATCAATGATCTTCCCATTAGTATTGGAAATGACTCGATTAAGTTGAATGCCTGATAGTTTACTTTATGTACTCCTAGTGATTTATTTGCTGGGAATGCTCTTTATTTTCGTTTATAGTCTGGCACAAGTTCAGCTTCTATTCAGCTTTTTGAGAGCCCGAAAATCACCTGAAAATTCGATTAAACTTTCACTTCAGGAATGGCCTTTGGTCACTGTTCAGCTGCCTATTTTTAATGAATTATACGTAGCTGAGCGATTGATTGATGCGGTTGCGAAGCTGAACTATCCGGTCGAAAAACTGGAAATTCAAATCCTGGACGACAGCACAGATCAGACCGTGGATTTAATTCGCAATAAGCTCAAAAATTATCCCGAAATTGATTTTAATTACATTCATCGTAAAGATCGAACAGGTTTTAAAGCAGGAGCCCTGCGGGAGGGTTTAGCCAAGGCCCACGGTGAATTTATAGCAATCTTTGATTCCGATTTTATTCCGGATCCTGATTTTCTACGAAAGACGCTTCCCTTTTTTCATTCCGATCAGGTCGGTATGGTCCAATCTCGCTGGACCCATCTTAATGAAAGTTATTCCCTATTGACCAAATTGCAAGCCTTTGCTTTGGATGCACATTTTCTAATTGAGCAAATTGGCCGAAATCATCAAGGAGCTTTTATCAATTTCAACGGTACCGGAGGGGTTTGGAGAAAATCCTGTATTCTTGATGCGGGAAACTGGCATGATGATACGCTGACCGAGGATTTGGACCTGAGCTATCGGGCACAGAAAAAAGGGTGGAAATTTATATATCGGCCTGAAATCGAATCTCCGGCAGAGCTTCCTCCTATTATGTCTGCCATTAAGTCTCAGCAATTTCGATGGACTAAGGGAGGGGCAGAATGTGCTGTAAAACATGCCAAATCAGTTCTTGGACAAAAGCTTCCGTTACGTGTGAAATTTCATGCCATGGCTCACTTATTCAATAGCAGTATTTTTATTGCTATTTTATTAGTTAGTTTAAGCAGTATTGGAGTTTGGGCTTTGGGCGAAAAAGGCTTTCTTTCCCCCGATTGGCTCCGGATGGCCGCTGTATTTTTGATTGGTTTTGTGTTTATTGCTATGGTGTATTTGGTTTCCTATTGCTATGGGAAGCGTAGGTTTTTGAGGAGTTTGGCCGAGTCGGTAATCTATCTCCCACTTTTTCTGTCGGTATCAATGGGAATGGCCTTGCATAATGCTCAAGCTGTATGGGAAGGGCTTTCTGGGAAAAAATCACCCTTTATTCGGACACCGAAATTTAACTTGCAAAGCGAGAAGCAAATCTTAAAATCTAATCGCTATTTGTCGTTCAAAATGCCTTTCACAACCTGGATAGAAGGTTCTTTTGCGGTGATTTTTTCTTTGATGGTCTATCTAGCGTTTCAAACTGACAATTACCTCTTTTTACCTTTTCATGCCATGTTGGCCTTTGGGTATGGACTTGTTTTTATTTCTTCCTTCAAATCTTACGCGCTTGGGAAATCCTGATTTATGATTCAAAACCCTATCATAGACGTCATCATTCCGGCTTTTAATGAGGAAAAGTCCATCGCTAAAGTAATTGCAGAAATCCCCGATGTGGTTCGGTATATTATCGTAGCCAATAATAATTCCTCTGACCAAACGCATGAGGTGGCTACTCAAGCGGGTGCTATGGTCGTTTTTGAACCGCAAAAGGGCTATGGAAAAGCTTGTCTGACAGCCATGGACTGGATTAAGCAACAAGAAATTCAGCCCGATGTAGTCGTCTTTTTGGATGGTGATTACAGTGATTTTCCAGCCGAAATGTCAGATTTGATTTCTCCGATTAGGGATCAAAAAGCAGATTTGGTTATTGGTTCAAGAGCATTGGGAAATCGAGAGTCTGGATCGATGACATTCCCGCAGGTTTTTGGAAATTGGTTGGCCACGTCCTTGATGAACGCTATCCAAGGAGCCCGATTTTCTGATTTGGGACCCTTTCGGGCAATCCGATGGGAATCTTTGCTCGGGCTAAACATGAAGGACCAAAATTTTGGTTGGACAATAGAAATGCAAATTAAAGCCCATAAGGCGGGTTTGCGTTATTTGGAGGTCCCTGTCAACTACCGAAAGCGAATTGGAGTTTCCAAAGTCAGCGGCACGGTCAAAGGAGTTATCGGAGCGGGATACAAAATAATTTTGACGATCTTTAAGTATTGGTAAGACGTAAACTGGAAAGGATATGAAGGTTAAACTAAGTAGGCGATATCATCCCAAAATCAGTTTCCTTTCGCACTTAGCTGTGTGGATTTGTTTAGTTTTGACCTTATTTTCTTGTGGTCCTCAAGGTCGGGACGGAATCAATGAAGAAGAATTTGCGGGGTATTGGTACAAAGGACTTGCAGAAATCAATGTATTTGATTTGACTCAGGTAAGGTATGGACAGGAGCGCAATGGAAATGCGGTCATGATCTTTGTGACCGAAGATTTTTCGCGTCGCAAGCAAGTTAAACTCGATAATCCAAGCCAGGCCGGATCTGATGCCCGCAAGGTAATGAAACTCAATATGACCCGTGATTTTGTCACAGGTGTTTATCCTTACCACACCATGCTTTCCGTTTTTACCCCGGTTAATGATGAGGTGAATTCCTTTAAGCTTACCGCTTCGGTAACCGAGTGGTGTGGCCAAGCTTTTACCCAGATGAATTGGCGCAACTCTGGTTATCAGGTTCAGCTATTTTCGTATTTTGAATCAGAGGGTGATCAAGAATTGAAAATTGACGCCAAACCCGAGGATGAACTTTTTAACTTGATCCGCCTAAATCCTGATTTGATTCCTACCGGGGATGTTCAATTGATTCCGAGTTTGGTTTATCAGCGGTTTTCGCATATTCCCTTGAAAGCTGAACGTGCGAAGATTTCCATTGAGCAGCGCAGCGATAATATCAGGGAATTAAGGGTTAACTATCCTTCCTTGAAAAGGATTTTGACCGTTCGTTTCAAGCAATTTTTTCCCTATGAAATTCTTTCTTGGGAAGAAGTGCAAACTAAGCCTAATGGAGACAAAGAAATCACCAAAGCGGTGAGGAAGAAACTAGAGCTTCTGGATTATTGGGAGAAAAATGATTCGGTGTTTGAGCCGCTTCGAAAGGACTTGGGCTTTTGAGAACACCGGTAAAAGCCCTTTTGATTTCCAGCGCCTTGATGATGGCGATGGGGATTTATTTTTTAGGCTTTGAAGTCAGTAGAGCTGACTTTTTATGGGTTTTGGGTCTTTATTCTGGCCTTTTTGGGCTGATGGGTTTTTGGTATTTCTACTCGGCTAAGGAAATCGTCAACTGGAAGTTGATTTTCCTGCTTGGAATAGTTCTTCGGCTACTATTACTTCCTTCAATCCCGCTTTGGTCTGAGGATTTTGCTCGGTTTTTATGGGATGGTGAGCTGCTAAATTTAGGATTCAACCCGTATACCCACAGTCCTCGGCAATGGATTCAGCTCCACTCCGAGCAATCTTCAGCTTATTTGGAGATGCTTTATGGTAAAATGAATTCTCCGGATTATTATTCAGTTTACACCCCATTGAATCAGTTCTTTTTTTGGTTTGGGGCAAAGCTGGGTGGAGGTAGTTTGATCTCAGGCCTGTTGGTGATCCGATCGATATTGATTGTTGGGGAAGTTTTGGTTTTTTTTATACTCAAATCCCTGCTGTCCCAATGGGGGATGGATCTTCGAAAATTAATTTTGTACTGGCTCAATCCTTTTCTTTTGTTTGAGGTCGTGGGGAACCTACATTTTGAAGGATTAGTTTTGCTTTTACTGCTTTGTTCCCTCTTGAACTTAGGGAAGAACTATACTGGACTTTCTGGTTTGTTTTGGGGCCTGGCTATAGGATTAAAGTTGGTGCCCTTAATTTTAACTCCGGGCTTTTTGCGACTCGGCTCTGGACAGATTCGGTTTTTTGGATCTGCAGCCATTCTGATCATTTTTTTAATTTTTCCCTTACTGAAAGATCAATCTTGGATCCATTTGTCCCAAAGCGTGGCACTTTACCAAGGTAAATTCGAATTTAATGCCTCTGTTTATTACTTGGCTCGGGAGATTGGCTATTGGATAGAAGGCTATAATACGATTGCTTACCTGACCAAAGGTTTGAGCGTGTTGACTGTTCTGTTGATCCTTACTTTAGTATTCAAAAAGAGACTCAATTCAACCTCTGATTGGGTTGAATTATGGGTAGGCTGCTATTGGATTTACCTCTTGCTGCAGCCGATAGTTCATCCCTGGTATTTAATTCCGGGAATAGGCCTAAGTATATTGACAAAGAAAGTTGGGTTTTTGGTATGGAGTTGGGCTATCATTTTTTCCTATCAAGCTTATGGAAATCAGAATTATTTGGAAGATCCGATCCTGTTGTTTGTGGAATATGGATTGGTTTGTCTGGGGTTGATCTATGATTACCGGCGGCATTATTTTACCTTACCCCTTCAATTCGTAAAAAAATGAAACGAGTTTATCTTCTTTTGATGGGAATACTTTTCGCAACTGTGATGTTGGTTTCCTGTCATCCTGCTCAAGAACGGAAGGCGATTTCACTGTTGGAAAAATCCGTGGCTGCTCATGGCGGTCAATCGGCCTGGGATAAATTAAAGGCCATCCATTTTTCAAAAAAGACAGCATTATTTGCCGCCGATGGTTCTCTTGAGGAAGAATTGGATCAGCGGATTGAGTTTCAGCTCAAGCCCAGGTTTAGCGGGAAAATGTCCTGGAATAGGGATTCGATTGCTCATGTATTGGAATATGACGGGGAAACGATGGGCTATGAGATGGCTGGAAATCCAATTGAAAATCCGGATTTTCTCAGTGCAAAAAAGAAAGAATTTGATGCCGCCTGGTATGTGGTAGGAATGCCTTGGAAACTCCTAGAGGATCCATCAGCAAAGTTAACGTACAAAGGAATTCGGGAGACGCTTCTTGGGAAAGCGGAGGTTTTGGAGGTGGATTACGGTCCAGGCGCAGATCGGTGGTGGTATTATTTTGATCCAGAAAATCATCTGATGATTGGTAATGAAGTGCAACTAAAGGATCATCGAAGTCTGATCGAAAACTTGGATTTTGAGGTGGTCGACGGAATGATTTTTTATGGGGCCCGCCAAAGCTTTCGGGTGGATTCTCTGGGACAAAAATTATATTTACGCGCAAGGTATCAATACCAAGGTTATAAACTTATTCCCTAAATGAAAAAACATCGCTTTCTATTTATTCTCTCCTTACTGGTGTTGGTTCATGCTTGTGATCGACCGTCAGAAGCTCAAAAAATTGTCGATTTGGCTATTGAAGCTCATGGAGGAGAGGCCTATGCAGAATCCAAGATTGAATTTGACTTTCGAGATATTCATTATCGAATCCAAAAGACCAAAGATTCTTTTGAGTACAGTCGGGAGTTTCAGGACTCATTGGGTCAGATCAAAGATGTGCTTAATAATTCAGGATTTGTCCGGACTCGAAATGGAGTAAAAGTGGATACCTTGACTGAAGAGCGAATAGGGGCATTTTCCAGGTCAGTCAATTCAGTGGCCTATTTCGCATTTTTGCCATACGGACTCAATGACCCTGCAGCTCGAAAACAATATCTGGGAGAAACTTCCTTAAATGGGGAAAGGTACCATTTGATTCGCGTGACTTTTGAGCAAGAAGGGGGCGGGGAGGATTTCGACGATGTATTTCTTTATTGGATCGGGGTAGCGGATTACTTTGTCGATTTTATGGCTTACAGCTATCATACCGATGGGGGAGGTGTCAGGTTGCGCGAAGTTTCAAAAGTGCAAGAAATTGGCGGGATTCGCTTCCAGAATTACCTGAATTTCAAACCTGAAAATAATGATACGCCCGTGGACCAAATGCAGGCGCTGTATGAGTCGGGGAAATTAGAATTGCTATCAGAGATAAATTTGGAAAATATCAAGGTGAGTCCTTTAAATCGCTAATTATGAATCCTTTAAAACTGAGATTTGAGAATAGGAAAGGACTGGAGCTTTCTGCGCATTTGTACCAGCCACTAGATAGGGAAGCCAAATTCTACGCCATTTTTGCCCATTGTTTTACCTGTACTAAAAACCTATCTTCAGTAACCCGTATTTGCACGGCCTTATCTCAGGAAGGAGTGGGGGTTTTGAGTTTTGATTTTACGGGGTTGGGTCTGAGCGAAGGGGAATTTCAAGAAAGCACTTTTTCTGCAAATATTTCGGATTTGGTGGACGCAGCAACTTACCTGGATGAAAATTATCAATCTCCCCAATTGATGATCGGACATTCACTTGGTGGAGCAGCCGTACTCTATGCTTCCAGTGAATTAGAATCGGTTTCGGCAATAGCCACCATAGGTGCCCCAGCAGATCCGAGTCACGTCATTCATCTCTTTGAAGGGGAGTTAGACCAGCTCGAGAAAGGCCAAAAGGTAAAAGTAACTATTGGAGGAAGGCCTTTTGAGATCGATCGGCAGTTTGTGGATGATTTGGAGCAAAAACCTTTGGAGACATTTTTAAAAAAAATGAAAAAGTCGCTCCTGATTTTGCATTCTCCCCAAGATCAAATCGTGGAAATCAATCAAGCTCAAGAAATCTATCAACGTGCTTTTCACCCCAAAAGCTTCATTTCACTGGATGGGGCTGATCACCTGCTCAAAAGGGAAAAAGATGCAATCTATGTAGGTCAGGTAATCGCTTCCTGGAGTGCAAGATATGTAAGCCATGAGGAGAAGAAAGAAAACCAAACCAAAGGAAATCCGGTGATGGTCAGGCTCAGTGAAGGGCCGGGGTACACCACAGAAATCAAAACTCCCCACCATCATTTAATAGCCGATGAACCGCTTGAGGTGGGAGGGCAGAATTTGGGTCCAAATCCCTACGATTTTTTGATGGCGTCCTTGGGTAGCTGTACGGCCATGACCTTGAAAATGTACGCAGCTCGAAAAAAATGGGAACTGAAAGAAGTGCGTGTTTATCTTAATCATGAAAAAGTACACCTGATGGACTCTGAAAACGTGGAGGAGCCGAATGCAAAAGTTTCCCAATTTACCCGGATTTTAGAGCTTGAAGGCGACTTGGATCAAGTGCAGCGAAATCGATTATTGGAAATAGCCAACCGCTGTCCTGTACATCGTACGTTGGAGGAAGATATTTTGATCCAAACCTTGCTGGCTAAGTGAAATTACTGTTCAATAAATATCTTTTTAGCAGTTTAATCCTGATCTTTTTCTTTCTTGGAGTATGGGTTCTCGCTCCTGATTCAACCCCTGATTTTCCAGTAATTTCCCAGAAGCTCAAAGGCGTATGTTGGGTTGGGAGTCGACAAGCTCTACAAGGTGGTGAATTGGAATCTTTAGCTACCACTGGGGCAAATTCCATTTCCCAAACACCCTTTGGATGGCAAGCTGATCCGGGTAAACCTGAAATTCGCTGGGCCTTGGAAAATGATCGAATGTGGTGGGGGGAATCTGCAATAGGCTTAAAAACAACGCTGGATTCAGCAAAATCACATCAGATTTCTTCCATGTTAAAACCTCATTTATGGGTACGAGGCGCATGGCCGGGAGAAGTTGAAATGAGTTCTGAGCAGGATTGGCAACAGTGGTTTGGACTTTACCGGAAATTTATTGTAGACTACGCAAGACTTGCCGAGAAATCAGAGATGCCTTTTTTCTGTATCGGGACAGAACTGGAAAAGACCAGTCATCGTACCCAAGATTGGAGAAAAATCATTTCGGCAGTCCGAGAGGTGTATTCCGGTAAAATCACCTATGCCGCAAATTTCACGGAGTATGAACAGATTCAATTTTGGTCAGAACTTGATTTTATTGGGATACAGGGATATTTTCCGTTGAGCGAGAAAAAAAAGCCAACCAAAAGGGAATTGATAAATGCTTGGAAAACCCCTATTTCCAATATAGAGGCAGTGGTGAACCAATTTCAAAAACCGGTGATTTTTACTGAAATCGGTTATTGTAACACCGAAGATGCGGCTAAGGAGCCATGGGTTTGGCCCAATGAGCGACATGCATCCAAGTTGTCCGAGTCTAGTCAAGCCCTTTGTTATGAAGCTTTCTTTGATGCTGTATGGACAAAGGAATGGTTAGCTGGGGTGTATTTTTGGAAATGGTATCCTGAGGGGAAAGGAAGGGATCCTGATTTTAGCCCTCAGGGCCTTCAAGCCGAGAAAGTAATGCGAACCTATTTTTCTCAGCCCTAAAAATCAGTTTCTTCGGTGACTTTTGTCATTTACTTTCTTTAAAAGTAGGGGTAGTTTTATTCTGTAAATCAAACAATTCTTCAACTTTAAAAAGACAGAAGCCATGAAAGCAAATATGGGAAGCACAGATCGAGGCCTGCGATTATTCGTAGCTGCAATACTTGTTGGATTGTTTTTTTCCAGTGTGCTGACTGGAGCCCTGGGTATAGTTGCCCTGGTAGTTGCTACAGTTTTGACTTTGACGACTTTGATTGGCTTCTGTCCACTTTACACCTTACTGGGAATCAATACTCGTTCGCCGCTGGCGAAGAGATAGCTAATGCGTAATAGTTTTGGGAAAAGCCGGGGGCAGTAGCTTCCGGTTTTTTTTAGGGTTTTTTGGCCTGAATAGGCAAAACTTCTTTAAAAATTTTATTTATTAGACTTTTTAAACCCAAAATTTATAAAAATGAAGAATAATGCGAGACGTGAGTTTTTGAAGTCCACCGGATTGGCAGGCTTGGGGATTTTTGGTGCAGGCTCAGTGCTTGGAAGTCAAGCGGATTTTCTCCCGCTCGAGGCCAATTTTGCCAAAAAACGCGTTCAATCGTTTAATATGAGTGGATTTGCCGCTCCTAAACTGGAAACTGTCCGGGTGGGTATTGTAGGATTGGGCATGCGTGGACCCGGAGCTGTAGATCGTCTGAGTAAAATAGAGGGAGTGGAAATCAAAGCGCTGTGTGATTTGATTCCAGAGCGGGCAGAGAAAGCTAAAAAAATGTTGGATGGAACAGTCCATAATCCAACTCTTTATTCTGGGAAAGCATATTCTTACAAAGCAATGTGTGATCGTCCCGATCTTGATTTGATTTATATCGCCAGCCCATGGGAATGGCACGTACCCATGGCGGTATATGCAATGGAGGCGGGAAAACACGCTGCAGTGGAAGTTCCCGCCGCCAGAACTCTGGACGAGTGTTGGGAATTGGTTGAAACCTCCGAGCGAACCCAAAAACACTGCATGCAGCTGGAAAATTGCTGTTATGATTTTTTTGAATTGATGACCTTGAAGATGGCCAGAGAGGGATTTTTCGGTGAAGTCCTCCATGTAGAGGGAGCTTACATTCACGATTTGCTCTGGTTGAATTTTGATAACCAGAAGGGCTATCAGGATATGTGGAGGCTCAAGGAGAATTTCAGAAATGGAAATCTCTATCCCACGCACGGATTGGGGCCGATCTGCCAAATTCTCAATATCAACCGCGGCGACCAGATGGATTATTTGACTTCACTTTCTTCAAATGATTTTCAGATGAAAGCCAAAGCCCAAGAACTCGCTGAGCAGGATTCCTTTTGGGCGTCCTATGCTACAAAAGAGTATCGGGGAAATATGAATACGACCTTGGTAAAAACCAAAAATGGAAAGTCCATTATGATTCAGCACGATGTGACTTCCCCTCGTCCCTATTCCAGACTACATGTGGTCAGTGGGACCGAGGGCTTTGCTCAAAAGTATCCTGAACAAAAAGTTTCCCGGGGACATAGCTGGCTCAAAGAGGAAGAAATGAAGGAATTGGAAAAGAAATATACCCCTGAAATTATCCTTAAAGTAGGAGAGCTGGCCAAACAAGTGGGAGGCCATGGGGGCATGGATTTTATGATGGATTGGCGTTTAATTGATTGCTTGAGAAATGGACTTCCACTCGATCAGGATGTGTATGATGCGGCCCTTTGGAGCTGTATAAGCCCCTTAAGTGAATGGTCGGTAGCCAATCGGTCCAATTCGATTGATGTGCCTGATTTTACGGGAGGAAACTGGAAAACCAATACGCCTGTGCCGATTACCTTAGCAGGAGGGGGAACGACAGCGGTCAGAGTATAATTGACTAAAGGAAGGTTTCTGCCTTCCTTTAGTTCATTTTTTTTTAGTTTTAGTCCAGAGCTTTTCGGACTAATTCCCTCATTTTTTCGGGATCATTTTTAATTGAGCTTAGATCTAAAATTGCCACTTTTGGAAAATCGATCGGATGACTTTCCCTTTGTAGGGAAGTGAACTGCTCATTTGCTAAAGACAAATGTGCTTCGTGCTTCACTGCAACTTGCTTACTGCCCCGAAGAGTTAGAAGTCTCACTGTTGCTTCACCCGTGTACTCGCAAGTCCCTTACGAGGTTTTAATGGCTTATACTGACAGTGTAGATGTACTAAATTTGTAGCTTACATCCAAACCACCAAAGATGGTTTGGTTTTACGCTCCATTCTATAAATCCCTGGCTTAATGGCTGACCATCTTGCTTCACATTATTAGCTACCGGGTTGACCATGCCTCCCCCGATTTGAGGTTTGGAATAACTGAAAACAGCATCTCGCCCAACTAAATGATGAACGGCTTCATCGCTCAATACGAGAAAATTAGCTTGGACCCATTGATCTCCGTGGTAAGTTTTCGAATTGCTGTTGAGGCAATGAGGGGTGAAAAGCCTATCAGCCAAATAGACTTTGGTTTCAGGAGTACAAAGATTGCAGGTACTCCGCTTATCGGCACCATTTCCTCCCAGAAATTAAGCTTCAATGGAGATCGGAAAATCCTGATCCTTCAGCATGGTTTCGGGGTTTTGCGAATGAAGCATGGCTCCACTATTTCTAAAAGCCCAACCTTCACCACCGGGTGCTGGCTCACCGACAAACCGGTATTCCACCTGAAGTAAATAATGGGAAAATGCCTCTTTATAAAAAAATATGACCGTATTACTGATCAAATTGGCGGTATTGATCGTATCGAACTTTCATCAGCCCATCTTCTACCCGAAAGGTGTTGGCAAAATTCTCGTAGAATTCATGCTTGGGAATCTTTATAATCCAGTCTCTCAGGTCTTTGCCGTTAAACAATTGTTTCCACGGTATTTTATTCGAACTAGTGGAAGCTTCATTTTAGCAGGAAATCATGACCAAGGCAATCAGGGAAATGGATAAATTTAGCTTAATGTTTTAAGCCTGATATTATTGGGTCTTTAACCGGATTTTGGCTAAGACGGGATAGTGGTCAGAAAATGGGACATCAATAACCTCATAGGTCAATACCTCAAAATTTGTTTGATCTGCAAAAATGTAATCGATTCGTTTCCCTTCCCCGGTACTGCGGTAAGTGGGTTGATTGGGATTAAATTTTCGGGCAGCATCAATCCAGTTTTCTGGGATAATTTGGTAGGATTCGCTTTCAGGACTAAAATTAAAATCGCCCAACAGAACATGGGGAAGTTTCGATTCTCGGCTAAAATTAATGAGTTCCAGGACCTGAGCGCTTCTGTTCTCTTCAAACTGATGGCACAGGTGGGTACCCCCGACTAGAATTTCTGATCCATTGTTGAGTTTTAATTTTGCCCAAGCTGCAGATCGTGGTTCTCCCCCCGCTGGTGTGGAAAGCAGTTGCCGCTCAAATTCTGCACTTCCTTTAACCAAGAGTGCTTCTCCATATCCGCCTTCCCCATAATCCATGGCTTTGGCAAAGTATCCCGTATACCCGGTTTGGTTTGCTAACTCAGAGACCAAATTGGTTTTTTGGCCAAAGAGCCCCATACTTCTCTGGGTCATACTGTCTATTTCCTGGAGAGCCACTACATCGGGGTTTAATTCCAGGATCAGTTGAGCCACTTCCTTAAGATTGGAGTTCCCCGGCTTGTCTGGACTTTCGCCATGGTAAATATTATAGGTCAAAACTGTGATTTCCGGGTGTTGGGTAAATGCCAAAATAGGAAATAATATACTTCCAAAGA
The DNA here is from genome assembly GCF_024305035.1 of Algoriphagus sp. Classification (GTDB taxonomy): domain Bacteria; phylum Bacteroidota; class Bacteroidia; order Cytophagales; family Cyclobacteriaceae; genus Algoriphagus. The sequence continues at coordinate 100,860 of NZ_JAMWZB010000005.1, forward strand.
CCAGGATGAGCTTCTTCATAGTGCTGAATTTTCAAATTCCATTTAAAAATGTGTGAATTTTAAAACTAGCGAAAATCGATTCATTTTAGGTAAATGCTTATACGAAAGGCTAATTAGGTGTTGTATCACATAAAAATGGGAGGATTTGATCCATAATCTTGGTATATTTTCCCAAAATATCGGATGAAGCGTATTCTTTTTGGCCTATTGGCATTTCTGTTTTTGATGGTTTCGGCAAATTTCGTTTTGGAATATTGGCTGGAATATAAGGTCAAAAACCTTTTAAACTCGGATGCTGACCGAAAATATGATTTGCTTTTTGAGGAAGTAAAAATTGATCTACTCAGTCGAAAAATTGCATTGAATACCATCCGTCTGATTCCACGGGAGCAGCAGCTTGGAATTCGAGTGAATGGATCCGTTCACGAAATTTTGTTTTCTGATGTTCGTTACTGGGATTTATTGCTGAAAAACCAAGTTTCAATCGGGGAGTTATATTTGCGGGAGCCCTCCTTTCGTTTGGTCAGGCAGGACAGCACTTTTGGGGGCAAAGACAATAGCAAGGCTTTTCAGGAGCTTTTTGGGGATTTGATCAAGCGAGGCCGAATCGAAGATTTTAAGCTTTCAAACGGGACCGCGGAACTCTTTTTAGGACAACAGGATAGTCTTTTTCGTTTTGGTCAATTTACTGATTTGAACATTCAAGCAACAGGCTTAAAAACCGATTCCTTGATCCTTACCAATCCAGTTCCCTTTGAAGTGGAGCAAATTACCAGTAGCTTTAAAAATTTTAAACTGTATCTTACCGAAAACCAAACATTTAGTATTGAAAATTTTGAATTTGACTATAGTTCAAAAACACTTTTAATGGAGGGATTATCACTTTCGCACAGTATACCTTTACAGCAAGTTGCACAAAAAGACAGCTTTCAGCGGGATGTGATGACTTTTGATCTAAAGCAATTTAAAGTAGCGGAATTGGACGCCAATAGCAATCTGTACGGTAACTGGACAATTATTGCCGGAGTGGCAATTTTGGACAGCTTAGTTTTCCGGGATCTTCGAGATAAAAATATCCCCAGAAAGCCAAACGATGAAAAGCCGATGTTTGCCGCCATGCTTAAAAAATTGCCTTTGCCTTTAAAAATCAATCAAGTTACCCTTTCTCGAGCCACAATCTTTTATGATGAAATCGGCCAAGGAGAGTCTCAGCCTGCTCGGCTTTCATTTGAAAATCTAACAGCCGAAATCCAAAACCTGGTTTCGATCGATTCGCTTCAAGACGAGGGTTCCATGAAAATGAAGGTTTTCTCTGATTTTTTGGGAAAGGGGAGGCTCGAGGCGGATTTTGTCATTCCTTTTGATCAACCTTATTTCAACTTGGATTTAAAACTAGGTCAGATGGATTTGGTTCATCTGAACGCCATTACCCGTCCGTTGGGCAATATACAAATCGAGAGTGGCCGACTTCATGAGCTTAAGCTACAAATGAGAGCTCAAGAATCAGGCTCTGAAAATAAAGTTTGGTTTGATTATTCGGATTTGAGTCTTCAGGTTCTCAATGGAGCAAGGAACAATCGTAAAAATGGGTTTTTGACTCTGATGGCGGGTTTGGCGATTTCAAAGGAAAATCGAGTTGAACATAAAAATTACCAAAAAGCGCAATTTAATTCGCAAAGAAATCCCTACCGAGGACCCTTTAATTTTATCTGGGAAAATACAAAAACCGGAATGGAGGAAATCGTTCCGTCAAAGGCAGCGAGATTTCTTCAGGGAAAATGAAAAAATAAAAGCGGGCCATTTGACCCGCTGAAGAAGTTAACCAAATAGCTTCCCGAGTTTTGAAAACCCCTCCTTAAATGAACTGGCAGCATCACTTAAGTGATCCTTGACTTCATCCCATTTATCTTCAGAGCTGTCTTCTAATTTCTCCAATTTGGCTTCCAATTCATCCTTTTTAGCTTTCATTTGAGCAACTTTCTCGTCGAATTCCGATTTTAAGCTATCTGAAAGTTCTTCTCTTTTGGATTCCAGTTCTGCAATTTTGCTTTTAGCTTCTGCCAAAGCACTTTTGAATTTGCTTTTAATTTCTTCAGTGTTCATAAGTAAAAATTTTAAGGTTTGTAGATTTATAAACTAATAAAATAACATTAAAAAAGAAAATGATTTCCTTTATTTTTCATGCCTTAAAGTTCAGGTTTTTGCCTAAACAAAAATTAACCTGACCGTCTCCTTTCTCCTGCTACTCTTTGTATATTTGCCGCATTAAATTAATCGCGTTTTCCGATGAACCTCATCCAAAGTTATGATTCGGTTTTGTTTGATTCTCTGCCCGATTCGGTGGTGATTTTGGATGCGGATCTGAGGATACGCCGAATTAATTCAAGGGCCCAACAGTTATTTGAAGTTGAGCAGGAGGAATTGTTTGGGGCTCCATTGTGTCAGCTTTTTCATCAACCCTTAAGCCATCCTCAGCGAGAATTGATCGATAATCTCCGGGAAAATAATACCGATTGGTTGACTACGACCTTGCTCAGATTTCAGGGGGTCACCCATTCTGGGCGTCGCTTTTATGTGAATTTTTCCACCACCAAATTTCCAGAGGAGAATGAGACACTTATTTTGCTACGGGATATCTCGGAGTTTATTCATGATTCCATTCAGTTAGAGTCTGCAAAAAAAAGGCTGGAAGAGGCATTTGTCATCAATCGTATTGGGACTTGGGAGTACCTCATTGAAGAAGATCGGATGGTGCTTTCCAGCGAACTTTTGGAATTACTCGGTTTAGGTCAGGATTTTGAATATTGTAGCTTCAATGACCTGCAGCATTATTTTCATTCTCAAGACCAAGAGTTTATCGCAAAAGCCTATTCCAATTCCATCAAAAACAGAATCCCTTATAATATTATTCACCGGATAAATCCACCCAATAAAGCCATTTCGTACATCCGAACCAGGGGGAAAACCTATTATTCGGAAAATGGAATGGCATATAAAACTTTTGGAACGATTCAGGATGTCACGGATTTGAATCAGAGACGATTGGAGGCAGATCACTATGTTCGGATGTTGGAAAATCAAAAGTCTGATTTGGAAAACAGTCTATACATTGCCACCCATGACCTCAAGGAACCCATCAATAATATTATGGGACTGACCGAGTTGATCAAAATGGAGTTGACAAGCCAGGATATGGATTCCGAGCAGTTGCTCAATTACAGCGATACGATTATTTCCACGGGTAAGCGCCTTCAGAGTATGGTCGAATCGCTGATAAATTTGGGACAAATCGGCAAAAATGAAATGATGACTCAAGTGAACTGCGAAGAAATCGTCCAAGAAGTGATGAGCACCCTTCACTTTCAGATCAACTCAAGTCAGGCTATAATTGAAGTGGGCAAACTTCCAGTCATCCGTGGGTTTAGAATGGAAATTACACTTGTGTTTCAAAATCTACTTTCCAATGCCATTAAATACAAGCACCCAGACCGTGTTCCATCAATAAAAATTTCGGCACATGAGGAAGACCGTTTTTGGTTATTTACCATAGAAGATAACGGCATAGGGGTAGATCCTAGGTACGAGGATAGGGTGCTTGGTTTATTTAAACGTGTGCCTGGAAATGAAGGTGTGGAAGGAACTGGTATTGGATTGACTCAGTGTAAAAAAATCGTGGAGCAGCATCAAGGCGAGCTTTGGTTTGAATCTGAATATGGGCATGGGACCGTATTTTATTTTACTTTAAGGAAAGTGGGGAGCACCTAATTTTACATTAATTGAGCTTTTCCTGTCATCAAATCGGAACTAGGGGGCTGGAAGTTATTTTCAAAAAGAAGTGTATTTTTTTGCTCAAATAAGTAGTTTAGTTAAATGAATGAAAAAACCACCGATCGTATTGATCTGGCAGTACAATTTGTCAACTCCACAGCTGCCCCCATTTTTTTGACGGGAAAGGCAGGTACGGGAAAAACCACATTTTTACGCAATTTAAGTCACCAAACTCACAAAAGATACCTCGTGTTGGCACCTACAGGTATTGCCGCACTTCATGCTAAAGGCGTGACAATTCATTCGCAGTTTTTACTGCCTTTGGGAAGTTTCCTTCCGGTAAATGAACCGGAGGGGAATTTTACCGACCAATACGGTTTTTATACCCAGCATACCCTTGCCCGAAAACATCCGCTCAATCAGCTCCGGAAAAGTGTCCTCCGAGCGGTGGACCTTTTGGTGATCGATGAGGTGAGTATGCTGCGAGCGGATGTGTTGGATGCGATTGACTATCGAATGCGCAGTGTCAAAGGGAATTTCAGTCAACCTTTTGGAGGAGTTCAGTTGCTCTTAATTGGTGATTTGTATCAGCTGCCACCCATCGTCCGAGATCATGAATGGCAGGTTCTCAGTAGATTTTACAATAGCATGCATTTTTTTGAAGCCAAAGCGCTGCAAAATTCTGGATTGGTTTACTTGGAGCTGGATAAGATATTTCGTCAGCAAGATGAGGAATTTATCCAAGTGCTCAATAACCTTCGAAACAACCAAATCACAACTGAAGATATCCGTCTACTTAATCGCCACTTCAAAAGTGTGGATCAAATTAAGGAACAAAAGGATTGCATTACCATTACGACCCATAATTACAAAGCCGACCAGATCAATCAAAAAGAATTGCAGGCATTAGAAAGTGAATCTTTTTTCTTTCCTGCCGAGATTGAAGGGGATTTCCCTGAATCGCTATTCCCTCTTCCAGAAAAGCTGGAGCTAAAGGAAGGAGCTCAAGTGATGTTCATCAAAAATGACACCTCAGGAACTGCTCAATATTTTAATGGAAAGCTAGCTAGGGTTGTTAAACTAAAAAACGGAGAAGTGACCGTTAAAATGGAGGGAGATGATCTTACTTTTCAACTTCGAAGAGAGCTCTGGGAGAATAAAAAGTATGTGGTCAATTCTGAGACCAAAGAATTGGAGGAGGAGGTGATTGGCACCTTTTCTCACTACCCAATCAAGCTGGCTTGGGCGGTGACTGTTCACAAGAGCCAAGGGCTGACTTTTGACAAGGCTATCATTGATGTGGGACAAGCTTTTGCCCCAGGACAAGTGTACGTGGCGTTAAGCAGACTAAGAAGTTTAGATGGATTAACCTTGAGGAGCAGAATCCAATCAGATTTGATTTATTCGGATCATCAAGTGGTTCAATTTTCACAATCTTACCCAGAACAGAAGCTTGAGGAACTGTTGAAAATTCATCAAAGTCACTTTTTACATCAGTTGATCGAACAGACTTTTGACTTCGTTCCCATCCTAAAGGAGATTGAATATTTTCAGAAAAATCAGGAAAGCAGTATGGAGTTTGAAGACCTCGAAATGCAAGCTGCAATTCCCGTAGTCTTTGAAAATCTTCGAGCTGAAACAGAGAATACGGCAAAATTCCGAAGGCAATTGCTGGGGTTGTTGCAGAATAAATCCCCTGAGTTGCTCGGTGAGCGACTTCAAAAAGGAGTGGATTATTACCTATCGATTTTGGAAAAAGTGCTAGGTAAAATACTAAATCAGCGAGCAATGGTGGCTAATTTTTCCCGGACAAAAAAGTATCAAGATGGACTTGAATCTATAGATGAATTAATAGTTATAAAACTATTGGAAATCAATAAAATAAGCTATTTTATTCAAGTGATTTCTAAGGGGGAAGCTCCTGGAATGATAGCTAATCTGGATTCTGAAATCCTAGCCTTGAGAAGGAGTCTAATGGCCAAGGCTAAAGAAAAGGCCATGGAAAAAATCAAAACGATCAAAACCAAAACCGGTCGAAAAAAAGGGGATGGGCCAACGTTAAAACGGCAGAAAGGTGATACCCGAGAATTCACCTTTAACCTTTTTGAAAATGGGAAAACAATTGCTCAAATCGCTGAGGAAAGAGGGCTTGCCGAGTCCACTATCAAAAGTCATTTGGCAGAAGGAATAGCTGCGGGAAGAATCGATTTGGAGGATTGTCTCCCTCAATCTACCATTCAAGAAATCATGGATCAACTCGGCAAGTTCTCCGGAATGAAAGAACTTCGAGCCCATTTTGAGGGAAAGTATGATTATGGCACGATCAAAATGATCATCGCTGGAAACAAAAACATCTAGTCTTATGAAGCGTATTGGTTTCACTTTTCTTTTCGCCCTGGCTTTGCAGCTCGCCTTTTCTCAACAGTTGGCGATTTCTGAAAATCAACGATACCTGATCAACAAGAATGATTCAACCCCCTTTTTTTGGTTGGGAGATACCGCATGGGAGCTTTTTCATAAACTCAATCGGGAGGAGGCCCTTCATTATTTGCAGACAAGAGCTCAGCAGGGATTTACCCTTATTCAGGCAGTGATTTTAGCTGAGCGAGATGGACTCAGGACTCCCAATGCGTATGGGGAATTGCCGTTTGAGGATTTAGATCCGAAGAAGCCTAATGAGGCCTATTTTGAACACGTGGATTTCATTATTGAACAGGCCAATCAACTGGGATTGGTGATGGGCATTTTGCCCACTTGGGGTGACAAAGTGTATTCTGAGCATCCGGGAGCAGGACCTGAAGTTTTTGGGAAGGAGAATGCCCGGTCTTTTGGTGAATATTTGGGAAAAAGGTATCGGGAAGCCAGTTTGGTTTGGATTCTTGGGGGAGATCGGGATATTGCAAATGACGAAGTAAGGGCAGTTTGGGATTCCATGGCAGCAGGAATAACGACGGGTGATACGGGGCGTCATTTGATGACCTATCATCCACGAGGGAGCCGGTCCAGTGGAGATTACTTACATGATGCATCTTGGATGGATTTTAACATGTTCCAAAGCGGTCATGCCCAATTCTATACTCCCGTCTATAATTTTACACAGAAAGATCGAGCACTACAGCCCACCAAGCCCACGGTGGATGGTGAACCCGCCTACGAGGACATTCCGGTCGCTTTTTGGGAATTTATGAAATTTGAACCCGGGGAGTTTTCAGGCATCACCGATCAGGAAGGGATGTTGAAAGATCGATCCCCTTTCACCAAAGGTTTTTTTGATGGTAAAAGCGTGCGTGTACACGCCTATTGGAATATCCTTTCGGGGGCTGCGGGCTATACTTATGGGAATAATGCGGTTTGGCAAATGCATAAAAAAGGGGAGACTTTTGTGATTCCTGCTTTAACGGATTGGAAGGATGCGCTGCTACGCCCCGGAGCTCAGAGTATGAAGTTTGTGCGAAAGCTTTTTGAGATGCGTTCCTTTGCTGAATTAGTACCGGCTCAAGAACTGATCGTTTCTCCCAATCCCGAGGGTAAATACCACATCCGTGCCGCCAAGCAAAAAGACGGTGATTTTGCGATTTTTTACGTGGCTCATCCGCAGGAATTTGAGCTAGATCTTTCCCAGCTTAACGGGGAGCGATTTACTGCCAGTTGGTATGATCCACGAACCGGAAATTCGTTGCAAATGCCAGAGTTTGGACTCCATCAAAAAGTTTGGACAGCTCCAAGTATTTTAGAAGGTGCAGACTGGGTTTTGGTGATTGATGTCAACTGATTGCAAAAAAAAGAGGAAGTCTGGATGACTCCCTCTGGCTACAATAGGCATTGAAATTAAGTATTACCTTTTGGTGTGGTAGTATCGGTCGTGAAACTGGTAGCGCTGTTCGACTGATGAATTTTCGGATTTGGATTCGGTGTCAATCCTTAAAAAGGAAGGATTCGGGTCATCTTTTGTAACCGGTTCCCAAGGAGTTAAATCTTCTCCATTTGGGTTATGGGTTTTGATGAAGTTGGCAAAGTAGGCTTGCATTTGGCTGGAAACCTTGTAGTCATCCGCTTCCCAAGCATAATCCTTGACTAAATGTAGATTTCCCATAGCATATTCGATCTCGCAGGCATGGGGGGCTCCGAGTGCTTTTGGAGCCTCTTGCCCATTCGACTCCATAGTCCCGCCGGCTAATCCAGCAATTAAATTTTTATCACGGAGTGGAGGTCTAAGTTTGGAGTACAAGTAGCGGTAAACGGGTTGATCAGAATTTTTTGAATGCAAGTCAAGCCATTTCCAGGTACTGTAGGAGATAAATCGATCCGATGCCAAGTGGGTAGCAGACCACTCGATTTCTTCTGGACTTTGGTGAGGATGAAGGACTAATACTTCCTCCCAATCCTGAGGATAGGTTTCCTTGACCTTGGCAATAAAAGCTTCTTGCGTAAAGGGTTGCCCCTGCATAAATGCTTGGCCAGGGATTTCTGCCGAATTCCAACCGGCAAGTAAAGGCACCTGGGCCTGTTGGCCAGCTTCAAAAATTTCCGGCAGCGAGTGAGGTAAAAAATGGCCGTCAAGTGTCACGGGAAAACCAAATAATTTGGACTCCAGAAATGCCTCGTAAAGTGCCTGACTACTTAATTTCCTGAGATCTGAAATGGACTTATATCCCGCATTTTTTACAAAATCCACACCGATTTGTTCTGCTTCTGATAGAGGCACCGGAGCCAAGGTGGGGTGAATTCCGGCTCCGCTTTCTCCGATTGCCGCAGCAATGAGATTCTTCGAGAGAGGCGAAGCCATCTGGTAGCTGACAGAAATCGAACCTGCAGACTCGCCTGCGATGGTTACCATTTTTGGATCTCCGCCAAAGGCTTCAATATTTTTTTGAACCCAAGTCAACGCCGCCTGCTGATCGAGGAGTCCGTAATTTCCAGAGCCTTGGTATGCTGTCTCAGCACTTAATTCCGGATGGGCCAGAAAACCAAATAATCCCAAACGGTAATTGACCGTGACCACGACAATTCCTTTTTGAGCCATACTCTCCCCATCATACCGGGGTTCGGAACCGTCACCTGCTGAGAATCCACCACCGTAGAAATAGACCAATACCGGTAAGCCTTTTTGCTTTTCTTTTGCCGGCGACCAAACATTCAAGTAGAGACAGTCTTCGGCGATTCCATCCGACCGAAAACTCATATCCCCAAAAATGGGTGCCTGCATCGCTCTGGGCCCGAATGAAATTGTCTTTTTTATGCCTTTCCAGTTTTCCAAGGGTTGGGGAGCTTTCCAACGAAGATCATCTACGGGAGGCTTTGCATAGGGAATTCCAAAATATTTTTGAATTCTGGTTCGGGTATCATAGTTGCCTTCAATGATTCCATTTTCTATAGTAGTATGGACTGAAAATGTGTCCTCAGATTGAGCATTTGCGGATTTAGGGTACAGGTGCATCAGCGTCATGACTAGGATCAAAGCGGATTTAAATCGCATGGTTTTCATATTAATGTATCACTATGAAACAATAGTAATTGCAAATTGCCTAAAATCCTATTTATTTGAGGAAATTTTAATGCCCAAGTATGTCACTTCCAGATTCTACACAGTACCTCCCTCATATTGCTTATGATTCCGTGATTTTTGGATTTTCTGGCGAAAAGCTGAAAATTTTGCTCATGGAATACCACAATACCGGTTGGTTTGCTCTGCCGGGAGGATTTGTCAAAGTGAATGAACCCTTGGATGAAGCCGTGAATAGGGGCTTGAAGGAGCGTACGGGTTTGGATCAAATTTACTTGGAGCAATTTCACACCTTCGGTTCTTTGGAGCGGGTCAATCCTGAGGCGATGAGAAAAATTCTGGAGGCTCAACACAAAGAGGTACCTTCACGGCATTGGCTTTTTGAGCGATTTATATCTGTGGGGTATTATGCCTTGATCGACTACACGAAAGTGGAAGCAAAACCGGATTCCCTATCTGATTCCATTGATTGGTATGATGTGGGTGAGGTTCCGCAACTCCTGTTTGACCATAATTATATCGTAGAAAAAGCATTGGAGCATCTTCGGACGCATCTGGATCAAAAGTTGTTGTCAGTCAATTTACTACCGGAACGATTTACGATGAAGGAATTGCAACAGGTTTATGAGGCTATTTTAGGAGAAAAGCAAAACCGAGCGAATTTCCAGCGTAAAATGCTTAGTCTTGGGATTTTGGAGCGGCATGAAAAACTGTACTCAGGAGGCTCTCACAAAGCGCCTTTTTTGTATAGTTTTCATACCCGAAGTTGAGAGTTAATCCAAGGGCTCGGTTAAAATACTGAGGATAGTTTTGATCCCATCCTTGTAGTTTCCCAAGCGAATATTTTCATTGGGACTGTGTTGATTGTTATCAGCATTTACCGTAGGAATTGTGACCGCAGGAATCCCCAAAGCATCAACGAAAGGGGAAATCGGTATAGATCCCCCCGAAATTCGGACTTGAACTGGGTCTTTTTCGAATGCTCTTCGGATCGCTTTTCTAAGCCAATCTCCTGCATCTGAGTCTAAAGGAGTACGAAAGGCTTGATAGGAAATGGATTTTTTCAGGGTTAGAATTTTGGGATGGGTTTGTCGCTCTTCTGCTGTCGGCTCACGGTCAATTAGGTAAAATCCCTGAGCTTTGATGTGCTGTTCAATTAATTCAAACAGTCTGACCGGGTCTGATTCGGGAACCAGACGCATATCGATTTCCGCAACAGCAGTGGCTGGAACGATTGTCCGTGCTTCGGCCCCCACCCAGCCGGAGGCCATGCCACGGATATTCAGCGATGGGTATTGGATACTTTCCTGATAGCTATTTCCTACTTGGTCTGTTCTGGCGATCCCTAGTTTTTGCCTGATGCTTGCCTCATTATCGGGCACAGATCTAAGGATTTCCAATTCACTTTCTGTAAGATGAATTCCATCGTAAAATCCGGGAAGGGTTACTTTTCCGTTTTCATCCTTCATTGAAGAAAGTAACTGGGAAAGTATCAAAGCAGGGTTGGGTGCATAATTCCCGTAATGGCCGCTGTGCTGAGGCACTCTTGGCCCGTAGGTAGTCAGGGTCATCTCCGAAATCCCTCTTGCCCCGAAAGTTAGAGTTGGTTCATTGGAAATGTGACGGGGTCCATCCATGATCAGCATGAGGTCTGCTTCTAGTTTTGACTGGTGTTCAATTACTGCTTCAGGCAGTTTTGGAGAGCCTTGTTCTTCTTCGAAATCAAATATGATTTTAATGTTAAAATTTGGATTTAATTCAGCTTGTCTCATCGCATCCCATCCGGTCAAAAACATGGCCACAGGTCCTTTGTCATCAGAACTTGATCGAGCGAAAAACCGCCAATCAGGATTGAATTCGTTTTCAAGGCGGTAGACTGGTATACTATCCCAATTTCCGTCGGCATTTTGTTCCTTGAGGACAGCTTGATAGGGATTGGATTGATTCCATTTGGATTGATCCACCGCTTGCCCATCCATATGAAAGTAAAAGAGAACCGTTTTTTCGGCATTGGACTGCTTTTTTTCTACCAAAAGCAAGGGGACTCCTCCGGTATATAAACGCTCAGATTTCCAACCTCTGTTTTCAAATTGGGATTCGGTCCATCGGATATTGGGTTCGATATGAGCGGAAATCATGGCGTCATTGGGTAGGGAAACGATTTCCTGTAACAAGTCCAAACCCTGCTGCCACTGATTTTCTAGCATCTTGTCGAGTTCAAGAGAGGTTGGCTTTTGACTTTTGGCCTGAAAACCTATCAGGAAAATGAGAAGTAGCGAAAGAAGTTTTTTCATAGAAATGGGTTTTGAGAAAAGTAGGAAAATTACCTCCATTTTCAAACTTTTGGTTTTTGCCAGCTGGCAAATAGTTTCATGTCCATAAGTTCAAACATGTTTTAATCTTGGGCGTTTTGATTTAAACTACTCACCATGAACATGCTTCAAAAATCAGCGATTTTCATCAGCTTAAGTTTGATATTGGTTTTACCCGCCTTTGCCCAAGTTCAGAAATCAAACGCCAATTACACCTTTGATACTCCGAGTCGGGATGGTACCGGCAAATTTTATTTAGGCCGGGAAATTTCTCAAATCATGGGTTTTCAAGGGATGCAATGGCTGGAGCGATCCAGTCGGGAACGGGAAGAAGGCGTGTCTAAAGCGATAGAAAATTTGCCGATAACCCAGCAGAGTGTCGTGGCTGATATTGGTGCAGGTTCGGGATATTACACCTTTCGAATTGCTTCAAAAGTGCCAAATGGAAAAGTTTTTGCCGTGGAAATCCAAGATGAAGCGATCCGTTTTTTGGAGAATAAAAGCGAGGAACTTGGTTTTGATCAAGTGGAAGCAGTAAAGGGCAATTCCTATTCCCCCAATCTTCCGGAAAATTCCGTTGATGTAGCGATCATGGTAGATGTTTACCATGAATTGGCTTATCCTGCCGAAATGCTCCAGGCTCTGGGCAAATCTTTGAAACCGGATGGAAAACTAATCTTGATTGAGTATCGGGGAGAAGACCCTGCCATTCCAATTAAACCTCTCCATAAAATGACTCAGGTTCAAGCTGAGAAGGAATTGAAAGCCAACGGCTTTCGGTTAGTAAAAAATGGCAATTTTTTGCCAATTCAGCATTATTTGGTATTTGAAAAAATGGAGTAAAGAACCTGGAGATTATAGTCAATTAGATGACATTTGTCATCATCCTTTTGATAGAATTGGCGTATTTTTAGTTGAAACCAAAAAATCAAAATCATGGAAATCAAAGGGAAGTATGCCGTGATCACCGGTGGAGCCGGAGGGATTGGCCTTGAGACCGCCAAATTGTATTTTAAGGAAGGTGCAAAGGGAGTTGCTATTGTGGATTTTAGTCCCGAGGGTTTGCAGGAAGCAAAATCCCAATTGATGGGACAAAATGCGCTATTTATTCAAGCCGATGTGTCCAAGTCTGAGGAGGTCAGGCGATTTATCGAAGAATCGGTGGAGGTATTTGGCAGAATAGACATTCTTTTTCTCAATGCAGGAGTAGAGGGAGTAGTTAAGCCAATGGAGGAGTATCCCGAGGAAAAATTTGACCAAGTCATGAATGTGAATGTCAAAGGCGTCTGGCTGGGGATGAAATATGGATTTCCTGCTTTGAAAAAAAGTGGGGGTGGATCGGTGATCATCACTTCTTCTGTGGCCGGATTGGGCGGTACGGCGCAAGTTTCGGCTTATGTGGCCAGCAAGCATGCTACCATCGGTTTGATGCGAACGGGGGCCTTGGAAGGTGCTCCGGATAATATCCGTGTCAATTCCATTCATCCTTCTCCGGTAGATAATCGGATGATGCGTTCACTGGAAGAGGGTTTTGCACCGGGGGCTGGTGATCAAGTCAGAGAAGGCTTTACCAAAATGATTCCATTGGGTAGGTATGCCGAGAATAGGGATATCGCTGAGATGGCCCTGTTTTTAGCCTCAGACCGAAGCAAATTCATTACCGGTGCGACCTTAGTGGTCGATGGGGGATTTACAGCTTAGGTTTCGGTTCACGATTCAATTATTGACTAAAGCTTCTTCTTCTTGAAGTTGCTTTAGTTTTTAAGTCGGACTAGGGGGTAATTGAGTCCATTGACCTCATTTCTAACTACAGTGTATTTTTTTAGACTTTTGAAAAGCTCCGTGAGGTTGCGAAAACCATAAGTTCTAGGATCAAAACTAGGGTCAATTTTACGAAGGGAAGCACCTATTTTGGCGATGTGGATTTCTTCGTCTTCGTCAGAAGAAATTTCAAACGCCCGATCTATAAGTCTAAGATCAAGTTTGGGGTCTGTTTTTTTGATGTGGGCATTGGCTTGAGAGGCTTTGGTTGAATTGCTTTTTTCAAACTTTTTTTCCTCTGACAACTCTTCTTCTCCCAGGTTTTCAGCAAAAGTGAAAATCTCACAGGACTGCACAAAAGCCTGCGGGGTGATTCTTCGTCCGATTCCCATGACAAACATTCCCTCTTCTCGAATTCGCTTGGCCAAACCGGTATAATCCGAATCAGAGGAAACAATGCAAAAGCCATCCACCGAATTGCTGTGCAAAATATCCATTGCATCGATAATCAGAGAGCTGTCTGTGGAGTTTTTACCTGTGGTGTAGGCAAATTTCTGAATCGGATTAAACGAATATTGATTGATTACCTCTTTCCAGCTATTCATCTGCGGAGTTGTCCAATCCCCATAAATTCGGCGAATAGTTGCTTTTCCATATTTGGAAACTTCTTCCAATATCTCTTTGATCAATTTAGCCTGTGCATTGTCACCATCGATCAAGACGGCGATATTAAACTTACTTTCGAGCATTTCGATTTTTCTGATGAGATTTAAAGTTAAAAATTATCTGAGCCAAATGAGTGAGGATAGACTTAAAAAATCAAAATCAGCGGGGCTCTATTTTTTAATCATTTTTAAACTTTGAAAAAGGAAAGAGGCGGTTTCCAACCAGGTTTATGGTCAATTTGAGTGGGGTCGCAGGCTTATTCCAGTGCTATGGATCTTGGGTAGGCACCCTGGATTTCGACTTTGAAGAACTCAATTGGATAAATGGTACAGCTTATACAGCCTCTTTCTAAGGGAATTAATGGGAGTTTATTTTAGGTTTTCGTTGAAGAATTCGATGGTACGATTCCATGCCAAATTCGCTGCCTCCTCATCGTATCGTGGGGTAGTGTTGTTATGAAACCCATGATTTACGCCCGGGTACATGTGCATGACATAATTCACCTGGTTTGCTTTTAAAGCTGCTTCATATTCAGGCCAGCCGGCATTTACTCGCTCATCTAGGCTGGCATACTGAATCATCAGCGGAGCTTTGATTTTTGCTGCTTCTTCGGCCGAGGGTTGCCCCCCGTAAAACGGAACAGCTCCCTTCAAATCGGGTAATCTTACTGCCATCATATTGGCAATCCATCCCCCAAAGCAGAATCCTACCACACCGACATTTCCGTCACAATCTGGGTGGGTTTTGAGGTATTCGAATGCTGCGATAAAGTCCTCCAACATTTCATCCCGGGAGCGGTTTCGCTGCATATCCCGGCCTTCGTCATCCGTACCCGGATAGCCGCCCAGCGGCCAAAGTGCATCCGGTGCAAGAGAGATAAATCCAGCAGCGGCACATCTTCTTCCTACGTCCTCAATGTAGGGATTCAATCCTCGGTTTTCATGAACCACTACTATTCCCGGAGATTTTCCCTTGCTTGCAGGTTTGGACAAAAGTCCTCTGATTTCCCCGCCTCCTTTTGGGGAATTGTAAAGTACATAATCCGAACTTTGCAGCCGCTCATCATCGGGTTGAATGGTGGCGGTGGTGATGTAGTCTGGCATCATGGTGCTCATCAGTGAGGCTAGGGTAATTCCTCCTACGGCGTAGGTGGAAAGCTTTTCCACGAATGTTCTTCGATCCAGTTTGTTGTGTGCGTAATAATCGTAGAGATCAAAAACTTCCTGAGGAATGTCTTCTTTATTTAGTTTTTTCATGCTTATCGGTGTTTTAGAGTGGGAATATACCAAAAATCAACATGCCCAAAAGCATAAAATATCAATAAAAGGAATGGCTATGAATGACTTAGATTACCAGGACGGTATTTGGCTTGTAGACCAAGAAGAAAATTGCGCAATACCTGATCTCCACAATCTCGGTATTGATGTTGGTCGGGTTTTCTGAAAAATGCGCTAATTTCATGTTTGCTGATTCGGAATTGTCGCAACCCAAAAATTTCCAACATATCCAAATCTTTAAGATTAAGGGCAATTTTTAGCTTCCGCAAAATTTGATTGTTGTTGAGCGACTTTTCAGGTGCTGGATCTTCACCTTCTTTTTTGCCCCGCTTTAGAATGATCAGACCATTCAAAAAGGCGGCTAAAGGCCTATCAAAAAGCGCCTTGAATTCAGGATCATCCTCTTTCTTTAACCAAGCCGAAACGATTGCTCGATCAGCACTTTCCCCTCCTTGTTGAAAAAGGGAAATCATTTGTTCATCGTTGAAATCAAAGGTGTATCTTATTATCCGAAGAATATCATTATTACTCATATGCTGTTTTTTTGCAGCTTAAAGATGGTGATTATCCAAAAGTGATAAAAGGAAAGCTTTCCCTGCCTAAGAAATAAATGCTTAAATGGACGGAATTCCTCCAAACCTTTCCAAATTTGTAATGAAAAACTCCACTCTCTTGAATCATCAAGTTTTATTCCTTACTCCACCTTTTACGCAGCTCAATACCCCTTATCCTGCCACTGCTTACCTCAAGGGCTACCTGAAAACATTGGGTCTGCATTCCAGTCAAGCTGATTTAGGTATTGAGGTGATTTTGGCACTTTTCTCCAAAAATGGGCTCCAACGTGTATTTGACACGGTAGAAAATCATTCCAATTCCCTCTCTGAGAATACAGGTCGCATTTTTAGACTTCGTAAAAAGTATCTAAACACCATCGATCAGGTGATAGCATTTCTTCAGGACAAAGATCCGATGTTAGCTTATCGGATCGTGGAGGGCGATTTTTTGCCTCAGGCTAAGCGATTTGAAGAATTGGAAGAATTGGATTGGGCATTTGGTAGCCTGGGTAGCCGAGACAAGGCTAGGTATTTTTCCACCTTGTATCTGGAAGATTTGGGGGATTTGATCCAGGAAATCATCGATCCCTATTTTGGATTTAGTCGCTATGGGGAGCGATTGGCTATTTCGGCTAAATCCTTTGACGAGCTTTTTGAAGCGTTGCATCGGCCACCGAGTTTGATTACTGAACTAATGTGGAAAATTTTAGAGCAAAAAATTCAGGAACATCACCCGGACTCGGTTGCGTTTTCGGTCCCTTTTCCTGGTAATTTATACGGAGCACTTCGTTGTGGACAATACGTAAAGAAACATCATCCCCACATCAAATTGTGGATGGGGGGAGGCTATCCCAATACGGAGCTTCGCTCGCTCCGAGATCCTAGGATTTTTGATTTTTCGGACTATATCACTTTAGATGATGGTGAGGCCCCCGTTCGATTGCTATTGCAGCATCTTGCTGGGGAAATTCCGGTGGAAAAATTAAAGAGAACCTTTATTCGCCAGCAGGGTCAAGTACGTTTTATTATCAATTCGGAAGTAAAGGATGTCCCTCAGCGTGAGGTGGGCACGCCTGATTATAGTGATTTGAAGCTTCGGGATTACCTTTCGGTGATAGAAGTTCCCAATCCCATGCATCGGCTTTGGTCAGATGGCCGCTGGAATAAACTGACTTTGGCCCATGGTTGCTATTGGGGGAAATGCACCTTTTGCGATATTTCTCTGGATTACATTCAGCGCTATGAGCCTATTAATGCCGGAATCCTTTGTGATCGAATCGAGGAAATCATTGCGCAGACAGGTCAGACCGGATTTCATTTTGTCGATGAAGCTGCTCCTCCAGCTTTGATGCGGGACTTGGCGATAGAAATTCTCAGGCGTGGACTGGCTGTTGTTTGGTGGACTAATATCCGCTTTGAAAGTAGTTTTTCCGCTGACCTTTGTCGCCTGTTGCGGGCTTCCGGTTGTATTGCAGTTTCAGGAGGACTTGAAGTGGCCTCCGACCGCTTATTGAAACTGATCAAAAAGGGGGTCACGGTGGCACAAGTAGCTCAAGTATGCAATCACTTTACACAGGCAGGGATTATGGTACATGCCTATCTTATGTATGGCTTTCCTACCCAGACCGCTCAGGAAACCATTGATTCCCTGGAAATGGTCAGGCAGCTTTTCGAAAAAGGGGTTTTACAGTCTGGATTTTGGCATCGTTTTGCCTTGACGGCCCATAGTCCGGTGGGTTTAAATCCGGAAAATTTCCAAGTCAAAATCCTTCATCCGGAATTGGGAAGTTTTGCCAACAATGAACTCGAGCACCAAGATCCCACAGGGGCGGCCCACGACCGGTTTGGTGAGGGATTGAGAACATCACTTTTCAACTACATGCATGGGGTAGGATTTGAGATACCTTTGGGAAAGTGGTTTGACTCCAAGGTGCCTATCACTTCGATTCCTAAGAATTACATCTCCGGTCAACTGAAATCTGATCGAAATTTTCAACTTAAAGATCAAACTCGGTTGTTATGGATAGGAGAGTCTCCTGATTTGATTGTTTCAGAGGATGGTGAATCTTGCGACTTGATATTTTCTTCCAAAAATGAGGATTTGGCATTGGAGCTTCCGCTTGAATTCGGTCACTGGGTTAAGGAGTTTTTGGATCAGGTCAGTTATCAAAAACCGCTTCAGCAATTCCGCCAGATTAAGTTGAGCTATTCGGAAAAATTTGGAGATTTTGAAGAACTGATAGCCTCGGAGATTTGGGAAATTCTCTGCGAGCAAGGGCTTTTGCTGATTTGAAAATTCAGTTGAAATTCAAAAAAATGATTAATTTCAAAACTATTCCCACCAAAACTATGGACGTTCAGATTTTTGAAAAACAGAAAGCAGAAAAGACATCCCGAGAGCGACAGACGTTCTATCGAGTGACTTTTAATAATAATGCGCAGTTGCTTAAAATTGCCGATAATAAGGCTAATATTATCATATCCATCAATGCTTTGGTGATTTCGTCTATGGTCGCACTGATTGGTTTTGGGTCTGTTGCGCAGCAATTGGATGTGGGGAATCTAGTAAATTTAATTCCGATTATGCTGTTTATTTTGACATGCTTAAGTTCCACGATTTTGGCAGTTCAAGCTGCAAAGCCCAAAATAGTGGGGAAACCTACCGGAGGATCGACTGAAAAGCATTCCTTGATCTTTTTTGGTTCGGTTTCTTATTTGAGCAAAGATCAATATCTCGCCCAATTACGGGATACGATGAACTCTAGGGGGGAAATTATGGATCAAATGTCCACCTCCCTGTATTACCAGAGTATGGTGTTAAATCGAAAATATAAATTACTCCGACAGGCTTATCAAGCATTTATGCTTGGTCTGATTTTAGGTGTGCTGGCATTTCTGATTCAGCTTTTGGGCTGATTTTATTAATTTTTGTGGACTCGGATTTCCACTCTTCGGTCCTGATCGTATGAGCCTGAGGTGCTCTTTCGTTGGATTAACCCTCCTTCTTGAATAGAAATTCGGTCCTGGTTGATTTCCAATTCATCAACCAGGAATTTTTTCACTTCCTGAACCCGCTTTTCAATCAATTTGAGGTTGTATGAAAGAGTCCCGGTATGGTCTGCAAATCCTTTGAGTTGAATTAGAAAATCCTCCTGTAGAGGTAAATCTAGGATAAACTGATTTATCTTTTCCTTTTCTTCTTCACTTAGCTTTTCTTGGTTGATTTCAAAATAGCTGTCGTGGATAAGTGTATTTACTAGCGCTATGTTCTTCATCTTTTTGACGACTGTATCAATTTTCACAGGCTGATTTTGAAGACTGTCGATCAAAAGGGAGTCCCGTTGGATTTTATCCAAAAGAAGTGAATCCAGCACGACATATTCTTTGTTGACCCCAATGGAATCAGGCCTTCTATCCGAAGAAACAGCCGATGTGGCTGCTGCCGCTCCACCCAATAGCAAGGCGTCCCTTAACATTCGATTTCGGCTGTTTTCATCCAAATTATTGGTTTCAATTGTACGCGTCTCTTTTTCCGAAAAGGTTTCCCGGATGAGTTCTGAAGTGCCTGAATTTTGATTTTCAGTGGGCCTAGTTGGATTGGCCAAACTGGAGATTGCCAGGATTAAAACTGAATCCCGTTTTGCCTGGGTTTGGAGCATTTCGATGCGGAGTTTGTTTAGTTCAGATTCCATTTCTGATCTACTGACCATTTCGGGTGAATGGATTGCCAAACTGCTATCTTCTAGGGAGAAGACTCTTGCCGGGAGCCTTGAATAGTCCAAAAGAAATGGAGGGTTTTCTTCAGATAAGGAATCTAAGGTTAAATTAAGGTTGGATAACAAGCGATCATTATTACTTTTAAGGGAGTCAAGTTGTTGCAATTGATTGGTCAACTGGCGCTGCTTTTCAGTCAAAGAATCTCTTTGGGATTGTTTGAGAGAATCTGCCAAAAGAGTGTCAGCTAAGATTAATTGCTCAAATAGTTGGAGACTGTTCAAAGCAGTTGAAATGCTGTCCCGCTTGTCAATTAATGAGTCTTGTGCGATCTTCAGGTCCACTCTTTCCTTCAATTTGGTGGAATCAAGACTTGTTTTTTTAGGTTTTCCTGCTGGAACTGGAATGCCTGAGTAATAGGGATTGATCCTGAAAGTTTCGTTTTGACCAAGGGTATCTTTGGAATTTTCTGTGCCTGTTTTTTCTTCGGTTTTCTTGATTTTAACTTCGTATCGCTGCGTGATCGTGGGAAAATTGAAGGCCTGTTTCTTGGCACCAAAACTAAATTTGATCCCGAAACCATGGTAGATGTACCAGTCATTTCGCCCGTTGGGATTTCCGCGATAGGGTTGTTCCCTTATCGGGCGATTCTCTCCCGGTCTGGCAGCATATTCCTGAAAACTTGATTGGTAATTTACCTTGTACCTACCCGAAACATCATCCAAAAAATCGGTAAAAGCATAGTTGAATGTGGATTGGGCAAAAAGCTCCACTTGTGGTGTAACTCGAACTCGTAATCCCATTCCAAAATTTGTATAAGGGGTTAGGTTTCGGTAGGAGCTTTCCCGTTCAGTAGTTAATGGATTCAGTTTGGTTTCAAACACCCCGTCGGTTTGGGGTTGATGAGTATCGTATAGGTATCGATTTCCATTTTCATCAAGAAGGTCCCCTCTGACTTCAAAGTGTTGAAGACCTCCTCCGAAAGTCAAATAGGGGGCAAAGAATGATTTTCCAGCCAGTAACCAGTTATTGTCTGGCTTGACTACCAAAGACAATCCCGCATCCACCAATCGGGTTTGGAAATTTAAGGCCCGGTCAAAATTTCGGGTTGGATTCAGGTAAGTTCCATCGTTTTGGACAAAGCGGTCTGAGGAGCCAAATTGGTAGGTTCCGGCAGAAAGCATTAATCCGGTGGAAGGGCTAAGCGCATACTCCAAAGACGCTTGATATGACCATTCCGGAGCATAGTTTTGATGTCTTTTGTACCAATTCGGTAAATCATCCAATGATTCCAAACCAAATGGTTGGATATCACCGTAATAATTGGTGGTACCCGTACTGATGCCCAATCGCCATTTATAGCCATGAAGCTGCGCGAAGGCTGAATAAACCGAGCTGGAAAGGAGTAAGGTGAGTAATAACTTTTTCATTGATCTACATTTTCTTTTGAAGCGGTCATCACTCCCTATTTATTTCCCAAGCCCAACCAAATCCTGAAATCCGCACTGATGCCGATGTAGGGATGGATACTTCGGTTTTTTGTGCCATCCATTTGATTGGTAGTCAAGAAGGAAGCTCCTGCGTTAATTCTGAAAAAGCGAAAGACATTGTACCCAAGTCCTGCATAAATTGGCCGGTTGAAAATTGGTCCCGTAATTCGTTCATTTTGAGAATTTTCCAAATTTCCAGAAATAAATACCCCTGTGGAAAGGGTAAGATTATTCATAAATCGGTTAAATGCCCGGTTCCCGAGCGGGAAAGACAAACCTGCATAGGGGCTACTGACAAATTCCCGATCTGGTAAGCCTTCCGTTAGCATGATGGCACCATATCCCGCATTCAAGGTTAAGGAATTGGGCTTTTTCTCACTTGGATAGTTTTTAAATTCCAATTCATCCACTTGCACTAACATATGAGGACTTAGGTACTGGTCAACTTCGGTTTGAAGGGTCGACTCCAGTGCATTCAAATATTCCAGGGCATAAGAGGCTCGGGCATTTTCCTCCTCTTTCAAATCGGGAAGGTTGAGTTTAGCGTTTTTGAGCTTGAGCTTTTTGCCTTGCTCTAGCTTATTTTTCACCAGATCGCTGAATCCTCCAAACGCTTTTCCATTCGGCAATTCAAAATAATAGGCTCCCTCTTCCACCAGTTGGTTGAGGCGGCTCAGAATCATTTCCTGAGAATCCAAAAATTTGATTTTGCCTTTTCGAATCGTAGTAACTGTGCTGAGATAGGTTTGTATATTTTTAAAAATCAAAGCACGAACCTCCTGCATTTGCTGTTCTCCCGCCTTTTGATAAAAGCTAAACGTCAGATGATATTCATCACTGGACCGGAGCGGATCCGAAACCAACAATTGATAAGAGAGATCTTGGTAGCCAAAAGGAGTTTTCCACTGGTAATCGTAGCCTTTGGATTCACTTTTGTTGGATGGGTAAATCCTGACTTTTACCAGTTCAATGCCTTCTGGAATGGCTCCTTGGATGTAAAATGATTCTTCAGAGGGGAGTGGATTTCCGCCATTGAGTTTCTGTTGAACGACATCCAGACTGATCGAGGAAATTTGGCCTTTGGAATGAAAAATGACCAGAAATAGAAGAAGAAAAAGCGGGTAGATTCTTGCCTGCATAGGAATTGGGTTCAGGTTTTGACAAAATAAAAACATAGATAGATAACTAAAAAAACACTCTTATAGTTCAAAAAAATGTAAATTTGGGATGGATGTAAACAATAGTATTTTGTTGTTATGGGTAAATTTTGAAGTTGAAAATTCTGTTTTGATATCTATCGATAATACATATCAAAATAAAATCCCGAATGTTATGCATTTATTTTTGAATTCGTTAAAAAGCGGATATTCCTCTAAAAGGAATAAAAAAGACCGCAAAAGCGGCCTTTTTTTTTAGTAAGTGTATTTGACATAAACACGTTTTTCTACGCGTTGTTCATCGGATTCTATCAAGGTATCGGCCTGTTCAGCCATCGTGTTGGTTGCACGCAGTTTTATCGTAGGAAAGATCGGCCTTGGCGTATCCATACTAACGTGATGGACTCTAATACTACGGATATTAAGTGTTTCGGCAATTAAGCGAGCCCGACTTTCTGCATTTTTCAAAGCTTCGGTGAGCAAGGTGTTTTCCAGTGATTTTTGAGTTGCTTCTGAAATTTGGAAGCCTAACTGAAAACTCATATCTCCGGCAGAATTGATGGCTTCGATGATTTTTTGAAGGTCTTCATTGGTACTTGAGGTGACAATTCGCAGGCTTTGACGAGCCACAAAGCCACTATCTCGACTAGTTCCACTGCGATAAATTCTGTTGATATCTACCGAGTAATTATCGGCAATCAACTTATAATCCCGAACTTTCGCTTTTTTAAGTTCGTCTGCCAATTTTTGAGTTTTGGTATTGAGAACTTTGCTGGCATCGACGACTTTCATCGCTTTTTCCTCCAGATTGATCATCAGAACCGCTTCATCGGGATTTACCATCCGCAGGCTGTAGCCTTCTACTTCGATTAAAGGAATTTGCTCCAATTGTTGAGCATAGGAAAACGCGGAGATCATTACCGCAGCGATCAGGGAAAATAAAGATTTCATAAAATTTGTGTTTAGCAGGTTTATTCTAAAGTCAAAGGACGAACCAAAGTGATGTTCCGCTGCTGAGTTTTCTTAAAATTAGGGAAAATTAAGAGATTTTAATTTTCTGGGTTTTTCCATTTGATCACTTCCATCAGTGCTGTTTCCGGTCCTCCACCTCGATTTTTAGAGCCCGCAGCGACCCAAATTTTTTCATCGTAATAAACTACGCCCGTACCATGCCTTCCTTGCCCTAAATTGGGTAAGGTGCTCCAGGTTCCGGTTTCTGTATTGAGAACTTCCACCTCGGAATGGGCTGACTCTTGACTGGCACTTTCTCCATTCAGAACAATGAGGTATTTTCCGACTCCCAAATTGGAATTACCTGCCCGTTTGGTGGGGATTTTTTCATTCTCTGTTTTCCATGTATGGGTTTTGAAATCGTAATAATCTACGGCGCCAACTGTGTTTTCCAGTACTTTCCCGATGGCAGCATGGGAAGTTCGTCCACCAGCCAAATAGAGTTTGTCCTTCACTATTGCTGCGCTGATATGATCTCTTGGGCGGGGAGCATCTGGGAGAACAGTCCATGTTCCCGTTTTAGGATCAAACTCATCTAGCCAAGGGACAAAACCTTCATAATGCCCGTCAATGATTCCTCCTGCCAAATAGATTTTATTTTGATACACGGCCACCCCGGCTGAACCCCGAAGTCTTTCTTTTGGAATTTTTGGGCCGTTTCGCCATTCTTTTTTCGCGGGATTAAAAATGAGAATATCTTCAATAGGTGTTTCATGAGGGTAGTTTCCGGTAAAGGCTCCCAAAATCCAGATTTCATCCTCGTAAGCAATTGCTTGAAAATGACTTATTTCCATTGGAGCACTCGCGATGGCATTCCAGGAATTCGTTTTGGGATCATATTGGTCTACAGGGCGTTCACCTCGACCCCCGATGAGGTAAAATTTCCCATTACATTCCACAAAGGAGTTTTCATGGCGGGCTGTAGCTTCGGATTTGGGAATGACAATATTCCATTCTTGCTGAGCGAGTAAAGGAAAAGAGAGTAGCAGGGGAACTAGTAGGAAATAGGCTTTCATCGGGAAGTGGATATTTTGCTTTAAGTTAGGAAAATGATCTAACATCCAATTTGAACCAACAAAAAAACCACGAGGCGAGTCGTGGTTTTTTCTGGTTTCATCTGTTTATAATTGGTTCTTCAGCGGTCATATGGAATCTCGCAATTTCAATCATCCCGGTGTGTGACGGGTACGTCGTGCTCGATTTCATCTGTTTATAATTGTTTTTTAGCGGTCATATGGAAACTCGTAATTCTAATCATCCCGGTGTGTGACGGGTACGTCATGCTCGATTTCATCTGTTTATAATTTGTTTTTTAACGGTCAGATGGAAACTCGCAATTCCAATCATCCCGGTGTGTGACGGGTACGTCGTGCTCGATTTCATCTGTGCTTATTTTTCTAAATCTAAAATATCCCGAATCTTATTGATTTCAACCATATCTCGATAAAGACTATCCGTATCGCTTTCAGCAATTTTTGACCGGATACCCTGAAGGTTGGCAATATAGCCATCCAATGCTGCCAAGATATTGTCCTTGTTTTCAGTTAAAATCGGAGCCCACATGGCGGGGCTTGATTTGGCCAATCGCACAGTGGATGCAAATCCTGAACCAGCCATGTCAAAAATATTTTTGTCATCGGCCATTTTCTGCATGACTGTTTTTCCCAGCATGAAAGAGCTTACATGGGAAAGGTGGGAAACAAATGCCAAATGCCGATCATGCTCTTGGGGATCCATAAATCGAAGTTTCAAGTTAAGGGCCTCGAAAAGCTGATAGGCTTTTTCCTTTAAGTGAAGATCGGTTTTTTCCATTTCGCAGAGAATCATGACTTTTCTATCCAGTAAATCTGCAAAGGCTGCTTTTGGTCCGGAATATTCTGTCCCCGCAATTGGATGACCAGCCAAATATTGAGCACGCTTTGGATGGGTTTGTACCTTTTGGCAAAGCTTGAATTTGGTTGATCCTAAGTCAATGACCAGGGTTTGTGGTCCGATTTGATCTAAGGTCTGAACCAGCAAATCACCTAAAGAATCTGCCGGGGTAGCCAAAATTACAATATCGGTATCTTGATCGGCTTGTTCTTTGGCTTCAGTGATGATCCCCAAGGTTTGGGCGTCTCTAAGGTTTTCAGGAGAAATATCATGGCCTGTGATTTTTAATTCAGGGAATTTTTTTCGTGCTCCTAGCCCAAAAGATCCCCCTAATAATCCAAGTCCGATGAGGTGTATTTTATTCATGATTTATTCGGTTTGATTCGTTTGATCGCTTCTAGTATTTTAAACTCGGGCAGGCAAAGAGAAATTCGAACATGCTGGGTTCCCTTGCTGCCAAAAATATGTCCAGGCGTGATGAAGATGTTTTTTTCATAAAGTAAGAAGTCCACCAGGTCATCTGCTGATTTTCCTTCTGGAACTTGGCACCAGACAAAAAGACCTGACTGCTCAGTCGAGTAGCTCAAATTTAAGGAGTCAGCCAATTGCCAGACTAATTTCCTTCTGCTTTCATAGTGTTGGTTGAGCTCCTCAAACCAGCTTTTAGGTAGGGTTAAAGCGGCGATTGCTCCTTTTTGGATACCTAAAAACATACCCGAATCCATATTTGATTTCACTTTCAATACTGCGGCTACCCATTCTTTTTTTCCACAGAGCATCCCGACTCTCCAACCTGGAATATTGAAGGTTTTACTCAAGGAGTTGAGCTCCATTGCTACTTCTTTTGCTCCGGGTATTTTCAGAAGGCTGCTCGGTTCTGAATTGAGGATGTGGCTGTAGGGATTGTCATTAATTAGCAGGATTTGATGTTTTTCCGCAAAGCGAACCAGCTTTTCAAATAGCTCCTTATTTCCTCTGATTCCTGTTGGCATATGCGGATAATTCACCCACATAATTTTTACTTTTGTCAAATTTTTTGACTCTAAAACGTGCCAGTCGGGTTCTCCATTTTCAGTAATTTCATAATCTATGGGAGTACATTCCAGCAGTTCGGTGACGGAGCGATACGTAGGATAACCGGGATTGGGGATCAATACTTCATCCCCGGGATTTAAAAAAGCCAAACTCACCTGCATGATGCCTTCTTTACTCCCCATTAAGGGAAGAATTTCCTGAATCGGATTCAGGTGTACCTCAAAAGCCTGCTGATAATAAGCAGCCATGGCCGTCCTGAGCTCTGGAATTCCCTGATAGGGCTGATAGCCGTGAGCTTGGGATTGATCTGCAGCATTTTTTAATGCGGTAGTAACCGAATCAGCAGGGGCTAGGTCAGGACTTCCTATTCCCAAATTGATCACTGGTTTACCCTCTGCGATGAACTGATTTACCTCTCTTAATTTTGCGGAAAAATAGTATTCCTGAATCGATTCGATTCGTTTTGCATATCCCTTCATGGCTTTCTATTCTTGTATTCACCGAAAATTTTCAATTCCCCAAAATCCCTTGCGACTTGGTCCATGGCTTGTTGGTAATTTTCCCAATTCTGAAAAACAGCATCGATGAAAAAGGCGTATTCCCAGGGTTTTTCCATTACGGGAATAGATTGGATTTTGCTCAGATTCAGACCATATTTAGCCAACATGGTCAGCAATTTTGCCAAGCCTCCGGATTCGTTTTTGATGGTGATTTTTAAGGAGGCTTTATCGGTGAAAGGGGCATTTTTAGGCTCTTTTCCTAAAATAATAAATCGGGTAAAATTATGTTTTACTGTTTGAATATCCTCAGCGAGAATCTCCAAGCCATAACTAGCGGCAGCGATTTTACTGGCGATTGCTGCAGTTCCCCTCAACTTTTCATCCTGGATTCGTTTGGCTACCGAGGCTGTGTCCATATCATCGAGTTGGAGCAGGTTTGGGAATTGTCCCAAAAATTGCTTGCACTGCAAAAGTGCCATGGGATGAGAACGGACTTGGGTCAATTCTTCAATTTTTTGACCCGGAAGGGCCATCAATTGATGGGAAATTGGAAGGTAAAATTCATCCCAAATGTGTAAATCGTATCGATCGATCAATTCGTAATTGGGAAGAATGGCTCCGGCAATTGAATTTTCGATGGCCATCACGGCAACATCTGCAATTTCCTCTACCACCGATTTGGCCACGGGCTCAAAGGTGTTGAAGGGAATGATTTTACAATCTTTCCCAAACTCCAACAATGCCACCTGATGGTGAAATGAACCTGGAATTCCTTGGATGGCAATTTTTAGGCTCATAATTTTTGGGTGGTAATATCGGCAAGTTGGCAATGCTTCCAAAAACTGGGGTAGCTTTTGTTGACGACAGCCGGATCTTCCATAATGACCTTGGTTTTGGTTAGTAAGGGCATAAAAGCCATGGCCATGCGGTGATCGTCGTAGGTGTGAATTTTGACCTCATGAGGCATGGTCACCGAGGGAATCACCTGAAAGACATCGGGCTCGATTTCTTGGAGTTGGGCATTAAATTTGGCAAGTTCTTCCTGAAGTGCAAAAATCCGATCCGTTTCTTTGATTCGGAGACTTTCCAATCCGGTGAAAATTGAATTTTGGCCTAGGATTGCACAGGTGACTGCTACGGTCTGAGCCAGGTCAGGGCAATGGGTGAAATCATAAGATTTTAATCCTTTCACAGCTTGCTTTTCCAGCAGAACACCCTCTTTTTCAAATGTACTTTTTATTCCCAATTGATCCATGATTTCCACGATGGCAGAGTCCCCTTGCAAACTGTTGTTTTTTAATCCGTTCAGGAAAAATGCCCCGGAGTCGGCGCAGGCTAAAAGGCTAAACCAATAACTTGCCCCGGACCAATCGCTTTCTACCGAAAACGAGGAAGGCCGGTAAGGATGAGGCTTGACTGTGATTTGGTTTTCTTTCCAGGTGTAGTCAATTCCGAAGTTTCGCATCAGTTCAAGCGTCATTTCAATGTAGGTTCTGCTGCCGACCTTTCCCTCCAACTGCAATTCCAAACCCATCGGTAAAACCGGAGCTATCATCAGCATGGCTGAAATGTATTGGCTGGAAACGTCTCCTCGGATTTTTACCTGATTACTGATTTGTTTATTTAAACCATGAATGGCCAATGGGGGATAGCCTTCACTAGTTAAATAATGGATTTCTGCACCAATGGTCCGGAGGGCATCCACCAAAATTCCGATGGGTCGCTCACACATTCGGGGAGTGCCGGTCATGACTTTATTTTGGTTGGTCACAGCAGCAAAGGCGGTTAAAAACCGCATGGTTGTCCCGGCATCCAAGACATCAAAAACTGGAGGATTGGTCTTGAGCAAGTTGATCATTGTTTGCGTGTCACGCGCTTCGGCCAAATTGCTGATTTGGTTTTCTCCCTCGGTTAATGCATCGATGATTAGCACCCGATTGGATTCACTTTTAGAGGAAGGAAGAGGGATTTGAACTGTCTCAAAATTGGATTTTTGTGATAATTGAAGCAGTTCCATAGCTTGAGTTTCCAAGGTTAGATAGTAGAGTAATAGGTTAAGGCTTGTTTCATTTCTTCCCTGTTTACAGGAATGTTGAAGGAACAGGAACCGATCCCTTTCAAAAGAGAAAATAACATGGTTCTTCCCTCATTTTTTTTGTCTTGAAGGCAAAGCTCCAAAATAGCTTCCCAATCGGATGAATCGATCTTGATTTTCCCATAAACCTGAATCAATTTTTCAGTAATTTCAGTAAGTTCTTGCTTCGATAAGCCAGTTTTTTCTACCGAAAGCCAAGCTTCGCAAATCATTCCTGCGGCGATGGCCTCTCCATGAAGGAGATGATGCGGCCCATTAAGGTAAAAAGTCTCCAAAGCATGTCCCAGGGTGTGACCAAAATTGAGGATTTTTCGAAGTCCAAGTTCTTTTGGGTCTTCTTGTACTACTTGTTTTTTGATTTCAACCGATTGGAAGGTGAGTAGATTCCAGTCATTTTGTGCCCAGTTTTCAAAGTTTAGGGAATCAAAATAGGTTTTGTCTCTAATCAAACCATGTTTAATGACTTCAGCAAAACCGGAGCGTAGTTCCTGTTCCGGCAAGGTTTGAAGAAATTGGGTAGTGATCAACACACATCTGGGCTCATTGAATACACCCAAATGGTTTTTTAAACCTTGAAAATCCACCCCTAATTTCCCACCAACACTCGCATCCACTTGGGAGAGCAATGTTGTAGGCATATTGATAAATTGAATGCCTCGTTTGAAAATGCTGGCACAGAATCCCCCCATGTCACCAAGTACGCCCCCACCCAGATTGAGTACCAAAGCTTTTCGGTCCAATGCTAATTCGGTCATCTTTTTCCAAATACCGGCACAGGTTTCCAAAGTTTTGAATTCTTCTCCAGGCAAAATGGTAAAAACAAAATGCTCGGGAAGGCTATTTTCAATCAAAGGATAACAATCCCGAAAGGTATTTTGGTCAGTTAAAACCAAAAGTTGGGAGAAATCCAAGGGTCGGATTTCTTCTTTGATTAATGCTTCTGGATTGGAGTTGAATTTTACTGGATTCACAAGAATTTAATTTCAGAGCAAGTTAAATCAAAAAGAGGAAGGGGAGGAGTATTCCCCTTCTTGAGTTTTGCTCAACCGATAAATTTTTATTTTTTAATAGGTTCTGCTTCCCTGAGTTGCTTTTCTTGTCGCTTCACGGATTCTTCATGAATGGTATAAAGCAACTCTTTCATGAATTTTTCACTGAGGTTTTTTGCCACGCCTTTTTGAGTTCTGCTTTCCATGACTTCTTTCCATCGATTGGATTGAAATACCGTCAGGTGATGTTCACGTTTGTGCTCTCCAATTTGATCGATGACTGCAAATCGTTCCTGTAAAATATCCAAAAGCTGATCGTCCAAATGATCCACGGCACGACGAAGGTCCTGAAGTCGCTCATCTGGTTTCATGTTTTCCAGCGGCTCTTTGAAATCAATCGAATCAATCATCTCTTTTAAACGGGCTGGAGTTACCTGCTGCTTGGCATCCGACCAGGCTTTGTCTGGATCATGATGGGTCTCGATCATCAGGCCATCCAGTCCGAAATTCATCGCGCGCTGCGCTACTTCCAAAAGTCCATCTCTCCTTCCTACAATATGAGAGGGGTCATTGATCACTTCCATTCCTGTCCAAACCCGCTTAAGGTGAATCGGCATAGACCAGTTGGGTTTGTTTCTAAACCGTTTATCATAGGCATCCGAGAAACCGCGGTGAATCGCTGCCAATTTATCAATTCCTACGGCGTGCATTCGTTCCAAAGCTCCCATCCACAGGTCCAAATCTGGATTCATGGGGTTTTTGACCATTACTGGAACATCTGAACCGCGAAGCGCCTCAGCGATTTCCTGCACGGCAAAAGGATTGACAGTTGTTCTGGCTCCGATCCAAAGCACGTCTACTTTGTGTTTGAGTGCCAGTTCGGCATGAGCAGCATTTCCCACTTCCACGGTAATGGGAATATTCAAGTGATGACGGACGATTTCCATCCACTTGAGTCCCTCTTCACCCACTCCTTCGAAAGATCCAGGACGAGTTCTTGGTTTCCAGATTCCAGCTCTAAAAAGCTGTGGAATCATATTTTCCTCTTTCATTTCTTTGCAAATCTGTTCGATTTGCTCCGGAGTTTCTGCCGAACAGGGGCCTGCGATGATTAGAGGGGTGGTGAGACCAAGTCCCCAATCTTTGATTTGTTTGTGTGGTTTCATACGGTTTGAGCGTTTTAAATGAAAAAAGCCCGACTCTTTCGAACCGGGCTTTTTGTGTTTTATTTTTCTTTTAGTTTTTGGCTAGGGAATACACAGCTCCGATTCGATTTTTGCTTCGAAAGTAAAAGTAAAAGAAGGTAAAATAAATCGCTGCTGTGATTAACATGCCGTAAATGTAAGGGGGGAATTTTTAAATACAAAATAAATATTGTCAATTTTTTTATCGAAATCATAATTAAATCGACAATCTTTTAAGATATTTTAAATTACATCATTCAAATTTTGTATTTCGATACTATATTTCGTTTTTATGGCAAATATGGATTAAATATTTTGATTCTATCATTTAAATTCTTGATTAAGAGTCTGGCCGAGGGCGTTTACCTTATTTCTGATCCAAAATTTCAGTTTGTTTTCGAATGGATTCCTGATGGAGCAATCCAAAAATCTCTCGGATCAAATCTGGATTAAGGGCTAACTTTTCTCCCCACTCTGGCCGCGTCTTAAAGATTTCCTTCCATCGCTCCAGCTGTAGAACCGAAACATTGTTGAGCTTTTTGTATTCACCAATTTTCTCCACAAGTTCCATTCTTCGATGCAGGGCTTCGAGTAAATCGTGGTCTGCTTGATCAATTTGTTGACGGATTTCCTCCAATTGATTAAGCGTTTGTTGATTTTGGAAGTGAACTTTTCGGGTTTTGAGCCTTTGGAGCATTTTTAATAATTCCTCGGGAGTGAGTTGCTGTTCGGCATCTGACCAAGCGGTGTTTGGGTTGACATGCGATTCAATGATTAGTCCGTCAAAATTCAAATCGAGGGCTTTTTGGCTAATACTGGGGACTAAACTTCGCTTTCCACTAATATGAGAGGGATCATTGATCATCATTACCTCAGGAAAAAGAGTGCGGAATTCCACTGCAATTTGCCAAAGTGGGGAATTTCGATGAATCACATCCCTAAAATTGCTAAAACCTCGATGAATAACCGCAAAATCAGTTATCCCTGCTTTTTGGATCCGCTCAGCAGCTCCTATCCAAAGGCTCAAATCTGCATTGACCGGATTTTTAATCATAACCGGAATCGAAATGCCATTGAGACTATCGGCAATTTCCTGCACTGTAAATGGGTTTACGGTGGAGCGAGCACCAATCCAAAAGATATCTACACCATGCTTCAATGCTTCTTCAACGTGCCGGGCAGAAGCCACTTCGGTAGCAAATTTAAAATTAAGGTCCTTTTTGACTTCAGTAACCCAGGGAAGTGCAATGGAGCCTAAACCCTCGAAGCTACCAGGCCGGGTTCGAGGCTTCCATATTCCGCCACGGATGATATTAATTCCCTTTTGGACCAGGGGAGCAATGCTGTTTTTAAATTGCTCAGGAGATTCTACACTACAGGGACCGGCGATAATCAGCGGTTTTTTGTACTTACTTTTTTCAAAAATAGCTTCCAAGTATACTGCGTTTTATAAGGTGTAAACTTCGCGTTTGGTCCTTTGGTTCGACGGGTGAAAGATCAGAATTTTATCGGCCTGAAACTTTTCAATATTCCTAACAAAAGGGAAGTAGAAGCCGTTTTTTTAATATCTTTGCACCTTTATTTGCGCAATATGCCTGTAAAACCCAAAATTTCTTTTGAGAACCTTGAAGTAGCTTTTGCTTCCAAGAGTGACGCCGAACTCCGGAAAATGTACCTGATTTTTGCGACATTGAACAATAACCTGATTTCTGAATTAGGGATCGGTTTGGCTAATTTGGCCTTCAAATTACGGTTTCCTGTCAAAGGAATCATGAAAAAGACGATGTTTGGCCATTTTTGTGGAGGGGAGACGATAAGTGAAAGTATTGAAGCGAGTAGAAAATTGGCTGAATATGGGGTGCATTCGATTTTAGATTTATCGGTAGAAGGGAAGGGGGATGAGAAAAGCTTTAACCAGACTACCGATGAGATTTTCCAGACGATAATCGAATCTTCCAAAACCAATTTTATGCCTTTCGGGGTATTTAAGACGACCGGATTGGGTGATTTTCATATTATGGAAAAAATCCAGTCGGGAAAAACGCTATCCGATCAAGAGAAAGAAGCTTTTGAGCGGGTTAAAATCCGGGTTAATCGACTTTGCAAGGCAGCTCATGATTTAGGACTAAAAATTCTGGTAGATGCTGAAGATAGTTGGTACCAGAATACCATCGATGACTTGGCCTATGAAATGATGGAAAAATACAATCGGGAGCGCTGTGTGGTGTACAATACCTACCAAATGTATCGACATGATTCTTTGGAGCGATTGAAAAAAGCCCATCAAGTGGCAGTAGAAAAGGGCTATCACTTTGGGGTCAAACCTGTGCGGGGAGCCTACATGGAAAAGGAGCGGGAGCGAGCAGAAGAAATGGGTTATCCCGATCCAATTCAACCCAACAAAGAAGCTACTGATCGGGATTATGATGCGGCAATTGAATACAGCCTCAGAAATGGGATTGCTTTGGTTTGTGCCACACACAATGAAAAAAGTTGTTTGAAACTTACCGAATGGATGGATGAATGCGATATTCATCCAAAATCAGATCTAGTTTATTTCTCTCAGCTCTATGGGATGAGTGATAACATTTCCTTTAATTTGGCCAAGGCAGGATATAATGTAGTCAAATATTTGCCCTATGGTCCTGTGGAGAAAGTGATGCCGTACTTAACCCGGAGAGCAGCCGAAAATACGTCGATCGCTGGTCAAAGTAGCCGGGAATTTGAACTGGTCAGACGAGAGATAAAGCGGAGAAAAGAGGGGAAGAACAGTAGGTAGTTGGCAGTATCCATAGGTATTTCACGCTGATAGTAGCGATTAAAAAAAGCTAATTGTAACAAGAAACATAAATCATAAAACAATAAAATGCAACTTCTGAGCGAACAGGAAATCGAACGAAGAAAGGATCGAGAAGAACTCATCAGATTGGGGGTCAATCCCTATCCTGCGGAGGCTTTTCCGATCAATGTGACAGCAGAGGATATTCATCGAAACTACGAAAACCGGAAGAACGATTACAAGAATATTTCCATTGCAGGGCGATTGATGAGTCGTCGGATCATGGGTTCGGCTTCTTTTGGTGAGATTCAGGATTCTACGGGAAGATTGCAGATTTATGTTCGAAGAGATGACATTTGTCCAGAGGAAGACAAAACTTTGTATAATTCGGTTTTCAAAAAACTCCTGGGCATCGGTGATTTCATCGGGGTGAAGGGTTATATTTTTACAACTCAGACCGGTGAAATTTCATTGCACGTTACCGAATTGAAGGTTCTTTCCAAATCAGTGAAGCCGCTTCCTGTGGTCAAGCGGGATGAACAGGGGAATGTTTACGATGGATTCACCGATCCGGAGATGCGCTACAGGCAACGCTACGTGGATTTGACCGTCAATCCTGAAGTAAAGCAGACCTTCATCACCCGGTCAAAGATTATTTCTTCCATGCGTCGGTATTTTGACGATCATGGCTGGTTGGAAGTGGAAACACCGATATTGCAGGCAGTTCATGGAGGAGCGGCTGCAAGACCTTTTCAGACCCATCACAATACCTTGGATATGCCGCTTTTTTTGCGGATTGCCAATGAGTTGTACCTCAAGCGATTGATCGTCGGCGGATTTGATGGGGTGTATGAGTTCGGGAAAATGTTCCGCAATGAGGGAATGGACCGGACGCACAACCCGGAATTTACCTCCATGGAAATCTACGTAGCCTACAAAGATTACATTTGGATGATGGAGATGGTGGAGGATTTGTTGGAAAAAGTGACCCTTGCCATTCATGAGGATACCAAGGTAACAGTAGGTGAGCGGGAAATTGATTTTGCGGGACCCTACCGCAGGCTGAGTATGTATGATTCGATCAAAGAATATGCAGGAATCGACGTCAGCAAAATGGAGGAACCTGAACTTCGCAAAGTCTGTCAGGAGATGGGAATCGAAGTGGATAATTCCATGGGTAAAGGAAAATTGATCGATGAGATTTTTGGGGAAAAGGTCGAAGCAAATCTAATTCAGCCGACTTACATTACCGACTATCCGATTGAGATGACGCCTTTGGCTAAAAAGCATCGAACGGAGCCCGGTTTGGTGGAACGATTTGAGCTTTTTGTCAATGGAAAAGAAATCGCAAATGCCTACACTGAGCTCAATGATCCGATCGATCAGCGCGAACGGTTTGAAGAGCAGTTGAAGTTGGCCGAACGAGGTGATGATGAAGCGATGGCAATGGATGAAGATTTTCTTCGGTCGTTGGAATACGGCATGCCTCCGACCTCGGGACTTGGAATCGGCATCGATCGATTGACCATGCTGTTGACCAATAAAACGACGATTCAAGAAGTCCTTTTCTTTCCGCAAATGCGTCCGGAGCAAAAGCCAATCGAACTCAATGAAGAGGAAAAAGCGGTTTTTGAATTAGTTAAAAAGGTAGAATCAGCCGAGTTAAATGAAATTAAGGCTGAAGCTGGGCTCAGTAATAAAAAATGGGATGTCGCTGTCAAATCGTTGACTAAGCGAGGATTGGTTACGGTGAAAAAAGAAGGAGAATCCCTGATGATGACCTTGGTCAAGTAAGGCAAGAATTTAAGCTAAATTCCATTTACCATTGGGTAAAATGATTGGGAAGAAGCCTGTCGGAATTTGATTTCCGACAGGCTTTTTTAATCGTATTTTCGTTGGCGCTCGGCATAGCCAAATACTTTTTGAAGTAATGGGCTGGTTCGCGCACTGATATTTTCCCGGATTTTCAATTCCTCTTTCGCAATTTCTACAAAAAGTCCATCAATGGCTTTTTGAGTCACGTAGGAGCCTAGATCGGTATCGACTTTTTTAACAAATGGAACTTGGTTGTATCGCTCGATGACTTCACCCCAGTACTTGGTGGCATTGACTCTGGTGAGACTCTGATCAATGATCGGGGCAAATTTCACGGTTAATGAATCGGTAGTCGTCCGTTCGAAATATTGGGTAGCCGCATTTTTTTCACCCAGGAGAATATCCTGCACGTCTTGCAAAGTCATCTGTTTGATAGCGGCAGTAAAAATCGGTTTGGCTTCCTTGGAGGCATCTTCGGCAGCCCGATTGAGGCTGAGGATGACATCATCGCAGAGTTTTCCCAAGCCAATATTTCGTAAGGTGTTTTCAACTTTTTTGGCTTCCTCAGGAAAAAGGATTTTGACATCGAGATTTTCCAAAAAGCCATCTTCTGCAGAAAGCCGGTCCGCAGAGATTCCCGTTCCTTTTTCCAGGGCTTCTTTGATTCCTGCGGAGATTTCAGAGGTACTGGGGTTTCCGGTGGCTTGCTCCAGAATTTTGGTTAATTGTGCAGTCGATTCGCAGGAGGTGAGAAAGAATATCAAGCTACTAAAGAGTAGCATTAATGAAGTTGGTTTAACTGATTTCATAAGGGATCGTTTGAAAGTGAAGGTACGAAAAACTAGCGTCGATGGGTTTTAATCTTTGCCGATAAGTTGGAATAATCAAACTTGGGATTGCTGTTGCAAAATCTTAGCCAGTACCATGGGGTGACTCGGAGTTCTATTTAAAAATTCAGGAATGAAAATCCTTTTTGATTATTTTTTGTCTAATCAAATCACTTTTTAATTTAAAAATCAGTAATTTATCAACTATTACTTTGTAAATCTACTAGGAAATGAATCTTCGAATCAATTCAGAATATGGCACCTTGAAAGCCGTTTTGATGCATAGACCTGGAAGGGAAATTGACCGGCTAACCCCTTATAATAAGGAATTTTTGCTGTTTGAAGACGTGCCTTATTTGGAGGCCTTACAGAAGGAGCACGATTATTTTTCCAACGTGATCAAAGAATCTACCGGAGCCCAGGTATATCAGTTGCGGGAGCTTTTGATTCGAGTCTTATATGATCGGGAGATTTTATTGAAACTGATCAAGGAATCGCTGCAACGCTCCGGATTGGTTCAATTGGCAGAAGAAATTTTGGAGCGGTTCTCGACCGCAGAATGTTCCGGAATTTTAACAGCTGGACTTAAAGTTCATGAATTGCGGAAGAAGATGCCGCAACTTGATGCGGGAGAGCTATTGGAATACGCCTTTTTGATTTCTCCCTGCCCCAATTTATATTTTCAACGAGATCCCATGGCTTTGACTCCGGGAGGAATTATTTTTTCCTCGATGAAAATGGAGGGGAGACAACGGGAAGCGGATTTGCTCCGGACCATTTTTGAAAACCATCCTGATTTTAAAGATCATGTCAATTTACTTTATCCGGCTAATGGGTATAATCATCCTCCGAGTATTGAGGGTGGCGATGTGATTATTCTTTCCCATGAGGCTGTGGCAATTGGTAATTCGGAACGAACCGATGAAAAGGCTATTTACCAAGCGGCAAAAGCACTTTTGGCGGAAGAGACCGTTCAGCGGGTCTATGAGGTTCATTTGCCGGAGAAGCGAAATTACATGCATTTAGATACGGTATTTACCATTCTAGATGAAAACTTGGTATTGACTTATCCTGATGCAATGAATGCGGTACTTAAGACATCCTGCTACACCCTGAAGGAAATTCAGCATGACAAGGTTCATATTCGAAGAGAAGTGCTTCAGGAATCACTTCTGACTGTACTGGAACGTGAAATTCCGCATTTGGAAGTCTTGGCTACAGCAGATGGCAATCCGGATTATTCTATGCGTGAACAATGGTTTGATGGGGCAAATGTCTTTGCGATCGGACCCCGCCGGGTGATTTCGTATAACCGAAACATTCACACGAACCGCGCTTTGCGAAACATGGGAGTGGAGGTGTTGGAAATTCCCTCCTCCGAACTTAGCCGGGGGCTTGGAGGACCCCGATGTATGACCATGCCCTTGAGTCGGGCAAGGGTTTAAAATGAGAGGTCAGCCGCTAAAATCTCTTAGATTTTCTCCCGTTCCCATTTCAATAATTCGAATTCTAAAACTCATCAACTGGAGTGATAGTTAATTCTCCCTTCTTTCCAAAAGGCCGAAAAAAAAAGCCAACTTCTCAGCTGGCGATTGGTTGATTAAAACTTCATGATCCAATTATGCGGGTCGGATTTAACTCCATATTTAATACCGTCTAATTCGGCCAAAACCCGATGAGAGAAGGCGTCTTGAGACTTTTCTGGCAGTTTATAGTCTTTGCCATCAATATGAATCAATTGGATATGGGCAATGGTTGCGGCTGTACCGGTACCAAATGCCTCTTCCAATTCTCCTTTTTGAAGGGCGCTTTTTAATTCATCGACGCTTAAAAATCGCTCCTCAATTGCTTGTCCCCAGTCTTTTGCCAATTGAATTACCGAATCCCGGGTAATTCCCTTGAGAATGGTTCCAGTATGTGTGGGGGCAGTCACCAAAGTTCCATTGATTTTAAACATCACATTCATGGTTCCGCTCTCTTCAATATGGCTATGACTTTTTCCATCGGTCCAAAGTAGCTGATCGTAGCCTGCTTTTTGCGCTTGAAGTGCAGGGTAAAGTGATGCTGCATAGTTCCCTGCAGTTTTGGCGGCGCCTGTCCCACCTTCCGTAGCTCGGGTAAATTTGGTCTCTACTTTCACGCTTACTGGCTTGGAATAATAATTTCCAACAGGACAGGTGAAAATGATAAATTTGTAGGTATCAGAAGGTTTAACCCCAATATAATCATCGGTAGCAAACATAAATGGACGCACATAAAGTGAAGCTCCTTGAGCAGTGGGCACCCAATCCCGGTCCAGATCAATGAGTTGGGTAAGCCCTTCCATGAAGATTTCCTCAGGCAAAGAAGGCATGCACATCCGTTCTGCTGATTCATTAAGTCTACTCCAATTGGCATCCGCCCGAAAGATGATTACCTCTCCATTTTCGTTTTTATACGCTTTTAATCCTTCAAAAATCGATTGTCCATAATGAAGGGCAGCATTGGATGGATTGAGATGCAGTGGCGCATAGGGTTCGATTCGCAAATCTGTCCATTCTCCATTTTTGTAATCTGCTACAAACATGTGATCGGAGATGGTCTTTCCAAATACCAAATTAGAAAAATCGGTTTCTGAAAGTCTAGAATTTTGGGTCTGCTTAACCGGGATCGCGAGAGAAGTTTTCATGTGAATTTAGGTTATGGCCTTTGCCTATGGAGAGAGGATTTTAAGATCCTCAAAATCAAAATTAGTGTGTTCGTGGCTTCCAAGTGACTTCCTCAACTTCCAGTTCAGCAGCCATTTTTCTGCCCAAAACAAAGAAATAATCAGAAAGTCGATTTAGGTATTTGATTACAAGCTCGTTGACCTGCTCATAGGATGCTAGCTCGACCACAATTCGTTCTGCTCTGCGACAAACCGTACGGGCCAGATGACAAAAAGAGACGGATGGATGTCCGCCGGGTAAAATAAATGCAGTCAGCGCCGGAAGTTGAGCTTCCATAAGGTCCATTGCTTGTTCAAGGGCCAAAATATCCTCATCCTGCAAATCTGGCTTTTTTACCTTTTCCTTGCCAGGTACCGTAGCCAAGTCAGCTCCCAAAGTGAAAAGCCTATCTTGAATGGATTTTAAGAAATCACTTCTTTTTTCGTTTACAGCCTGATCTCTTACTAAGCCCACATAGGAATTGAGCTCATCCACCGTTCCGTAGGCATCGATTCTAAGGTCGGATTTGGGTACTCGTACCCCTCCGAGTAGTGATGTGATTCCTTGATCTCCTGTTTTTGTATAGATTTTCATTCCTTAGCCCTTCGATTCTGCCACAAAAATAAGAATCTATTTTAGATTTCTTGCTTTCCATTTAGGCATGTACAGCTGCTCCTCGGGTTGGGTTTGGATTAACTGTGTCGCTCTCGACCAAGCCGTCTCTCAATCGGACGATTCGATGCGCATAATGGGCAATATCATCTTCGTGAGTGACCATTATGATGGTGTTTCCTTTGGAATGTAATTCATGAAATAGTTCCATGATGCCATAAGAAGTTTTGGAGTCCAGATTACCGGTAGGTTCATCGGCTAGGATGATACTGGGATTATTCACCAAAGCACGAGCAATGGCTACGCGTTGCCGCTGACCTCCGGAAAGTTCATTGGGTCGGTGTTTGGTTCGCTCACCCAATCCTACATTGCTCAATGCCTGAAAAGCGATTTCTTCTCTTTCGGCCTTAGCATATCCCGCATAGACCAAGGGTAAAGCGACATTTTCCAGACAGCTGGCTCTGGGCAAAAGATTAAAAGTTTGAAAAACAAATCCGATTTCTTTGTTTCTGATTTCAGCAAGTTCATTTTCTGTCATGTCGCTGACATCCTTGTTATTGAGAATATAGCGACCGGAAGTTGGGGTATCAAGACATCCGATGATATTCATTAAAGTGGATTTTCCAGAGCCGGATGGCCCCATAAAGGCCACATATTCGCCACGATTAACTTCAATAGAAACGGATTTGAGGGCCTGGATTACTTCAGCTCCCATTTTATAGGTTTTATTGATTTGGTGGGTTTCAATTACTTTGGTCATGTGGCGTAGATTTAGTTTCGCTTAAAAATAGAATCAATTTGTACAAATTACGAGAATATGGGCTAGAAGTTTGATAATTGGAGTCTTTCGAGTTCGGCTGGCTGTACCCATTGGCTGAGTTGCTCCAAAGCTCCGGTGGCATAATTGTCCAGTCCAAGTTCTCGGGCTAATCTTACTTTTTTGATCCAAAGTAAAGGGTCTTGATTGAATTCGGTAGCTGCATTTACCAATTCGTAAGCTTTCAGCGGATCATTTTCTATACTCGCAGCGGACCAGATCAGAGGACTCAAAAACGGATTGCTTGTCAACTCATCTCCAATTTCCAGAGCCTCCATCAAAGCATTCACCGATTTCTGGTTTTTGAAGTCTGGATTGGAAAGAAAGGTCTGAAGGGCCGGAGATTCTCCTCGAAATTCTTGGATGGATCTGCCCAAACTTTCCAATTGATCTCGATTTAACCCGTGGGCCTTAAAGGCTAAGACACGTACTGCCAAATCACTTTTTAATTCCTCAGAGGCGAGCTGATTCCATTGATTAAAAGCGACC
Source organism: Algoriphagus sp. (assembly GCF_024305035.1). GTDB lineage: Bacteria > Bacteroidota > Bacteroidia > Cytophagales > Cyclobacteriaceae > Algoriphagus. Next base: position 141,774 of record NZ_JAMWZB010000005.1, read on the forward strand.
TCCGGGATCAATTGGTGGATTTTTCGAATTATTTCCAGATACTGTCGCAAATTTTCGTCTGAATCGAGGAAAAAATCGGGGATTTCAAGATTATATTTTTCTCTCATTTCAAGCGCTTTTTCAGCATACCCTCCCAGCGTCAAAATAATCCAATGATGAGGTTTAAATGCTTGAAAACCTTTTTCTTCTGCGGCAATTAGTTCTCGTGAAGCGCGGGAAAAATCAGCCTGCTGTGCTAAAATGCTGGATGAAAGATGCAAGAAATAACCCGCATCGCCGGGATTTCGAAAGGCTAATCCGTTGAGGTTTTTTACCGCATCTGTGATCCTCCCCGCACCAAGGCTTCGGATAACAGCGGTTTCTTGAAGTGACATGATGTAATCTGCCATGTTTGGACTTGTCCAGAGCGAATCCAGCATAGCGAGATCTCGCTCAGGCTGATTAAAATCCTTGATTGAGAAAATATTCCGCCAGGAAGCTTGAACCAGCATAGGGCTGTTTTCAGATTCTATTTTTTCTCGTAAATCTGAGAGGAGGGATTCCTCCGGAAAATTGCCAAGTACATTTTGACGAGCCAGTTCATTGATTAATTCAGGGATTGCCTCTGGATTTTCGATTTCTGACTCATGCTTACCTGATTTGATGGAAAGCGCTGTAAAATTACTTTTCGAAATAGGGTCAGCGTTACCTTCAAGGAGATTTAGGGCATCTTGGATTCGATTGACTTTGGTATAGAATAGCGCCAGATTGTTTTTAATCCGGTGATCTTCGGGGAAATACCGAAGTCCATTTTCCAAATAATAAATCGATTCAAAAATTTTGTTTTCGCGATGCAATCTATCGGCAAGTAAAAGGATATTATCCACTTGGGGCGCCTCTGAAAAACTTTCCTCCAAATGTTGCTTGGCTAATGTAGGCTGATTTAATTCGAAGAGAAGCTGGGCGGTGGTATTTTTTGCTTTGGGATTGTTTCGGTATCCAGACCAAGCGTTTTCATAGATAATACTGGCTTCGAGTTTCTGCCCACTTCGGTAATAATAATCCCCCAATATCTGATTGCTGAGTGCTTGGGCTTGTACTCCCACAATTCCTTCGGTAAAAGCAATAATGACGAGCATGGAAATCATCCCACCAATTCTGAGGTGGTAATAGGGAAGCGAAAAGGGCTTAAAAATAATTTTGTCTATTGCTTTTCCGCTATCCATGATGGAAAGAAAATTGGTAAAGAGATAAATCAAAAAGAAAAGGGAAAAGCCGATTTGGCTGTAAACGAGCACATGTTTGAGGAGTTCTTTCCCAGGTTGATTTAGGCTAAGATCCAGTCGCCATATCAACCAAAGGGTTAACCCAAAACCTAAAAGGTAGAGTGCTTTCAGCGTGAAACTGGAAGCAATCAAATCTAGTCCTGATTTTGTTTTGACATCAAGGGTGATCCAACCCAGTATTCCGATCGGAATTAGCAAAAGCAAGGGGTTGAAAATTGGAATTAAAGCAAATGGCGTTTCCCGAAAACTCAAAAGAATGTTTCCCAGAAACAGGAGATAACTAATGCCTAAGATTAAAATCTGAAGGGAAACCCGAAAGGTTAGTTGTCGATTGGCTCGGGAAATCAAAATATAACTACCTGAAATCAGTCCGTGACCATTCCAAAATAGCCAAGCGCAGGCGAGTATTACAAGTGGAATTAAGGCATGCTCCTCCAAATAAATTGAAGCATCCTGGATTCCACTTTCGCGAATCATCACCGCAAGAGCCGCTCCCGTAAGCAGTAAATTTGTCAACAGGCGAATTGGAAAGCTCACATTTCCTCCTCGAATATGAAAAAAAACCGGTCCGGCAAAACTACCACAAATCGCCAAAATCAGTGCGTAATTGCTACTTGGTCGGCCAATATTTAATCCGTTTAAGTTGGAGAGTGTCAGGACAAGGATCCAGCTTATTCCAAATGCCAGAAAATAGAACTTCTTAAATTCGGAAACTAAACTGAGCAGCACAGCAATCAACACCCAGGTTAACATCCCGAAAAATAAGCTCTCTTGATGATGGTAAAGAGTAGGCAGGGATTTGAATTCTTGAAAAATCAGGTAATTGTCCACTAGTATCGGAAAAGAAATTGGGCCCATCTGCACCCAGTCAAACGGAATGGCTACCGTATCCAAAAAACTGACTGGAACTACGGTTTGGAAGGTCGCCGGTGAAAAGAGCAGTTGATAATACGCAAAAAGCCCTCCGGTAATACTGAGTAGGAGGGCAGGAACTAGCATGGCGTACCTAGAGCTTTCTTTTTTTCTCAAGTTCATCGTTAAAGAACCTTCGGTACACGAAAATACTGGGCATCTCGCTTCGGTGCATTTTTGAGTGCTTCCTCATGGGCCAGATGATGGCCTACTACATCCTCACGCATATCATTGATTTCAGAGGACATGGTGGTGAGGGGTTCGATTTGTTCGGTATCAAGTTCATTAAGCTTTTCGACCCAGTCCAGAATTTGACTCATGTCCTGGGACATTTTTTCAGCACTGCTTTCATCAAATTCCAAGCGAGCGAGATGGGCGATTTTCTTGATGGTCTGTTTATCAATATTCATATTTTTATTTTTCTGAGGATTGCATTTCCATTTGATGGTCACGGTCAAGTTGGTCTTGGATAACGGCAAAGCAACGATTTTTCAGGTCTTGCTCGGAGCTTTCCTCGGTAGGATAAATGGCTTCATGGATGACCATTTTTGCTTTTTTCAAATTCAAAAGCAGTTGGCCGTCATCAGGTAAAATTAGATGATTATAGCTTAAGGTGACAGGAATTATCGGGATTTGTTTTTCAATTGCTAAACGAAATGCACCATTTTTGAACGGAATCATTTTCGGGGGGTTTTGGGTATAAATACCTCCTTCGGGAAACAGCACAATGCTGCTTTTCTGTTCTAGTGCCAAAGCAACTCTGCGCATAGTCTCCGCTCGACTCTTGACCCGGCTCCGGTCTACTGCAATATGCAGTTTTTTGAAATAATAGCCGAAAAGCGGTACTTTCCGAATGGAGGCTTTTCCCACGAACTGAACATCCCCCGGAATAAATCCCATCATGGCAATGTCTAAATAGCTGAAATGATTGGCTAAAAAAAGGTAGGCTTTCCCCTTTTCGAGGGTAACCCGCTGATCGACGTGCACCGGTAAAAAGATGAGTGCAAAGTAAGTTTTTGCCCAGTATTGGTTGATTTTTCTTCCCATTTGTTGCCAACTGGGAATCCAGATGCAAATCAAAAAGAATGGGAAAATAAGCAAGAAACTCAGGACAAATAAAAGCCCTGCGTAAATCGTGTAAACCCTCCTGATCAGGTTACTCATGATTGATCATATGGTTGGCTACTTTGACGAAATAATTCATCATGAGTTCTCGCACTTCTGGCTCCAGAGACAGCTGGTCCATGGATGAGATCATGGCATTCAACCAATGATTTCTCATTTTCCCGTCGATTTTCCATTGGAGGTGACGCATGCGTAAACGGGGATGACCGCGTTCTTCCGAATAAGTTTGCGGCCCTCCAAAAACTTGAAGCAAGAAAAGGAAAAGTCTCCGCTCGGCAGGTTTAAGATCTTGCTCTGGATAAAGTATTCGAAGAGTCTCGTTTTTGGCTACTTCCTGATAAAATCCAGCGGCAAGTTTTCGGAGGTTATCCTCCCCGACCGCTTCATAAATGGACTGAAATGGATTCATGAGGCAAACTTAGCAAAATCGGGAATTTTTTAGCTTTCCTTTTTTTTCACACGGAGCGAAGTACCTTCTGTAGAAATGACGACAATCTGTTCATCTTGATCAATAAATTCTCCTCTGGAATAGGCATCGTAAATTTCTCCCTCGATTTCTACGCGCCCACTTGGACGCAATCTTGAGTGTGCTTTGCCGGTTTTGCCCAAGAGCTGATCACTGTAAAAACTGGAAGTGTATCCTTCAGCCTTGGATTGGGTGGATGCAAGTGTAATGGTGCTGAATGCTCCCCATTGATTGACTTTTGGTGTAAGCCAAAATACCAAACCCACTGCTGCCAATGCGGCAAGAATCACCGTGAGCAAAGCTGCAAAAAGATCAGCTGCCGGCACAAATTCAAAATTGAAGTCCTCATTGGGAAGCATTCCCAAAACCAGGCCTCCAAGAATAAATATGATCCCTAAAACACCAAAAATACTAAAACCCGGGATGACAAAGAGCTCCACGGCTAGCAATACAATACCCAATAGGAAAATGATCAATTCCCAGTTTTCTGCCAATCCATTGAGATAATAGGGGATAAAATACAAAACTGTGGCCACGATAGCAGCCAAAATGGGAAAGCCAATACCAGGAGTTTGAAGTTCAAAATAGATGCCTCCGATGATAATTAAAATCAAAACCCCACTGATGGCCGGATTGAGAAAAAATGAGATGATCTGTTCGGTTTCCGAAACTTCATAGACGATCAATTCGGCATCTTGAATTTTTTGAGCTTCCAAAATGTCCTCAATGGATCGAACTTCTCCTTCACAAAACCCTAATTTAATTGCTTCGGAAACCGAAAGGGTCACCACTGATCCTGCCTGGGTCACCCCTTCAATTTCGAGTTTTTCATCCACCATGGCCTCGGCAATTTTGGGATCTCTGCCCTTGGCCTCGGCCGTGCTTCTCATCATGGAGCGCATGTAAGATTGATATTTGTCCGGGGCGGCCGCTCCATCGGCTCCGTTGACTACGGTTGCCGCTCCAATACTTGAACCAGGGGCCATGTATATGCTGTCACTGGCAATGGATATTAATGCCCCTGCGGAAGCTGCATCCTTATTGATAAAGGTATAAATTGGGATTTTCGATTCCAGAATCATTGTTCGGATATCGTCCGCATCGTTTACCGCACCGCCGTAGGTGTCCATTTCGATGATGATTAGGTCGGCATTGGATGCTACTGCATCTTCCAACGCAAGCCTTACCCGTCGATTCATTGCAGGATCAATGTCTCGATCAATTTTAAACGTGAAAATCTTTTTAGTTTCCTGAGTTTCCTGACCTAGTATAGTGCTGCTAATCAGTGTGAAAAGTACGAATAGGCTGAGGTAATACTTGAGCATAGTTTTAAACTTTGTCAAAAGATAACAACGAAAATGGTGGAATGATTGATTTTTTTGAAGAAAACACCCTAAACTCCGTTGGACCGTAGGATTTTCCCAAAATGTCCACAATCCACTTCTTTAGCATAATTCTTGTTAGTAATTTAGATTGTGCCCATTAAAAGTATTTACGCCCTTAAAATTATGAGTTTCAAAAAAGCGCTTTTCTTTACCTTCGTTAGTAGTCTGTTTTCGGTGACAAGTTTTGCCGGTGAAAATTATCCTGCTCCCCTGGATTCAGTTGGGGTGGAACGAATAGGGGATAAGACTTATATTTTGCACCAAGTTGAACCCAAAGAGACACTTTTTGCGATTTCCAGAAGGTATCAAACTCCTGTAGGAGAGATCGTGGAATCGAATGAATCACTCAAATCTGGACTTAAAATCGGGCAACAGATTCGGGTTCCGTTTATTTCCAAAGCGGCGATTCCGAGTGGAGCTAATCTTCACAAAGTAAATGCCGGTGAGACTTTGTTTGCCATTTCCAAAAAATACAATGTTTCTGTCGGAGAGTTGATGGAATGGAATCAGCTTAAAGGAAATGATTTGAGCGTAGGTCAAGCCCTTATCATCAAAAAAACCGAACCGGTACCCACAAAAACCACAGCTCAAGCCAATTCGACTCCCGCAAAGAAGGAATTTGAGCAAGTGGAAAAGTCGTTAGCTGAGCAAAAGCAGATAATAGAGCCCAACCGCATTCCCAAGTCGGAGGAGCCAAAAGAAGAACCCAAAAAACCTGAACCGGAGAAGTCAGATTCAAAGAAAAATAATTTGAGAAAACCTGAAGAAAAATCAGCAAATCAAAACGCTGTCTACTCGGGTGAAAACCGAAAGCCTATTGTGCCGGGAGAATGGATTTCCCATGAGGTTCAAGCCGGAGAAACCTTATTTTCACTGGCCAATCGGTATAATGCCAAAGTAGAGGAACTCATTAATTGGAATGCCTTAAGTTCCAATAACCTTCGGACCGGACAAGTAATCAAAGTAGGCAGAGCAGCCTCTGGTCCCTCTGAAGTACCTTTGGTAGGGGAGGCGAAAGTGGTGAGTAATCCTGAAGAAATGAATCAGGTTCCTGACGGTGCGAGCAGTGGAGGATTTAAAAATATTCGGGAAACGGGTCAAGCAGAATTGATCGAGGGAACAGGCGGGCATAAGAAGTATTTGGTGCTTCATCGAACTGCTCCGGTAGGGACTATCATTCGTGTGAAAAATGAAGAAAATGATGTCACCATTTTCGCCCGTGTAGTAGGTGTATTGCCCGAAACGGGGGACAATTCCAAGCTGTTGATTAAACTTTCTCAAGCTGCATTTGATCAACTCAAAGCCGTTAATGGACGATTTCCGGTAGAGGTGATGTATTGATTTGGGAAACTATTAAAACTTAAAAAGCTGCTTTGAGGCAGCTTTTTATGCTTTTAGGCAGAGCTGGCTTGAAGAGATTGAAAAACTTAAGCCAGACTCAAACTATCCTGTTTACTTGATGTTTGATGAGTATGAATTTTAAGCTTTCAATTCGTTTTATGATCCTGGCGTTCGGGTTGTTTGTCGCCTTGGATTCCTTGGGTCAGGAAATTCCTGGACTTGAAAATTTCAACCAGACTAGATTGGAGTATAACAAAAATGGAATGCTTATTTTGGGTTCTTGGGCTGTGGGGAATATGATTTGGGGAGGACTGGCTGCGGGAAAGGAGAGTGGAGAGTTAAAGGCTTTTCATCAAATGAATCTGTATTGGAATTCAGTTAATTTGGTGATTGCGGGATTTGGGTATTGGCAGGCCACTAAAGAAAGTCCAGGTACGGATTTCTGGCAAACCATGGAAGCTCAACAGGGGATCGAAAAAATCTTATTGGTCAATGCTGCATTAGATGTGGCATACATGGCAGCAGGATTTTACCTGAAAGAAAGAGGACTTCGGAAATCAAACGATAGGCTGCAAGGATTTGGGAAATCAGTAATTTTGCAAGGAGCCTTCTTGATGGTTTTTGATGGGATCATGTATGGATTCCACCATGCCCATGCTCAGGAGCTTCCCGAGTTTCTTAAACAAATCACCTTGGGTCCGGCTGGAGTTTCTCTACGAATCCCCTTAAATTGATTCTGTCCAATTTTAGCATTAACAGTCAGATTTGTTATTGCTGTTGCTTCGAGGTAACTTTGTGAAGGAGTCTAATATTATGAATAAGGTACACTTGTTTTTTCATCATTTATTTCGGTTTATCTGGAATGCCATTTTTGTGATTTCCTATCCAATTTTAGCCAGTTTTGGGATAATATTTATAGGTCTTACCTGGTTCTTTTCCCAATTGTCCAAATTCTTGACGCGTTTCCGAACCGAGGGAAATAGGGAGGAGTTCAACGATCAGGAATGGCAAACTTTGCCGTATTCGGATGGTTTTTTTGAAGCCAAGCCCGTTAAGCAGATCATGTTTGGGCCTTCGGGATTTAAACTCCGAAGAGCTGATGGCGTTCCATCGGTGTTATCAGATTTTGTTTTTGGAAATAAAGTTCGGGTAATGGAAGAGGGAATTATTCTTGAAAAATGGAACAGTTTAGAAGCTAAGGATTTACCGGATTTCAATATTTGCCTTTACAACCCGGATGAGGACAGCCTGAGGTCCCTGACTACCATCAAATGTTTTGATTGGCATATTTCCGATCGAATTGAAAACGACCTGCTATTCAAATGGTTTGACGGAACCCAAGGGGGTGAGGTAAAGGTTTCGATTGGATGATCCAGGATTTAAAAGAATTTTTGGATGAAAAAGTCCAACAATACAATCGTCCCGGATTTATTTCGCTGGATCCGGTGTCAATTCCTCACCGCTATTCCAAAAAACAAGATATTGAGATAGCGGGGTTTTTTGCTGCAATTTTGGCTTGGGGACAGCGAAAAACCATCATCAATAAATGTTTGGAGCTTTTCAATTTAATGGATGATGCACCTCATGATTTTTTGATTCATCATCAAGAAGAGGATTTAAAACCTTTTTTGACCTTTAAGCATCGAACATTCAATGATATCGATACCCTTTATTTTATCCATTTTCTCAGTTGGTTTTATAAAAATCATGATTCCTTGGAGATTGCTTTTTTGAAAAGTCAAAGCCAAGACATGGAGCAGATTTTATCTTCTTTTCATGACTTCTTTTTTTCCTTACCGGATGCTCCACAGCGGACACGAAAGCATATAGCCACTCCAAAACGAAAAGCAGCCTGCAAGCGAATCAACATGTTTCTCCGATGGATGGTCAGAAATGACGGGAAGGGAGTGGATTTTGGAATTTGGAATAAGTTGAATCCCTCTCAACTCATTTGCCCCTGTGATTTGCATGTAGACCGAGTGGGAAGGAAACTGGGCTTGATTCGACGGAAACAAACCGACTGGTTGACAGCGGTTGAATTGACTCAGGAATTGAGGAAATTTGATCCAGAGGATCCCGTAAAGTATGATTTTGCCCTTTTTGGACTAGGGATTGAGGAGAAGTTTTAATGGAATTTTTTGACTTTGGGAGCAGCCGCTGAGGTGGAATATTCCTCGCTTAGTCGCAGCGCATAATTATCCAAAAGTGTCCGAAGACGCTTCCGATCTTTTGATCGTACGATTAAACCTGCGTGGTATTCCATGGGTACTCGGAAAAAAAGTTCAGGATCATCAAAACTGCTTAAATCCGGATTTTGGAGATGAGTAAGTGTGAGCACGATTCCACCGTAATTTTTTGCTGATTTGGGGGCTTGGTATTCCGTACCTTTTGCAATAGCATTTTCAATTTTGGCCCATTCAGCCCAAAGATTGACTCCAGTTGCAGCTTCAACCATTTCGGCAAGATAGGCTCCACCTACACGAGAAGAGGTTTCCAAAAAATAAATTTCACCATCTTGGTGACATTTGATGAATTCGGTGTGGGTAGCGCCAAATTTCATTCCAAAAGCTTTCATGATTTCATGGTTCATTTTTTTGATGGCTTTCTCATCTACCGAGCCATATTCTAGGGTGGCTGAGCGAAAAATTCCACCTTCTTGAGAAATTTCCATGGGTGTACTGAGGTATTGGGAAACCGAAAGAAATATATTTTTTCCTCCAATCATCAATCCATCCGCATGGTAGACGTCACCTGGTTTAAACTGCTCGACTAGATAGTAAAGTCGATTTTCACCCAGTTCATGAATGTTTTTCCAGAGTTCATCTTTACTGTACACTTTGATGATGCCATGAGCTGAAGCTTCCGATCGCGGCTTCAAGACCCAAGGGGCAGCAATATGATCGGCGAATTGATTGATGTCTTCGTCATTGAAGAGGGGGGAAAAGGCAGGGACTTTCAATCCAGCGTCCTGCGCTTTGATTCGCATGGCGAGTTTGTCACGGAAATATCTTCCGGTCGATTGCCCCATTCCTGAAATTCGAAGATTTTCTCGTAGAAAAGTAGCTTTCTCGACGTCATAATCATCCAAGGCAATGATGGCGTCAATTTTATGTTCTTTCATTAGTCCACCTACTCCCTGTAATAGAATATTCAGATCCCAATCTAAATCCTGTCCAGGCATAAAAAATAGCTCGTCAATTGCCTCAAAAGCCCAAGGACTTTCTTTGAGCTTCTCAGAGGTGACTAGAAAAACCCGATTTCCTTGGTTTTTTAAAGCTTTGAGAAAGGCGTTTCCTTTAAAATAATTGGAAATGCAGAGAAAAGTCTTCGAAGATTCGCTCATAATCAGCCTAGATTTTCGATTAATTTAAGCAATAAATGCACACCGTATGCGGTTGCTGATTTGGTTTTTGCAAATTCCCCATCCCCAAAGGCTACCCCTGCAATATCAAGATGAGCCCAAGAAGGGTGCTCATGGATAAATGCTTGTAAAAATTTAGCGGCAGTGATTGCTCCGGCAATGGGCTTGCCGTGAAAATTGCGAATATCGGCAATCTCGCTGTCCATTTCTCTGCCGTATACCTCCCAAAGTGGGAGACTCCAAGCTTTTTCATCGATGAGCATTCCCAGTTTTTGAATTTTTTGGGAAAGAATTTCATCATTGGAAAACAAAGCTGCAGACTCATAACCAAAAGTTCCCACTGCACTTCCAGTCAAGGTAGCAAAATCGAGCAAGCTGTCCACCGAATAGTTGCTTACCATATAGGAGAGTCCGTCCGCTAAAATCAACCTTCCTTCCGCATCGGTGTCAACGATTTCAATACTCAGGCCTGCATGGCTTCTTATGACTTCTGAGGGCAGATAGGCATGCTTGTCAATTGCGTTTTCGACAGCGGGTACTATCGTGGTCAAATTGACTGGTAGGGACAAGTCAGCGATCAATTGTGTGGCTGCCAAAACCGTGGCAGCACCGCCCATGTCTGATTTCATGAAGTGCATGCCTTTGGTTTTTATGTTGAGTCCTCCCGTATCGAATGTCACGCCTTTACCGACCAAGCCGATATGTTTTTTTGCCTCAGGATGACGATACTCAATAACGATGAATTTTGGCGGCTTGGCAGAACCTCTGCTAACGGCTAAAAATGCCTCCAGCCCCAAGTCTTTTGCCTTTTTTTGGTCGTATATGTGCACATTTATCTTCGGATTATTCTCCAGATTTTTAGCCCATTCGGCCAAAAAATCTGGTGTGACCGTATTTGGCGGAAGATCCACCAATTTCATGGCTTCGATTTTTGCCCTTCCGATTTTTTGGGCCCGATCTAGTAATTTTTGGAGATTTTTGGCCGGAGAAAGAACAGCTACTTCGAGATCATCAAAGGACTGTTTCCGCTCTTTTTTAAAAAAATCCAAGTGGTATTTCCCCAAAATCAAACCGATTACCGCAGCTTCGATGAAAGCGGAATCAAAATCTTTACAAAACTCAACCTGAATGGTTTTTTGAACAAGTTCGTGATGTTTTGAAAGGATTCTTCGAAAACCCGTTTCAATAGTTTTGTACTCCGGATCGGTTCCCAAGCCCAGTAATAACACCAGTTTTCCATCTCTTTCCAGCACGTACATGCTGTCTTTTTTCGCTGTGAAAATTTGCGAACTAATGGAGAAATCAGGTAATTTTTTAGCAAGGATTTCCTCTCTGAGGTTTTCGGTTACCGGAATGATGGTTAACAGGCTTTTATTTCCTTTCAATTCTTTGGTACTAAAATTCATAGGTTTTTATTCTGGTTTATCACTAAAAAACAACCATTCGATCGCTTTGGGAAATTCATCACTCCAAAAGCTTTCATTATGTTTCCCGTGTTCATTTATGGAAAGTCTGATTTTCATTTTCCCTTGGAGGCTTTCTCGTTTGAGCAGTCGGTTTCGTAATTTGCTCACATGCTTGACCATGGTTTCGCTTTCATCTCCCCCAGCATAAAGGTACAAGCGGGTTTCTTGAGGTTCAAAGAAATCCAAAAAGCCCAATTTAAGTTTTGGAATCACCCAAAGTGAAGGAGAAAATACCATCAGTTTGCCAAAAACTTCAGGATAAATCAACCCCGAAAAGATACTGACCAACCCACCCATGGAACTCCCCCCAATTCCAGTAAATTCCCGCTCAGGTTTGGTTCGGAACGTTTGATCCACAAATGGCTTTAGGGTGTCTGTGATGAATCGAATATACTTTTTGCCATGGCCCACTCCTAATACTGTTTGGCCAACGTTATATTCTTGAATTCGGTCGGACTCGGCATGTTCGATGGCAATAATAATGATATTGCCGATACCATAGTCTGACATAACAGCCAGCTTTTTGTCTATCTGCCAGTTGAAGGCAGATTTTTCATTGAACAGGTTTTGTGCATCATGAAGGTATAAAACCGGATAGTTTTGATCCGATGTTTGGTAATCGTGAGGCAGAAGGGCCCAGATCTTTCGGGTTTTGTTGAGCTGAGGGATTTCAAACTCCTCTGAAATTAATTGAATTTTTGGAAGTTGACTGGGCCGGTAAGGAAGCCAGTTTCTTCGCCATTTGGCTACCTTTTCAATGCGGGTAGTTTGATTGTCATTCCAATGGCGATTGGGGGTTTTGTTTCCATAGCGATCGATTTCCACTTCGGACCAGTCTCCTTTGGTGAACTTATAAATCAATTCTCCTTGGAATTTTTCATCATCGGGAAAGGTAAACTCATACTTCCCCTCAGTGATTTTGTCCATTTTGAATCTACTGTCCTGGGTAACCCATTCATTGAAATTCCCGGCAATATACACCGGCCGATGATCATCCTGAGGGGTATGTAAAATGACCGTTTTAGAAATTTGAGTTTGGCTGGCAGATTCGTTAGGTTTCATATTCGAGGTCCGCGATTTTGTAAACCGGGAAATGCAAAAATAGGCTTTTGACAAGCAAGATGAAATCTATACTTTTTCAAATGGTCGAAAGCGAATTTCCTCCGGATAGGGAAAAGCGTGGATCAATTCTCCCTGCTTAATTTTGTGTTGGATTTTTGACCAGTGATTGGGATCAAATAAATCCTGATGGTAGGTAATGAAGTGGTCTCTAAGGTCGGAGCGGCCAATCATCCAGCGTTTGAAATCCTCCGGGAAAACATCATTTTTGGCTATATCATACCAAGGTTCAGGGGAATAAATCTGTGCGTAATTTTCAGGTTTTGGTTTGATCCGAAAATTCATGTCCGTCAAAAACTCAATTTCATCGTAGTCGTAAAAAATCACCCGCTTTTGCCTGGTCAAGCCAAAATTCTTGGTCATCATATCTCCTGGGAAAATATTGGCTTGAGCCAGCTGAAGGATGGATCGCCCATAATCTTCGACAACAAATTTACCCTCTTCAGTTGTACACTTTTCAAGATAAAGATTGAGCGGTTCCATTTTTCGCTCGGTGTATAGGTGCTTAATAATTAATTCGGTATCTCGAATTTCAAGTAACGAATTGACGGTGTTTCTGAGCTCTTTGAGCAAGTCCGGATGAACTCGCTTGATTGGAATCCTGAAAAATTCGAACTCATGCGTATCGGCCATTCTTCCTACCCGATCATGAAGAGAAACCAGTTTGTATTTATCTCTTACCTCTTGTCGAGTCATGCTTTTTGGCGGCTCGAAGTGGTCTTTGATCAATTTGAAGACCACATTTAAGGATGGCAGCGTAAAAACGGTCATCACCATTCCTTTGATTCCGGGAGCGACCACAAATTGATCGGTACTTTGCTGCAGGTGAAGTAGAAAATCCCGGTAAAATAGTGTTTTCCCATGCTTATTAAATCCAATGGCATTGTAGAGTTCATGGGTTTTTTTATGTGGAATGACTGAACTTAGAAAGCCTACAATCTGAGAGGGAATTTGGGCTTCTACCATAAAATAGGATCGGGTAAAGCTAAAAAGCGTACTCATCATATGAGGATCAAAAATCAGGGTGTCCACAAAAATTCCTTTGGGGCCATGAAGGATGGGAATGATAAATGGCATCCATTTATTCCCGACATAGGTTCTACCTATGAGATATGCCGCTTTATTTCTGTAAAAGACTGATTTTAATATCTCTGTGATTGTCTCGGGCCCCGGTTGATACCGGGTGAGGATTACGTCTTTGACGCTATTGACCAAAAATGCGACATCGGCCTCTTTATCCATGAAAGGAGCGCCAAACTCATAATCGCTTAAAATGGTTCGAATGATTTTTTCTAATCCCAAGGAACCGGGATAGGAATTGACCAACTGGCTGTTTTCGTAAATAGCACATTCATTGTATCCCTCCATCAGATACATCAGCTCCGGATCTGCAGACATCCCGGGAAAAGCCTTGCGAATGATGGAATTAAAAAAAGTCTCCGCCAGTTCGATATCGTCTCGGTTGGTAATCAATTTCTGGTACTCTTCTCGAATTTTAAACCAGATTTCCCGTTCTGCAGCATCCGAGTCTAGCATATCTGAGAATTCCCTGACTAGCTGGAAAAGTAAATCTTTATACAGGCGCAATCGCTGACGATGGTTGAGCTGCATGGAGGCCCAATCTCGATTTTTAAAATAAACCGGGGCGAGTCGAGTCAGTGTGTTGAAGGTGTGGATATAGCTTAAAAATCCGGTGTAGATTTTTTGAGCAAGGGGAAGGGCTCGATGTGGCATGAGGTAAATTTAGAGGATTGTGGTAGGCCGGACTAAGTTGCCTGAAAATATTTTGATGAAAACTCGTGAAATTTATGCAGACGATTGCATAAATTTTCAAAGGAATATGGGCTGAAATTCTAATTTTTTCTTCAAAAAATCTTTAGGTTAAATGAGCTTGATTTTGAACCATTTACAAGAAAAAATCAACGGAAAATAAAATTTTGAAAATCTTTCGCAATCGATTGTTTGGAGTATATAAAAACATTTTCTACTTTTCGAAGGTATTCATGAATTGAATATCTACAATAGGTTTAATAGGTTTGAGAGCAGGAAAAGGTCGGATTCATAGTCCGGCCTTTTTTAATTTTAGGGATTTAACTTTCCAATGAATGAAACCCCTGATTTTTCTTCATTCCTAATTTCTCGGGAATTAAAGGAACCTTAGATTCGAAGGAGTAAAATTCCTAGTTGAACCCTGTTTTTTGAAGCTCGGAATTAATTTTGCTACATTTTTATCATGAATGAAATTCCAGATATTAAGACCAAACCTAAGGTCAAAATCGACCAAGAACTTCTTGAAAAATCAAAAGTCCAGATCGAAACTGAACAGCAAGTGGTCGTTCATATTCGACTTCAGCTCGAGGTCCTGCCCAGTTTGATCCGAATTTGGCCCAATACCTTTTTGATTTGTGGGAATACCCATTTTAAATCAAAACTGTTAAATGCCGACCGAATCAGTTTTGCCCCAATGTGGACCACAATCGATCGAAAGACTTATAGATTTACCTTGATTTTCGAGGGACTTCCCAGAGAGTGTGCCTTTTTTGATTTGGTTGAAGAACTTGATACCCTGGATCGATTTGAATATTATGGGATAGCCCGTAATCAAAGTGATATTTATTACCTCAACCTCAACCCGTAAGAATTTCCTTGTGTTCAGATTAGATCAGTGAACTACCCACCCACCGCAGAGGCGATGGGTTCGGCGTGATAGGTCACAGACTCATCTATCAGATTCGACTCACTCATTTTTTCTTTCTCTCTTTTTTTCTTCTTGGTGTGTTCGAGCATCCCACAAGCAGACCATCATAGGGTTATTCCTTGCTTTCACCACTTAACATGTCTTTTAATTCTTGTTACTAAGTCTCGTAGTATCTTGGTCGGTCAGTTAAATGATGATTTAAGTTCTCTATTCAGCTTTTTAGCTAATAATTTAGCTTGTAAACCAAAGGGGGTTGAATCCAATGAATATCACCTTCATTTTCGAATTCGTTACCTTCCTGTTAGCTATTGGTCAGTTAGTTCGTAGGCTAAAACAAGAATCTATTCTTCAGTTAGGGTTCTTGCATGGTACTAGCTCACCTCAATTCAAGTGGGATCAGCGTTTACTTGGCTCAGATAGCTTCTTGGTTTGTTCCAGAGGCAAAGCATGTCCAGAAACCATTCGACAGGGTTTCCATTTACAAGCTTAGTGGTCCTTTACATCCCAGCCACATTCTAGAGGGTGAGTTTTAGGTTCTGTTTTATTAAATCTTACGGATCTCAAAGCTTTGTCCTTGTTTTTTGTGCTGAATGTCCTAGTTTGGTCTTTCTTTTCCCATTATGATGAAAATAAAGCGCTTCCTTTTCTGGATGGTTTTGGCTGGTTTTGGCCTTTATTCTTGTACAGGTAATCCTTCTGAGGACGAAAAGAAGTCTGGAGTCCAACTGGAGGATCCTAGAGCTGATGTTGTTCAGCGGTTGGATGTGGCCTTAGCTCAAAAAAAAGACTGGGTAGGTCATTGGTCAGGATATCTGGGGAGTTTTTCGGCTGTTGATTTTGAACTGGTCATGGAGGATTCCCTCGATCAATACGAAATGCCAGAAAAAAATCCAATTGGACAGGGGGACCCTCTTGCACCTTATCAACTTTCCCATCCGGGAGGGAACGGAGTGGTAGATATTTATTCCTACAAAGTGGAATCTCAAGGGGATGAAGGAAAAGCCTATCTCAATCCTGATTCAGAGGTAGTTTGGTACAAAGCTGACGGCATGAAGAAAAGGCTTTTATTTATGGGACCATCCGGGATGTTTGAAGAAGCCCTATGGTTAAATGAAAATGAGCTATTGGTATTGGGTTTTTTTCAGGAAGATTCAGGAGCTCGCCCCATGGTTTGGTGGTTGGACCTGGAACGATTACAGATGCGGCAGTATAGTTTGAATGAAAACTCGGATTCCTATCCGGTCAATTCCTACCTAGATTTGAAAATTAAACCTCTTTCCCTGGATTGACATGCGATTTGAAGAGGCTTTACAACGGATCAGGGAGGGGATAGCAAGGCCTCTACCGGGGAAGGAAGCACAGTTAAAAATGTCACCCCAACCGGTGGATACCCGCAGATTTGATTCAAAAATTCCATCTACCCATCGAAGGAGTGCGGTATTGGTTATGCTGTATCCTCAAGGGGAAAATGCGTTTTTTCCTTTAATCAAGCGTCCCGAATACCGCGGTGCACATAGTGGACAGATTGCTTTTCCGGGTGGAAAAATGGAAATTACAGATCCCGATATCTTTTTTACAGCCCTACGGGAGGCAGAGGAAGAGGTAGCCATCAACCCGGATAAAGTAACAATTCTGGGAAGGTTGACTGATCTTTACATTCCTACCAGTAATTTTTTGGTCACACCGGTTCTTGGCTTTTCCCAAGAAGTTCCAGATTTCATTCCTGAAAGGCGAGAGGTGCAGCGAATTCTGCCCACTTCCTTAAAATCGCTCTTTGAAGAACCGACTAGGCAGCGAACACAACTCAAACTAAATCCCAGCATCACACTTGACACTCCCTTTTTTGAAATTGATAGGGAAATGGTCTGGGGTGCCACGGCGATGATTTTATCTGAGTTTATTGAACTGCTTAAAGCCAAAGAAGAATAGGTCTTTGAGCTTTTTTTGGTATTGTTGCAAAGCGAAAAAAATGAAACTCATGGAAGAAACCACTCCTCTGTTTGCAAATGATGCAGTCGTATTTGGAATTTTGATTGGTATTGTGGCCCTGGTTTTTGCGACCGCTGAAAGCAAGAACAGTTTTTTTAAAAAATTCTATCGTGTAGTCCCTACAGTTTTGCTTTGTTATTTCATCCCTGCGGTTTTTAATTCTCTAGGCCTTATTTCGGGTGAGCAATCCAACCTGTATTTCGTTTCAAGTCGATATTTATTGCCAGCTTCATTGGTTCTTTTTACCTTAAGTATTGATTTAAAAGCAATACTAAAATTGGGTCCCAAGGCTTTGACCATGTTTTTGGCTGGTACTTTTGGGATTATTTTGGGAGGTCCTTTGGCTTTGGTTACCGTTAGTTTTTTTCAGCCCGAATTAATGGGAGGAAGTGGGCCGGAAGAAATATGGAGAGGGCTGGCTACTATAGCAGGTTCGTGGATTGGTGGTGGAGCTAATCAAACCGCAATGCTGGAAGTTTTTGGGGCGAGCCCCACACTTTTTGCTCAGATGATTGCAGTAGATGTCTTAGTGGCAAATCTTTGGATGGCCTTTCTTTTGTATTGGGCCGGAAATCCCGATAAAATCGATAAATTATTTAAAGCAGATACTACTGCAATCTATGAATTAAGAGATAAAATTGAAGATTTCCGTGCAGGAATTATGAAGATTCCAACCTTAGCCGATACGATGAAAATCATGGGAATTGCTTTTGGAGTGACTGCGATTTCCCACTTCATTGCCGATATTTTGGCACCTTATATCGGTGAGAATTTTCCACATCTAGACCAGTATTCGTTAAATTCTTCGTTCTTTTGGATTGTTGTTGTAGCCACAACGCTAGGATTGATTTTATCCTTTACCAAAGCCCGAAACCTAGAGGGGGCAGGAGCTTCTCGTTTTGGCTCGGTATTTTTGTATGTGTTAGTAGCTACCATTGGGATGCAGATGGATTTGGGTGCTGTATTGGACAACCCCATTTTGTTTTTAATCGGGATTTTATGGATTTTGTTTCATATCATCATCATGCTGTTGGTGGCTTGGATGATTAAGGCTCCGTTTTTTTACGTGGCTGTAGGGTCACAAGCCAACATCGGAGGTGCTGCATCTGCCCCAATTGTTGCCTCGGCTTTTGATTCTTCTCTTGCTCCTGTGGGAGTACTGTTGGCGGTTCTGGGGTATGCAGTGGGGACTTATGGGGCCTATTTGTGTGCGGTGTTAATGCAATGGGTTTCGGTTAGTTAGCGGATTTTGATTAGTTTGGGTACCGATGAAACACAATAGACAATTGGTTTTTCTTTGTAGTGGCTCTGATTGCAAAGGAGCGGGGGCAAAATCAATTAAAAAAGAACTGAAAAGTGAATTGAAATCTGGTTCCCTTAAAGGCAGGTGTAAGCTGATTGAGACCAAATGCTTGGATATGTGTAAATCTGCTCCGGTAGGGATTGTGGAAAATTTTTTTTGTAAAAAGACCACTTCTTCCCAATTCATTAACGAAATAAAAAAAGCCCTGAACGTGCAGGGCTAACTTTTAGATTTTGGTGACTTTGACCGCAGTTCCACTTGCGGTAACCATCAGCATGCCGTCTCGAATGGTTTCGTAGTCAAGGTCAATTCCAACGATGGCATTGGCTCCAAATCCCCGGGCTTGCATTTCCATCTCTGCCATGGCAGTGGCTTTGGCTTCCCGCAGAACCCGCTCATAAGCAGAAGAGCGACCGCCTACAATGTCGGTAATGCTGGCAAAGAAATCTTTAAAAACATTGGCTCCAATAATGGTTTCTCCGGATACGATTCCCAGATATCCCTCAATTTTGTGTCCTTCTAGACTGTTGGTGGTCGTGATGATCATGATGAATTGTTTAAAGTTAGTTGTGAGTTCTAGCACGGATTTTTTAGCTCAAAAGTTTCATCAGGTTGTCATTTGTGTTTTTGAACTTAAGTTTATGAAATGCTGATCTATTCTTTTTCAACGATTTAAAGGTTATTACCTAAATTTTTATAAAAAAAGAACGACACTATGACCGAAAACACCAGATATTTTGGAATAAATTTTTATTTTTCGACATGAGTCAACTTCAGCATTTTGATATTTCTGACTTTTTGAATGAAATCAAGGAGCCCCTTTTTTTAATGGACTCCGAAGAAATTATTTTTTGGAATTCTTATGCAAAGGAACAATTTCAAGCCTTACCTGAAAGTTGGAAACTCTGGATTGAAAATGATGATTTTAGTCAAAAAATTGTTCGGTTTTTTGAAACGGGTGAGGTTCCGAATCGGAATTTTTATAAAACACTTCGTCATCAAGACGGAGAGAAGATTAGGTTTGAATGGAGTTTTACCAATTTGCCATCGACCTATACCTCAAGATTTTTGATTGTCAAAGGCAGTCGAGTCAAATATTTTGGATCACATCCTTTCCGAAATCCCTGGTCTAACGAGTCTTTTCAGGAAAAAGAGGAGTTAAATTATATTCAAAGTATTCTCAACAACAGTCATGATCTGATTGCTATTCTGGATGAGCAGGGTATTTATAAATTTATTTCAGAGTCGGTCAGTGAAAAGCTTGGTTTTCCGGTTGAGTCAATTTTGGGGAAAAATTTCAGAGATCTCGAAAAGGAGGGGATTATTGAGATCGTAAAGGGTTCCTTTGAGGAATTGCTGGCCTCGGGACCAGACCAGGAAGTACCTATAGATTTTTGGATTAAACGAAGAAATGGTCCAAAGATTTACTTAGAGAGCTATGGTAAAAATCTGCTTGACCATCCAGAGATCGGAGGGGTTTTATTTAGCAGCAGAGATATTACCGAATTTATTGAAACTGAAAAGTCCCTTCAAAAAAGGTATGAAATTGAAAACCTGATCAACCAAGTGTCTTCCCAGCTGATCAATGGGCAGCTGACTGAGGTAGAGCGGGATTTCCAAAACACATTAAAGCTATTCGGTGGTTTCATCAAAGCAGATCAGGCCTTTGTTTTGATTTTCAATTCGGATACCGATTCGCTCGAAGTCTTAAATTCTTGGAATCGATCTGATCAAAAAAATGGGTTGCCGGATTCTATTCCAGAATTGGTCTATTCTCGAAAAAAACGACTCGAGGCCGGAATCGTGAAGTTGATTCAGCCTGAAGCTGCTCATGATGATTATTCCCATCTTTTTATTCCGATGAATTCGGCCACCCAATTGCATGGGGTGATTTATTTTCAAATCGAAATCTCCAAATTACAATTCGCGGAGAAAGATTTGCAGATTTTCCGACAATTAGGGGATATTTTGGCAGGGGCATATCTGAGTAGATTGATGACCAGGAGATTGGAGCGGAATGAAAATCTCTTGACCACTACTGAGCGACTTTCCAAGTCAGGTTCTTGGAGGTTTAATACCAGTAAAAATCTTTTTTATGTATCGGGGGGATTGGCCCGCCTTTTTGAATTGGGCGATCAACCGTTGACGGCAGAATATTCTTCCCTGATCTATAAAATTGAAAAGCCCGATCGGGCTCGGTTTGTCAAACATTTGAAACAAGTAATAAAAACTAAAGGACAAGTCTCGGGGGAGTTTATGATTCGGACTGAGGCTCAAAAAATAAAATTTTTGAGTTATGAAATCGAGGTGAGGGAAGATTTATTCAGATCTGGCCTAGAGGTGAATGGTTTTTGTACCGATATTACACACAAGCGGGCTGCAGATGAGTATTTGCGCTTGCAATCACAGATTTTGGCTCAGGTGGATGATCCGATTATGGTTACGGATTTAAACCTAAAAGTCATTTATTTGAATGAAGCTGCCCAACAATTTTTTTCAGCCGAAACTGCCCAAGCCATCAATCAATCTATCCAGAAGCTTTTAAGCATTGAATGGGATCGAAGCGTTCCACTGAATACCATTGCAGCCAATCTTCAAGTGGGGGATTCTTGGCGGCAGGAAGTGATGTTGACTACTGATCTGTTGGACCAACTTCCCTATGAATTATCGGTCCAGGGGATCCATGCCGAAGGAAAACAGAAGATTGGCTATTCCTTTTTGTTCCGAAGTTTGGTGGAACGATATCAAAGTCAAGAAATAGCGATAAGAGCTCGAAAAATCGTCGAAAATAGTCCTGCTGTTCTCTTCAGAGTGGATCCTAATGATAATTATCGGATTCATTATATCTCAGAGAATATCAATCGCTTCGGATATAATTCCAAAGATTTGATGGAAAAAGGTATTCCATTCATGGAATTGGTCCATCCTGAAGATGTGATAAAAATTAATGCACAAAAGGAAAAAACAAGAGTCCATTTGGGGATTCCTTCATTTTCTGGCCAATATCGAATCAGGCACCAGGCGGGGCATTATGTCTGGGTAGAGGATAAAACCACTGATGTTCGAAATAATGAAGGAGAGATTATCATGCATGAAGGATTGTTTCAGGATATTTCGGAACGGAAAAGTTTTGAGGTATTTAAAGCCGAAAAAGAGAAACAATACCGTGTGCTAGCCTCTAATATCCCGGGGACCAATATTTTCTTATTGGATGCCAATCGTCGGTATATTTTAGCGGAAGGAACCAACTTTGAGTATTGGGAGCTGCGGCCGGAGGATTTTGAAGGCAGGCATCTTTCAGAGATAGTCCTTACTGATCCCAAGCAGATTGAAGAGCTATTAGACCGGGTTTATTTTGATCAAGAAATTGTCGAATCCGAGTTTAAATTTAAGGATCGGTGGTATCATCGATTAATTCGGCCGATTATTGAGTCGGGCAGAGTCGCCTATGCATTGACTATCATTCGGGATATCACTTCTGAATATCAGGCCAAAGCCAATCTCAAAAGATCAGAGGAGAAATACCGGACCCTTGTGGAAGAATCCACCGAGGTGATATTCTCTTTATCAGAAACTTTTGTTTTAGATTATGTTTCGCCTAACCTCAGTCAATTTTTGGGTTATGAGGCGGCTGAAGTTTTAGGAAAAAGCATCTTTGAGTACTTGAACCCGGAGGATTTAGATGTATTTCAATCCAGACTGAGTAAATCAAAAGATTTTCTGGCAGAAAATCAGTTTTTGGAATTTAGAATTCGCCATAAAAACGGAAACTACCGGATTTTCAATTCCAATGGAAAAATGGTCATGGATAAAGGGTCCAATACTCGGTATTATACCGGGATTGCCCGAGATATTTCGAAATTGAAAGAAGCTCAGCGGGAACTCCTTTTGGCTAAAGAAATGGCTGAAATGGCTTCTCAGGCGAAATCTCAATTCTTATCCATCATGAGTCATGAAATTCGTACTCCGATGAATGCGGTGATCGGGTTGGCACATTTTCTAATGGAGGAGGACCCCCGTCCAGATCAGCTGGAAAATTTAAAAACGCTACAATTCTCGGCTGAAAGTTTGATGGCCTTGATTAATGACATATTAGATTTTAATAAGATTGAATCCGGCAAGGTGGAGCTGGAGTCTATTCCCTTTGACTTGAAATACCTGATTCAGCGAATTATTCATTCCCACAGTTTTCAAGCGCATGAAAAGCCCATCGAAATCCTCACTGAATTTGACCGAGCAATTCCAGAATTAGTGATCGGGGACTCCATACGGATTGGACAAGTGGTAAATAACCTGATATCCAATGCGATTAAATTCACGGAACGTGGCCAAGTAAAAGTCAGTCTCAAAGCGCTCAACAAGGAAGCCGATAAGGTAAAGATCCTTTTTCGCTTCGTGGACACGGGAATTGGAATTCCCCAGGATAAAGTGGCTGGGATATTTGAAGCTTTTACGCAAGCAAGTTCGTCTACTACCCGAAAATTTGGAGGAACAGGCCTGGGATTGGCCATTGTCAAGCGATTGATTCATTTACACGGTGGAAAAATTGATTACCATCCCAACCCCCAGGGAGGCAGTATCTTCGAATTTGAACTTGAATTTGAGTATCCAAATGAAGATCTTAAGCATGCCGTACAGGAAAAAGAGGCTTCAGCCAAGTCCCTCCAACAAGCTTCAATTTTGGTGGCTGAGGACAACTCGGTGAACCAAATTTTGATTCGCAAATTTCTAAAAAAATGGAATGCGGGAAATCTCGTTTTTGCCGCAGATGGTCAGGAAGCGGTGGATTTGTTTGAAGAAGGTGATTTTGACTTGATTTTGGTGGACCTTCAAATGCCCGTGATGGATGGGTTTACCGCTGCCAGAATCATGCGCAGTCATCCCGATT
This sequence comes from Algoriphagus sp., assembly GCF_024305035.1. GTDB lineage: Bacteria > Bacteroidota > Bacteroidia > Cytophagales > Cyclobacteriaceae > Algoriphagus. Next base: position 165,092 of record NZ_JAMWZB010000005.1, read on the forward strand.
CCAAAAAATCAGGGCTTCCTATTTTGGCCTTGACTGCGAGTTCATATCATGAAGTGAAAGATGCCTTAGATGAAATCGGCTTTGAAGACTATATCCCCAAACCGTTTTCTCCGGAAGTGCTTTACGAAAAAATGATCAAGCATCTTCACCCCAAAAATTGACCAGATTAAGGTTTTAGCATTAATTTTGCCTATTCGGTAAACTCAATCATCTTCCAAGCCAAACCTGCCTCAAGCCAATGTCTATTTTTTTTAGAATTAGCCTATTGTTCCTTTTTTTGGGATTATTGTGTCCGAAGGGAGAAGCTCAGCGGCTGCTAGACAAACGCTCGAGTTTTTACACTACAGTTGGAATCAGTGGCGCCAAGCTCAATCAGTTTGATAACCTGCTGGAGGAGCGAGGGTTGACCGGTTTGAGACGACGCTACCGGACGATCGGATTAGGCTATCAGACGCGGATCAATGATTTTGTTTTGGGAATGGAATTGTTTCAAAACAGAAGTGCCCAGAGCCGCTTGGACGATTACCGAATTGGATATCGAACTTCACGTGCGATGTTGAATATTGGCTATTCCTTTACCGAGGAAGGGAAATTTCAATTGATTCATTACATGTCCATGGGTGTCGGTTTTTTGAATTTTCAAATGCTACCCGAAAAACGGCCCTCAAACCTAGATGACTTTCTAGCAAATCCAGCCAATGGGATAATACTCCGAAAAATGGATATTCATAAAGGGAGTAAAAATTTCGGCGGATTCCTGACCGAAATAGGCTTTCAGCTGAGCTATGATTTCAATATTTTAGGAAGAAAGGAAGCCCTTTTTGTCTTGGCAAAAATGGGCTATTCCTTTAGCCCTTTTGAGGGAAAGTGGGAAATGAATCAAATGTCCTTTGACAACACGCAAGCTGGGGCATTTTTTCGGGTAGGTGCTGGAGTGACCTTGCCAGATAGAAATTTTTTCTATAAAGATGCCTCGGTTAGCTTTCAGCTTTTGTCAGGAATTCATTTTACGCAGGCAGATGCGTTTAATGAACAGCTCGTACAAGCTGGGTATGAGCCTCTTGGTGGAAAACCTTCAAATTTGGGTTTAAGAATGCTCGTTGAAAATGGGGGGTTCTTGTATGGGGCCGATGTTTTTAATCTCTCCAATAGTGGATCTGCCAATGAACAGCGGGAACATTCACTCAACAGTTTAAGAGTTTATGCAGTCGCTGGACATAAATTTATCCAATTCAGAAATTTCAGTATAGCTGGATTGGCAGGATTGGGTTTTGGAAATTTACGGTATAGCTTGTTGCAAAAAAACAAGCCTGATTTTCCTGAACTCTTTGAACAGCGGAAATTTGATGGATACTTACGTAACTCTGGATTGATGGGGAAACCTGAAATTATGGTAGAGTATGGGATGCCGGTGACCAAAAGAAAATTATTTGATTTGGTCTTTTCTGCCTCTTTGGGGTATGAATTGGCCTTGGCCAACTACCGACTTGGGGAATTCGACATGGCAAACTATATGAGTGCGCCCTACTTGATGATAGGATTAGGAGTACGGCCGTAAAGAAAGCAAAATCTCTATCCGATTAGGTGTTTTTTTGGGAAAAAATCAAAATTAAGGGCTACGGGGAGTCAATTTTTTAAGCCGTGCACTGTTTTATTGAGCGATAGCTATTACCTTTGTCAAAGCTTATCGAGAAAGACTGAGGGAAGGGCCCTATGACGTCTTAGCAACCTGAAATCAAGGTGCTAACTCCCATTCCGGATTCGCCGGAAGAAGATGAGCGGAAAAGATTACTTCAGTACTTTTCTCCGTGGTTTGCTCGATAGGTTTTTTAACAGAAAATAGAATCAAATGCAACATCCTACGGATACCCTTCTTCAGGCACTTCAAACTAGAATTTTGATTTTGGACGGAGCCATGGGGACCATGATTCAGCGCTACAGGCTTACCGAAGATGATTTTCGTACTTCTGAACTCAAAAATCACCCCAAATCACTCAAAGGAAACAACGATTTATTGTCCTTGAGTAGACCTGATATTATAAAGGCTATTCATGCTGAATATCTTCAAGCGGGGGCGGATATCATTGAAACCAATACATTTTCGGGCACCTCTATTGCTCAGGCAGATTATGATCTGTCTCATTTGGCCTACCAGATCAATTTTCAATCGGCAACAATTGCTAGAGAAGTTGCAGACGAATTTACAGCCCAAGACCCCTCCAAACCTCGTTTTGTGGCAGGCGCCATGGGTCCGACCAACCGGACAGCCTCCATCTCCCCGGATGTAAATGATCCAGGCTATCGGGCGGTTACTTTTGATCAGTTGGCCGAAGCTTATGCCGAGCAGGTTCGTGGCTTGCTGGATGGGGGATCTGATATTTTGTTGGTGGAAACCATTTTTGATACGCTCAATGCCAAAGCCGCATTGTACGCTATTCAAACGGTTTATGAAGAGCGAAATATTCCTTTGGACCCAAAAGAAGGGGGGATCCCAATTATGATTTCCGGGACAATTACGGATGCCTCAGGTCGGACCCTTTCGGGGCAAACTACAGAGGCTTTTTTAATTTCAGTTTCCCATGTCCCTCTTCTTTCAGTTGGATTAAATTGTGCTTTGGGCGCCAAGGAATTGAGACCTTATCTTAAAGTCTTAGCTCAAAATGCCCCTTTTTACGTTTCTGCATATCCCAATGCCGGGCTTCCCAATGAATTTGGAGCTTATGATCAAGGGGCCAATGAAATGGCAGATCAGGTTCGGGATTTTTTAAAAGAAGGCATGTTGAATATTCTGGGGGGGTGCTGCGGTACAACACCGGATCATATTCGCGCAATGGCTAAACTTGCTGCGGAATTTCAACCAAGAAAAATCGAACAAGAATTGGAACAGGAGGATGCGGATGTCTAAAACAAACTACCTTAAATTATCGGGTTTAGAGCCCTTGATCTTTAGCCCGACCATCAACTTTGTCAATATTGGTGAACGAACCAATATCACAGGATCAAAGAAATTTGCCCGATTGATCTTGAATGGTCAATACGATGAGGCCTTGGAAGTGGCTTTGGATCAGGTCCGTGGAGGAGCTCAGATATTGGATGTCTGTATGGACGAAGGCATGCTTGATGGAGAGGCGGCTATGGTCAAGTTCTTAAACCTGATCGCTTCTGAACCGGAAATCAGCCGAATTCCCATCATGATCGACAGCTCCAAATGGAGTATTATTTTGGCAGGATTGAAGTGTGTGCAGGGGAAAGGAATCGTCAATTCGATTTCGCTAAAAAATGGGGAAGAAGAGTTTATCCAGCAAGCCAAGACCATCAAGAAATTTGGTGCGGCGGTGGTCATCATGGCTTTTGATGAAGAAGGGCAAGCCGATACCTATGAGCGAAGAATCGAGATCTGTGAGCGGAGTTATCGGATTTTGGTTGATCGGGTCAAATTCAATCCTCAGGATATTATTTTTGATCCCAATATTTTCCCTGTTGCCACGGGAATGGAGGAACATAAAAAAAATGCACTTGACTTCTTCCTGGCCACTAAATGGATAAAAGATAATCTTCCCGGTGCCAAAGTTAGTGGAGGAGTGAGCAATGTTTCGTTCTCTTTCCGAGGAAATAATCCGGTAAGAGAAGCGATGCATGCGGCTTTTCTCTACCATGCCATCCATCATGGGATGGATATGGGGATTGTAAATCCTACCCTACTGGAAGTGTACGATGATATTCCAAAGGATCTGCTGGAACGTGTCGAGGATGTGCTTTTTGATCGGAGGGAGGATGCCACCGAACGATTATTGGATTTTGCTGAGACGGTTAAAGCGGCTGATAAAAAAGAAGTCATCAATGAGGCTTGGAGATCGGACCCGGTAGCCAAGCGGATTGAGCATGCTTTGGTCAAAGGTATTCTCGACTTTATCATTGAGGATATAGAAGAAGCAAGACTTGAGCTAAAGGAACCGCTAAAAGTTATCGAGGGGCCACTCATGGATGGAATGAACGTGGTGGGAGATCTTTTTGGAGAGGGGAAAATGTTTCTTCCCCAAGTGGTCAAATCAGCACGAGTGATGAAAAAGGCGGTCGCCTATTTGGAGCCTTTTATGCCTTTGCCCGAAGAGGGACAAGAAGCTTCTTCTTTGAAAAAAATCCTGCTGGCAACGGTAAAAGGCGATGTTCACGATATTGGAAAAAATATAGTTGGGGTAGTTTTGGCCTGCAATAGTTATCAAATTATCGATCTTGGTGTCATGGTTGACGCTCAGAAAATCATTGATGAGGCAATAAAAAACAAGGTTGATATTATTGGGTTGAGTGGATTGATTACTCCTTCGCTGGACGAAATGGTTACCGTTGCTTCTGAAATGGAGCGACAGGGATTGAAGATTCCACTTCTGATTGGCGGGGCTACTACCTCCCGAATCCATACGGCAGTGAAAATTGATCCGGTTTATTCCGGAACCGTCATTCATGTGACCGATGCCAGTAAATCTGTTCCCATCGCCGGAGAAGCAATTTCAGAGGAAACCAAAGCAGCTTATCATCTCAAAATAAAAGAGACTTATCAGCAACTCAGGCAAGAACATGAGGCCAAACAAGCTGTCAAGCAATTGGTGAGCTATGAGCAGGCCAAGGCCAATCCCGTACCGATTGACTGGTCAATCTATGAGCCGATCAAGCCGAGAGTGCTGGGTAAAACGCTATTGGAAGACTTGGATCTTTCGATTCTTCGGGACTATGTCGACTGGACGCCATTTTTCAGCACTTGGATGCTCAGCGGTCGCTATCCTAAAATCCTTGAAGACCCCGTAGTAGGAGATGAAGCCAAAAAGCTATTTGCTGATGCGCAAACCATGCTGGATCGGATTATTTCTGAAAAATGGCTGACGGCCAAAGCAGTTTTTTCCTTATTTCCAGTCCTTCGAAAAGAGGATGATGCAGAGGTTTTAGACCCCAATGATGCAAGGGAAAGCTTAGGGAAATTCCACTTTTTGCGACAGCAGGGCAAAAAAGGAAAAGGCGTACCCAATCGTTCGTTGGCAGATTATCTCCATCCCGAAAAAACGGATTACATGGGGTGCTTTGCCGTTACAGCCGGACTGGGGATGGAGTCAAAACTTGCAGAATTCCAGTCCGCTGGAGATGATTACAATGATATTTTGTTTAAAGCTTTGGCGGATCGTTTAGCCGAGGCTGCTGCCGAATATGTCCATGAGTTAGTCCGAAAAGAATTCTGGGGATATGCCCAAGAGGAGAATTTGGATAACGATTCGCTCATTCGCGAAAGTTACTTGGGAATCCGACCGGCTCCGGGTTATCCGGCATGTCCGGAGCATTCGGAGAAAGCGACGATTGCCCGCCTCTTAGATTTGGAAAAGTCCATCGGAATTACCCTGACTGATAGCTTTGCCATGTATCCGACAAGTTCGGTTTCCGGTTTTTATTTTGGAAATCCGGATTCGAAATACTTCGGGTTGGGTAAAATTGCCCAGGATCAAGTGGCCAGCTATGCGGAGCGCAAAGGGATTTCTCTTGAACAAGCCGAGCGCTTACTTTCTCCAAACCTGGCCTATTCTCCATCCCCTTTACTTGCCAATCACATTTTATGAAAATAACTGAACACCTTAAGAACGCAAAAAAAACTGTTTTTTCCTTTGAAATATTGCCTCCGCTGAAAGGGCAAAGTTTGAATGAATTGATGGAAGGTATTTCACCTTTGATGGAATTTAATCCACCTTTTGTGGATGTCACCTATCATCGGGAAGAGTTTATCTATAAAAAACATCCCAACGGATTGCTTGAAAAAGTGAGCACCAAAAAGCGTCCAGGTACAGTGGGGATTTGTGCAGCAATTATGAATCGTTTTCAGGTGGATGCAGTCCCACATTTACTTTGTGGAGGTTTTACTAAAGAGGAGACCGAAAACGCATTGATTGATCTCAATTTTATAGGAGTGGATAATGTTTTGGCCCTTCGTGGGGATGCCCCAAAAACTGAAGGTAGGTTTGAACCCGAAAAGGACGGGCACCACTTTGCCAGTGAACTAGTGGAGCAGATTATTCGAATGAATAATGGGAAATATCTGCACGAGGAGACTGAAACTAGTTTTCACACCGATTTTTGTGTGGGTGTGGCAGGCTATCCGGAGAAACATTTTGAAGCACCCTCTTTGAAATTTGACCTGAACTACCTAAAAGATAAAATTGATAAAGGAGCGGAATACATTGTGACTCAGATGTTTTTTGATAACCAAAAATTCTTTGAGTTTGAACAAAAAGTGCGAGAGGCAGGCATAAACGTGCCGATCATTCCCGGATTAAAACCCATTACTACCTTAGGACAAATAACGATGCTCCCACGGACTTTCTTTTTGGATCTGCCTGACGCATTGACCGATGAACTGATCAAGTGTAAAACCAATGCTGAGGTAAAGGAGGTGGGAATTGCTTGGGCCATTGAGCAGAGTAAGGAGCTAATTGCCGCAGGAGTACCAAGTTTGCATTTTTATACGATGAGTAAGGCGGATGCCACCTATAAGATCGCAAAAGAGGTATTCTAACTTGACTGGAAATAGCTGTTGAACCGATGGGTCTTAATGTTCAGAATTCCGTGAAAATTCACTAATTCGGATTGATGGAAGGTTTTAAAAAAGAAAGAAGCTGAGTGAATATTTTCAGGAATAGAATTCAAATGAGATTAGTTGTTATTATGAGTCTGATCAACTTTAATCAAAAATCTCAAAATAGGGAGATTCGTTATTATTTGAAAAGTATCCACCCGAGCAACCCCGTCTTTGCTTAGTTTGATTTTTTACTAATGAAAAG
>NZ_JAMWZB010000050.1 GCF_024305035.1 Algoriphagus sp.
TTATTGACACAAATTGTCTTTATTTGGCTACGTGCAGTTAAACGGATACACATATCAGAAAATTAGTTTTGGTTAATCGATAAATTCATTTAGTTTAATTATTAAACTTCGTAATAAGGTTATTTAGAGAGCCTTTTATTCCATTTTTTTGATAAGAGGTTTAATTAGATTATTAGTGGATATTTCAGATTTACTTTTCCAGCCATTTTGGTTAAACCGTGCCACTTGGAAAGATCTTTTAAAGTGGGTTGATTTCTGTTTGTTTTCAAGGCTCCATTCCATAAAGATTTGCCTTGTAGATCAGATAAGGGGGAGGGTTTTATAAAAGGATTTTCGTCAACTTCTGATGGTTTATTTATTTTCTCGCAATTTCATTCCTTCATGCCATCAGCATGCCTTAGAAGTTACCTATCTCTACTTAGTCACTGTCTTCGCAAAAGATGGCATTATGGCCAAAATTGAAGGCTTTGATTCTCAATTGATTGATGCAGAAAAATTTTCTTTTAACAAGCATAGTGAAGTTGGACCGAGATTGAGTATACTAAAAATCCGTGAATAAAGAGGGTGTTTTGTAGAACACATCCGTTCCACTATTTGATTGACCCTTGCAACATCCATCAATTGAGTATTCTACCTTTAGGGATGATAAATGGATATAAAGGAAATCAGAGTAATCAGTAGTTCAAAGGCTTTTTTATCCTTTGAGACAAGGCAACGTTAACCTATTATAGATAGTTTTTAGTGGAAAGCTCAAAAATCAGGATCAAAATTGAAAAAGATGGGGTTTGACAGGCCAACCAAATTTCCATTTATTCTCATGGATTTGTACTTCCAGGGGGTAGCTTGTCCTTCGACGGCTATTGTGTAATAAGTTCTTCCACTTGGACTTGGAGAATCGGTAAATTCAATTTCCTTTTGACTCTATTTCTGTCTAACAGCTTACAGAAGGGTACCGAGTGGGATTCAGGAAGAATTATCCTTCGGTAGAGACACAAAATATTTAGGTATTCCAAGTCCATTCTAAAGCAATAAATGCTGATCAAATCCTTTCGGCCTTAATGGCTGAGAATCAATCCTAGCCCTTTTCCAACTCCTGGGAAGGAGTATTGATTCAGATCAGCTTACTTAATGGGACCAGTTCCAAAGCGAAAGTGCTGATTTTCTTTCCCATTGTATGCTTATTCTTTTAAGTGGGGAAAGGATCGAAGATTGCATAGTAAATTCTCCAATCTGATTGGCCAAGCGTTTTTGCCTGCCTTAAAATTGAACGTAGATTGTCTAAAGCGCCAAATTCCCAACTCCGATGAAGGATGCGGCTATTCATTCCTAGAAGTAATTTCAAGCTCCATCAAATAGGTGGTTATCAGTTTAATTGGCCTTTGGGTAACTACTCCAAGTTGACCGTCGCTTACTGGAGGAAAGGATACGATCAAAAGAAGTTAACAAAAGCCTGTTGAGTTTCTTCCTATTCAGTGGAGGTGGAATCAAAATCCTCGGAATTAACCTGATTCCTGACATTCTTTTTAGGGATGCCAGCTAGTCAGAAGGAATTGTTCTAATGATTTTTTTAGGAAAAAAAATACCCAAGTCCTGAAATACTGGTGAAAAATATTGGTCTTTTCTTGAGAGGTTCACCGGCTCACTAAATCAATAACAATATGAGACTAGAAAGGAAAGAAACTTCAAGACCGATGATTCCAGCACCCGGGTTGGAAGAAGTGAATCGCTTTTTTGCTTCTTCTGATTTTCCTTCTCAGGAAGGAGCAGTGTTTTATTTCTTTTACCAGGCTTTGGGATGGCAGACTGAATCAGGGAGTCCATTCTACGATTGGAAAGCATTGGCCTTTCAATGGGTATGGAATCTGGAGAACTGAAGTTCTCCAATGAGTTCACCTGCTTTTTTAAGAAAATTAGGGAGCAGAATCTGTCGGCCTGAATACCCGGAATAAAAACCAATAGCGAATTCTGAGAGGCAAAAGGACCTGTGGATCGGAGCCATGGATAGGGATCGAGGGCAGAAAAAAGAGTAGTCCGGGTTACCTCACTCCCTTTCGGTTCTGTACTTGTTTGGCAGGGTAGCGTCTAATTACCGGAATCCCAACCATGGGCATAAAATGGAAAAAATAAGTAGAAAACAAGAAGTGAACAGGTTTCCCCGATGGGTGATTAGTTATTTAAGTGAGTCCTACTACCAAGAGTTGAAAGCAATCCTTTCCCAGGATCCGAGTCTTTCCATGAGCGAATTGATCCGGAGCATTTTAATGAGACGGCAAATCCGGATTCAAGTTCAGGAAAGAGGGCTTTCAGATGTGATGGAGGTGCTATTGTCCGTGGAAGCCCAGTTGAAAAAGGTTGAGAATAAGGTCACTGTGGTAGTCAGCGAGTTTCAAGGAAATTCCAATTCTCTTCAAAAGTTCCTATTGGCTAAAAAGCTAAGGGGTTTTCAAAGGAGCCTGCAAGGAGAAATGAAACACCTTGAACAAATGTTGGAAAAACTTCAGCTCAAATGGTTGTCCGAATAGGTTGGAGCAAGTCAGTTTCTAAGTTGATTCACTATCATGAATCCAAGCGACAGGAGTCTTGTGCAATCTTGATTGCTTATCAGGGATTCGCCAAGGGTGCGGAGCAGCTCTCACCCGCTCAGTTGAGGCGCAGGTTTCAATTACGTATTTCCTTAAATAGAAAGACCAAAACCAATGCCCTTCATATTTCTTTAAACTTTGCTCCGGAAGAACAACTTTCCAAGGAGCGTTTGGGGGAAATTAGTAAGGTCTATTTGGAAAAAATAGGGTTTGAAAACCAGCCTTGCCTGATATATCAGCACCTTGATGCCGGACACCCCCATGTGCATTTGGTGACAGTCCTCATTGATCGGGAAGGAAAGCGGATAGATACCTATCCTATTCTTAGAAACCAGTCGGAGAAAGCAAGAAAGGAAATCGAGCAAGTATTCGGTTTGGTCGTGACAAAAAATCAAAATCGAATAGGGCCCAGTATTCAGGAATTGGGCAAATTGGTCTATGGAAAGGAAACGACCAAGTCCAGTATCCAGACCGTCCTATCCCATGTGTTGGACAAGTATACCTTCACCTCTTTTGATGCGTACAATGCTATTTTATCCGGGTTTGGGGTACAGGCCTTCCGGGGAGAACCGGGGTCAAAACAGTATCGATGGGGTGGATTGGTCTATCATCTTTTAGATGAAAAGGGCAAACGGAAGGGAATGCCGATCAAGGCAAGCCGTTTTAATTTTCAGCCTACGCTCAAAAATTTGAATCGTAGATTTTACCAGGATTTACAAAAGCAGCAGGAGCTTGCCGGTTTAGTAGAAGAAAGGATTTCAGAAATTCTTCCAAAGAGTATCAGTTTATCTGATTTTCAAGCCCAATTAAAAAAGTCAGGGATCATTCTGGTCTTCAACCGGAGGAAAACGGGACAGGTTGATGGGGTTACCCTGGTAGACCATCTTCATCGAGTGGGAATCAAAAGCGCTGATTTGGGAAAGGGGTTCAGAGTGGGTTCTTTGTTGGAACGTTTTGGGTCCAGGTCCAAAACGTTTACTCAGGCCCCGTCTCAAAAAGAAACTACGAGTTGGGCAGATTCACTTGATCAGGCTGCTACCGGATTGGGAATTGATCCCATCCCTGATATGTCTGTTGCCCTTTCAAACTCGCCCGAGCGGGATTCGATCAGAAGCGACGGAAAGAAAAAGAAGGCCAAGCGCAAACAGAAAATCAGCAACTGATGCATACGGGAGAAAATCAGGAAGGACTAAAGAAGATTCTCGACTTTACCCGCTTGGGATCGATTGCCTGTATGGGGATTTATAGCTATTTGCAGGCCTACGATATACTGGAGTCTTGGGGCTTGACCCATCAATGGATTGATTTTTTATTGATTCAACTGGGAAAAACGGGTGTGTTTCAAAAGGGATATATCCTCAAGGGGATCGTCCTGATTTTACTCTGGATATCCCTTTTGGGAGCAAAAGGCAAGAAGGATCCCGACCTCAACTGGGTTCGGATCGTCGGATGGTTTTTATTTTGGAATGGAGCCTTTTGGGCTGCTGATTATGGGTTTGTCTTTTGGGATTGGAGCCGGGAAGTTTATCTGGGTTTTCTTTGGATCGCTTGGGCTGGAGTATTGATGATGGGAGCAAAACTTTCCCGGGTGATCCGTGATGGGTTTTCATCGGAGGTGTTCAATCACTTGCAAGAGACCTTTCCCCAGGAGCAACGGCTGCTGAACAATGCGTATTCGGTCAATTTACCCACAAAATTTAGGTTAAAAAAAAAGGTGTTCGACGGATGGCTGAACATCATCAACCCTTTTCGGGCCACCTTGGTGGTCGGTACTCCGGGGGCTGGAAAATCTTATTTTGTGATTCGTCATTTCATCACCCAACACCTCAGTAAGGGATTTTCCATGTTTGTTTACGATTTCAAATACGATGACCTGTCCAAAATCGCCTACAATAATCTGTTGAAATATCGAAATAGGTTTCCGGTTGAACCTACCTTTTATACCATCAATTTTGATGACCTGCAAACCAGTCATCGCTGCAATCCCCTTGAGCCGAGTACCATGACTGATATCACCGATGCTTCGGAATCTTCCCGAACAATCATGTTGGGTTTGAACCGGGAATGGATCAAAAGGCAGGGAGACTTCTTTGTGGAATCTCCGATCAATTTTGTAACTGCAGTAATCTGGTTTTTAAAAAAATATCGGGGAGGAAAATTTTGTACGCTACCCCATGTCATTGAGTTGATGCAGGTAGAGTATCCCAAATTGTTTTCAGTGCTCCGTACCGAACCCGAAATTGAGGTCTTGATCAACCCCTTTGTTTCGGCGTATTTGCATGGAGCGGCCGAACAATTGGAAGGACAAATCACCAGCGCTAAAATCACCATGGCCCGATTGTCATCCCCTCAACTTTACTATATCCTTTCCCAAAGTGAATTTACGCTGGATCTCAATAATCCCAGAGAGCCGAAGGTCATTTGCATGGGCAATAATCCCCAAAAGCAACAGGTTTATGGGGCGGTCCTTTCCCTTTATATCTCCCGAATCACCAAACTGGTAAACCGTAAGAATTTCCTGAAATCCAGTTTGATTTTTGATGAATTTCCCACCATCTACTTCAATGGGATCGATTCACTAATCGCCACTGCGCGATCCAATCAGGTAGCGACAACCCTAGGGGTTCAGGATTACAGTCAGTTGAAAAAGGATTATGGAAGGGAGCAGGCCGAAGTGATCATGAATACCGTAGGCAATATTATTTCAGGCCAGGTGTTGGGCGATACAGCCAAGCAGATTTCAGATCGAATCGGAAAGATCAATCAGGCCAGAAGAAGCCTTTCCATCAATTCGGGAGATACCTCCATTAGCCATTCGACCCAGTTGGAGCTGGCTGTTCCCCCTTCGACGATTTCCCAGCTTTCTTCCGGACAATTTGTCGGAGTGGTAACCGATGATTCGACACAAAAAATAGATCTGAAGGCATTTCACTGTGAAATCCAAAATGACCATCAGGCTTTGGCTAAAGAGCAGAAGTGTTATCAACCCATCCCTGCCGTCCGGAAATTACGAGAAGAAGAGGTAATGGAAAATTACCGGAGAATCAAGTCAGAAGTGAATCAATTGATCAAAGAGGAGCTGGATCGGATGCTGGATACGCCGGCATTAACGGGATTGATTATCAGGTGAATTTAATCTCCTGCACTTAATCAGGAACCGTGATTTACCCTTAGTTAAAAGAAAAAAATATTCTATAAGAGAAGGATATCGATAACAATTTTATCCATCGAAAACAGGTTGAAATACAGTCATCAAAATAGTTTTCAAGGTTATTTTTAATGGGCTTCACTTTATTCTTTTCCAGCAAAGCTCAGGAGCCAGGTGTAATTGGCCTGATCTGGTTTTTAGGCATTAAAATGATACGTTTTTCACTTCCTGTAAGGTGGATAAAGTTACCTCAACATAAGATTGTAAGCTGCTCTTTATATCCTAGTGAGGGAAAATATTGTGAATTTTGGATCAAAGACATCTCTTAAAATATTCTTCTTCAACATAGTGTGGTGGTATTTTGATTGATTCTTTGGATTTCAAACCTAGTATTTGACCACTTTTTATTCATTTTCACTTAAAGAATAGGAGGTTTGTAGTAGAAAAGAGAGGGGGTTATAATTAGTCCAACTAGAAACTTGTAAGAATAGTAGGGCAGGACAAGGCGTGAGGAATTCCGATAATTTTCGGAATTGGCATTGGGCTGGCTTCTAGTGCACACACACATTCCACCAAGTCCGATCGATGATTTGACTATTCCCAGACTGAGAAAATTTCAACGATTTAAACATGCCAAGATGAGGTATTATAAGTGAAATTTGCAAAAAAAACGTAAATTTTTACTTAAAAATATATACATATACACTTTTTTCCCGTAGAATTGTATTCAAATCGTAAAACTATGATCGTTCATTTTTCAGTTCAGAATTTCCGTTCTATCAAGGATCGGGTTGGTATCAGTTTTAGAAAGACGGGGTTAAAAGGACTTCCTTCAAACTATTTCGCAGCACCTGCTAAAACCCAGCTGTTAAAGACTGCAGTTCTTTACGGGCCAAATGCATCGGGGAAAAGTACTGTGCTCCAAGCATTCAAAGCTTTGGAATATCTGGTTGTTTATTCAGCAGGATTTAAGCCAGACCAATCCATACCCCCTTATGAACCACATCTATTGGATAGAGGTTCCAGAGAGGCGGCTGTGGAGCTTGACGTCGTTTTTTATGGTCAGGACAGATTGAAGTATGAGTTTAAGCTAGCTTTTCTTGAAAAGAAGGTGATAAAGGAAGAAATGTATTTTTATCCCAACGGAGTACAGTCGGTCCTGTATCAACGTAGTTCAGGTAAAGATATCAAGTTTGGGGAAGGCTATAAAGGTGCTAAAAAAGCAATCGAAAAACTCTTGTTGCCCAATCAGCTGTTTATTTCTAAAGCATCGGAAAACAATGTAGAATCCTTATTGATTCCCTATCAATTTTTCGATCAGGGTATGATGGTCTTCCCGTTTTTAAGCGAGGATCATGAATCCAATCTGACAAGACTTTATGCCAGGCGCTTGGCAGAACAGCAGGATTCAGGTTTTACCAGAAAGCTAAACGCATTGGTCTGTGCTTTGGACACAGGAATTTTGTCAGTTTCCTCGAAGGAAGTAGATTCAAATAGTTTTAAATTTCCTGATAATGTTCCTGATGAAATCAAGCGTAAAATACAAGAAGATTATAAATATGACATCAAGACTTCCCATTCCTTGTACGATGGAGGGAAGCTGGTAGGACAGGAATTTTTTGATGTGGATGATGAATCTACAGGGACCAAAAGCCTTTTGGTGATCGGTGGGATGATTTTGGATTCATTGGAGACCGGTAGAGTGTTGGTGGTGGATGAGTTTGAGAAAAACTTGCATCCATCCATTACGAGTTACCTGATCAGTCTTTTCCATAACTCTCTGACCAATCCTAAGAATGCGCAATTGATCTTTGCAACGCATGACATCACCCAACTTGCAAATGGGGCTTTTAGACGGGATCAGATTTGGTTTACGGAGAAAAATGAATTTGGGGCCACTGAATTATATGCCTGTTCTGACATTAAGGGGATTAGAGCAGAAAACCCCTTGGACAAGTGGTATGCTTCTGGGAAATTAGGTGCAACTCCAATTATTAATGACGTGGATTTTTTGATCAAAATGCAGGAAGATGTCCTTAAGGAGACCGAATAGAAGGATTTTGATTTTATGTGAAGGAGTGACGGAAAAGCTGTATGCTACCTCACTCCGGGCAGAGTTGGATAGAAGGCTACAGAGAAGTATATCAGTGGAGGTAACTCAGGGGGATCAGCAGAATCCTTTGGATCTCGTGAGGGAGGCAATCGTAAAGAAGAAAAAAGCCAGAAAAGAAAAGAATCCGTACGATGACATCTGGATATTCTTTGACCATGACAACTGGCCATAGTTAAAAGATGCTTTTCGGTTAATTGAGACGGAAGAATTTAAGTTTTCTTTTACAGCACTTTGTATGGAGCATTGGTTTATCCTTCATTTTGAAGAGTGTGGAAGAGCATTTCAGAGAGGAGAAGATGCACTTAGTCATCATCGAAGGTTGTGGCCTCAATATCATAAAACCAAACTGAATCACTTTACTGAGTTGAAAGATAAACTGCCAACAGCCACCGAGCGTGCTATTAGAATGAATAGAAGGCAAGAGGAAAATGCAGTCACAGAGAGGAATCCCTATTGTACAATACCGAATCTGATTTCTTTTTTTCAATCGTTAGAAGCCGGGTAGATGTTTAATATTGCCGCCTATCTAACTTATATTCGGGTCTGAAGATAAAGTGTTACTAGGAGAAAATAATTATAAATCTATCAACTTGGCTCGTAGTTAAAATTCCCACAAGATGTAGATGCGAGCACTTTCTCTTTATGGAGACGGAGATGTTAGTTGAAAAGGTCAATTTCAAATTGATATGAAAAGTAGGCTGGAATTCCAAATCCCACCTAGTATCCAGCAAAATTTGACTACTCTCAGTGGGGTCAATAGCCGGAAAATCAAAACTCATGATTCAGATCAAAAAATCTTCCTTGTTCCCAGATTTTTTCACTTTTATCTATAAAATTTCCTTACTGGAGAGTTTGGAAGGATGGTTTCTCTAGCTAATAGTCAGCCGGACTTTGAATGGGAACGCTTTATGGCTGAGCCATGCTTCTTAGATTTTGAGCCTTATCCCAAGGGGATATTTATCAATAGGGGTCAGGCATTGGAAAAATCAAATTATAAAAAGTCACAGCTTAGGGATTTTATCAGTCGCCTCCCTTCAGATCCGTCAAAGGAAGTCACCGAACTTCAATACTTGAATTTATTGGATGAGGTTTTGGCGGATAGGCTTCTTACCGATGCTGAGGTCGAAAGTTTGAAAGATATGATTTTGACTCAAGGACTCGCACGGGATCAGGTGAATGCCATTCATGAGGACTACCTGCGGAAGCTTTGCAGAGTGTATTGGGTAGATCATGATTTATCACATGCAGAATATATTGATTTGAAGGTTGTTTCCGAACTACTGGGAATCGAAGAACACATCTTGGACGTAATTATTCAAGAGGAAAAAAGCAAAACGAAAGCAGAGAAACTTTCAGATCTCCCTGAAAGAGATTTTGTCACACTTTCAGGTAAAACGGTTTGCTTTACTGGGGCACTTAATTCGACGCTAAACGGAGACCCGATAGACCGCAGTTTTGCTCAAAAAATAGCTATTGAGCATGGAATGATAATTAAAAGCGGCGTAAGCAAAGCATTGGATTATTTGGTAACTGCTGATCCCAATTCACTATCTGGAAAATCACTTAAAGCAAGAGACTATGGAGTTAAGATCATTGCCGAGCCAGTTTTTTGGTCATGGGTTAACTTTAAAGTTGATTGAGATTAATTGTATGCTTTTTGGAGGTTTTGAGCCAATTTAGATCCCGGTCTAAAGTTTACCGGGGGAAGCGACATTGGAAAGTTTGCTTCAATCGAAAGATTTGGTGTCTGAAGGTGGTTTCGAAATCCTGATCAATCTATTTGAAATTGAGATAGTTATTGGCGGAATTGGATTAGTTTCGTAACGAATTTCATGTTGATTTTTTCTATCTTGATTTTAATTGTAAAAAAAAACCTCTCACTAAAACGTAAAGGAAGATGACAACTAGAAATGGACTCAAACCAGGACCAAAACGAATTGCAAAAACCACAGGAGAACCCGACAGACGACAACGGGATAATAAAGATACTCCCGGGAATACACCATCACTTAAACCGCCTAAGAGAAAATGATTCGATCAAGTTGGCAAAAAGAAATACCCAAGTGCACTACTGGGTATTTTTTATGGTTTGCTAAAATACTGGACTATCACAAAGCCTTCAAATCCAAGGCATATTCATAAGGAATAAACGACCTATTGGCTTCATTTTCTAGCCATGCGAGTTCTTTGTGGCTAATCGCTACTATTTCACTTGGACTGGTGTCCTTAAATTTCTTTGCTACTGTTTCCAGTATCGTAATTTCTGCTTCTGAAAAGAGGGTTGACCTAAATGGCCGATCAGCTCTACCTCTTAATTGTTCCTTTCTACCACCTTTGTCTAAGGGGGTGTAAAAGATATCGATCACATCAGTTTCCGCGAGATTTTCGAATAAGGTCTGGAATTTATTAGGAACAGGTCCATACGGGATCGCTTTGTATTGTGTTCCACTCATACTTAATCCCTGATCCCTAAAACATACGAAATCTGCATAAAATAAGAGTTTGTTCATCTTAGTTTTATAGGAAGGAACGTGATGAGCAAAATATACTACCATCTCAATTAGTCTCTCAAAACTTGGCTTTCTGTATCCTGTAAATTGGCTCATTGGAAAATTCCCAAATACAAAAGATTGAAAAAAGTCTTTCTTTGATTCTTCTTCAATTCTCAATTTCACCTTCTCTAGAAGTTTAGCTTTTGTCTTTGCATTATCGACTTCCCAATCTTTGACCAATTGGCAGAAACTTTCAGGGTCAGAAGCCAATTTCAAAAGTTTGGAATTGGCTAAACTTGGGATTTCACCTCTTTCATATAGACCATAGCTATTTGGTCCAAATCCAAGAATTTCACTCATTTTTACAGCAGATAAACCGTATTTCTCACGAGTATTCTTGATTTCTTCTGGAGATGGGATATGATGCTTTGCACGATAGGCATTATAAACCAATGAAAGATTTAATTCGTCTATTTCGGTGCTTGTAAATCTCTCACCGGTATCTTCACAAAGATAAAATCGTTGTTTTACCGTAAACTCTTCCTTTCGAAAAGTCAAGGTTTGAACTTCTATTTGGATAGCCATTGGCTTTCCTGTAATTGGGCTATTCATTTCACTAGGGTCTGAATGGGTACTTCATGGGGTACGCTGCAATATGAAAGGAAATACAAATGAGGTTAGAGTTTGGCGCTCCAAGGCAAATTTTGATATATACTTCACGTCCTTTGATTCCTTTACCAAACACCCACATTTCCTTACTCCCATACCAATCTTCTGGCAATGGTCCTTCTGAAAAATCCTCGACAGTTAGTTGATCGATAAATTTTTCTCTATCTACTGGTCTTATTTCCAAGTCAAGCAAGCTTTGCTTGTTTTTAGGGCGATCGATAAAAATGATTTCAAACGTCCTTCTTTTCTCCCGGAAACTGCTGAGGAATTTAATTACCTCTTCTTTCTTGATTTTATTGTTTTGCAAAATTAAACGTTTAAAGTTTAAAAATAAAACTTTTTAACCAAAAAATTAACCCTTAAAGGTTTTTATTTTTTTTCTTATCTTCCTTAACGAACTTAAAACTCGGCGGCTACTCCCGATATATCATGGGATGAGTAAGTTATCGTGGAAAGTAAACGAAATAAGATAGCCACAAAGATTACGTTCGGTAGGGAATTGCCTCCAAATGGTGGGCAGAAATTAGAGAATGAGTTTTGCCAACTAGGATAAGAGGAATTAATTCCAAATATAAGTAAATCAGGAAGTTGAAACCCAACCGCAGAGATCGGCTTCTATGAATGTTCAATAGTTCATTTTCTCGCTCTTCTTCTTTTTTTAGGCTGTTTTTGAATTGACTTGATGTTGTCTGGGTTGATTGGAAAAGAACGTATTTCGGGTTCTTTTCATTACCAAATATGGGATTGAGTGATCGTCCCTTTCATATCTTCAGATTTTTGTTTTATTTAAGTTAAGTTTTTGAATATCATTGAATTCTTTACGGTCAAATCTTTTTCTGAGGGAACTTGCTTTTAGGAGGGTAATTTCGCTGATAAGGTTTTGACGCAACTACCAATTTTATGCATTCACATACCGAGAAAAAGGGGAAGGTTACAGGTGCCTCAAAATCCCAAGTGAATACAAACCCTCAAGCCCAGGCGAGCACACCTTTTCAGTTTGCGGATAACCGACCTGAGACCTTGATTCAGAAAAATATTCAGCAATTGGCTGATCAAAATCAGGGAGGATTGGATAGTCAATTGTTTAACCCGGTCCAAAAAACCGAAGAAGGGGATAGTATCTCCCAGTTCAAAAAGTCAGTAGGAGAGAAGGTAGAATCATCTGATTTGTCGAAAGAGCCCAATGAAACCGGATTACCTGATCAACTCAAAACGGGAATAGAAAACCTTTCGGGATATTCCATGGATGATGTCAAAGTGCATTACAATTCAGGAAAACCCGCTCAACTCCAAGCACATGCCTTCGCTCAGGGTACGGATATTCATTTAGCTTCCGGTCAGGAAAAACATTTACCCCACGAAGCTTGGCATGTGGTGCAGCAAAAGCAGGGGAGGGTGAGGCCTACTTTACAGATGAAGGGCGGTGAAAATGTAAATGACAATGAGGCATTGGAAAGGGAGGCGGATGAAATGGGTGCAAAAGCATTTCAATTTGAAAAGCAACCGAATCAAGGGAAGTCTTTATTTATTTCCGAAAATAGGAAAATAAAGAATTCTAAGGTGATTCAAGGAGCATTTACCATAAAGGGAGTTACTCTTTTAGGAAAAACACTCGAGGATTGGATTAAAACCTACACTTACGGCCATCCAGAATTAGAAGTTGTTGTAAGGCAATGGGCTACTAAAAAGGAGCATACCGAAGATTACGCAAATGACCTCGATGCTTTGTCGGAAGCAGAAAAAGCCGCAAAAGGAATCATTGCAAGGTCCAATTCAATCATTGGCCGAAGTATTGCCAGGAGTGCTCCACCAAATATGGTAGCATGGGATTCGTATCCAGTTTGGGGCGAGTGGTACTTTAATGGCCTTGAATATCAGGATAACAATACGGGAGGCTGGCACTCCAACAGAGCTTCATTATTGCCGGGAAACGCTACCCAAGATGGTGCCCCAACCCGCTACGTTGAATTCAGACGACCAGGAGCCATTGGAGAAAAAGAAGTTGATAAAATGGAACGATGTATTTTTGACTTATTGAGTGGACGCTGTTGGCCTAATGCTCATTATGACGGTGGTTATGTTGAAATATCAGGAGTACCCAGCGGAACGAAACAAAAATTATTGAAAACCGCCTTGTTTTGTACTAGAATTAAGGAGATAGCTAAGAAAATGACTGATAATGAGAAAAATGAAGCTGGCGAGGGCTTTGCAAAAATTGAATGGCTGATCAAAAATTATTCGATTTTAGATAATCGATAATAGACAGGCAGTGAGCACGAATTCAAAATAATCCCAAGTGCCTCTAAAGGATTTGAGAAAATTGGAATGGAAGTAAAAGGGGGTATTCATTCGATTAGAGAAGGGTTTAAGGTAAAAATCGAATTGAAAATTGACATGGAAATGATAGTGGAAATACAATTCTCATTTTGACCCAAAATGAAAATAATGGGTATCGGACTATTCTATTGAACAATTGGGATGAATTTCCCGCTTTCTCATCAGATAAATCGTAGATAGCCAAAATCTAACTGGTAAATAGACATGAAAGTAGACTTCATCAAAAAAGAAGAAAATAAGATTCAGTCCCATGCGAAGTCGGCAAACCCAAATCAAGGTCATGGAAAGTCCACATTTCAATTTGTTGATAATAGACCAGAGGCGGTAGCTCAAAGAGAGCTGCAATATGCTGCAAATAATAGCCAACATGTTTCTCAGTTGAAAGCATTTCAGTCAAATGCTAATCATCCTACTGAACCCATTCAGTTTACTGGGGAAAAAAGGTCTTTCACAGAAGCTTTTGGAGATGATTATTCACATGAATATGAACCACCCAAAAAAAGAAGGAAGATTTTAGGAGTGAATCGTTTACACCGCGCTTATTTACGCAATAGAAAAAAAAAGGCTAGGCCTTCTAAACCAAGAAATATTTTCGGCCGACAACAATTACATAATTACGGATTTGATAACAAAGTTATCAACTTTGGCTCTGTAAAGGGGGATTTCTATAAGGGACCATTTGGAGGGCAGCCATATTTACGTATTAACAAAGAGGATTACGGACTAAAAGCAAAGCCCAAATCGAACTACGATGACATAGTTAAGGGATTGGAAAAATTTAAAAATGACGCTGAGTTAGCAAAAATTATTATTGATAAAATCAGAGAAGGGGTTGAGCTTCCAGAGGATATGGATAAAAATGTGAAAGCTAATGTATCCCTTTTGCTTCAATTAACTCATTTCATCGAGCCTCATGATTCAAGGGTTCCGGGAATAGATAAACTGGCACGTTCATTCTTTGAAGAGATTGCGGATGGAAAAATGACATTTAAGCAGGTGTTTAATCGCAAAGATGGATTGTTTGTGGTGGCAAGAGCAAAAAGCGGAGGCGCAACATTTGGAGGACAAGAAGCAGGGAGAACATTGGTAGGAATGCCGGCAAAGAAAAGTGATAAATCGACGTTTGATGAAATATGGAATCCTGATATTGATCGCGTAGCTGAAGAAATGTCAGATTCAAGTGATGAAGAATAAATAGCTAATACGAACTTGTTTTTATGTATTTATATAATTGAATAAGGATTTCTAAAGGTGGAAGAAAAAAAATTGGATTAGGTTTTGGAGGATTCATAACCACACTCCCAAGAATATTCCTAGTTGTTAGGATGCTGAATGAGAGAATGTTCTTTACCTTAGGTGCAGCTATTTTGATTTTTGCTATTCCGGAGAATTGGAGGATTATGTTATCTTCGGCCACCTAACACTTCAAGATTAAGTCCCTATTATGGTTTTAAAAGTAAAAATTCAAATTAAAGGAATCACCAAGCCACCGGTATGGAGAAGGCTCATGATTCCCGGTCAACTCACCTTTCAGCAATTTCATCAAGTCATTCAGGCTGCATTTGGGTGGCAAGACTATCACCTCTTTCAGTTCTCGAAGGGTGGATACGGGTCTAATCCGCAAATTGGCATAGCGGATGAAAACTGGTCCGAGGAAGAATTGGTGGATGCGAAAACCACGCGGGTAAGCCAATATCTCAAGGTCAAAGGTGAGAAGTTTTGTTACATCTATGATTTTGGAGATGACTGGATCCATCAAATAATTGTGGAAGATGTATTGAATGAGGCACAGATTGGGCCTGTTTTGATCAACGGAAAAGGTGCATGCCCACCAGAGGACTGTGGCGGGGTTTGGGGATACGAAGAATTGAAATCAATCCTTGAAAACCCCAAACATCCTGATCATAGAGATACTAAGGAATGGCTTGGTCTAAAAGCACGTGATCAATGGGATGTGAATTGGTTTGACTTGGAGGAAACAAAACATGCGGTGGCTTTTGCGATTTGGTAGACCTAGTTTTCAAAAACTTGGGATTGTTTTTTCTTCCTTTAAAGTAACAAAATTTGGAAATACACTACTTTGCCAGTAGCCACCTTAAACCAGTAATCGGAACTCTCAAAATCATCAATAATGCAACTTCTGTCTACGGCCTTCTTACCCAAAGGTAAAGAAAATAGGCTTACTGGTAGAATTCCGTCTTTGCAGAAAACAAAATGAAAAAAACCTACTATCTCTTCAATCCGGGAAGATTGAGTCGGAAGGATAATACACTGAAATTTATCCCAGTGGATGAAAACGGCAGAGAGGGAATACCCAAGTTTATTCCTGTGGAGGGCGTCTCGGACTTGTATTGTTTCGGTTCTCTGGATTCCAATTCTGCGCTTTTCAATTTATTGGGGAAAGCGGGGATCAGTATCCATTTTTTTGATTATTACGAACATTACACAGGTAGTTTTCAGCCCAAAGAATACCTGTTGGCCGGTAAGATGCAGATCCAACAAACTAAGCACTACCTCGACGTAGAAAAACGTCTCAAGATTGCTAAAAAATTTATCGATGGGAGTGCCTTCAATATTATCAAAAACCTACGATACTACCACAATCGAAATAAAGACCTGGAATCTCAACTAGTCAAAATTGAAGAGTAAATGGAAAAATTGCCAATACCGTAGCCATCCCGGAATTGATGGGCATAGAGGGAAATATCCGTCAAACCTATTACAGCGCATTTGACACGATCATCAATGAACATGCATGGAAGGCCGAAGTATGCGTCCTCCCTTAAATGAGGTGAATGCCTTGGTCAGCTTTGGTAATATGTTGTGCTTTACGCAATGTCTGGATCAAATCTACCATACCCAGCTTAATCCAACCATTAGCTTTCTACATGAACCTGATACAGGAGATATTCCCTAGCTTTAGATTTAGCCGAAATATTCAAGCCCATTTTGGTGGATCGTGTAATATTTAGGGTCCTGAATAAAAAAGAAATACAATCCAAGGACTTTGATTTTCAGGTAAATCGATTCATTCTTAAGGAATCCGGTAAACGAACCTTTATCAAGGCATTTGAGGAACGGCTAGCAGAGACCATTGCACATAGGACGTTGAAAAAGCAGGTTTCCTACAAACATCTGATTAAGTTGGAATGCTACAAACTGAGTAAGCATCTCTTGGAAATAGAGACCTATCAACCTTTTAAAATTTGGTGGTAAAATGTATGTAATTTTGGTGTATGATATGGGAGAGCGCAGAGTTGCCAAAATGCTAAAGCTCTGTAGGCGATATCTCAATTGGATTCAGAACTCTGTTTTTGAAGGGGAGATTACGAAGGTAAAACTGAAAGAGCTCCTTTCTGTGGCCAAAAAATTTATTAAGGAAGAAGAGGACAGTATCATTATTTTTAAAAGACGGGATGAAAAATGGCTTGAAAAGGAAATTTTGGGAAAAGAGAAAAACAGTCTGGATACTATTCTTTAGCCATTTTGGTTGTCGAAGGTGACTAGTAGAGTCTATTTTTGAATTAAATGAGAACCAAATCACCAGTAAAATCCAACCTGTCACCAAAATGGAGGGTTGTCGAAGCCCAGCTAAAATCAGGTTACTGAAGATCGACGACTTGGCATCTATTTTTTTCAAAAATAAAGTGCTTAATTAAGGTTTTTAGGCCTATTTTTGAAACAGGATAGACGGGATTCAATCGCACCATACTTGAATTGAAATCGCTTCAGAAGAAAGCGGAAATTGCTTACGATGAGAGATTCAATCGCACCATACTGGAATTGAAATATGCGTAGGGGTGTCTGTATTATAAATGCCTCGCGCGGATTCAATCGCACCATACTGGAATTGAAATCAATGGATCCAAAGGACATTTCTCTCTAAAGGGGATCTAGCAAATTGTGGATGATAAGCGATATTGATCTTACCTACACCTTAAATTCACTGATTTCTGATCAATTTAGCTTTAGCCAGGTGGGAAGTGCCTTCGAAATAGATTTAATCACTGACCTAAATTTTAATAGTTTCGATATCATCTCATGAGCCACCGAGGTTTTCTTTTTAGGGATGCCATCTTAGCTTTCAATATTTACTTTGGTTTTTTCTCTTTTTTGATGATTATTTCTATTTCAAAGCGGGGGTATTTTTGAAACCCAAACTTGTCTTAAAAATTTGAAATTCTTCATTTGGTAAATTTGATATCCATGGTACGGAGAAATTATTTTATGTGTATCCGTTTGACTGCACGTTGCCAAATAAAGACAATTTGTGTCAATAACTTGTAGGATAGTTAAAGATAGGTTTT
>NZ_JAMWZB010000051.1 GCF_024305035.1 Algoriphagus sp.
CCGCTAAAAAACAATTATAAACAGATGAAATCGAGCATGACTAAAGCGACACACAAAGGGATGATTATAATCAATGCGAAGATTCCATATGACCGCTAAAAAACAATTATAAACAGATGAAAAGCCTTTTTCTCAAAGAAATCAACGCATTTTTCGGTAGCCTTTTGGGCTTCTTGATTTTGGCGATGTTTTTGGTGGCTATGGGCTTGATCGTTTGGGTATTTCCCGAAACCAGTGTCTTGGATTATGGTTACGCGGATTTGGAACCACTTTTCACCTATACTCCTTACGTTTTCACATTTCTGATCCCCGCACTTTCGATGCGGGCAATCGCGGAGGAGCGGAAAAACAATACCTGGGAATTACTGAGAACTTCCCCGCTATCCTTGGTTCAAATCATCCTTGCCAAATACCTGGCCTTACTGCTGTTGATTTTATTGGCGGTGATTCCAACGCTTGTATATTATTTCAGTATTTTACAGCTGGGTGATCCTGCGGGAAATCTGGATCAGGCTGGCTTCTTTGGAAGTTGGATAGGCTTGCTGATGATTGGAGCGGTATTCGGAGCAGTGGGTATTTTCTCCTCTTCACTCAGCTCTCAACAAGTGGTAGCCTTTGTTATGGGCGTATTTCTTTGCTTCGTGTTGTATTTTGGGTTTTCCGCGCTAGCCGATCTTATTTTGGGTGACTGGGGATATTGGGTTGAAGAAGTTAGCTTGAGCTTTCATTACATTAACCTAAGCCGAGGAGTGATAGATTCTGGCGATGTTTTCTTTCTGATCGGGATGATTTGGTTGTTTTTAGGATTGTCGGTTTTAGTCTTAAAAAATAAATGAAAACACTGAAACAACATGCCCTTTTACGCTTTGGTATCCTTTTAGCAGGACTGCTGATACTTTTTATTCTAGATCAATTTGTCAATTTTCGAATAGATCTAACGGAGGAAAAACGCTACTCCATTCATCCTGCCACCGAAGAAATTCTCTCCCAAATTGAATCGCCAGTCCATGTAGAAATCCTCCTTAAGGGTGATGATTTACCCGGCGGAATGCGCCGATTGCAGCGCTCCATTGAGGAAACTGTACGAACGTTTAATGCCTATAGTCCCGAAAAAATCACATTTTCTTATTTTGACCCACTCAGTATTCCTGAGGCAGAACAGGAGGAATTTATCGTAGAACTCGCCAATTATGGCATCAATCCCACTAACCTTCGGATCCGACAAACCGGGGGACAGCGGACCGAGTTGGTATTTCCCGGAATTTTGGTTTACAATGAGGAATATGAAACTGGCGCACTGGTTTTAAAAGGAGAAATGGGCATGAGCGAAGATCAAATCCTCAATCAGTCTATTGAAAATCTTGAATTTGAGCTGGCCAATGCTATCCGAAAGTTGACCGAATCGGGTGATAATGCCTTGGCAATGATTATGGGTCATGGTGAAATGAGCGAGGATGAAGGTTATGGGTTAGTCGAGGCGCTTGATGGAGATTTTGAGGTATTTAAGGTGCCCCTTGAGCAAGCCCGAACAGTGGAAGATTTGATCAATTTTAAAATTATTGTTATCCAAGGGCCGTGGGAGTCCTTTTCAGAGCGCGAAATTTACCTGCTCGATCAATATGTCATGCATGGAGGGAATTTGGTTGTGCTTACAGATGGGGTAGCGGTCGATGTTTCGCAGGCGGGTGGAGACAATGGAACCTTGGCCATGCCCCTTGAAAATGGATTAGAAAATCTTCTTTTCAAATATGGCATTCGAGTCAACAAAGACTTGATTCAAGATTTGAATTTTGGCTATTTCCCGGTCATGGGAGGAAATTACGGCGATCAGGATCAACTAGTGCCCTTGCCTTGGCCTTTTTATATACAATCCACTCGGATGCAAAGCCACCCGATTACCAAAGGTTTGGATGTCGTGTATTTGCGCTTTGCCAGTAGTCTGGACACGGTAATGGCCAAAGGAATCAAAAAAACACCTTTGCTTTTCAGTTCTGAAAACTCACGGATTTTATCGGCTCCGGCACGGGTGGCATTTCGGGATATGGAGCAAGAACCTGATCTAGCGAGCTACAATCAATCCAAACTACCGCTTGCGTATTTACTGGAAGGAGAATTCACTTCATTGTACAAAAATCGCTTTCTTCCCGAGGGATTTGACCAAGAGGATTTTAAAGAAAGTGGAGCAGGAAAAGTCGTAGTAATTGGAGATGGGGAGATTTTTCAAAGTCAAGTTGACCCTATGACAGGGAGCCCTTTGAGCCTGGGTGATGATCCATTTAATCAAGTGATTTTTGCAAATAAATTATTCCTGCGAAACCTCAGCCAATATCTGATCAATCCCGAGGGAATTATAGCCAGCCGAACACGGACGTTCCAAATCCGCCCACTCAATCGTGCCAAAATCGCCCAGCAAAAGAGCTATTGGCAGCTTATCAATGTTTTAGGACCTGTTTTTACCCTATTGCTCATCGGCTCGGTGATATCCTTTATCCGAAAAAGAAAATACTCAAAAAAATAAATGAAGGAAAAAAGCCCAAATAGATGCAATTTATTTTATTTCAAAAGCCATTTCCTCCCCATGCAATTGGATTTTATTTATAAATTTACCCCCATTCAAAAAGTAAAAATCAAATAAGCCCTACGATATGAAATTTATTGTTTCCTCTTCTGCCCTTTTGAAGCAGCTTTCGGCAATCAATGGAGTGGTCACGACCAACCCTGTGGTGCCCATCTTAGAAAATTTCCTTTTTGAGATCAAAGATTCCGTTTTGACGATTACCGCATCGGATCTGCAGACCTCCATGATCACTGAAATTCACGTGGAGGCAAAAGAAGATGGAAACATCGCTGTGCCTGCCCGAATCCTGATTGATACGTTAAAAAATCTTCCTGAGCAGCCGGTAACATTCAGCATCGATCACGATACCTATGCAGTGGAAATCAGCTCTGACAATGGCCGCTATCGACTAGCTGGTGAGAATGCGACCGACTTTCCAAAAATCCCGACCGTCAGCAATGCAACCACAGTTGACATGTCCACTGAAGTGCTATCAAGCGCGGTTTCCAATACGATTTTTGCGACGAGCTCCGATGAACTCCGCCCAGCGATGACCGGAGTTTATATCAATTTGAGCGAAACCAATACTACCTTTGTCGCAACTGACGGGCATCGACTCGTTCGTTATCGCAGAGTGGATATTGCTTCACCAAATCCGGCGAGTCTGATCATCCCCAGAAAGGCACTCAATTTGCTGAAATCCACACTTCCGTCAGAAAATGTTCCCGTAACTGTGGAATTTAATCAGTCCAATGCCTACTTCAAGTTTAACAGCATCAAAATGATCTGCAGGCTGATCGATGAGCGATTCCCCGATTACGAAAATGTGATTCCTGCAGACAATCCAAACATCATGACCATTGATCGTCAGGATTTGTTGAGCTCGCTGCGTCGAATCGCAATTTATGCCAATAAGACTACGCATCAGGTTCGCTTGAAATTGACCGGTTCGGAATTGATGATTTCTGCAGAAGATCTTGACTTCTCCAATGAAGCGAATGAGCGCCTTTCCTGCGAACACGATGGAGAGGATATTGAAATTGGGTTCAACGCTAAGTTTTTGGTCGAAATGCTCAATAATCTTTCTTGCAAGGAAGTCAGCTTGAAATTCTCCGCACCGAATCGTGCAGGTTTGATTTTGCCTGCTGAGCAAGATGAAAACGAAGACATCCTGATGCTTGTAATGCCAGTGATGCTAAATAATTACGTATAAAAATCCACCACCCAATACTTCAAAAGCCCGGATGAAATTCTGGGCTTTTTTATGGGTCAAAACAAAGGACGTGTACCCTTCGATTCAAAATCACACTTTATCTAACTAAAACGTGAAATAAATCACATAATACGAACTTAAAGTGTGATTCAACTTTTTATTCTCGAATTTTAAGTTTAGGCTTTCAAACTCATTTTCAAAAAATCACCTGTTCGATCAGCCAAAAACAAGGGAATATTAATTAAGCCATCTTGTAATTTTAGGTTCCTCATTGAATACCTTACTTTCAGGATTGGAGAATTTTCCTGACTGTAAACAGAAAGGCTTTTGCTTCGGATGTTTTCTGCTGACTTGACTTCTATCGGAATAAGTGAATTTTCAAACTGAAGTACAAAGTCCAACTCAGCTTTTCCATTTGATGTCCAATAAACCGGGTCAACTTCAAAATGGTTTAAAAGCGTTTGGAGGATGAAATTTTCGGCTAAAGCACCTTTGAATTCGGTAAAAAGATCTGTTGGATTCAAAATCATTGTAGCACCTAGATCTGCCTTTTTACGCAATAAGCCCAAATCCAAAAAGTAAATTTTAAATGCCGATAAATCCCGGTATGCCGAAAGAGGTATTCCAGTTTTTGTAATTCTTGAAACTTTATAAACCAAACCAGCTTGAATCAACCAAGTTAACGCATCTTCATATTCTCTTGCCCTTGCTCCTTTCTTAACGACTTGGAAGAGAAATTTTTTATTTTCTTTAGCCAATTGAGAAGGAATTGAGTCCCATATATATGAAATTTTTTGGATGTCTTTTGTCGGCACATGTTTTGAAAAATCGAGTTGATAGGCATAGTTTATATTCGCCAATATTTCCTCCACTCGACTTAAATCTCCGGTTTCCACCATTTCTCGCGCAGATTCCGGCATCCCTCCACAAATCATAAATTGGCGAAAACTATCTGTAATCCGATTAAAAAAATAATCGGGAATAGGTTCTAAAGCCTCTATTCCCTGAATATAGAATGCCATTTCCTTGTCTTTCTGAACCAAAAACTCAAGAAATGTTAACGGGAAAATTTCCAAAAATTCCACCTTACCTACCGGAAAAGAAGAAGTGTTTCCCAAAGTGACCCCCAAAAGCGATCCCGCTCCAATCACATGAAATGGATCAGAGGACTCTTCAAAATACTTGAGGGCATTTAACGCTTCTTTGCATTCTTGAATTTCGTCAAAAATGATCAAGGTATTCCGGACGTCGATGGAAAAACCTATGACCAAAGAGAGGTTTTCAATTATCCGTTTTGGATCTTTTGTCAGTTCAAAAAACTGCTTAATATCAGGCTGCCTGTCAAAGTTGAAATAGGCAACTTTTTCATATGCCCTATCCCCATACCATTTAAGAATAGAAGTTTTACCTACTTGTCGGGCG
Source organism: Algoriphagus sp. (assembly GCF_024305035.1). Taxonomy (GTDB): domain Bacteria; phylum Bacteroidota; class Bacteroidia; order Cytophagales; family Cyclobacteriaceae; genus Algoriphagus. The sequence goes on from NZ_JAMWZB010000051.1 coordinate 5,193, forward strand.
CCTTTCAGCAGGAGAGGTTTTGGCTTAGGTCTAGATGACCAAGCATTTAATTTTTCAACAATATTTCGCTCAAAAAACATAAAATCACATGTTATCTAACAAAAATGTGAAAATTTTCACATAATCATACCTTAAAGTGTGATTTTGAGTGACTTTTTTAGAATCTACTTTTCAATTTACTCTTTACAACTTAGGGAGTCGCGCATCCTATCGTTAGGCTTTCTATTCACCAACCCCTCAGTCACCTCATTCATCGCTTTAACTTTATATTCAAAATCTCCCTTCAGGGTAGCCCGATAGGCATTTAAATTTTCCAGCAAATCATCGATTTCCTCAGGAAGCACTTCCTCAAGCAATTGTCGAAGTCGCTTCGCCGTCGTTGGTGATTTTCCATTGGTAGAGATGGCAATTTTGAGATTTCCTTTGGTCACAATTCCACCCAGATAAAAATCACAGAGTTCAGGCGTATCTGCCACATTGACCAACAAAAAGCGCTCCTTAGCCTCATTTCGGATTTGTCGGTTTACCTTTTTATCGTCCGTTGCCGCGATCACGATGTGCTTTCCGCCCAAGTACTTTTCTTGATATGAATCTTCGATCAGGGTAACCGTTTCCTTTCCCTCTGCTAATTTTAAAAACTCAGGGCGGAAAAATTTGGAAACCACAGTCACTTGGGCTTCTGGACTTGACTTAAGCAGGAATTCCAGCTTTTCGGTAGCCACAAAGCCTCCACCGATGAGCAGAACGTTGAGCTGGTGAACTTTGAGGAATATGGGGTAGAGATGGTTCATCATTTTAAGAATCAAGAATTAAGACAAGAGAATCAAGATTTTTTGAAAACACACTGTATTCATGAGACTTCAGCTGTCCTGCTTTTCTAGAAGCAGGACCTGTATACTATCCAACTACGTAACTAACGGGTTTACTGAAAATGCTGCTTCTGGAGAAGCAGCATAACTCGGACATCTTTGGACGAATTGCGCTAAAATTCAATCGTATTTCGCAAAGGATTTTACTTATTGCGACTGCAAACTGACCACGGATATGGCTTCCCGATACACCTCAGCCAATCGCAAACTTTCCCGTACCACTTCGCCAATGATGATAATTGCAGGTGCTTCGACCTGATTTTCTAATGCTTTTTGCTCGATGTCCTGAATGTATCCAGCCGTAATTTTTTCTTCCCGAGTAGTACCACTTTGGATAATGGCAATCGGTAGGTTTTCCTTTCTAATTTTTCGATAAGTCTCAGTAATTTCACCCAGCTTTTTGGTTCCCATCAGGATCACCACCGTAGCCGTACTTTGGGCTGCCAAGGCCAGGTCTTGAGAAAGTTCACGGGAAGATGTTGTCCCGGTAATCACCCAGAAACTTTCAGAAATCCCTCTTTTGGTCACTGGAATCCCTGCACTTGCTGGTACGGCAACGGCCGAAGAAATCCCTGGAACTACCGCTGCGGAAATCCCGAAAGTTTCGATGTAATCAACCTCTTCTCCTCCCCGGCCGAAAACAAAGGGATCTCCACCCTTTAAGCGGACAACATGTCCGTGCTTTTTGGCTAATTCCACACAAAGTTGATTCGTATCTTCTTGAGGAGTGCTGTGCTTGCCCAACCTTTTCCCAACAAATATTTTCAATGCCGATTTGGGAGCATGCTTGAGTAAAACCGGATCGATCAGTGCATCATAAAGCACGACATCGGCGGTATTTAATGCCAAAATGCCTTTTAAAGTAATCAATTCCGGATCTCCAGGGCCCGCACCGACGAGTGTCACTTTTGGAGTTATATTCGATCTCATGCTTCCACCTCCTCTTCTCTATACCATTTCAATAACTGATAAATCTCCAAGGCCTGCTTAGCATAAGCTTTTGCAAATTCCTCCGTCGGTTCATTTTCATTGATCTGATAGACTTTTTCTGCAAAAGTTCCCGATAGCTTTATTTTTCCATTTTCAACAAAATTCTCATCAAATAACTTAATGATATTCGCGTAGCTATTGGTGCTGATATCCTCGCTGAGCAAAAGTGCTTTTGCAGCATTGATCAAGCTTGCATAGTGATGATAAATGCTATCTGACCAGCGTTCCTCTCCGAGTGATTCCTGACCGAGATCCAGCTTTTCCTTTGCCTCCAAAAGCAAGGTTGCCACCAAATCAATCACCACTCCTGCGCATTCGCCAACCCCTACAGCCACTTGGTAATCTTCCTGTCTCCCCCAATCAATCCGGTCCGAATCCACCAAACCAGCCGGGTCCGCCAATTCTTTGAGCAAGTCATAAAAATACATTTGTCCTTGCTGGTCGTAATAGGTGAGAAAATCCAAGCCCTTTCCGTTTTGCTCAAAATCATCCAACAAAACCCGAAGTGCCTGAGGACCTCTTTTGCTTGGGATTTTGGTGACTTTATCAGCAAATCGACCATTTCCATCGCCGAGATTTCCTCCGCCTAAGAGCACTTGAAGTGCTGGAAAAACCGTTTTCCCTACACGCATAGACATCCCCTGAAAACCAATATGAGCCATATTGTGCTGCCCACAGGCATTCATACAGCCCGAGATTTTAATAACCAAATCCTGGTTTTTCAAGAAATGAGGATAATCCTGTTCAATGACTTTTTCGAGCTCTACGGCAATTCCAGTCGAACTCGCTATTCCCAAATTGCAGGTATCTGTCCCCGGGCAGGCCGTAATATCTCCGAGGGAATTGTATCCGTGCTGAGCCAAGTTGATTTTTTTCAATTCCTGATAAAAGAAGGGGATCAAATCTTCCCGGACATCCCGAATCAAAATATTTTGCCGAAGGGTAAAGCGGAGTTCCCCTGCTGCATAGTTCTCCACCAAATCTGCCAAAGGTCGGGCTTGATCCAGGTAAAAATCTCCCAAAGCCACGCGAACACCGATGGAAAAATACCCTTTCTGCTTTTGCTCCAGGACATTGGTTAGCTTCCACAATTCGAAATCCAATCCCAGCTCAGCTGAATCGACCTCTACAGTGGGAGGATTGGGAAGTGTTTTTTCTTCCTCATGTTCAAAATCAAGCGGAAAGGATTTAAAGGGAAGGGCTGCCTTCTCCTTTTCCACCAAATCCAAGAAGGTCTCAATACCAAGATCCTTGATCAAAAACTTCATCCTTGCCTTATTTCTCCTAGCTCGCTCCCCATGCCGGTCAAATATCCGCAATACCGCTTCGATAAATGGAATCAATTGATCGGTCTCCAAAAACTCGCTGATCAAATCTGCATGTCGCGGCTGCGAGCCCAACCCCCCACCGAGTAAGACTTTAAAGCCACGAACTTGTTGCCCATCCACTTCTTTGATTTTTGGGATAAAGCCCAAATCATGCATGTAGGCCAATCCCGTATCTTCAACAGAAGAGGAAAAAGCCATCTTAAACTTTCGGCCCATTTCCTGGCAGACTGGATTTCTCAGAAAATACCGAAAGGTTGCATCCGCATAAGGAGTCACATCAAAAGGCTCCTTTGGATCTATACCCGCAGTTTCGGAGGCAGTAACATTTCTGACGGTATTTCCACAAGCCTCACGAATCGTCACATCATCCCGCTCCAATTCTGCCCAAAGCTCAGGAGTACGATCCAAACTGACATAGTGAATCTGAATATCCTGACGTGTGGTAATATGAAGACGACCAATGGAATATTCCTCTGATACCTTACAAATTCTCCGCAATTGTGCCGAGGTGGCCCGTCCGTAAGGAAGTTTGATCCGGACCATCTGCACGCCCTGCTGCCGCTGCCCATAGACACCTCGAGCAAGGCGAAGGCTTCTGAATTTTTCCTCATCGATTTTTCCTTCGCGAAAAAGAGCGATTTTACGATCCAATTCGATGATGTCCTTTTCTACAATGGGGTTTTCCAGTTCGGTTCGAAAACTTTGCATAGCGTAATAGGTTTATTTCCCTATCGGGAAAGTAGGTTATAGGTTCTTAGAAAAAGCCTGGAGGTTAGTCGAGGCTAATATTTTAGTATCCTGAGCACAAGTCTGAAGACTTAGCCAGTTCAATCGACTATTCAATAAATCCCACGGACACCGTATCATAACTCCCCTCATCAATCAGAATAAAAGCCCCATTGGACTTGGATTGATGGTAGGAGTCAAAATGAATCGGTTTGCTCAATCGGAAATGTACCTTTCCGATATCATTGAGCTTGAGCTGATCGGTTTCCTCAGTTCCTGAGAAATCTGCATGAACCTTTCCCTCGATTCGATCCACCTTGGCCAAAACACGATTGACGCCGTGTTGGAGAGTATATTTTTGACCCACCTGTAGGGGTTTGGAATTGACCTGACAAATCGTCGCCGAAAGTAATTTCTCGCTTTGGGGAGTCTCCCCACTTTTGACAATCATATCTCCCCGACTGCAATCTACTTCATCGGTCAAGGTCAACACTACAGAGGAACCCGGTGCGGCAGATTCCAACTCCTGATCAAAGAAGTGGATGCTTTTGATCGTAGATTCATTTCCGGATGGCAATACAGTCACTCGGTCTCCGACAGACAGGGAATTGCCATACAATTTCCCCGAAAACCCACGAAAATCATGATAGGCTTCGGTTTTTGGCCGGATCACCAACTGTACCGGAAATCTCGCTGCAGCGCTTTCTTGCAAATCTTCCGGCTCCAACACCTCCAAATGATCCAAGAGTGTGTTACCGACATACCAAGGCATGTGTTCGGATTTACGCGTGACATTCTCTCCTTTCAAAGCCGAAACGGGGATAAACGTGATCTGCTCTTCGCCAAAATTGCTTTTGGCCACTAAGGCATCAAAATCAGCCTTAATTTTCAGAAACGTATCCTCACTGTACTCAACCAAATCCATTTTGTTAATCGCTACGACCACATGGCTCATCCGAAGCAGATTGGCGATAAAAAAGTGACGATAAGTCTGCTCGATCACCCCTTTTCTGGCATCAATTAAAATAATGGCCACCTGTGAAGTAGATGCTCCTGTTACCATATTCCGGGTATACTCCACGTGTCCTGGAGTATCGGCTACGATAAAGTTGGTCTTGTCGGTATTGAAGTAAATATGTGCCACATCGATGGTGATTCCCTGCTCCCGTTCTGCCACCAAACCATCAGTAGCCAAGGAAAAATCCAAATAATCATAGCCTCGTTGCCGGGAGCTTCTTTCTATCGCCTCAATTTTGTCCGTGGTCAACGATTGCGTATCGTAAAGCAATCGTCCGATCAGGGTACTTTTACCATCATCCACTGAACCTGCTGTGGCGATTTTAATGAGTTTTCGGTTTTGTATGTTCATTATCTTACCTTTTTGAAATACTGTAGAAATAAGTTGAAATAAGGCTCACTTCCTTTGATGATATAGTTAACTCAGGTTAAACCGAGTATTTCGTCCCGCTTGGGGGAGCTATTTCCACTGTATTTCAATTGTGTTTCTATTTTAATTTAAAGATTGCTTTGTCGTCGTACCTCCTCCTCGCAATGACGTGCCAAATCAAAAATATCCGACTTTTTTCCTGGTCTCCATTGCAGCTTCTGAGCGTTTATCGTCAATGCGGGCACCACGTTCCGATAGGGTGGATAGACGGATTTCATTCACCACGTCATCCAAACTCACCGCTTCTGAAAGCACTGCAGCGGTACAGGTCATATCACCCACCGTACGGAATCTTACCCATTTTTCAACTACTTCCTCATGGGCTTCACGATATACATGTTCATTGGCTGTCCAGATCAATCCATCCCTAAAAAACACCTCGCGTTTGTGTGCAAAGTAGATACTCGGAATAGCGATATTTTCGGTTCGGATGTACTCCCAAACATCAAGCTCCGTCCAATTGGATATTGGAAACACTCGCACATTTTGTCCCACATGAATTTTACCGTTGAGCATATCAAACAGCTCGGGGCGCTGATTTTTTTCGTCCCACTGGCCAAAATCATCCCGTACGGAAAATACCCGTTCTTTGGCACGGGCTTTTTCTTCATCTCTTCGGGCTCCACCAATGCAGGCGTCAAATTTGAATTCCTCAATCGCATCCAAAAGCGTAGTAGTCTGCAGGGTATTCCGGCTGGCATAGCGTCCTTTTTCTTCGCGAACTTTCCCTTGATCGATGGAGTCCTGTACATTTCGAACGATCAACTCCAAGCCCAATTCCTTCACCAATTGGTCTCGGAACTCGATGGTCTCCGGAAAATTATGGCCAGTATCCACATGAAGGAGTGGAAAAGGAATTTTTGCCGGAAAAAAGGCCTTTTGTGCCAATCTCACCAAGGTAATCGAATCTTTCCCTCCAGAAAAAAGCAGTACCGGGCGCTCAAACTGTGCGGCCACCTCACGGATAATCTGAATAGATTCTGCTTCTTTGGGGTTAGGTGTTAATAGGTTCATAAGAAATACGATTAATAGGTTGGACCGTCATTGCGGGGGCCCAAACGATCATTCTTTTTATTTTAATTTAGTAAACTGGCCCAAAGCCCCTCTTTGTCGACTTTTTACAAGGAGATGGTCTGCGCTCTGAGAGATTGCTCCTTTCCTGAAAGAAGTTTGGGACAGGTTGCTTCTCCTCGAAGTGACGGGTCATCGACTATGCAAGCCACACTCCTTTTTGGATTCCTCCCACCACCAGCGGCCTGCCCGGGCATCTTCTCCTGGAAGAATTGCGCGCGTACAAGGAGCACAACCGATACTGATAAATCCTTTATCGTGAAGAGGATTGTATGGAATCTTATGGTTCTTGATATAAGCCATCATCTCTTCAAAACTCCAATCCAACAGCGGATTGTATTTCAAAATCTGATTGGCTTCATCCCATTCGATTCGCTTCATCGCACTTCGATTGGCACTTTGCTCGGCCCGAAGACCGGTAACCCATACTTCATTCCCTTCCAGAGCTCTTTTCAAAGGCTCTACCTTTCGGACAAAACAGCAGGATTTTCGATTTTCTACCGACTCATAAAATCCATTGATTCCAATATCAGCTACTAGTTTTTCAACAGCAGCGGTATCGGGATAATAGACTTTGATACGGGTTTTGTACCTGCTTTCAGTTCGGGCCAATAGTTCCAAAGTCTCCGAAAATAACCTTCCCGTATCCAGCGAAAAGATCTGGATCGGAAGATTCTGTGAAGTAATCAATTGGGTAATTACCTGATCCTCTTGACCGAGTGAAGTGGAGAAAACCACTTTCCCAGGGAAAAGATCCGCAATCAGCGCCAAGCCTTCTCCCGCAGTCAACTGCTCCAATCGCTGCTCAAGATCGTGCATATTCTTTTTCTGCATCAGCTGTTTTGGTTTTGGTCGCGGTCTCCCACACCCGCTCATGGAGATAGTAAAGGAGAATCTTGGAAACTACCTCTACCGAACCGATGGACAAAGCCATCGTCAGCTCTCCAGTAACAAGAAAGGAAATAATAATCGTATCAATCGTGCCCACAATCCGCCAAGAAATCGACTTGAGCAAACTCTTCAGGTTGCTGTCTTTTCCCGGCTTGCTTTCGAAGGCTTTTTTTAGTGGTTGGTCTAGAATCATAAGCTTTACACGAATTGTAAAAGCAAAAGTATATAAACCCTATCATTTTTATAGACTTTATAGGGAAAAAATTTTGTTAAGTTTTTAAAATATCTTCTAAAGTCTTGTTTTCCAGTATTTTAAGGGTTTCATCACGAACTTGAATCATGACCTTATTGATGCCGCAGGTGGCTTCATCTTTACATTCTGCACAAGGTTCGTAGTAGTTGAGGCTGACACAGGGGAGAAGCGCGATGGGTCCATCTAGGAGTCGGATGACTTTGGAAAGCGGGATATCCTTGGGTTCCTTGATCAAATAGTAACCGCCGCCTTTACCTTTTTTACTGCCAAGAATGCCGGCTTTTTTAAGTTCGAGCAGAATATTCTCCAGAAATTTATGGGAGATACCATGATCCTCGGCAATATCTTGGATCAAGACGGTCTTCTCATCCCGATGCTTGCCTAAATAGGTGAGAGCATGCAGGGCGTACTTGGTCTTTTTGGAAAGCATAAACAAAAATAACCCAATTCTTGGAATAGCCTAGTACGGGGGTGGGGAATAAAAATCTTCGACGATTTAACAAGTAGTAAATTAATTTTTGCGTTTTGCCAAAATCCAACTAATCATTGAAAACCTCTTTTTTTACTTTTAGAAAGGTGAGCACATACGAGTCTTCACCTAATTCGTATTGATTCTCTTCTACGAATTGATGGAGATTACTATTCGGTTCTGAAGACATACCGATTTCAAATTTTTCTAAATAATTGGCCAAAAACTTAGCTGAAGGCATATAGAAACCAATTCGATTATCATCAGAGAACCAAGGAACTGTTTTTATGGGCATTCGATCAATGTCATTTCTGATTTTGTAATAATGTCCCTTCACATTAAAATTTTGATCCAAAAAAACTTGGTGACTATACTTATAACCTGTACCGAAGGTAGCCAAATAACCTCCCTCTAAAGGGAAAAATGAGCCAATTCCTAAAGAAACTAAATTCTCCTTCATTATTTTAGCATCTTTTTCTTCAGGTGTCAATTTTGATTGCTCCTCTATACTTAAATACTTATCGCCAAAATCAAACTCAACTAAATCCTTTATTTCCCCCTTAGAATCGAAGAAAACAATGCGCGTAGAATAAGGAATCTTGAATAAAATGCTTTCGCTATTTGTGTCGATCATAAAACTATTAATATCAGAAAAAACCACATCTTTGATGAAAGTCTTAGAGGGAACTATAGGAATGATTTGGTTATTTTCTATCCTGTAAAAGTCAAAATCACCATGTTCTCTAATATTTTTTGAATAATGAAGCTCAAGTTTATCATTTTTAAAAAAGTAACTTGTCCTGACCCTAGACTTTTCCTCCTGAAGGTAATTCCCTTGTCGATCATAAAACAAAAACTTTGAAAGCATTGGATCTTTGACAATAATTTCATTATTAGAAAATTGAAAATCCTCAGTTCGTTGAAATTCACCTGGTCCTCCGCCACTGGCGACAAGCTTAAAGCGCGGATTTCCTTTTAAATCAAAAAAAACATATTGTTCTGCACCTGTATCTTCTATTCCCATCAGGTCACCAGAAAACTTAAATTTATAGGGTCTTACTAATGGAAATTCATCGGAGTTTTTCAACAAAACATATTCTATACTTTCATAGAGCACACTTAATTTTGCATCTTTCGCATTTTCTACCTGAATCTCTATAGTTTGATCGGAGGTTTTTAATTCAGTTGGTTCAGTACAGCTGATAATCGTGACTAAAAAAATATAAAACCAGAATTTTTTTCTCATAAAAGGTAATGTTTTAAGGTAAAGAGGCTGCTTATGTAGCAGCCCCTAGTTTAAAATAATTCCCTATTGAATAGAGGCCTCCCCATATCCTGGACATAAGGTCTGGGCAGGTTCGCTACATCCAATATACGTATCCACCCCACCAAGTACATCTTTCATAGTTCCCCTACCAGCTGTAGGTTT
>NZ_JAMWZB010000052.1 GCF_024305035.1 Algoriphagus sp.
TACGGTGGTGTGGGAGGTCGAAACGGGAACTAATCCCGTTTCTCCTACCCGATTGTTAAGTTGCTGTCTGTTTATAATTTAAACAAGGCTTCAAAGAATCCCATATTTTCCCCTTTTTGCTTAAATATAAGCATAGGAAGGACATTGTTTTCTGCAATGAGTTTTTCGGCGGTACTTCCAAGCAGCATGGCAGCTGATTTAGTTCGACCTCGGGATCCCATGATAAACATATCAACATCTAATTTGTGGGCTTCTTTGAGGAGGAGTTCGCCAATGTCCTCTCCATCATTGAGAATAAAATCACAGGATAGCTCCGAGAGGTTGTGCTTGGCTACGAATTTTTTGAAGTCCTTTTTTGCATGCTCCTTCATGATTTCTGCAAACTCTTCAAAGGATTTTCCGGTTTTGGAATAGCCATGAGGAACTTCGAAAAAGTGAACAGGAATCAGTTCGGCATTTAATTCATCGGCTACCCGCTCACCAAATGAGTAAATAAGATGGTTATGGTCCGAGAAGTCGGTCGGGATCATGATTTTTTTCGGTAATCCTTCAGGTCGTTTTTCTTGAAGGAGTAAAACCGAACAAGGAGCTTTTTTAGCAACGCCATTGGCGAGTGCACCACTTCCCTTTAAGGTCTCTTTTCTCCCCATAATGACCAAGTCCACATCTTTAATTTTGGCCCAGCGCAGGAAGGTGTCTAGCGGGTGATCTCCTTCTTCAGCAATCACTTCAGTGGTGATTGATTTGGGAAAATTATGTTCTTCCAGCTTTTGCTGAATCATGGCTTCGATGGTTTCATCCCCAGAAGCAACTAAGTTGGGATACTTTTGGATGATTTCATCCGGCAAAGCCAAATCTTTGGAGACATGTAGAAAGTAGCAAGTTTCTACACCCAAAAATTCCAAAAACACGATGGTTTTCTTAATTAGGATATCGTCCATTTCGGTCAGATCCATTCCGACCATTACTTTAGAAAAAAACTTCATAGCGATTGTTTTTTGATAGGCTTAATTTAAGGGATAGATTGAGTTTATTAAACAGTTTTTTTGTTTTTGGTACGGGAAGTTTTTCCAGGGTAGATTTATGCGATGAAATTATTACAATTAAAATCACCATTAAACGCAGGGAATAATAATCATTTTAATCCCCAAGGTTCCATGGAGTTTTCAAAATTTACGTATAGCCACCTGAAATCGAGCATGGCTAAAGAGACACACAGAGGGATGATCAAAATAAATGCGAAGATTCCATATGACCGCTAAAAAACAAATTATATACAGATGAAATCGAGCATGACGTACTCGTCACACACCGGGATGATTAGAATTGCGAGATTCCTTATGACCGCTAAAAAACCAATTATAAACAGATGAAAGATTTGCGTAAATATTTTTTGGCAATAATTCCAAATTCTTCTTTTTTCGATCAAGTCGAAGGTCTAAAAGAATCGATCAAGCAGGATTTTGGAAGTAAGTATGCGTTGAAGTCTCCAGCTCATGTGACGGTCAAGATGCCCTTTTCCTATTCTGAGAAAAATGAAGGAAAGCTCAAAGGTCTTCTTGGGAATTTTATAGAAAAGCATCAACAGTTTACCCTAAGAATTCACGGTGTGGACTGTTTTGGAAAGCGGGTAATTTTTCTAAAAGTGGATGCACCAACTACGCTCTTTGAGTTGCAGGCTGGATTAAAGATTTTTTGTCAACGGGAACTGCATTTGATGCCAGAGCTCAGTGATCGAAATTATCATCCGCACATGACAGTTGCTTTTAAAGATTTAAAACCCTCAAGTTTTGAAGGGATTTACAGGAAGGTAAAAGAGGAAAAATTGGACTTTTATTCAAATGTTCTAGAAATCTGGCTTTTGAAAAAGGAGGAAGGGTGCTGGGTCAAAAATCACAGTTTTTTGCTTTTAAAGTAAGATTTTTGTGATTTAGAGCTCAATCCAAAGAATTTTTATTCCATTTAAGTAAAATTTTAAAGTAAAGTCATATTTGGATTTTTTGAATTTTGATTCTATAAAATTTTCCGAACACTTTTCTGAAACCGTACAATAGTCAAACATTATCCTGAAATATATTGATAAAGTAAATAAAAACAGAATAAAATACCGCAAAAATACCTGTTTGCAAGAGGATATAAATATATAAACTTTCTAACAATGCATAGCTTCAGTAAGTTTTAGCATTTTTTTAGAAATTAAATTTTGTTAAAATGAAAATGAAAGAATTTGTTGATGTCGGACACTGTCCGAAGAGATGATTTATATGTAATATTTTGATTATTTAGTTTTTTCAAAATAATGTATGGAATATCTTGGCTCTATCTTTAATTCCCAAATTTGTTTCATGCCCTATTTCATTCGCATCTTGCATATTGAAAATTTAAATCATCTAAAATTTTAACCTATGAAGAAAGTTTTACTAGGTTTTGCACTTACCCTTCTGACCGTTGTGTCAGTATGGGCGCAAAACAGAACGATCACTGGTAGGATAGTGTCCGATGATCAACCGGAAGGTTTGATCGGGGTCAATGTCCTTGTGAAAGGGACGACGATCGGGGTAGTGACCGACCTTGACGGTAACTATTCGATCAGTGTTCCTGAAAGCGCTACCACGCTTGTATTTAGCTATATTGGCTATAGAAGTGTGGAGGAGCAGATCGGTAACAGATCTGTCATCGACGTGACCATGACGGAAGATTCCCAGAATCTGGACGAAGTAATCATTACTGCTTATGGAGGTACGGCCGATAAAGGAAACTTTACTGGATCGGCAGTTTCCCTTAAAGGAGATCAAATTGCCAATCGTCCGATCAATAACGTGGTAAATGCGATTGAAGGTCAGTCTCCGGGTGTCATCACGACTTCTGCCTCAGGACAGCCCGGTTCTACGCCGGCCGTTCGGATCCGAGGGGTAGGTTCGGTAAACTCCTCCTCCGCGCCACTTTATGTGGTGGATGGGGTTCCTTTTGATGGGGATCTTTCCAACTTGAACCCAGAAGATATCGCTGACATGACGATCATGAAGGATGCATCGTCAACTTCGCTTTACGGTTCAAGAGCGGCAAATGGTGTGATCATGATTACCACTAAGACAGGTAAGAAAGATAGACCAACTGTCAACTTCAGAGTACAGCAGGGTGTATCAGGAAGAGCCCTTCCAGAATACAGCCGTGTAAATGCTGGTCAGTACTATCCTTTGGTATGGGAATCGTTAAGAAACAATCAATTGGGATTGGGAGATTCTCCAGCTGAGGCGGCAACTTTCGCTTCTGAGGAGTTGATCAATGTATTGGGATATAACATTTACAATGTACCAAACAATCAAATTGTCGGTACCGATGGAACCTTAAATCCAAACGCGGTAAACAATTTCCAAGGCCTTAACTGGTTTGACGAATTGCAGCGTACTGGTGATCGTAAGGAATATAATTTAACTTATTCCGGAGCTACTGGTAAGACAGATTACTATACCTCATTTAACTATTTAAATGAGAAAGGCTTTGTGATTAAGTCTGACATCGAACGATTTACCGGGCGATTAAATGTCAATACGCAGGCGACTGATTGGTTGAAGACCGGAATTAACCTTTCTGCAACCTTAGCTGAAGGTAACAATGCTCGTTCAGGTGGGTCTAGTAGCTTTGTGAACCCATTCTTTACTGCAAGATCTATTGGTCCAATCTATCCTGTTTTTGCTCAGAATATGCAGACAGGTGGATTTGTATTGGATAATCAGGGAAATAAAATCTACGATACCGGAGATTTAGAGCAGTTTGGACTTCCTAGAAGAGGGCCGGGTTCTTTCCCAGGTCGTCATGTTGTTCAAGAAACACTTTTGAATGAAGATCTTTTCGACAGAGACGCGATTTCTTCTAGAGCGTATATGGAAGTGAAATTCCTCAAAGACTTTACTTTCCGTACGAATATCGCTACCGACATTACTTCCTTGCTTGAAATTGGTTATGACAACACCATTGTAGGGGATGGCGCTCCTGCTGGACGTACCAGCCGATCCAATGTTAGAACCAATTCCTTGACCTTTAACCAATTGTTGACCTACAGCAAGACGCTAAACGAAAAACATTTTGTGGATGCTTTGGTAGGTCATGAAAATTACGATTTGAAAATTAACCGTCAGTTTATTTCTAAGCAAGATCAGATTTTGGCTGGAAATATCGAGCCGGACAACTTTGTGACCATCAACTCTGCCTCTGGTCGAGTGGATAGAGAGACAATTGAGTCTTATTTCTCTAGAATCAACTACGTGTATGATGATAAGTATTCCTTCTCTGCCTCTTTGAGATCTGACGGATCATCTCGTTTTGCTAAAGACGTGAGATGGGGAACATTTTACTCCGTAGGTGCTTCCTGGGCTATTGACCAAGAAGACTTCTTCAACTTTGACAACATTCAGCTATTGAAGTTGAGAGCTTCCTATGGTGAAGTGGGTAATAATAGTGTCGGAGGATATTATCCGTGGCAAGCCTTGTATGATCTAGGTTTCAATAATGCTTCTGAGCCTGGTATCCTTCAAGCGTCACTTTCTGCCTTGGATTTGCAGTGGGAATCTAATAATACCTTTGATATCGGATTGGACTTTGCTTTTGGCAATCGATTCTCCGGTACCTTGGAATACTTTAACAGAGAATCTCAAAACCTATTATTTGAAGTTCCACTTTCCTTGACAACTGGATTGACCAGCAGGTTCCAAAATATCGGAACGATGGCAAACAGAGGTATTGAATTCAATATCGCTGGGGATATCCTAAGAGGAAACGATTTCAAATGGACTGCCAACTTGAACGTTTCTACGTTTGAGAACGAGTTTAAAGAGCTACCATTCGATGAGCAAATTGTAGGTACCAAAAAGTATGTCGTTGGAAACGGAATTTATGACTTCTGGTTGAGAGACTGGTATGGGGTGGATCCACAAACGGGTGAAGGCCTTTACCGAGTAGATGAGTATGATGCGAGTGATGAGAATCAGCAAATCATCGGTCAGGATACGGTAACTACCCGATTCCAGGATGCTCGTTTCCATTTTGCGGGCGATGCTATTCCAGACTTCTTTGGTGGATTGACGAATACCTTTACCTACAAAGGATTCTCGTTGAATGTACTCCTTAGCTTTGCAATCGGTGGAGACATCTACGACGGAATTTATGCAGGTTTGATGTCAGCTGATCCTGATGGAGGAGCACTTCATGAAGATATTCTAAACAGATGGCAAGAGCCTGGAGACATTACTGATGTTCCTAAAATGGATGTAACTGGTGCAGCTCAGACCAATGTTCAATCTGATCGATGGTTAACGGATGCTTCCTATCTCAATTTGCGTTCGGTAAACCTTTCGTATACCATTCCAAGAGCTACGTTGGAACGATGGAAAATGAGAGGGGCTACCGTGTATTTGGCGGGTGAAAACCTAGGCTGGTTGTCCGGAAGAAGCGGGATGTATGTTTCCGGTTCTTTCAATGGAACTACTGCTAATACTTTCACACCAGCGCGTACTTTCACGTTGGGTATTAATGTGAACCTGTAATCTACCAAGACAATGAAGAAATTATTAAGTAAAATATTCCTACTCGGAGCAATCCTTAGTTTTGGATGTTCTGAGGATTATTTGGAAACCATCCCTACGGATGCGGTTTCTGAGACAGCAGTCTTTACGACTACTCAAAATGCCATGACGGCTTTGAATGGTATTCACCGATCGATGTTTATCCGCTATGACTCTCAAGGTCAGCCGGGTGAAGGCGGGGTGATGATTATGCGAGATGTATTAGGGGATGATTTGGTCATGACCACAACTGGAAACGGTTGGTTTGTGTCTATTTCAAGATGGCAAAATCACACCGTAGAAACATCTGGTGATGTACGTTTTGTATGGAGATTCTACTACAAGATCATCGGTAATGCCAACATGATCATCGCTAATATCGATAATGCAGAAGGTCCTCAAGAGGAAAAAGACGAAATCAAAGGTCAAGCTTTGGCTTACAGAGCTTGGGCACATTTCAACTTGGTTCAGCTTTTTGCAGAGCGCTATACTCCGGGTGGAGGAAATGGACAATTGGGTGTACCTATCGTATTGGAGCCGATCACCGAAGGGGGGCCTCGAAACACGGTAGAGGAAGTGTACACTCAAGTCAATGCTGATTTGGACGAGGCGATTGCGCTATTGGATGAAAGCAGAAATGCCAAGTCTCACATCAATGTGAACGTGGCTAGAGGAATCAAAGCACGAGTGGCTTTGACCCAAGGAAACTACAGTACTGCAGCTCAGTTTGCCGCTCAGGCTCGCGAAGGATATGACTTAATGTCTCCTGAGCAGCTTTACGATGGATTCAACAATGTGGACAATCCAGAGTGGATCTGGGGAAGCCGTCAGATTGATGATCAGCAGACTTTCTTTGCCTCTTTCTTTGCTTATTTGTCTGTAAACTTTAGCTCGACTAACATTCGAAGTAATCCGAAAGCGATTAGCTCTAAATTGTATGACATGATTCCTGAGACTGATTATAGAAAAGGTCTTTGGGATCCTAATGCATCTGATCCTGAGTTAAGAGATCCGTTTATCGACGAGGTGACCTTGTCCTCTTTTGCTAAGATTGATTACATGAACCGGAAGTTTGTTGCTCAGGCTAATGCTTCTTCTGTAGGAGATGTTCCTTACATGAGAGCTGCTGAGATGTATTTGATCGAAGCTGAGGCTTTGGCAAGAGGCGGAAATGACAGTCAAGCTGCACAGGTGTTGTTTGACTTTGCTTCGCAAAGAGATCCTGAATATACCCTATCCACCAATACTGGTGATGCTTTGGTCGAAGAGATTATGGTTCAGCGCCGTATTGAGCTTTGGGGTGAAGGATTCAGATTCTACGATTTGAAGCGTTTGAACTTGCCTTTGGACAGAACAGGAGCGAATCACGTTTCGACTGTTATCAATGGTAAATTCGAAGAGCCAGCAGGATCAAATGACTGGTTGTGGAGAATTCCAATCTCTGAATTGAATGCTAACGAGAATATGGTTCAAAATCCACAATAAGTGGAGCAATTAACCTAATTTTGAAAAGTCCGGCTTTTAGTCGGACTTTTCTTTTTTAGCCGATTTAGGAACTCTCTGCCCATTTTCTATATTAGCTTCTTAATTAATCTTTCGATATGACCATTCAGCAACTGGAATATTTGATCGCTGTCGATAAACATCGCCATTTTGGACAGGCTGCAGAATCCTGTTTTGTGACCCAACCCACGCTAAGTGCGCAGTTAAGCAAGCTTGAGCGAGAATTGGGGGTGATACTTTTTGACCGAAGCAAAATGCCGGTAATTCCCACTGAAATTGGCGTGCAGATCATTTCCCAAGCCAAGCGGGTGGTATCTGAGAGTAAAGGCGTGATGGAATTGGTCGCTCAGCTCAAAGGGGATATTTCAGGAGTTATTAAATTGGCGATTATTCCTACTTTGGCTCCTTATCTTCTTCATTTGTTTATCCGGAGATTTTTAGAAAAATACCCCAATGTTAAGTTGGAAGTTCAGGAGATGATCACCGAAGAAATTGTCAAAAAGCTGAAAAATGATGAATTGGATTTGGGAATCGTGGTGACTCCCCTCGGGGAAAATGGTATCGAGGAAAAACCAATGTTTTATGAGCAATTTTACGCTTATCTTTCCAAAGACCATCCCTTGCTTTCACAAAAAGAGATCAGAGCCGATCAGGTTAAATCCGAAGAGCTTTGGATTTTGCAACAAGGGCATTGTTTCCGGGATCAGGTGATTAACTTTTGTGATCAAACCAGTAGTGGGCATGCCAATTTTCATTACGAAAGTGGATCGCTGGAAGGGCTGAGAAATATGGTTAATCGTTACAAAGGGATGACCATGTTGCCTGAATTGGCTACGCATGAACTTTCCGAGGAAGAAAAAACCAGGCTGCGGCCCTTTGCAGGAGAGCCTCCGATCCGAGAGGTGAGTATTATTTTAAACCGGAGTTTTTTAAAGCAAAAATTGGTGGAGTTGCTTTATACTGAAATCACGGCAAGTATTCCTGAGGCGATGACTTCCAAGGCCCATGGGAAAATTGTGAGGTTTAAATAATTACTGCTTTTTAAGGATATAATTTTCAGCTAAATCCCCGCTGATCCGATTGCCATCCTGATCCAGATGCCAGAGTTGGTTTTCCCCGACCTGATACTTTCCCGGGGCACCTTTTAAACCTTCCAATTGAATGGTACGACCCTGTTCATCCCAGGTGAATTTCCCGGTGTATTCCTCTTCCAGTGCATCGTTTTTGCCTAGATAGTTGGTCTTATAAGAATAGGTACCGTCTTGGTTCAAGGCAAGTTCGGTTTCGATCCCCTCACAATCTGCACAAGGTAGGGTGCCTTTGTAGATTCCTGCCCAATCGAGCGCACTCATGGAATTATCCTCAGGAGTGACGGGGATTTCCATCGTTTCGGGGAAATCGTCCATCCTTACGGTGGACTCATCTTCATTCTGCTCATTTTCTGTAGAAGAAGAGCAGCCAAATTGGAGGAAGGATAACAGGATTAGGGACAAAAATACTTTTTTCATGGACAAAGAGTTTGAAGGATTGGTAAGAAGTTTATTCGCTTGCACGCGATAGTTTTTTGTGGCTTGTTTGATAGCCAACCACGACAATATCCGTCATTTCCGTTTCTTTAAGTTTTTGATAAAAAGCACGGTCTAATTCGGCTAAAGTGGTTTTTTCCAGTTCCTCGTAGAATCTTGCTCTTTCCAGATAATGAGCGGGGAAATAGGGGTTTTGAGAAATTTTCTGGTTAAGATCTTTCCAAATTTTCTCTTCGGAAATGGGAAGTTTGATTTGTTGCGAATTTCCTGAAGTAATTTTAAAATTTACATTCAAGATCAATTCCTGACCAAAATAATCTTCGGCTACCAATTCGGTTTTATTTTCGGATTCAAGTTGATGGAGTACACGGATGATTTCTTCAGCCAAGTTTTCGTTTCCCGCCAAGACTTCGGGGGCGGAATTGATTTTACCTTCTTGATCAAACTCAATGAGCATGGATACAGGCCCCTTGATTTCGTTGGTTCTGAGTTCACTAGGGTACTTCAGGTTTTTTCTTAAAAACGAATTAAAATTTTCAGTAGCTTTTGTCCCTTGAGCCCAAGAAGTACTGATGAGGATAGAAAAAGAAAGTAGGGATAGAAGATAATTTTTCATCGATAAGTAAATTAGTGAAGATAAAATTTAGTGAAAGAATTTTAAAAATCCATCGCCTTTTTGAAATTTAATATTTCAAGTCATTGATAAATAGAGGATTGGATCTTCTATTGGATGGGATTATGCTTGTTTTGCTCACTTAATTTGAAAAAGATCCGGTTACCTCTCGTCTGGTGATGATACTGAAAGTCCTGTTTTGGATTACCGCAAGGGTCTTATCTTTCAATTCCTGGGAGTTGAGCAAGTCTTTCGTCGCTTCCTCTTCCATTCCCAATTGTCTGTGAATTTGAGATCGAATTTCTAAAGTTTGGTAGTCAAAGGGCTTTTTTTCTAAAATTCGATTTACAATTTTCAATGCCTTTTCTGGCTTTCCCTTATAGAGCTGTCGAGTAATAGCCTCTGTGGCAGCGTTTGGATTTTGAGGATCTATGGATTCAAAGCTAAACACGATTTGATAGGTTTTACCCGGTTTCCGCTCTGCCAGCATTTCTGGATTCCAACTAGGTATGGCTTTTTCCATGGCAGAAAGAGCCGATTGCTCCATGTCCTTGGAACTTGATTCTTTGATGTTTGCTCCCTTGATCATTCCTTCGCTGTCAAAATCCAGTTCCATAATGACATATCCTTCTTTATTGGACCGTAAGGCAGAAGTGGGATATTTTGCTTGGGTGGCAAGAAATTGTTCCCATGCAGCAAATGATTTTTGCACATTTAATTTTTCTGTTTCTTGGCCAAATCCTACCCCAATGATCAAAAATGAAACGAATAGAATCGTAATGTTTTTCATCGCTATTAAAATTTTAATCAATTATTCAAACCCCAAACTGCGTCAGGTGATGGTCCAAGTGCTTGTAAAAAAGGTTGTTCCATTCGTTTGCAGTCATTGGACCGAAGGATAAGGATTCTTTTCCCTCAAAATGGTCTCTTCCCAGATTCAGTGTATGTTCAAGATATTTAATTAATCGGGATTTTTCTTCCTCAAAATTTTTCCGCTCTTTGATTAAAAAAGCGGGAGCAGTTCGGAGGTTCTTTTTATACGGCACTTCATTGACGACCCCTTTTTTGACAAATGTTTTGAGTAAAAGCCGCATCAAAGGATTGGGTTTTGGATGCTTGTTGGTGAAGGCCATTTCGTAAGCTACCGAGCAATGGGCCAACATCTGGTCTACAGTCATTTTTCCCCAGAGGGCCGGGCTCTCGGGTTTGAGCTGATGGATACGCTCGATGAGCTCTTGTGTGACTTTGGGGTCGAAGATATCTTTCATTGCTGGATTGGATTTACCTGAACGAAGTTAAGAGATAATTGGAGAGCGCATAAAAAAATTTAAATAAAGTAGTTTATAAAATAAACCTATTTATATTTGTCTCAAACTTAATTTAATCTCATGATGGAAAAACAATTTAACGGGTCGCAATCCTTGGCATTGATCACGGAGATGATTCAACGGGCCAAAAAAGAAGCTGCAGGAGACGGTAGTTTTCAATTATTGCTTTGGGGATGGGTGATTTCCCTATGTAATTTTGCACATTATTTCTTGACCAAATCCGGTTTTGAGATGCCTTTTGTAGTCTGGTTGGCTGTGATTCCTGCTACGATTTGGAGCTTTGTCCATGAATGGAGAGTTCGAAGAGTAGCCCGAGTAAAAACGCATCTGAATGATTTTTTGGCGCAACTTTGGTTAGCAGTTTTTGTATCCATGATTATTACGCTTTCGTTTATGAACGTATTGGATTTCCACCATAATCCCGTCATACTGGGTTTGGCTGGGGTAGGTGTTTTTAGTACCGGAGCGATGATTAGGGAAAATTCGGTCAAAATTGGAGGAGTGGTTTTATTTTTTGGTTCCATAACTTGCTTCTTACTGCCGGTCAATGAACAGTATTTAGCGGCGGGTATTGCCATGATTTTAGGATATCTTATTCCTGGATATTTGTTAAAAAGTAAATTCAAAAAAAGTGTTTAAACCCTTAGATCCTCTTCTTCATTCTCAGTTACGCTTGGCTGTGATGTCACTTCTGATTGGGTTGGAGGAGGCAGATTTTACCTTTCTTAAAGAAAAGACAGCTTCTACTGCAGGCAATCTTAGTGTACAATTGGACAAACTCGAAAAGGCTGGATACATCAGTATCCAAAAGTCCTTTCGAGACAAGCGTCCTCTAACCACCTGCAAAATCACGAGGAAGGGCATTTCGGCTTTTGAGGCTTATGTGGAAAATTTGAAAAAATACATTGAGTAAAAAACGCATTATTCTGGTTAACCTTAAATTAAAGAAAATGAAACGTAGACAACTAAAAATCGCATTGCTGGCCTTTTGGTTAGTTGGTACCCCGGGGATCTTATTCGCCCAAGTGAATTATGAGCTCAACCCTGAAGTACAGCGAAAGATGAGTTCCTTGGTATTTTTGGAAGGGAAATGGAGGGGATCGGGCTGGATGATTGGTGAAGATCGGACTCGATTGAGCTTTGAACAGGAGGAACTAGTAACGATGAAATTGAATGGGACGATTCTAGAAATTGAGGGGGTCGGAAAAGCCAATGGGAAAACTGTTCACCATGCGCTCGCGATCGTCCAACCCAAGTCTGAGGAAGGGGGATTTGATTTCACCTCTTTTTTGCAAAGTGGACTGAAGGGAACCTATCCTGCCCGATGGGAAGAAGGGAAATTTGTTTGGCAACCTACCGAACAAGTGCGCTATATCATTCAGCTCAATGAAAAGGGTCAATGGTTTGAAATCGGGGAATACCATACAGGAGATAAATGGATTCAATTTTTTGAAATGACCCTAGATAAGCTGTAGGAAAAGTAGGTTTTTTTTGCTTTGAGAATCGTTGCTGGTTCATCGATTTTCAGTTCGCGTAGTTTTCTTTTCTTAAAAAATATCCTTTACCTTCAGCCTTACCTGATATTGAAGCGTCTGGCCATTTGGTAAATTTTAAGAGAAATGCAAAATTTCGCTCTTTTCCTTCTTTTGATCAATTCAAACCTTCATTCGCCTGTGGATCCTATACTTTTCTTAAAAAACTGGTCAGACCCGATGGCTTTCGTATTTTTGCCCAGGATTTAACCTATTGATATGACCTTATTCCAATCCATCATTATAGCCATCATTGAAGGGCTTACTGAGTTTTTGCCGATTTCATCAACTGGTCACATGATTTTAGCCTCCGCTGCGATGGGCATTCACGAGGATGAATTTGTGAAGACTTTTGAGGTTTTTATCCAATTGGGGGCGATTTTGGCGATCGCATTCATGTATATCAAGCGGTTTTTTCGAGGGCTCAAGATTTATTACAAATTGCTTGCAGCATTTATCCCCACGGCTGTTGTTGGCCTCTTGGCTTATGAAATCATCAAAGGATACCTCTTTAATCCAATCGTAGTATCTATTTCCCTGATTGTAGGTGGAATCATTTTGATTTTGATCGATAAAAGAGTAGTCAATCAGGAAACGACGGTAGCTGAAGTGGAAGATATTACCTACAAGCAGGCATTTTTTATCGGCTTATTCCAATGTCTTTCTATGGTGCCAGGGACCTCCCGGGCTGCAGCGACAATCATCGGAGGGGTTTTTAATGGATTAAATAAAAAGCAAGCTACCGAGTTTTCCTTCCTTTTAGCCGTGCCCACGATGATGGCTGCAGGAGGCTATGATTTGCTCAAATCTGATTTGGCATTTACCCAAGCCCAAATCATGATGTTGTTTATTGGTTCGGGGATTGCTTTTGTGACAGCTTGGATCGCCGTGAAGTTTTTTCTTCACTATGTTTCCAATCATGGATTTACCGCTTTTGGATGGTATCGGATCGCCTTGGGAATTCTCTTTTTGATTTTTATGTGGGGGAATGACTTGGGCTAATTGAAAAATTGATTTAAAAAAATCTCATAGTTTATTAAATGTAATTTACCTACTATCTGTACTAGTGTAAAATTGGTTTTACACTAGGGAAAAGTTATTCCTCTTGTCTGAGCAAAAGTGTCTGGGATCAAGCTCGATTTTCAGCCCTTCTTAGTAGATGAAATCAAGCATGGCGTACCCGTCACACAGCGGGATGATTAGAATTGCAAGATTCCATATGACCTCTGAAAGGCAAATTATAAACAGATGAAATCGAGCATGACTAAAGGGACACACAGAGGGATGTTTATAATCAATGCGAAGATTCCATATGGCCTCTGAGAAACAAATTATATACAGATGAAATCGAGCACGACGTACCCATCACACACCGGGTTGATTAGAATAGCGAGATTCCATATGGCCTCTGAGAAACAAATTATATACAGATGAAATAGGTTAGAGTAATCGATTCCTAGGCATTTTGGGTGCTTGGGGCACCGGTAAGACTACGCTTCTTCCGCATGTAAAATAGGATCTACCCATAGACGGCAGTGCTTTGTAGGTGAGTTAGGATAATTTTTCTTTTACGAAGAATCAACTCTTGGATTTTGCCGAGGAGTTTTATCCAGGGGAGAGAAGACCTTACTTCTGGATGAAATTCATTGATTCAATTCGAAAAGGGAAATTCATTTCCGGTTTTTTCCTTGGCTGAGAGGATTGAAAATTAGGTGGGAATTTCAGAGCAGATTTTGGAAACAATGGCTCCGATTCCAGTTTTGCTGAATTATCTGAAATTTGAAAGCTACCCATACCACAAAGAGAACCGAGAAAGCTAAGTTGAAAAATTAAAAAGAACAGTCCAGTTGACCCTGGAGTTGGATATCCATGCCGTCGAGCATTTGGATTTTGAAACGGTCTTTAAATTAAAAAAGCGCACACCCAATTAATCAGCACTTCTGTTCCTTTCACTCCGAATGGTTCTGAACTGAGTCGAAAATCCGGGATTTCACGGCCTGGGCATTTGCGTTCGCCGGAGCTGTTTATTCGGACAAGAATTATTTAAGGGCTTTACAAACCCAAACAAGGAATCGGAGCATTGACCAAGCCGGATAAAATTTAGTGTGCCAATACTAATTTACTTTATGCCCTAGGGAAAGATCAAACCAATCCCGGTACCGTCCGGGAGACTTTTTTGCAATCAACTGCGAAGCGCCGATGCAGTTTATCTCGCAAACTGTGGAGCCTTTTTGGTTGGGAATACTGTCTTTGAATTCGGCCGAAAAAATAAATCCACGACTCAGCTCAACGACCTACCCCATTCATATTTGGTCAAAGATGATATCGAAATCCGGATAGGGAATACCATACCACTATGGCTATTTGGCTTTATATATTGAAAAAACCCTCCCCAAATTCTCTGGGAAGGGTTTGTTTCGGTGTGCCCAGCATGGGCGATAGCTATAGGGTGCAAGTCCCGAACACGCCT
>NZ_JAMWZB010000053.1:0-7408 GCF_024305035.1 Algoriphagus sp.
TTTTTAGGGGGGTCAATATGCCCGGAACGGGGGTCAGTATTGTCCGGAATATCCATCAATCCTAGTTTCTGTGGATTCGGTATTTGAGGAATCTATTTTCCGGTAAAGAGTTCGCACTTTCTTGACGTTTCAATCCTAGTTTCTGTGGATTCGGTATTTGAGGATCGTCAAGGCCATCTAAGCGGATCAGTTGCTGGTGGTTTCAATCCTAGTTTCTGTGGATTCGGTATTTGAGGAGAGTTTCCGGAGATGGAAGAGGATGATTTCTACGGGTTTCAATCCTAGTTTCTGTGGATTCGGTATTTGAGGTGATTCGGTTTGGTGGCTTTTCTTTGGCAAGGATAGGTTTCAATCCTAGTTTCTGTGGATTCGGTATTTGAGGTTGGAGAAGATAACTTTGCCAGAAGGTTCCGAAAAAGTTTCAATCCTAGTTTCTGTGGATTCGGTATTTGAGGAATTCTACTTTTCCTTTTGTTGGGACGGTTAGATCGTTTCAATCCTAGTTTCTGTGGATTCGGTATTTGAGGCAATTTTACTATTTTGAAAGCTTGAGGACTTCAAAAGTTTCAATCCTAGTTTCTGTGGATTCGGTATTTGAGGTGGTCAGTTCCCACCGAACCCTAGAGGCAGAAAATCGTTTCAATCCTAGTTTCTGTGGATTCGGTATTTGAGGAAACTTCCAACTCTCCGCTGTTTGTTTCAACTACCAGTTTCAATCCTAGTTTCTGTGGATTCGGTATTTGAGGAGTGCAGCAGGATCGATTAAAGCCTTCCTAAGCCTGTTTCAATCCTAGTTTCTGTGGATTCGGTATTTGAGGTGGTTTACGCTGAGCATAAGAAAGTTACTTCTTAATCCGTTTCAATCCTAGTTTCTGTGGATTCGGTATTTGAGGAATTAATCCAACAACTCCCCCAATCAAAACAGGCAGGTTTCAATCCTAGTTTCTGTGGATTCGGTATTTGAGGGAATGAATGCCTGAGGTATTTAAGGGAAAAGGGGATGTTTCAATCCTAGTTTCTGTGGATTCGGTATTTGAGGCATACCTCTGCCTGTAATTGATCCAGAAGTTCCTGCGTTTCAATCCTAGTTTCTGTGGATTCGGTATTTGAGGAGTGTATTCCTCCGCGCTGCATTCGCGGCTAAGCGGGTTTCAATCCTAGTTTCTGTGGATTCGGTATTTGAGGATTGGAATATCGAAGGCTTGCGTTTCAGTGTTGTAGTTTCAATCCTAGTTTCTGTGGATTCGGTATTTGAGGCTAAGCGCGTTCCACTTTTTGGTACCTGGTTTATCTGTTTCAATCCTAGTTTCTGTGGATTCGGTATTTGAGGCGAAAGCCTTTGACGGCTCTGTAGGTCTTCGCAGGCAGTTTCAATCCTAGTTTCTGTGGATTCGGTATTTGAGGCTCAAAAGTTACCGGCGTAGGGCTTACTGTTAACAGGTTTCAATCCTAGTTTCTGTGGATTCGGTATTTGAGGTGCATACCATTGCAATTCAGTAACTTATGAGGCTTTGGTTTCAATCCTAGTTTCTGTGGATTCGGTATTTGAGGTGGCGTATGCGGTATCAGTAAGACCAAAGTAGTCTAGTTTCAATCCTAGTTTCTGTGGATTCGGTATTTGAGGAATAGCCGAGTTTCGCAGCTATATTTGGGAGAAGGAGTTTCAATCCTAGTTTCTGTGGATTCGGTATTTGAGGCAAATAGGCGCCCCGCAAAGTATCGGCTTCTATTTTGTTTCAATCCTAGTTTCTGTGGATTCGGTATTTGAGGCTTTTTTTAGTGGTTGCTCTTTATTTAACCAACCTTGTTTCAATCCTAGTTTCTGTGGATTCGGTATTTGAGGAAACGTCGTCACTAACTACTACTTTCATATCGTATTGTTTCAATCCTAGTTTCTGTGGATTCGGTATTTGAGGCTTATCATTATACCTTCCTGTAGCCTTCATTATCTTGTTTCAATCCTAGTTTCTGTGGATTCGGTATTTGAGGCCAATTCTTGTCTTAATGTTCATAATTTTAATTGTTGTTTCAATCCTAGTTTCTGTGGATTCGGTATTTGAGGTATTTCTAGTAATGATTTTCTAGTAGCCCGATCTATTGTTTCAATCCTAGTTTCTGTGGATTCGGTATTTGAGGTCCCCTTCTCGCCAAAGTCCGGGACCCCAAAACATGTTTCAATCCTAGTTTCTGTGGATTCGGTATTTGAGGGATGAAGCGTCAGCAGGTCGAAAAGTACGGCACGTGTTTCAATCCTAGTTTCTGTGGATTCGGTATTTGAGGATTGCTCAGCTTTATTATTACGCACAGCAAGAGGTGTTTCAATCCTAGTTTCTGTGGATTCGGTATTTGAGGATCCCCATCTTGGACAAGCAGATCGAGGAGCTCAAGTTTCAATCCTAGTTTCTGTGGATTCGGTATTTGAGGCTTCCTACTTAATCAGGAGCTGAGCACCTGCAAGAAGTTTCAATCCTAGTTTCTGTGGATTCGGTATTTGAGGGATTCCATAAGTGAGTAGGGATTACTTGTAGTTTGAGTTTCAATCCTAGTTTCTGTGGATTCGGTATTTGAGGTGTATTTGTTCAGCTTCTGTCATGGATCCTATCTTTGTTTCAATCCTAGTTTCTGTGGATTCGGTATTTGAGGCCGCCTATTACCGATTGGAGTCTGGCAAGACCGAATGTTTCAATCCTAGTTTCTGTGGATTCGGTATTTGAGGTCAGCCTGACAAAGATGAAACTATCTTTTGAAAGAGTTTCAATCCTAGTTTCTGTGGATTCGGTATTTGAGGATGAGGTAGAGCGAAAGTTGTCCAGAAGCAAAGGACTGTTTCAATCCTAGTTTCTGTGGATTCGGTATTTGAGGTTTGGCAAGGACAATGATGAAATGCTAGAGTATCTGTTTCAATCCTAGTTTCTGTGGATTCGGTATTTGAGGTAAGGTCGGTATTGACGGCGGGTATCTCGGCAAGGTGTTTCAATCCTAGTTTCTGTGGATTCGGTATTTGAGGCGACGCGGTTAAAGCCGATGAGGCTCTTCTGATTAAGTTTCAATCCTAGTTTCTGTGGATTCGGTATTTGAGGTAGGTTTCCTCACTTAGCTCCATAGGGCAACATTAAGTTTCAATCCTAGTTTCTGTGGATTCGGTATTTGAGGTCTCCCCGCTTAAACCGGGTCGAACTCACCATCCCAAGTTTCAATCCTAGTTTCTGTGGATTCGGTATTTGAGGGAGTCCGTTCAAACAATGTTGGAACGGCTGTCCTCGGTTTCAATCCTAGTTTCTGTGGATTCGGTATTTGAGGATTTCACGTTGACAGCCTGCTCTCGAGTGGCCAGAAGTTTCAATCCTAGTTTCTGTGGATTCGGTATTTGAGGAACATACTCCCGTTTTTCCGATGGAGTATATTCAGCAGTTTCAATCCTAGTTTCTGTGGATTCGGTATTTGAGGACCTTATTACCTACGACCCTATTACCGAAAAATGGGGTTTCAATCCTAGTTTCTGTGGATTCGGTATTTGAGGACGCGTAGACGGCTACCGTAGCGGCCGGGTCGGCGGGTTTCAATCCTAGTTTCTGTGGATTCGGTATTTGAGGTTCCATATACTTCGGATGCGCTGTGGCAATTCGGAGTTTCAATCCTAGTTTCTGTGGATTCGGTATTTGAGGTATCATAGCTCAGGAGTATATCTTCGGATAGTTGGAGTTTCAATCCTAGTTTCTGTGGATTCGGTATTTGAGGCCAGAATCCCGGAGCTTCCATTTCAATGAAGTGATTGTTTCAATCCTAGTTTCTGTGGATTCGGTATTTGAGGGATCTCATCCATAGATGACTCTCCAGTTCCTTCAATGTTTCAATCCTAGTTTCTGTGGATTCGGTATTTGAGGCTTGCAATCCCCATTGTATGTTTTTCACCTAGTCCGGTTTCAATCCTAGTTTCTGTGGATTCGGTATTTGAGGTCCAGTCTCCGGTGATTCCAAAGTAACCCAGATCCTGTTTCAATCCTAGTTTCTGTGGATTCGGTATTTGAGGTGATGTCCCAGACCAATCAAAAGAAGAAATATTTAAGTTTCAATCCTAGTTTCTGTGGATTCGGTATTTGAGGAAAACCATTCTAGACCTAATCGAACTCAGCCATGATGTTTCAATCCTAGTTTCTGTGGATTCGGTATTTGAGGATCCTGAGCATCTGCTTTGGCCTGATAGGTATTTAGGTTTCAATCCTAGTTTCTGTGGATTCGGTATTTGAGGAAAAACGACCTCCTTTTTTACAAATGTTTGATGTCATGGTTTCAATCCTAGTTTCTGTGGATTCGGTATTTGAGGTTCCCTTGGGAATAATCCGGGCAGCTTTGTCTAGATGTTTCAATCCTAGTTTCTGTGGATTCGGTATTTGAGGGATCCCTGCTTGGTTTGTTTTCATTGTCGGTTGGGAGTTTCAATCCTAGTTTCTGTGGATTCGGTATTTGAGGTGAAAGACAGGGACTTATGACAACTCAAGAAATTTGTTTCAATCCTAGTTTCTGTGGATTCGGTATTTGAGGGATGCAGTTAGGCTTGGATCTCCTCAATGAAGAATCGTTTCAATCCTAGTTTCTGTGGATTCGGTATTTGAGGCCTTAGAGAAAAATTCCGCTTGAAGCTCTGGCTTGAGTTTCAATCCTAGTTTCTGTGGATTCGGTATTTGAGGCTATTTTATGCCGGTCAGATTTGGACTTGGTTGAGGTTTCAATCCTAGTTTCTGTGGATTCGGTATTTGAGGTTGTCTACCAGATTCCAGATCCTTCCGGTATATCCGGTTTCAATCCTAGTTTCTGTGGATTCGGTATTTGAGGAAAACCATTCTAGACCTAATCGAACTCAGCCATGATGTTTCAATCCTAGTTTCTGTGGATTCGGTATTTGAGGATGGATGGATGGCTCGTTTGCCAACTTCATGAGAAAGTTTCAATCCTAGTTTCTGTGGATTCGGTATTTGAGGAAACTCACCTTCTACCTTTTGTTGATGATATGAAGGGTTTCAATCCTAGTTTCTGTGGATTCGGTATTTGAGGTTTATTATCTTGAACAAACCAAAAGTTCGGATGGAGTTTCAATCCTAGTTTCTGTGGATTCGGTATTTGAGGTTTCGAAACTTTTTGTTTGTGGAATTACTCCCCAAAGTTTCAATCCTAGTTTCTGTGGATTCGGTATTTGAGGGTGGAGATGCGAAGTTCTGATTGACTTGTTTGACACGTTTCAATCCTAGTTTCTGTGGATTCGGTATTTGAGGATCTCCACCATTGGATTATGACCATGCCATTACTTTGTTTCAATCCTAGTTTCTGTGGATTCGGTATTTGAGGTGACTTTGGCATATGGATAGAAGGTTTCCATCCATTGTTTCAATCCTAGTTTCTGTGGATTCGGTATTTGAGGCCTTTTCTACTATCTGCTGGCGAACACCTCGGAAATGTTTCAATCCTAGTTTCTGTGGATTCGGTATTTGAGGCCTGTTTCGTGTTTCGCCTGTCCTAAAATATACGGAGTTTCAATCCTAGTTTCTGTGGATTCGGTATTTGAGGACTCTAACCACAGTACCAAGTCTTCCAGCGATTCATGTTTCAATCCTAGTTTCTGTGGATTCGGTATTTGAGGCGATTGACGGCCGTATATGGGGCTGTTCAGATAATTGTTTCAATCCTAGTTTCTGTGGATTCGGTATTTGAGGTCTATTACCGCGGCCGCAAGGATTACCGCTCTGGGGTTTCAATCCTAGTTTCTGTGGATTCGGTATTTGAGGAAATCCAATTGAATGCTCTTTCACCAATCCTTCTGCAGTTTCAATCCTAGTTTCTGTGGATTCGGTATTTGAGGTCTAAGGGCTAATTGATCCTGACCAGTTGCAGTTTCGTTTCAATCCTAGTTTCTGTGGATTCGGTATTTGAGGATTCTACCAGCTAACCAATATTTTTGAAAAGATTATGTTTCAATCCTAGTTTCTGTGGATTCGGTATTTGAGGTGTTATAAGCACATAAGCATCTGGAACGGTTATTCCGTTTCAATCCTAGTTTCTGTGGATTCGGTATTTGAGGTCTTCATTTTCTTTTAGGGATTTGGACTTGAATCCTGGTTTCAATCCTAGTTTCTGTGGATTCGGTATTTGAGGATTTGGATAGGCAAGTTATGACAATTGAACACCAACGTTTCAATCCTAGTTTCTGTGGATTCGGTATTTGAGGAGTCCTTTCGCTAATAACCCCTGTAGCACTTGCTACGTTTCAATCCTAGTTTCTGTGGATTCGGTATTTGAGGTGAGCCTTTGATCATTTCTGCTTTTTAAGTTCCTCAGTTTCAATCCTAGTTTCTGTGGATTCGGTATTTGAGGCTTGTCCTGAGGCTATTGAACCTCCAATCTTTCCGTGTTTCAATCCTAGTTTCTGTGGATTCGGTATTTGAGGAAATTAAGGAGTTTATGAAAGAGATTCGGGATTACGGTTTCAATCCTAGTTTCTGTGGATTCGGTATTTGAGGATACAATGCTTAGAAGATCACAGAAATTTTGGGGGTGTTTCAATCCTAGTTTCTGTGGATTCGGTATTTGAGGAAATACAGTTGGTTCTTACCAGTTTGTGGGTTTAAAGTTTCAATCCTAGTTTCTGTGGATTCGGTATTTGAGGATTCAGACCTATTTGATGAAGATGAAAGAAAGCCGGGTTTCAATCCTAGTTTCTGTGGATTCGGTATTTGAGGTTTGACTTTGTAAACGGATAAGAAGATGCCCGGAGGGTTTCAATCCTAGTTTCTGTGGATTCGGTATTTGAGGTTTGGACTCTGTGCCTATGGATTGTCTTAGCTTTCCGTTTCAATCCTAGTTTCTGTGGATTCGGTATTTGAGGCTTATCAACTTAAATACCGAATTAAAAAGAACAAGTGTTTCAATCCTAGTTTCTGTGGATTCGGTATTTGAGGATAATGAGGATATTAAGGCTTGTATTATTACAATGGTGTTTCAATCCTAGTTTCTGTGGATTCGGTATTTGAGGATCTTCTTTTTTATCAATTTTAACTTCAGATTCTTGGTTTCAATCCTAGTTTCTGTGGATTCGGTATTTGAGGTTCATGATTTCTGTGTTTTTGTTCCTAATTGATATTGTTTCAATCCTAGTTTCTGTGGATTCGGTATTTGAGGCTTTACTCGCACCCTCTGCACCGCCCGAAAAATTAGGTTTCAATCCTAGTTTCTGTGGATTCGGTATTTGAGGATTTTTCACTACTAGAAATAGATTCGGCTTATGTCGGGTTTCAATCCTAGTTTCTGTGGATTCGGTATTTGAGGGTCTTGTTCGGTTATCTTCTACTGCTACCCACTCCTGTTTCAATCCTAGTTTCTGTGGATTCGGTATTTGAGGCAAAAAGTTTAAGGAAAC
>NZ_JAMWZB010000053.1:7506-13849 GCF_024305035.1 Algoriphagus sp.
ACGGGCATTGATCAAATCGGTTTCAATCCTAGTTTCTGTGGATTCGGTATTTGAGGTCAAAAAGTTTAAGGAAACGGGCATTGATCAAATCGGTTTCAATCCTAGTTTCTGTGGATTCGGTATTTGAGGAAAACGAAAAAACCCCGATCGATTGAGCGGGGTTTGTTTCAATCCTAGTTTCTGTGGATTCGGTATTTGAGGTTATACAATTCCTTCCCAAGATACTGTTTTTACAATGTTTCAATCCTAGTTTCTGTGGATTCGGTATTTGAGGTTAATACACCATCTATGGTAATTAATCCAACGCCATGTTTCAATCCTAGTTTCTGTGGATTCGGTATTTGAGGGCTTTACTCGCACCCTCTGCACCGCCCGAAAAATTAGGTTTCAATCCTAGTTTCTGTGGATTCGGTATTTGAGGATATTCGTGAAGTTGTTGGGATTTCGGAAAAGTAAGGTTTCAATCCTAGTTTCTGTGGATTCGGTATTTGAGGTTTTCAAAAGCGAAGTCCCAAAAGTTTCTTGAAAGCGAGGTTTCAATCCTAGTTTCTGTGGATTCGGTATTTGAGGAATCGTAAATCTAAGCACGGGATCAAACGTAATTTTGTTTCAATCCTAGTTTCTGTGGATTCGGTATTTGAGGTTCATTTATAGCATCTTTTTCAAGCATGATAGCTCCGTTTCAATCCTAGTTTCTGTGGATTCGGTATTTGAGGAAACATTCTTTCGATCAAGAAAAAGAAAAATTACGGTTTCAATCCTAGTTTCTGTGGATTCGGTATTTGAGGTTTCTATTGTTTGAATCAACGGAATTTTGATTATTTTGTTTCAATCCTAGTTTCTGTGGATTCGGTATTTGAGGGCAATTAAATAAATGCTCATTTTGAGCTATATTTTCGTTTCAATCCTAGTTTCTGTGGATTCGGTATTTGAGGCAGTTTTGTGATTTTATCAGATTCGTTAATTTTACTGTTTCAATCCTAGTTTCTGTGGATTCGGTATTTGAGGTTTTTCAAGTTGTCCAAGGCTCTATTTCTGTATGGGGTTTCAATCCTAGTTTCTGTGGATTCGGTATTTGAGGGATTGCTATCGGATCGCTCCTATCTCTTAATGTTTGTTTCAATCCTAGTTTCTGTGGATTCGGTATTTGAGGCAACTCGCTTCGTCTGGATATCCAAGGCATTCTTGGTTTCAATCCTAGTTTCTGTGGATTCGGTATTTGAGGTTCCAGAATTGTATGTCCCCTTTCCGATTCCTGTAAGGTTTCAATCCTAGTTTCTGTGGATTCGGTATTTGAGGCAAAAAGCTATGTGGCCAAATCGAAAAACGAACAGGGTTTCAATCCTAGTTTCTGTGGATTCGGTATTTGAGGTTATACAATGGATTTCGGAACTCCTTTAGAAATGACGTTTCAATCCTAGTTTCTGTGGATTCGGTATTTGAGGAAATACTCCATTTACCGGATTTAAATCTAAGTCCATGTTTCAATCCTAGTTTCTGTGGATTCGGTATTTGAGGGTCAAAAAAGAGGAAGGCATATTTATTGGACAAATTTGTTTCAATCCTAGTTTCTGTGGATTCGGTATTTGAGGTGTCCACGGTTCAAACGTTTGGATTTCAGATCAGGTGTTTCAATCCTAGTTTCTGTGGATTCGGTATTTGAGGTTGAAGTCGGGCGTTTTTATTTTATTCAAATGGAAATGTTTCAATCCTAGTTTCTGTGGATTCGGTATTTGAGGTGGTTCAGCTATGCTTAAACAGGATCAGGATAAGATGTTTCAATCCTAGTTTCTGTGGATTCGGTATTTGAGGGCAAAATTTGATTTTTAATCATAACCCCATTTCTTTGTTTCAATCCTAGTTTCTGTGGATTCGGTATTTGAGGAGTTAATAGGTTTGTACCTATATTTGAATATCAATGTTTCAATCCTAGTTTCTGTGGATTCGGTATTTGAGGTTTTTACAGATTTTTGGAGCCGAAAAAGTAGCTGAAGGTTTCAATCCTAGTTTCTGTGGATTCGGTATTTGAGGAGTTCCAAACAGACCATTACCTATTACTTGAAGTGTTTCAATCCTAGTTTCTGTGGATTCGGTATTTGAGGCCATATCTCAAAGATAAAAAGTTTTCAGGCAGTTTCGTTTCAATCCTAGTTTCTGTGGATTCGGTATTTGAGGCGAAAAACTAAAAGAATTCAAAGCTAAGCATGAAGAGTTTCAATCCTAGTTTCTGTGGATTCGGTATTTGAGGAATATAAGGGAAGGGTAACTATTTGGAAGGAACCTTGTTTCAATCCTAGTTTCTGTGGATTCGGTATTTGAGGCCATCTTGCTTTAGTTCCTCTAATGTCGTAATGAAGTTTCAATCCTAGTTTCTGTGGATTCGGTATTTGAGGAGGCTTCTTTTACAATCTGATCAATACCAGTTTCTTGTTTCAATCCTAGTTTCTGTGGATTCGGTATTTGAGGGATATCATGCCAAACTGGACTTGCGTATTTCTGCCAGTTTCAATCCTAGTTTCTGTGGATTCGGTATTTGAGGTCCAGCCTGACCAGAATAAGAGCTTGGAGTGTCTGTGTTTCAATCCTAGTTTCTGTGGATTCGGTATTTGAGGTTTTGAACTGAATCGAAACAAAGTTTGAAATCTTGAGTTTCAATCCTAGTTTCTGTGGATTCGGTATTTGAGGCTTTCTGGCCTTTGATCGAATACCAGTAGAAGACAGTTTCAATCCTAGTTTCTGTGGATTCGGTATTTGAGGCGTAATACCGTAAATCTACAAAAAAATAGATCAAATTGTTTCAATCCTAGTTTCTGTGGATTCGGTATTTGAGGTCACCTATATTGATAATATCGTCAATCGATAAAAGAGTTTCAATCCTAGTTTCTGTGGATTCGGTATTTGAGGATTGAATTGATTGAAGATGAAAAAATGGCTAATGAGTTTCAATCCTAGTTTCTGTGGATTCGGTATTTGAGGTTTTAGTAGGTTCAAAATTAGGGTTCTTACGTCCAAGTTTCAATCCTAGTTTCTGTGGATTCGGTATTTGAGGTTTTTCTATTTTTTCCATGCGTTTTTGATTTTATTTTGTTTCAATCCTAGTTTCTGTGGATTCGGTATTTGAGGCTTACAAGTGCATTATTAGGAGAAAGAGAGGCTGTGTTTCAATCCTAGTTTCTGTGGATTCGGTATTTGAGGAGGATAGGAAAGGTAAAAACGTGGATGGAACTTTTGGTTTCAATCCTAGTTTCTGTGGATTCGGTATTTGAGGTAAAGAACTCCGCCAGCGCCGCTTCGCTGTCTACCTGTTTCAATCCTAGTTTCTGTGGATTCGGTATTTGAGGTACGGTTCCGGCGTCGTCTTTATGGCAGACAAAGTAGTTTCAATCCTAGTTTCTGTGGATTCGGTATTTGAGGACGTACGGCGCCCGTCTGGGCTTCCGCTATAATGCTGTTTCAATCCTAGTTTCTGTGGATTCGGTATTTGAGGCGCGTCGGTACTACTGCTTAAATCGTTCTGGGCCTTGTTTCAATCCTAGTTTCTGTGGATTCGGTATTTGAGGGCAAAGAAGCGGAAGAAGGCGCTAGAAGCGGACGCGTTTCAATCCTAGTTTCTGTGGATTCGGTATTTGAGGTCTGAGAAGTAAAGCTTTTCGCCTTGCATATAGTAGGTTTCAATCCTAGTTTCTGTGGATTCGGTATTTGAGGTTCGGCGGATATAAGCCGCGCGCCTGTAGGTAGCTGGTTTCAATCCTAGTTTCTGTGGATTCGGTATTTGAGGCCTTTTAAGTGTAGTATCGGGCTGGCGTCTTCGCCTGGTTTCAATCCTAGTTTCTGTGGATTCGGTATTTGAGGTTATCGCCTGGTCTATCTGGTAGTTATCTTCTTCGGGTTTCAATCCTAGTTTCTGTGGATTCGGTATTTGAGGTTGCGTACGTGTAAGGTAAGAAATAAGCGAAGCTAGGTTTCAATCCTAGTTTCTGTGGATTCGGTATTTGAGGGAAGTCGTAGCGCGCTAACTCCAGATTCTTTTCGGGTTTCAATCCTAGTTTCTGTGGATTCGGTATTTGAGGTTGGCTATTTGGTTTTCGTCTATGCCTACGCGTAGGTTTCAATCCTAGTTTCTGTGGATTCGGTATTTGAGGATGCGTGGAACGTAAATACGCTCCAGAAGGAAGTTGGTTTCAATCCTAGTTTCTGTGGATTCGGTATTTGAGGCTTACCTACCAGCTCGCCGTCTTCGGCGCCTGCTAGTTTCAATCCTAGTTTCTGTGGATTCGGTATTTGAGGTTTTACCAGCCATCGAATTACGGAATAGCAACCGAAGTTTCAATCCTAGTTTCTGTGGATTCGGTATTTGAGGTAAATGGAACTTACCAAGCAACAAAAGCGAATTTAGTTTCAATCCTAGTTTCTGTGGATTCGGTATTTGAGGAATGTGATGTTTCTCATAATTTATTTATTTACGGTGTTTCAATCCTAGTTTCTGTGGATTCGGTATTTGAGGTTTTAAGGATTGAACTTTCGTCACAAATAACTCCTAGTTTCAATCCTAGTTTCTGTGGATTCGGTATTTGAGGTGGCTCCGCAATATTGACACTTAAATGAATCCCTCTGTTTCAATCCTAGTTTCTGTGGATTCGGTATTTGAGGATAAGTATCTGAACCGTTTTCAACATATGAAAAATGAGTTTCAATCCTAGTTTCTGTGGATTCAGTATTTGAGGTTGTCGGCTCATTTGATTGAAAGTGATTCAGAACGTGTGTTTCAATCCTAGTTTCTGTGGATTCGGTATTTGAGGTTAAGAACATTCCTTATACCAAAACAGTGTTTAAGTGTTTCAATCCTAGTTTCTGTGGATTCGGTATTTGAGGTTTTTCGCTCTGCTTTTTTTAGTTGTAAACTCATTGTGTTTTTGTTGTTTCAATCCTAGTTTCTGTGGATTCGGTATTTGAGGTATTCCTATTGAGCCTTTGATCATTTCTTGAAATAGGTTTCAATCCTAGTTTCTGTGGATTCGGTATTTGAGGCATGTCCTACTCATTCATCAGTAAGAATGTCTCAAAGTTTCAATCCTAGTTTCTGTGGATTCGGTATTTGAGGACCTCCACCTGAAAGGCCACGGCCTGCAATGTTTCGTTTCAATCCTAGTTTCTGTGGATTCGGTATTTGAGGAATACACTTTGCCGGGCCTTGGAACTATCCAGTTTGGTTTCAATCCTAGTTTCTGTGGATTCGGTATTTGAGGTTCTTTTCTTCATCACAGCATTTCTTCTTTTCGGTGTTTCAATCCTAGTTTCTGTGGATTCGGTATTTGAGGATTGCCTCCGACGCTTTGGGGGCTTTTTATTTTCTTGTTTCAATCCTAGTTTCTGTGGATTCGGTATTTGAGGATCGTAGCGGTTTAAATACATAAATAAAAATGAAAGGTTTCAATCCTAGTTTCTGTGGATTCG
The DNA here is from genome assembly GCF_024305035.1 of Algoriphagus sp. Taxonomy (GTDB): domain Bacteria; phylum Bacteroidota; class Bacteroidia; order Cytophagales; family Cyclobacteriaceae; genus Algoriphagus. The sequence continues at coordinate 12,961 of NZ_JAMWZB010000053.1, forward strand.
GTATTTGAGGGATGCTTTTCCAGGTGGAATTTTTGCCGAACGTGAGTTTCAATCCTAGTTTCTGTGGATTCGGTATTTGAGGTTTTTCCCGAATATGAGACGAATATAGGAGATACCAGTTTCAATCCTAGTTTCTGTGGATTCGGTATTTGAGGGTTTTTGCCTTTACGAACATTTTTTCGGGCTTGCTTGTTTCAATCCTAGTTTCTGTGGATTCGGTATTTGAGGTTCTTTTTCAAGCAACTCAATTGCCTGATCGATTTTGTTTCAATCCTAGTTTCTGTGGATTCGGTATTTGAGGCGAACGTGATAAGGCTATTAATGCTTTAATAGGTTGCTGTTTCAATCCTAGTTTCTGTGGATTCGGTATTTGAGGTAATGGAGTGTTTTCATTAGGTGACTGGATTGAAGCGTTTCAATCCTAGTTTCTGTGGATTCGGTATTTGAGGCCTTTCGGCTATGTGCCAAATTTTGATCGAAGCTGGGTTTCAATCCTAGTTTCTGTGGATTCGGTATTTGAGGTTAAATTTGGCCCACGGTCTATATGAGTGAAATAAGGTTTCAATCCTAGTTTCTGTGGATTCGGTATTTGAGGTATGTACTCAAATTTACGAAAATTAAACCAAATCAAAGTTTCAATCCTAGTTTCTGTGGATTCGGTATTTGAGGATTGAAATCGGTTTCACTTGTATTATTGTTAACTGGGTTTCAATCCTAGTTTCTGTGGATTCGGTATTTGAGGAAGATGCTTTAGAGGCTATCACAGACCCCGAAAAACGTTTCAATCCTAGTTTCTGTGGATTCGGTATTTGAGGTCTATCAAGGACTTCCATAGGTCTCCAAGAAGCTTAGTTTCAATCCTAGTTTCTGTGGATTCGGTATTTGAGGT
>NZ_JAMWZB010000054.1 GCF_024305035.1 Algoriphagus sp.
CTTCCCTTTCAAAGATTTTGGGAAACTTTACTATTCCTATTGCATAATTGCGGTTAAACGAAGGATATTCCTACTGCATTTTAAAATTATTCCCTCCACTTAAAACTTTTCTCATCCATAGCTCGCATGGTGCACAGAACCCCATTGAGATGATCGTATTCATGCTGAATCAACTCCGAAATTGCTCCTTCCACGTTCCAACTTTGCTTTTGCCAGTTTTCGTCCATGTAGTCCAAGGTTAGGCTTTGGTGTCGTTCTACTTTAACAAAAAGATGGGGAAAGGACATGCAATCATCCCAGAGTTCAAATTTTTCACTACTTAGATTTTTCAGTTCCGGATTGATCACCACATAGGGCCGGTCGAGATTGAGGTAAAATAGCCGCTTCATAATCCCCAACTGAGGAGCAGCGATTCCCCTTCCAAATCCATAAACCCGACGGATATCTTCCATGGCTTCATGAAGTTGCCTGGTCCATTCGGAGACCTTGGGAAGTTCAGACTCAAGTACCGGCTCACAAGTTTGATACAACCTTGGATCACCGAGTTTAAGAATATCGTGGACGGTTTTCATGGGAGAGAATTACTAAGATATGCCGAAGATAGTTTAGAAAGCCGTTTTTTAAAGTATTTGACCCATCCTGCTGGAAACTCCAAGGCTAATCACCGAGATTTGGAGAAAGTTGATTTGGAGACCACATCAATACCTTAAAATACCTTTGTTTTTTTTGCAGAATATACATTAGATTTAAATATGTTTTATGTTAGAAACGCTTACTTTTCCCCACTAGTTTTAGTCCTATTCATCGTATTTGCATGCACGGAATCCACAAAGCTTAGCGAAAACAGTAAGCTTCAAGCCAGTGGAGAAGTCCTGCGAATTCCCATTGATAGCCTGACGGCCAGTATCAGTACAGGATTGGTTTGTTACGAAGACTATTTGGTCAATGTCAATTGGAATACCCATGCGCTGCAGTTTTATGATTTGAATTCGAAAGAACTTCATAAAGAAATCTTTTATCAGGAGGAAGGTCCGCAGGGAGTCGGAAGCATTTTAGGTGTTTATATTCAGAACCTGGATAGTATTCTTCTTTTTCCTCAAATGGGGCCTGTTATTACCCTCACCGACACCACAGGAATTATTAAAAACCGATTCGAATACCAGACCCTTGAGGGCCATACCAATGCTTTTGTACACAATGCCTATTTTGGGAGCTCTCCCCAATTGATCAATAAACAACTCTGGGTCAAAACTCATATTCCCGTCCAATTTGTCAAGATGACGGCTAACTTGATGAAAAAATCAGTAATGGGCTATAGAATCGATCTGGAAAATGGAAGAAGTTATGGAATAGGTCTCAACTATCCTGAGGGTTATTTAGAAAGCGGGCTTAAATTTTATGAGCCTAGCTTGGTGTTTCAACCCGATTTTACTGTCTATTCCTTATTCGGAGATCACCGCCTTTTTAGGCAAAACAAGGACGGAGGCTTGGAATCCTTCGAAGGAAAAAGCCAGTATTTGGATGAATCGCTACCGCTTTTTCCCGTAGGTGGTGAACGCTTTGACACCCAAAAGTACCTCACAGCTTCCTCCCGATATGAAACGTTGCTTTATGATGAATATCGGAAAGTGTATTATCGGTTTGCCTATCCTACACTTCAAATTGAAAACGAAGAAGATTTGGTGTCTTTGCGAGAAAATCCAGGGCCTTTTGTCATTCAAGTGTTTAATACGGATCTCGAATTGATCACTGAAAGCTATTTTGAGGGAGGGATTTATTTTCCGAATAATTCCTTCATCACCGAAAAAGGGCTCTATCTCTCCGCCAACAATCCCGAAAATCCCCAGGCTGAAGAGGATGCTTTTCGATTTGAGTTGATTCAATTAATGAATTGATTGCAATGAATTCGGCTTAATCACCCCAAAATTTATTTCTTATTCGATTTATTTTTAGTGAAAAATGAATCGAATTTCTAATTTTTTTGCCAGCTCCTATTTTCTCACTTTTTCTCACTCCCCAGGAGGGCATCTTTCTATTGCATTTCAACCCTATTTCTAAGGTATTTTCCCGTACTTTTGCCCTATGAATTACCTTTCAGTTGAGAATCTCAGCAAAGCCTTTGGAGAGCGCAAGCTTTTTTCCAATATCTCTTTTGGCATCTCTCAAGGCCAAAAAATTGCTCTAGTCGGCATCAACGGCGCGGGCAAATCCACCCTAATGAAAATCATCATGGGACTGGAAATCCCTGACACCGGAGAAGTGGCTTTGAATAATGCGGTCAAAATTGCCTACGTACACCAAAACCCGGTTTTCGACTCCAATCTCAGCATCTATCAGACCATATTTGATCAAAGTAATTCGGAAGTATTACGAGTAATTGAAGATTATCATAAAGCCATGCTCGAAGCTGAGCGGGGAATTGACAACTCAGATCAAATGTCCAAACTTTTCGAAAAGATGGACGCGCTTCAAGCTTGGGATTTTGAATATCAGGTGAAGGAGGTTCTTGGAAAACTCGGCCTTCACGACACCGACCTTTCTGTAGGAAATCTATCAGGTGGTCAGCGTAAGCGGGTAGCTTTGGCCAAAGCCATTTTGGAAAAGCCGGATTTACTTTTACTTGACGAACCAACCAACCACCTTGATTTGGAAACCATCGAATGGCTGGAAGATTATTTAGCTAAAGCAAATCTCGCACTTTTTATGGTGACGCACGACCGCTATTTTTTAGAAAAAGTCACCAATGAAATCCTTGAACTCGATCAAGGAAAAATCCATCGCTATCAAGGGAACTACGGCTATTTTCTGGACAAGAAAGCGGAGCGCATGCAGATCGAGGACATCGAAATAGAAAAGGCCAAAAGCCTCTACAAAAAGGAACTGGATTGGATTCGCCGCCAACCCAAAGCACGTGGAACCAAAGCCAAGTATCGAGTAGATGCTTTTGAGGAAACCAAGGAAAAGGCTTTTACCAAGCGTGAGGAAAGGGACATCGAATTGTCCGTCTCTACGCAGCGCCTCGGAAACAAGATTCTCGAAATCGAAAAAATCAGTAAATCTTACGATGATAAAACCCTGATCAAGGATTTTTCTTACATCTTCAAGAAAAAAGACCGAATCGGAATCATCGGACCCAACGGTGCCGGAAAGACGACTTTTCTAAAAATGATCACCGGATTATTGGAGCCGGATTCGGGAAAAGTCACGCAAGGACAAACGACAGCCTTTGGCTACTACAGACAGGAAGAAGATCGATTTGATGAGGAAAAGCGACTTATCGATGTGGTTAAGGAAGTAGCCGAAGTGGTCACCCTCAATAAGGGACAAACCATCACAGTGAGTCAGTTTTTGAATCAGTTTGGTTTTCCTCCCAAGCAGCAGTTTACCCCCATCGGCAAGATGAGTGGTGGAGAGCGAAGAAGGCTACAACTTTTGATGGTACTGATCAAGAATCCAAACTTCCTAATTCTCGATGAACCGACCAATGATTTGGACTTGATGACCCTTAATATTCTGGAGGAGTTTTTGGATACCTTCCCGGGTTGCCTGATCATCGTGTCACACGATCGTTATTTCATGGATCGCTTGGTGGAGCATTTATTTGTCTTTGAAGGAGAAGGAAGGATTAAAGATTTTCCTGGGAATTACACCGATTATAGAGAATGGGAAAAAGATAATCAGGCCGAAGAAAAGGGTTCAAAGTTGGAAGAAAAAAAGGCTGAAATCAAAGACTCAAAAGAAGGGAAATCGGAGGCCAAAACTAAGCCCAAGGCAAGCTACAAACAGAAGATTGTATTCCAAAAAACGAATGAATCCATCGCCAAACTGGAAAAGGAAAAGAAAGACATTACTGAAAAAATCTCCCGTGGGGAAATTGACCATGAAGAACTTTTGAAGCTTTCCAACCGAATTGCCGAAATCGATCATGAGTTGGAGGAATTGGAAATGCTTTGGTTGGAGCTAAGTGAGCTCGATGGCATAGAGAGTTGATTTTCCATTCTTTACCCTATCCCGCCAAATTGACCATTTGGCATTTTTTTTACTCATCTTGGTAAAAGAAATAGCAAATAGTGACGCTTACGTTTGTATATTTCGACTATGAGTAGTCGCTTTTTTTTGATCTTTCTTTCACCCCTTTTGCTCCTTTCTGCTTCAATCGGCCTCGCCCAGAGTGCCGGGGACAGTCTTACGCTAGCCACTGAGCAAGAGCTACAGCAGTTTTTGGAAAACGGACAAATCTCGGTCGAAGATCAGGAAAAGGTTTATTTTGAATTATTTGATCGGTTTAAAAAGGACAAAAAGATAGACGAGTGGGCAGACCTTGCCGCACGGTATTTTCATCATCCAATCAATCGGCAAACAATCAATGAAGAAAAACTGCGCATTTTGAAAGAGGCCCTGCCTTTTGAGTCATCGATAAAAGACAGCAAAATCAGAGGTAACCTTCACTTGAAAACCGGGGGAGCTTGGTTTAATCTTCAGCAATTTGATTCAGCCATAGTGGCCTATACGGATGCAATCAACAGCTTTGATCCCAATGACTCTATTTTAATTGCTGATTCCTATTTTTTTCGTGGACAAGCAGAAGACTATCGGGGAAGTATGCTTCGGGCCATGAGTGATTATCAGCAAGCCCGGAATATCTACGAGGCACTTGATGACACCGAATATGTCAATTACGTCAATGGAGGGATTGCCATCCTGTTTAGTCGATTTGGGATTTATGATGAATCCCAAAAAATCCGGGAAAACCTGATTGATTTTGCCGTCAAAAATGAAATCCCAACTGACCACCGGGTTCAGCTTTACAATATGGCCCAAACCTATGGCAAACAAGGAAAAAAAGAGGAACAATTGGCCAGCTTAAAAAAAGCCGAAAGCTTACTCAATGAGGAGCCCAAAGACTCCTATTTGGAGGTCATGTTGTATCTGGCACTTTCCAACTATTACGGTGAAAAAGGGGAATTTGAGCTCCAAAACTCCTACTTTGAGCTAGCCGAGGAAAAACGAAAAGCCGATCCTCGGGTCAGTGATGAAAACGGGGCTTATTTGATTGCCAAATCCCAGCTTTTGCTCGATCAGGGGAATTTTCGTGAAGCGAGGGAAATTGCCTCTCGCCTCTTGGAAATTGCCAAGGTTAAAGAAAACATGGATCACCTGATCAACGCCTATAAACTGATTGTGGAAAGCTCAGAGAACCTTGGTGATTTTCCACGTGCATTTAAGGCAAGTGAAAATTTGATGCGCTACAAGGATTCCATTTTTACGGTGAATCAGGCCCAGTCCTTTGCCTTTTATCAAACGCGCTACGAAACCGAAAAAAAAGAACGGGAAATCCTCAAAAAATCGGTCGAATTAGAGGAGACGAAAACCGCCTCGAGGCAACGAATCCAACTCCTGCTAGGGGTCATTTCAGTGGTGATTATTCTTGCAATTATGCTTTTTCTTGCCACCCGATTAAAACATTTGCGCAAACAAAAACGCCTGGAGCAGGAGTATTCCCAGCAGCTCCTCAAAATTCAGGAAGAAGAACGAAAGCGCATCTCCAAAGATCTGCACGACGGCTTGGGACAGAGTCTACTTTTGATCAAAAACAAAGTCGCACTCAACCAGTCCCAAAATGCCGGGGAAATGTTGGATACAGCCATCAGTGAGCTTCGCGCCATTGCTCGCTCCCTTCATCCCATGCAGCTGGAAAAGCTAGGACTGGCCCAAGCACTAGAACAAATGCTCGATCAAATCGACCGAGAGACCGATCTGTTTGTCAGTTCGGAAATCGAGGATGTTACCGAGGTACTCGGTAAAGAAAAAGAGCTTCAACTCTATCGGATTGCCCAAGAATCGATCAACAATATTCTTAAACATGCCCAGGCAGATGCCTTACGTCTGACGCTTCGAAAGGAAAGTAATCATATCTTTATGAGTATTGAAGACAATGGAATTGGGTTTGATTTTTCTGAGAAATACCAAGACTTCCATAGTCTGGGACTGAAGACCTTAAAGGAACGAACAGCAGCTATTCAAGGCACAATGAAAGTAAGTAGTGAAAAAGGAAGTGGGGCAAAATTGAGCTTTATTGTCAATGTCTAAACAAAAACCAACCGTTATTATTGCTGATGATCATCCCATTTTGTTAAAGGGGCTTGGAGACCTCTTGCGAGATATGGGTTTGCATGTCATTGCAGAATGTCCCACAGGAGGACAAGCCATCACGGCTATCCGAACCTATCAACCGGATTTAGCTATTTTGGATCTGGAAATGCCAGAACTCACAGGACTGGAGGTGGCTAAGATTTGTCTTTCCGAAAATATAGCCACCCGGATTATTTTACTGACACTGCATAAGGAACTTTACCTTTACCATCAAGCCAAAGAACTGAATCTATCCGGTTACATTTTAAAGGAGTTTGCCTTGGTTGATCTTTCCATTGCCATTCATGAGGTGTTGGGAGGAAAACAGTTTTTTAGCGAAAAAATATTTGAAGAGTCTCGGGAAATGAATCCCAACCAATCGGAGGAAAATTCCCTGACTCCCTCGGAGAAAAAGATTTTGAGACTCATTGCAGACGGGAAAGCCTCTAAGGATATTGCCAAAAAACTCTTTATTTCTGAACGTACCGTAGAAAAACATCGCTCGAATATGATCTCAAAACTTAAGCTTGAAAAGAAGCACAATGCGCTTTTGTTATGGGCCCAAAAGAACCGAGATATCATCGATTGATCTTCATTTTTATGAGTTCAAAAGTAAAAAATACGTATTTCTACGTATTGCCCAGTCCCTACTCGGTCGATACTTTTACTTTATAAATGTCTAACAACTTTTTCTCATGAAAATTTCAAGTGCAATTGGTGAATTTAAAATTATCCAAACACTCAAAAACAGAGATGAACTGTTGATTTTGGGTAGCTGGAAGGACCTGATCAAACTATTTGACAGCAGTCGAACTTTTTTGGTCAATAAAAGTGAGGGGTTATTTGGAATTTACCTCTGCAAACAGGAGTGTGCGGAGTTTTTAACCAATATTCTCAAAAACATTGACTACCACGAATGGGAAGATTTCCGAATGGAATCCATCTTCAACGAAAATCGATATTTAGCGTAAGGGTGATCAATTTTTAGCAACGAAACATTCCAAAGCTGCGCGGATTAGGCTATCCACGGTTTTTTCAGCTTTTTCATCAAACGTTTTTAGAGGACGATTGGCCACGATCGCATTCAAACTCAGCATCTGATGGCCCAACAATTCTCCTAAGGCATAATAGCCTGCAGTTTCCATTTCAAAATTAGTTAATCGCTTTCCCCCAATCTCAATTCCAGCCAATCGCTCAATCATTTGTTCAAATTTTGGTTTTAAGCGGACCTCCCTTCCTTGAGGGGCATAAAATCCCGGACAAGTCAAGGTGTTTCCTTTCAAAAATCGCTCATCCAATTGATTCAATAATTCACTAGAGGCGGCAGCTTGGTATGGACTAAACGTTAAACCCAGCTCACTTTTCACCGCTTGGGCTAAACTGGTGTCTCCCTCTAGCGAGGGATAAAACTCCATTAAGGTATCTAAACCAACACCGAATGCTGAACCTAAAAATGATCCCACCGGAATGTCTTCTTGCATGCTTCCAGAGGTTCCCAAACGGATAATTTTTAGGCTACTTTTGTCTTTTTTGATTTGTCGAGTTTCCAGATCCACATTGACCAAAGCATCGAGCTCAGTCATCAGGATTTCGATATTATCGGTCCCCATTCCTGTACTCATTACGGTAACCCGCTGTCCATTGAGCCATCCGGTATGTGTGACAAATTCCCGCTTTTGCATCTTGATTTCCACCCTATCGAAATAGCGCGAAACCATAGCAACCCGATCGGGATCACCTACAGTAAAAACAAGGGAAGCCAGATGCTCTGGCTTCAGATGTAAATGATAAATACTCCCATCGGAATTGATGATCAACTCAGAGGCAGGAATGATTGGATTATCCATGGAGTTATTGGATCTGTTCTTTGTTTGGTTTACGCTGTAAGCCCTTATATGGATTGTATCCGTTGGTCTTTTTTTGGTAATAACCCGTGCCGTCATAAGGTCTTTTCTCAGGATTATCCTTGCAATCCACCGAGCAAGCACCTTCCAATTCCCATCCGCATTTTTCGCAGATTGGCACGTGGATATTACAGGTTGGATTGGCACAGTTGACCATCCGGTCCGAAGGTGTGTCGCAAATATGACATCTAGAAACGATCGTCGGGTTTACCTTATTGACATCAACGGCAATCCGGTTATCAAAGACGTAACATTTTCCTTCAAAATCTTCGCCTCCCGCTTCCATGCCGTATTTGATGATCCCCCCATGAAGCTGATAGACATCCTCAAACCCTTGCTCCAAGAGAAAAGCAGATGCTTTTTCACATTTGATTCCCCCAGTACAATAGGTCAAAACTTTTTTGTTTTTCAGGTGCTCCAGTTCTTTGACCTTTTCCGGGAAGTCTCTAAAATTATCAATATCCAGTGTCAATGCATTTTTGAAGCGACCGAGTTCATGCTCATAATTGGAGCGAACATCAAGAATGACCACATCCTCTTGATCTTTTAGCTTTTTGAATTCCTCCGGTTCCAAGTGCTTGCCAGTTCGCACATTAGGATCCAAGTGTCGGAGTGAGGAATGCACAATCTCAGGCTTGTAGCGGACATGGATTTTGGTAAAAGCATGCGTTTCATGTGCATCAATCTTAAACTCAGTCTTTGCAAATCGCGGATCGGCATGAATGTAGGCCATGTACTTCTCGCAGTCTTCTTTGAGACCGGAAACAGTTCCATTTAAGCCTTCGTCAGAAATGATGATTCTTCCCCGGATGTTGTTTTCCACGCAAAAAAGGTGGTGCTGCTCTCTGTACTCTTCGGGGTTTTCAATTTTTGCGTAGCAATAGTACAGCAGGATTTGGTAGTCTTTGTTTTGTTCCATAACTGAAGCCCTGTTTCGGCAGGGTGTTAGAGGATTTACGATAGTGGAATTTTGATGTACGTGTTTATTTTCAGTGTAGTATTACTTTACTTTCGCAGCGGGATTTCCAAATACGGTTTCATTGGCTCCCACCGAGGAAATTACTACGGATCCAGCTCCAATCCGGGCGTTTTTTCCGATAGTCAATCCAGATACGATCGTCACACCCGATCCAATAAAGGCACCTTCCTCCACCGTCACTTCCGCATTGATGATGGTACCCGCACCGACCTGCACAAAATCTCCCAACTTGGCTTGATGATCGATAATCGCTCCGGTATTTAAGATACAATGATGTCCGATCTCCGCACCTGCTCCAATCGTGACTTGGGCATTGATAAAATTACCATGTCCCAAGTGCGCATCGGTGGAGATGTAAGCGGATTGATGAATCGCATTGATCGGCTGAACTTTTCTCCGCTCATTGAGCAACTCTACTAAAAACTTTCGGTATTTATTGTCATCAACGGCTACGAAGGCCTCGGTTTTTTTTCCAATCAACTTGAGAAAGCCGTCATCCTCGGGATGTCCCAACACCGAAATGGTATTGATTTCAGTTCCATGCAGACTCTCATCCTCCTCCAAAAAGCCATAAACGATGACTTGATTGCTGTTGAAAATTTCCAATGCGGGATGGGCAATTCCCTTTGCGCCCAAAATAATAACTGGTTTGTCCATAATGAATCTGAATTCAGTTTGCAAAATTACGGGAATTCGTGGGCTTAGCCAAAAATCATTTGCTTTCGGACTTATTCTACCAATCGCTAAGACGAGTACCTTCGCTGAAAAATGGGCGTAATTCTACAAAAGTTGACAAAAACTTAATTACTCAGAGAGGTTTAAAAACCTTCGTTAAATTCCAATTTTTACAAATACTTTTTCAACAACCCCTTCATTTCCAGTTGTAACTTTTCTGCTTCCAGTCTTGCCGCCTGAGCAAAGTCTTTTTCCGAAGAGGCATAAATAATCCCCCGACTCGAATTGACCAACAACCCGCAGGTGGAATTCATTCCAAACTTGGCTACTTCTGACAAGCTACCTCCCTGCGCCCCAACACCCGGCACCAAAAAGAAATAATCAGGAGCAAGATCTCTCACCTCTCCGATAAGTTCTCCTCGAGTTGCGCCTACAACGTACATCAGGTTTTCAGCACTGCCCCATTCCTGGCTCTTTTCCAACACAGATTGATAAAGTGGCTTTCCCGTTTTGTCCTTAATCAATTGAAAATCCATTGAACCAGGATTGGAAGTCAGGGCCAACAGAATTACCCATTTGTTTTCAAATTCCAAAAAGGGAGAAACCGAATCCTTACCCATGTAGGGAGCGACAGTCACCGAGTCAAAATTCATGGACTCAAAAAATGCCTTTGCGTAGAGTTTGGAGGTATTTCCAATATCTCCCCGCTTGGCGTCTGCAATGGTGAAAATATCCTTGGGAATGAATTCAGCTACTTTCGCCAAGGTCTCCCAGCCCTTTGCTCCCAAGGCTTCAAAAAAAGCAATATTAGGTTTGTAAGCTACCGCAAAATCTGCAGTTTCTTCGATAATGGCTTTGCAAAAGCTAAAAATCGGGTCCGGTTCGGAAAGCAGATGCCGGGGAATTTTCTCCAAATCCGGGTCAAGACCTACACAGAGAAAGGATGATTTTTGCTGGATTTGGGCGAACAATTCGGATCGGGTCATAGGAAGTTTCGGGGGTTTTGGCAAAAGTACGGATTCCTAGCGAGTTCGAAAACCCTCGAAAAATACCCAGTACTGGGTATTGTTTTTTAAAAATATTCTTTTCCTCAGAAAATAATTTTGCGAATAATAATAATAATAATAATAATATGTTGTGTTGTCTTTAGTTCTCAGGAAAGTCCTGAGAATGAGCGACAACCTTGGCCAAGGTTTCATATTCTTAATAAAATCGTATGAAACCAAAAATCAATGGAAGAATTATTTCGGTATTTTTCCTTTTATGCTTGACAGCTTTAGTAGGAAGCTGTATTGTCGAAGAATCTTTTTTAGAAAATGATTTTTCAAAGGATCAGGCTCTCATCCAAGAGGCTGAAGAGTGGTACGAATCCAATTTATTCAACTCCAATAACAAAAGAAAAATGAGTCTTATCAACGGGAATCCTGTTTGGGGAAAATCTGTCACTTATATCCATAACGGAAAAGAGGTAATTGAAATTCCTATTAGGCTGATATTTAAGGACATTTATTCGCAAAAAAATAAGAATTTCACCAGTCTTTCAGGAAGCTACAGACTTTTGCTATTTAAAATAAACAAGGATCAATTTCGCCCCTATATTTTAAAAGCAGAAATGACATCCCCTGAATTCAAATCCGATTGGAAAGAACTCAAAAATCTAAATTTAAACACCAGGCCATCGACATTCAATGGAAAGTATATGTTTTTCAAACTGGATGGAAGCTATGTAGGTGGATGGAAAATTGAAAATGGAAAAAGAACCAGAAGCAATTGGTTTTTCAAAAGTTCAACATCTTATGACCATACAGCCAATAGCCGGGTAAGTGATTACTACACCTACCATTGCGTAGTAACCACCCATACTACCTATATTGAAGCTGGAGGGGGAGAACCCTATATCGAAGAACAATATGAAACTTGGGATTGTATTTTCACTCCAGTATTTTCGGATCCTGACCCAAGCACCCCCAGCGGTGGAGGGGATGGGACTCCTTGTTATGAAACTCTTCCTGACTTTGAAGGCCATACCGTCCCTTGTGACGAAACAGAACCAGAATGCCCATGCTGCAAAGTTCCTCCAAGTGAACGGGTACTTTGTGAGCAACAAGCACCACCTTGTGATGATTTGCCAACCTATTCGATTGAAATACAAAATACAGCCGCGTGGACCGGGAAAAATAGCGGAAGATATTCTGCAACAGCAAGAAAATATCGTGATGGATCACCAAAACCTCATTGGGGCTTAGATATTGCAGCTAATCCAGGAACACCTGTGTTTAGTATCCATTCTGGAGAAGTGGTTAAAGTAGTTTCTAATATTCCGCCAAATAAATATATCGGCGATAGTTTTGGAAACTATGTCAAAATAAAATCAAGAAATTCAAACGGAGAAGTATTTCATCTTCAATATAGTCACCTAAATTATGTTTGGGTTAATCAAGGAGATGAAATTGAAAAAGGACAAGCGATAGGCTTATCTGGAGCAACAGGTAATGCTGGAGATGAAAACGTAAAGAAACATGTTCATATTGGGGCAACAAAACTTAACTCAAATAATGCACAGATAAAAGTTAACCCAGAAAATTACATTAAATTTCAGTATGATTCTCAAGGCAATGTTTCTTTTGATCCTTGCAACAATTAAAATATTCAGAAAAATGAAAAACTTATTCTTAACAATTATATTCACAATGATAGCTATTTTCAGCTCCCATGCTCAATTAATTCCTTTAACTCCTAAGAGCAACTCGATTGATGTTAATAATCTGACTATCAAAAAACTATCAAATTCAAATTCCATCAATATGTTTGATGGGAATGAGAAGCTTATTCAAATGTTTGGCTCTCCAACTTCATCCGAACCTTATGTTTTCGAAATGGAAGAAAGGGTAGGTACATTATATAAATATTCAGGAAATGAATTTTATTTCACAAATAGATTTTATAGTTTTGAATTGATCTCTAGTGCGTTTGCTATTGGAAATAATAATAACTACCTAAAAGTAGGAGACTCAATAACTATCATAAGTACCTTTATGCCAGGTTACTCCATAAGTGGTAATGATAGCATTATTTATTTAAAAAATGGAGCAGATTATGTGAGTTCTGCAATTAGCATAAAATCAAATAATAATTTAATTACAAGGATAAGATTGATTAACTTCTAACCTTTATTCATGTAATAATAAAAACATCAAAGATTTAAAGAAGGAAGCCATGACTTCCTTCTTTACTGAATAATCTATTTGATTTGTGGTTCTACCTCGAATTTAATGAAAATGCTAACTTGAGGAAAAAAAATGTTCACAGAGAATTTCTT
>NZ_JAMWZB010000055.1 GCF_024305035.1 Algoriphagus sp.
TACGGTGGTGTGAGAGGACAGGTAGGGAAATAATCCCTACCTTCCTACTCGATTAGTTAAGGGGAAATTATTTAATCACCTCTTTGATTTCGGTGATAACTTCTTTTCCATTTTCCATTTTGATTTCTTTCTTGATTTCAATTTTTTCTGCGGTAGCTTCCCCATGAGTTCCCTCTGAGATATGGGGTGCGATCACCAAGGCCACAATGGACATCAATTTGATCAGGATATTCATGGATGGACCGGAAGTGTCTTTAAATGGATCCCCTACGGTATCCCCTGTCACCGAAGCTTTGTGAGGCTCAGACTTTTTGAAGTACATTTCTCCATCGATTTCCACTCCTTTTTCAAAGGACTTTTTCGCATTGTCCCAAGCCCCACCAGCATTGGATTGGAACATTCCCATCAAGACTCCAGAAACGGTCACCCCGGCAAGCAATCCACCCAATACCTCAGGACCAAAAGCGAATCCCACTAAAATTGGAGTGATCAGGGCAATTGCCCCTGGAGCGATCATTTCTCTAATCGAGGCTTTGGTGGAAATCTCCACGCATTTTTCATACTCCGGTTTGGCTTTGTATTCCATGATACCGGGGATTTCCCGGAATTGACGTCGAACTTCATTGACCATATCCATGGCCGCACGACCCACAGCTGCAATAGCCAGGGAGGAGAAAATAAAGGGAATCATTCCGCCTACAAAAAGTCCAGCCAACACTGGAGCTTTGTAAATATCAATGGCGTCGATGCCAGCTATTCCCACAAACGCTGCAAATAAAGCCAGTGAAGTCAATGCTGCAGAGGCAATTGCAAACCCTTTTCCAGTGGCTGCCGTTGTATTTCCCACCGCATCCAAAATATCAGTTCTGCCACGAACTTCTTCGGGAAGTTGACTCATTTCAGCGATCCCTCCGGCATTATCGGCGATAGGACCAAAGGCATCGATTGCCAACTGCATGGCCGTAGTAGCCATCATTCCGGCAGCAGCGATAGCCACTCCATAAAGACCTGCAAATTCAAATGCGCCATAAATCCCTCCTGCCAACACCAAAATCGGAAGAACGGTGGATTCCATTCCAACGGATAATCCGCCGATTATATTGGTGGCATGCCCTGTAGCCGATTGCTTTACAATTGACATGACCGGGCGCTTGCCCATGGCAGTGTAGTATTCGGTAATGATCGACATCAAGGTGCCCACGACTAGACCAAGAATAATTGCGTAAAACACATCCATGTTTCCAAACTCATATCCCCGGATAACCATAGTTTCAGGAAGCATATATTGAACGACAAAAAAGGAGGCAATTCCAGTAAATACAATGGAAGACCAGTTCCCTAAATTAAGTGCTTTTTGTACGTCTCCTTTTTCATCTTTCACGGTGACAAAGGCCATTCCCATAATAGAGAAAATGATTCCTAAACCGGCAAGAACCATAGGAAGTAAAATTGGTGCCAAACCGCCAAAATTATCTGCTGATTGAATTTCTCGTCCCAAAACCATCGTCGCCAAAATTGTGGCTACATAGGATCCAAAAAGGTCAGCTCCCATACCTGCTACGTCGCCTACATTGTCTCCGACGTTGTCTGCAATGGTGGCCGGATTTCTCACGTCATCTTCTGGGATACCCGCTTCCACTTTTCCTACCAAATCAGCTCCGACATCGGCGGCTTTGGTATAGATACCTCCCCCTACACGGGCGAAAAGGGCAATGGATTCGGCTCCAAGGGAAAACCCTGCTAAAACTTCCAGCGCTTTTTCCATTTCCAGGCCATTGACTCCTGCACCGGCGCTAACGACATACATTTGATAGAAAACAATAAAAAGTGAACCTAGACCTAAAACTGCCAATCCTGCCACACCCAATCCCATGACAGAACCACCGGTGAAGGAAACTTTCAGCGCTTGCTTCAAGCTCGTCCGAGCGGCCTGAGTAGTTCTTACATTGGCTTTGGTGGCTATATTCATCCCGATATAACCTGCAAAAGCGGAGAATACCGCCCCAATTAAAAAGGAAATTCCAATGATCCAATCGGAAGTTTCAACTAAAGTGCCTGACCAAGCCAATAGGATGAAGGCGATAATGGCAAAATAGGAAAGCACTTTCCATTCTGCTTTTAGAAATGCCATCGCGCCATCGGCAATATATCCTGCCAATTCCATCATATTTTTGTCACCTGTTTCTTGTTTGGTGACCCAGGCAGACTTGATAGCCATGACTATCAAGCCGATAATTCCCAATGCTGGGACCAAGTAAATAGCCGCTTGTTCCATAGAGTAAATCGTGTACCGTTAATTGTTTGGTTTATTGTTAGTGGGGCAAATATAGAATTTCTCGTTAACCTGCCAACTGAAAAGAATAATCTGATTTTTTAGATTCCCTATCATGGCTTTGGTGGATTACTTCCCTGATTTGGCGTAAATGGCTGAATAATCCGAAATGGGAACTTTACATAGCAATTTTTGGTAGTAATTCACTAAGCATCTTGAACATGGAAAACTCCAATTCCAAATTTCACCAACCCATACGTTCTCACTTGGACTTTTCGATGCTTTTTGCACAATGGGAAAGACTGTCTAACAAAGCGGAACCTGATACCTGTCTCTATCATGATTTGCTTCAAAGAATTAAGGGTTTTCCTGATTTAAATCAATTCCCGGTTGATCCGGAGGATTTGAAAAAGCGAGAAAACCGATTAGGTTTAGGTTTAATTTTGGGGTCGATTTTCCCACTTTCCGGACAAGAGGAACGCAAGATTTTTGGAATTGCCAAACCCTTTGAGTTTAAACCAATTTATGCCACTCCGATTTTTCATGCTCAGTTTTTAGACCGAAAGGGAGAAATTGTCATCCCGGAGAATCTGGATCCGGATAGGCTTCATTTCCAAAAAATGCTTTTGGTGTATGAGTTGATTTTAGATCAGATCTATGGTATAAAGATTAATCCAGTGCATCCGCTAGTTTTTAAAGTTTCGGATGAAAATGGCATTACCCGTCATTTTCAGATTCAGTTCACCACTCAATTTGTAAAAGTAGTGCCTCGCGGTGCATTGCCTTCCATTCATGGCAAGTCGGAAATTTGCAGTGGAAACATGCCCAATAGCTACGACCTCAATCAGTGGATGGAACTGTTGCCGCTAGATCAATTTGATTTTTATGGGTTCATCATAGAAGAAGCGATTGATTTGACGATGGCTCAATCGGTTGCCCAGTTGAATGAAACCGTTCTTCGTCAGGAACAGCTCTCGGTAGAAGAGTTTTTGCATGTGGTGGAGGATTCGGTAAAAAGTCTCTTGAGTAAATCAAACATCAAAGTGGGGTTGGCCATTTTACAACGGGTGAATGAACGACTTGTTCTTACCGAAAGTCGCCTGGCTTATAGTTTTTTGATCAAAAGCCTCTGTACCGGTGGATGTAAGGATACCCTTCAGGGGGTGATTGAATTTCTTTCCCGAGTGAAATCTCCAGTGTTTTTGAATGATCTGGATCAGATTGATGAATATTATCCCATGCGGGAAAAATTTGCTCACCTCGGAGTTAAAGAACTCATTCTATATCCGCTGAAGCACCATGGGAATCTGGTGGGGGTGTTGGAGATCTCGGCATTTGAAGCACAAAACTTCGATCCATCCATGTTGTTGACATTGGATTTTTTAGCGCCATCGCTTTCCTTGGCTTTACATCGTCAAGCCGAAAATCTCGAGAATCGAATCAAAAGTATCGTGCGAAAAAATTTCACGGCTATTCATCCGGTCGTGGAATGGAAGTTTGACGAAATCGCCCTGGATTTTGTGCTGGCTGAGGAAGAGGGGAAACATCCTGAAATCAAGCCTATTTTATTCAAGGACGTGTACCCACTTTATGGGGTGATTGACATTAAAGATTCCTCCCTGGAGCGAAACAAAGCGATTCAATCGGATTTATTGACCCAGGTAGATTTAGCTAGAGGGATTTTGACTCAAGCAAATAAGCTTGAGTTTTTGCCATTGCTGGAAAATATGTTGGATCGGTTGGAAGATTTTAAGCGAAAAATCAATCCTATTCTGGTAAATGAAGAGGAATTGCGCTTAGTTGATTTTTTTCAAACAGAATTGACCCCTCTTTTCAAACATGTGAGAAATCAATATCCTGAGTTAATACCTCAAGTAGACTATTATTTTGGGCAACTTGATTCGGAATTGAATCTAATTACGCAAAAAAGGGGAGCGTTTGAACGAAGCATGAGTTCGATTAATGATACGATCGGAAATTTTTTGGATAAGGAAGAAGTGAGAATTCAGCGGATGTTTCCGCACTACTTCGAGAAATTCAAAACCGACGGCATCGAATACAATATTTACATCGGTCAATCCTTAGTTAAAAACCATCAATACGACGAAATCTATCTGAAAAATCTCAGGCTGTGGCAACTCCAAACCATGGTGGATTTGGAAACCATGGTTCGCCAGCAGGCTCCTCTTTTGGATTACCCGATGAGTACTACTCAATTGATTTTGGCCTATTCTCAACCTATTTCTATTTCGTTTCGACTCGATGAGCGAAAGTTTGACGTGGAGGGGAGTTACCATATTCGATATGAGGTGATCAAAAAACGAATCGATAAAGCACTGATCAAAGATGGTGGCGAACGATTAAATCAGCCGGGAAAAATAGCGATCGTATATTCCCAGCATCACGAGGCGGAGGAGTTTCGTGAGTTTATTCACTTTTTACAGAAAAAAGGCAAATTGGAGCCTCATATCGAAGATTTAGAGCTCGAGGATATGCAGGGAGTACATGGGTTGAAAGCTTTGCGAGTAAAGGTGAGAACTGAGCCCTTGGAGACCAAGGGTTCCGTTTTTTCAAAACTGATAGCCGAAGGTAAAGAAAGGTAAGGTTTCCTCTTTATTGAATCCCACGGAAAAAACTGTCACAAATTGATTAAGGGGCGCCAGCCAAATTCCCGCACCCGCAGATCGATGCCAGGTAGTTGAGGATTCTCCTTGTAGCCAGACTCTACCCACATCATGAAATCCTAGCAATCCTACTGTTGCAGGAAGGAGGTAGGTGTTCAGATTAAAGAGTTGGATTCTGACATCAAAATTATGATAGGCGACAGCATCGCCATTGAACCGAAAACGACGAAATCCTCTCAGGTTATCCATTCCCCCTAGGGTTTGACCTTGGAAAAATTCATAATTTCCCCAGTTTTTGCCATAGCCAAATCGTGTGGCATAGGTGATTTTGGCAGGATAGGAAAATGACCAATACAAAGCCAAAGAGGATTCTAGACTTGTATTACGAGATGCGGATTTTGAAAAAGCCCATCGCTGCTTGAATTCGTTTTGAAACAAAAATCCCCTCGAAGGAAACTTTTCATGATCCCTTTTGTCCAAATTGAGTTGGGCAAACAGGCCCCCAAAAGTTTTGGGCTCCAACAAAAGATTTTGGTCGATTCCGCTTTCCGGGCTGGTGATGAATTTATCGGAATTATCATCGGCATCAAAACGAAATAATTCAACAAGAGGGCCTATTTGGAAATAACCGGATTCGGCCAATTTTTTTTGTAATCCAACATTTGCCTCATACCAGCTGAATCGCGTTCGATAGAACCGCACTTGCTCGTTTCTTTCTTCCAATTCCCCCGAAGGAGCGCCTGCTTCATTTTCGCTGATAAATTGACTTTCATTTCCAAAACCAAAAAAATTGAATGCATAATCAGGTGCTCGGACCTTGCCGCTCCAGGTCATATCCCAATTCCCCAAAATATCGACCGCGTGAGCTTGGTAGGCAATATTGAAGGCACCCGTTCGGAAAGCATAGTTTGCTTTGATCTGTTGTTGAGTTTGGTAAGGTGTTTTTTTCCAACCCTGTTTTTCCCAGAGAATTCCGCTACCTAGGAAAATCCCATCGTCTTGATTGTATTCCAGAGAGGCCATCGGCATCACGTTATCGTAAGCGAATTCCTTTCGATTATATTCGAGCTGGGTTGAATTAGTGGCCTTTTTGTAGATGGATGATGGACCCGCAGCTTTTTGGACAAAGCTAGTCTTTGGCAGATAGATCAATTGGTTTTTGTTGGGCAATTGGGCCTGGTCTCTAATCACATAAGGATCGGTTCCTGGGATAATTCGTACCTTTATTTTACCAGTTCCGATACCTTTTAAAAGAAAAACATCTTCTCCCTCCAAGCCATAGAGGCGGATTTCCTGGGTTTCGTCTGGTTTAAAAGTCCGGTTATAATAACGTTGTTCTATTTGGCCTGATTTGGATATTTTTCTGATCTCCACATCAATGGCTCCGTCCTCCATATGCTTGATTTCGAATTGATCATTTTTTTGGCTTCCCGGTATATCTACTTCTTTGGCCAAAAAATCATAGTATTGCAAAGCTTTTTCCTTCAGCCAGGTTCTACGATACATCAGCTTAGCAGTAATCACTTTTTCATCCCGCTCTCTGACAGAAATGGGCCAGTCCGAAAATGCCCCGAGAATGGTTTGATCAGACATTTTTGGGATGATTTTATCCAATTCCTCTTTCCAATCACTTCGGTCCAAATCATGGAGAAAACTGCGGTCAAAATAGCGGGCATTGAACATAAAGCCATTTACATTTTTGAGTTGATATCCAAAGCCCTGAAACTTGGGGTTGGCCCATTTTCTTGAAGCAAT
The DNA here is from genome assembly GCF_024305035.1 of Algoriphagus sp. Taxonomy (GTDB): domain Bacteria; phylum Bacteroidota; class Bacteroidia; order Cytophagales; family Cyclobacteriaceae; genus Algoriphagus. Next base: position 6,652 of record NZ_JAMWZB010000055.1, read on the forward strand.
TTTTGGGAAAATGCCTTCATTGACAAAAAAGGCCTGGTCTCGATCCCGAGGCATGGGGAGGAATTCCCATCCTTCTTTTCCTTTGCTGCGAACCCATCTCCATTGATCGTCGTGCCGGTCCCAATCCGCTATCCACAAATCAAAAATACGAGCTTGAAGTACCGCCCGTTGATTGACTTGGTTATCATTATCCTTCAGCACCGTTTTGATCATTTTATCCGTGCTAATGACCTCGACTTCTGGACCGGCTAGTGGTTGGGATACTTCACGCTCCTCAAATAGAAATACCTGCCCACCAAAGTCTTTACGATGTGGACCCAAAGCAGGGTTATCTGGTAGAAATACAATTTCAGGATGGGTATGGATGATGTCAAGAGATTCTGCGAGATGGGCCACAGCTAAGGCTGCATAGGGGTGCGAGGCAGATATCTGATCCTGAACAACCTGTTTGGCTATGGTTTTTCGTAATTGAGGACTGAGCGCATTTTCGGGATATTTATTTACACTGCGAAGAACAAATTCTTCTCCGTTGGAGTCTTCCAAGCGCAAGCTTCGGGTCTGCATACCGCCCCCTCTTTTGGTGATGGTAAGCCCACCTTTTTCTTTCAAAAGATCAAGGGATCGAAACTGCTGGGGAAGCGCCCAAGTTTCTCGATAGTTTTTGCCAAAAAAGAATTGATGGCCTTTGCCTTTCAGGTATTGAAGGGTAATGGGATTTGTGTTAAGAGTTTTTTGTTTTGTAAGTGAATCTGGTTCCCAATGTTTAGGATGTGTTTGATTTGCTTCAAGCCAAGATTCATATAATAATTGATCCTTTTCAGGGCTAATGAAATTAAGTTTTACTTTTCTATTCCCATAAAAATCCAGAGCTGCATAGCCTTGGTTTCCATAAGTGAATTTGGCAGGATTATTTTTTCGAATTACAGTGTGTTTTGCACCGGCGCCACTGACAATATAATGAGCGTATTCCTCTTGGGTATAAAATAATCCATGCTCATGTCCTGAAACTTGGATAACATGGGGATGTTCTTTGATGAGTTGATCCAAGGATCGAATCATCGCTTGATATTTGGGATGGGGAATATCCTGTATGTCTCCAAACCAAGTTCGGTAAAGAGGAAAAACCGATCCAAGTATTGGGATTGGAATGTACAGGTTGTGATGGATAGCCCGCAAAGGAAAAAGGTGATCTTTCCAGTTATATCCGCCATTGTGAGGTCCATAGGCCCGCATGGGATGATGCATGGCTAAGATGATAGTTTTTTCCTGATTATTTTTAAACCCAGCAGAAAGTTGCGCTAGAATTTCCTCCTCGGTCTTGGATTCGCAGTCGGATTCTTCATCGGGTTTCTGGTTTTGATGCAGCCACCACTGGCTATCTAAGATCACCAATATTGTTTCCTTGTCCAACTCAATCCATTCTGGCCCCGGACAGGCGTCGGCTGGTATCCACTGCACTCGATCTTCGGGGTAGTGGTCATGGATAAAAGCCTGTGCTCTGAGAATCGCCTCATAACCACCGGATTTTCCTTTTTCCCAATCGTGATTACCGGGAATCATCCAGACTTTTTCACTGATTTGATTGAAAATATCCAGTTGGGTTTTCAAAATCAATTTGGATTCTACTCGTTTTGTTGATGATTTTTTTGGGAGTCCCAAAGGGTAAATATTATCGCCTAGATAAATCAAATAGCTGGGAATCGTAGACTGAATTGTAAGTTGTTGACTTAAATCCTCAATCACGGGATGGTTTCCGTCTTTCATTTCCCCTGCATCGCCGATGAGGTAAATTCTAAATTTGGGAGCATTGGAAGTCTGGCCAATTGATTCCTTTGCACCAAAAAGGAGCAAAATAAAAAATACCATATTTCTCATGGCTGATAGGTAAAAATCAACAAATTGGCTCTTCCGTCTCGGGCTTCATTGGAAATGTACAAGGTACCGTCTGGGGCAAAAGTGATTCCTTCGGGTTGTTTGAAAAGGGAGGGAGGCAGGTGATGAAAACCCAAAAAATCACCTTGCTGATTCATCACTAAAAGCCAACGATCAGTAGATGAGAGGAGGTAGATTTCTCTCGTGATGGGATGAATTGCTGCCGCCCCTGGTTGAATTTTGATTTCTGATAAATCCATTGACCGAAAAGCTGCTTGGATGTCACTTCGCTTGAGGATCATGTATATCTCTGTATCAAATTTTTTTTGAACCAAATCAAATCGATAAACGGATGCTTGAGCGGGAGTTTTATCCCAATTGCAGACTTTACAAAAAAGTAGCAAGGATGGTTCTGTATCTAAGGTTACAATGGCTTCGAAGTCACGTTTTTGATCTATTGGAAACTCATGAATCTGAGTAGTAAATCCCTTGGTCAAGGGCTCATGTATTTGATAGAGATTGCCGTTGCTTTGTAAGACATAGGCAGTGTCCTGAGCGAGTAGCAAATCCTCGATGTCCTTATTCTTTGCAAACTTCTGTTTTCTTTTAATGTTGCCTGATTTGGGATCAATTGAATAGATGATGGAAGATTCATCCTCTATTGCCCAAATTTCATTTGGTCTTTTCCAGGCAAGTCCCGAGATTTCATCTAAAGTCCCCGGCAAAAAAATCTTATTTACTTCAGCCAACTCATACCCATCTGGCAAAGTGAAATTTTTTGAAAATTCTAAATTACCTGTGCATTGAGCCAAGATAAACGTGAAAATCAAGGAGAATTTAGCGGGATGCATAGTTATTTTACAGGAAGTCTTTAACTTTCGTTTGATCAAGTACCAATTCAAGCTAATAAGTGGAAAACCTGCGCGAAAAGTTCGAATCGTGGATTCGGGAAATGTTTAAACAGCGACTAAAGAAAGAAGTATGTTATCATAACTTGGATCATACGCTGTTAATCGTCGAAAAATCCAAGCAGATAGCAGGTTATGAAGGACTAAAAGGGGAAGAACTCGATGATCTTTTTTATGCTGCATGGCTGCACGATACGGGATATTGGGAGGGGAAAGCAGAAGGGCATGAACAGAGAGGTGCCGAACTGGCGCAATCTTGCCTAAGTGAGTTGGGGCTCGATCAGCAGCGAATTGATCGGGTTAAATCCGCCATTTTAGCCACCAAAGTTCCTCAAAGTCCCCAGAATATCTTTGAGAAAATCCTTTGTGATGCAGATATGTATCACTTGAGTACGCCTGATTTTTTGACCTACACGATGTGCCTTCGACAAGAAATGGAAAACCTTCAAACCGACCATTGGACCAAGCTGGAATGGCTCAAAAATTCACGGGAATTCACGCTTGCGCATCATTATCACACCGAGTTTGGGAAAAAGTTTTTGGAACCAAAAAAGATTGAAAACCTAACCATTTTGGAAAAGGAAATAGAGGAATTGGAAAACCAAAATCCCAAATCCGAAAAGAAAAAGAAAAACAAGAAGTCCGACCGGGGAATTGAAACGATGTTTCGGATCACTTCGACGAATCATTTGGAACTTTCTGCCTTGGCTGACAACAAAGCCAATATTATGATTTCAGTTAATTCGATAATTATTTCCATTGTTGTAACGGTCTTGATTCGAAAACTGGAGGAGTTTCCAAACTATACCATTCCGGCGATTTTGCTGATTTCGACCTGCTTGGGAGCGATGATTTTTGCAATTTTGGCCACGCGACCAAAAGTAACCAAAGGATTGGTGACAAAAGAGAATATTGAGAAGAAACAAGGGAATCTGCTCTATTTTGGTAATTTCCATCAAATGTCACTCGAAGATTACGCTGCGGGCATTCGAGAGATGATGGAGGATAGTGATTACCTTTATGGAACCATGACCCGGGATATTTATTTTTTGGGTAAAGTATTGGCTAAAAAATATAAGCTCTTGAGAAAAAGCTATACCGTATTTATGTTTGGCTTTGTGATTTCGGTTTTATCTTTTTTGGTTGCTACTTTATTTTATGATCCTCTGACCTATTAATATTCGATCCCTTTCAAAAATTTTTCTGCGTTTTGTGGAAGTCGATAGGGAGAGTCAGGGTTAAAGTGCTTCCATACTTCCTGTGAAATTTTTCGACTCAGTTCCCAAGCCTCATTATCAAATTCCCAGCTTTCATCTTCATTATTTTTAGTGAAAATGGATAAAACGTAATCTCCTGCAGGAGAATTGACCAATAATACTTCCGAACGAGAACGATTGACCATGCCCTGTTTGGAGAGGACATTAATAGTAGGGGGGATTTGAGATAGGGCATACTCTGTGTAGTAGCTGTTGGAAAGCAAACGAGTCATTTGCTCGGAAGCGGACCGACCAAAAAAGGTTTGGTTATTAATTCCGGTAATTAAGTCGGCCATTTCTTTTGGGGTGGTTTGTCCCCAACCGTATTTTTCCCAATCCGTATCTCTTCCCGGAGTTCTGCTATTTATACGCGTATGGTGAAAGCCCCAATTCTCAAGCAATGGGTTAACCGTTTTCCCTCCTCCGGCCAACTCTTGAAGCCAAAGTGAGGTCGTATTATCAGAATAACTTAACATCAGTGCAATCAAGGTTCTCAGGTCGGTTTGGGTGGAGTCTTTAAAGAACTGCATTAAGCCGGAGCCACCGTATTTGATCGAATCACGATAGGTGAGCCGTTGATGAAATTGGAGATCTTCTTTTTCGATTTTATCAAAAATTCCCAAAAGAATGGGGATTTTCACAATGCTTGCTGTTGGAAAAATGCTGTCGCCATTGATTTGGGCGGATTCCCGGTTGTTGAGATTTTCCACATAAAGACCAACTTCTCCTTTAAAATCCTTGACCAGAAAATCAAGCTTTTCTTGCAGGGAACTGCTGTCTTGTGAAAAGCCAAACCTGATTATTCCCATTAATCCTAAAAGTAATACTAGAAAGTTGCGCATATGTTGAGGAGCTATTAAATTCATTTATTCAGATAAATGTAAAAAAGCTATGACTAACCTTCACCAAAATAGGCGGGAAGAATTTTTAAATCGAACCAAAAATGAGCTAAAAGGGGATTCGGTTCTTTTGGCGCTTTGGCACGATGGCAAGGGCGATTGGGATGCGGCTCACGCACAGGTAGATCAGTTGCCGGGTAAAGATGCAGCAAGAATTCATGCCTATCTTCATCGCAAAGAAGGAGATCTATGGAATGCTGATTATTGGTACAAACGAGCAGATGAGACTAGGCCAGATATGACCCTTGATCAGGAGTGGGAGTTCTTGCTGGAGCGCTTTGATGATGTGAGATAACAATCGGCTTGGAACTGGGTTAAAATACTATGTTGCTGCTGGGAATCAATTGGTTGTTTTTGATTTTAGTTAATGTACAAATGGAGCAGGCGAAAGTCTTGGAAGATTTCCGTTGGAAAAATCGTGTTTTTATAATCAATGCTAGTCCTTTAGATGAAATTGAGGAAAAACAATTTGAAGATCGAAAATTACTTTATTTTCAGTTTCAGGAGGATCGTTTGGAGACGAGCAATTATGAAGGAGAAATAAACTTGGAATCCTTCATGAAAATAATCAAAGCTCAACCTACTGAAAACTGGTACTTAATCGGTTTGGATGGAGGGGTTAAGCGAACTGGAAAAGGTAGCCCTAACGTGGATCAAATCTGGGAAATTATAGATGCAATGCCGATGCGTCAATCAGAGATTCGAAAAGAGAAAAAAGACGGAATTTTCAAAAAATGTAAAGAATTACCCTGAAAAATACCCAGAACTGGGTATTTTTTGGCATTTTTTGAAGTAGTACTTTTGAAAACAATCTTTAATCCTTTTCTATGAAATTCTTTTATCTATCCTCAGTACCAAATGAAGCAGGAAAGTTTGAAGTACACCATCGAGATTGCGAATTTATTCCCGAAGGTGTAGACCGTGATTACCTAGGTCCTTTTAACAATGGGATGGAGGCAATGCGGAAAGCCAGGAGTTTAAATCCAGAGTCTTGTCTTTGCCCATCATGCTGTAGCAATACAACACAATCGGTAATCTTTAGGTGTAAAAATGAATGACTGAAAATCAATACACTAGCTTTTTTGTAGATTAAAAATTGAAGTTCTTTATTTTATCAACAGGTAAAATTAATAGATTTGCAATCAAATTCGGGGTGTGGCGCAGTCCGGTTAGCGTACACGTCTGGGGGGCGTGTGGTCGCAGGTTCAAATCCTGTCACCCCGACGAAATAGGATTTTAAACAAAATCAAAACTCTGTAAATAGCTGATTTACAGAGTTTTTTTTTGGTGTGCACAGCATGGGTGATAGCTATAGGGTGCAAGTCCCGAACACGCCTTGGCAGTTGGAAGTGTTAGCTT
>NZ_JAMWZB010000056.1 GCF_024305035.1 Algoriphagus sp.
AAATTATGTACTTATTATTTCTGAAAACTGTGTAATGTTATTTTCTGGTGACATCTGTGGTATTTTTGTTTTTCAAGATCCATAAACTCTAAGAAACCATTATCCACCATTCCATCAAAAATCTGTGCTAACTGAGATAAGGTATAATTCGATTTAAAATTCTGCTGTCTTTGCTTTAAATTTTTCTTTACCAAAGGAATATATGTGTTCTCAAATTTTGGCTTCCATGTTAAATCTAGAAACAAAACTCCTACAATGAACAGGAAAACGAACGGTGCAAAAAGTAGAACATCCTTCCAAAGAGTACCTTTTGGATTTGTAGCCAGAATGACATAAACACTTAAACTCATTATTGGCCAAAAAATGGAATAAAAGAATATTCTGGGTTTTTCGAGCTTTTTTCGGAATCCCACCATTTTTTCATCAAACATATAATCAGCATACCAGATTGAATATCTACTAATTAGCTTCCAGGTATAAAACATTTGGATCACAATCATACTGATCCCAGTCACCCAAACGAAAAGAGTGAAATTGAGATAAAGGGTGATGCAAGTGTAAAAAATGACGGGCAACAATATTAATAAAGTAGAAATAAAAATTTTGGTGTTTGATTTTTCCATTTTTAAAGTTTCAAATCCAAATTAAGCTTAGGAATTAGATGAGCAGATTCTTTCATTTTTTTGTCAACCACCTTCGCATAAATAGAGGTGGTTCGAATTTCCTTATGGCCGAGTCTTTTTTGGACGGTATATAAATCTGCGCCATTCTCAAGAAGTAAGACAGCATTGGTATGCCTGGCACTATGAAAAGTAATATGCTTGGATACCCCGGCCCGGTTGCACCATCGAACAATTTCGTTGTTATAGACTGCGCTATATTTAAGGCCAACAAAAACTCGATCACGAGGCGAATTTCTTGGCCCCAGTAAATCTCTGGCTTGCTTTGAAATGTACAAATATTCGACGCCATCAGTTTTTTGCTGTCTAAAATTTACTCGGAAAATATCATCGTCTTCATCTCGGACTTCTGACCATATTAATGAGTTGATATCAGACCATCTGAGGCCAGTCAAGCATGAAAAAACAAATGCTTTCTTCAATACCTCGTATTTGCAGGGGGTGTCGATTAAATTTTGAAGCTCAGAAAAGGTCAGGTATTCTCGTTGGCTTTCTGCTTGTTCAAAGGACTTCGCCCTTTCAGCATAATTGATATTCAAATATCCTTCGTCAAACGCGCTTCTTAAGCATGCCTTGAATTTATTAAAATAAGAATATTTGGAATTTAAAGAGAGGGGGAGGTTACTTTTCGTTCTAGCCACTTCGTCAAAATGCTTCCTAATCCTTTTCAAAAAATGGTCGTCAACTTCATCAAAAAGAAAATTAGGACTGATGCAATCTTTTAAATGAACAAAAGCAGAAGTCCATACTCCATAATTCTTTTCCGAATGGGATTTCTCTTCCATCTTCTCTTTGTAGAAATCTAAAAAAGGGCGTTTGGATTTACTGAGATTTTTGATGTCAAACTTTCCCTGGATATGTTCAGCTTGTCGGATAGACAGGATGTTTTCGGCCAACTGAAGTTTTTCTTTGTTCTCTTTTTTCTCAACTGCAGACTTTGGCTCATTTTCCAGGTAAATGTTCAGAAACTCAAAATCCCTCAAGTGAACACGTTTTCCGTGTTCATTTGTAGTAGATCCTTTATAGTACTCGAGGTATAGGCTCGAATTGCCATTTTTCAGTTTCTTTTGCTTCAAAGAAATCTTCATGATGCTTTAGTTTGTTCCTTAGGTTGTACACTTGTACAACCTTTTTTGTTAAAGTTGTACTAAGGTTGGAACTAAAGTATCAATGAAAGATGATAAAGTCAAACAAAAAAGTGTTAATGTGTTGAATTTGAACCAAAAGTAAACTAAAGGAAAATGAAGAAAAGTGAATTTACTTCCCGATACAGAAAGTGTAATTAGTTGTAAATAAGATAAATGGAAAAAATCGGTACAAATAAGGTACAAAAGTGAGTTGGACTTTTTTTTCGCGGTTAAAAATCAGGTTTTTTTGGTCTTTTCAAATACTTGGCGCTTGGGCTAATTCTGGTCTTTCTACAACAAAAAACTGCCAATTCACAGGGGTATTTTACTAAACCTATTTGGATCTCTTGCATCAATGGGAGCCAATACATGACCAAACATGCTCAATACATGATTTACCTTGGATAGGTTAAGATTTTCCTTTCCCTGTTCGATTTTCCGGATTACGGTAAGTGCGACTCCGGCTTTGTCGGCAAATTCTTCCTGAGTCAGCCCCAATTGCTTCCTTCTGGTTTTAACAAATTCGGCTAGTTGATTCATTCTATATGTATTTACATATAAATGTAGAAAAAAGAGTTGGTTTATATGCTTTTGCGTATAAAAATTAGGTTTTATTGATCTTTATATGCTTTTGGATATAATTTTTAGCCAAATCTTTTACTGTGAGGGATAGAAGGTCATTCTATAACTCATTTATTTCGTATTATTGAGCTATAGAAATAATCTCAATAGCTCATGAAATGGATTTGGGAGAGAGCGGATTGGCCAAACTTCACATTTGACCCAGCGGCATTTGTTCAATTAGAACGCGAATTTCATCGAAATACGGGTTTGATTTTAGGTTCACTTAGTTCGGTGTCGTCTGAGGATGCGGATGAACTAAAGGTAAGTCTTTTGAGCAACGAAGCGTTGGTTACCTCGAAAATTGAAGGGGAGATATTAGATAGAGATTCTGTTCAATCCTCTATTCGTGGTCAGCTGGGATTGCAGTCTGATGGAAGAAGGCCTGGTCCCAAAGAAACGGGTGTTTCCCGAATGATGGTGGATCTCTACAAGAGTTACCATGAGCCTCTTGACCAAGAGCGCCTATTCTCCTGGCATCAAATGATGATGAACGGAAGGATTGATTTGGAAATTGTCGGAGGTTATCGAGTTCATGTAGATCCGATGCAGATTGTATCGGGGAGGTTAGATTCGCCTCAAGTTTTCTATGACGCTCCACCTTCTCATAGGGTGCCAAAAGAGATGGAAAATTATCTTATTTGGTTCAATCGTGCTTTCAGCGAAGGAATGCCCACATTGGTTCATGCCGGATTGGCGCACCTGTATTTTGAATTAATTCACCCTTTTGAAGATGGAAATGGTCGAATTGGACGAGCCATTGCAGAAAAAGCCCTGGCGATGGGTGCCAAGCATCCCTTGATCACTTCACTTTCCAGTACCATAGAGCGAAATAAAAAGGCATATTATCATGCTTTAGAGCGTGCCAATAGCTCGTTGGAGGTGACAGATTGGTTGGTTTATTTTTCTGAAGAGGTGTTGAAAGCCCAAATCAATGTGCAGAAATTGATTCTATATATAGTGGAAAAGGCTCGCTACTTTGAAGAATTCCGGACTAAGCTGAATGAGCGTCAGTCCAAAGTCGCGCTGCGGTTGTTTCGTGAAGGACCAGAAGGTTTCAAAGGTGGACTGAGTGCTGAGAATTACATTCGTATCAGTAAAACTTCTCCCGCTACTGCCACCAGAGATCTAGCGGAAATGGTAGCCCTTGGAGCTCTAAAAAAGACTGGTAAACTTAGGCATACGCGATACTATCTCCCAATGGTGGAAATTTCAAATTGAGGATTTATTGTTTGAATAAAGGTCAAAATATAGGATTTCATGATCTCTATGAACCAAAGTGGTTGTCGCAAATTTTGCGACAACCACTTCCTTCACCAATTCTCCTTCATTAAAAACATTGTTGATGTGTTTGCCGATGGTTTTAACATCTCTTCCAAAGAGGGAGGCAATTTGATTTCTATTTAGCCAAACAGTATCTTTTTCAAACTTGACCTCGATTTGGGTCTGACCGTCCCTTCCTTGATATATCTCGATTTGGTTGTCCATTTTTTGATTAAATCTTACTCAGTTTTACTTTTTCCGGCATCTTTCAGTAACGCGGTCGTTGTTTTGTTCGATAAGCCACTTTGCTCGCTTCGATCAATTCATCTCCGGCCAGATATTTTTCTCATAATCAGCAACTAGGTCCTTTTCAGATTTGATCATGGCACAAATTCGTAGTTAATATTCACTTCTCCCTGACAAATCTTTGGAAGACTTGAATTTCAATTTTGCCACAACTGGCAAAATTGAAAAATAGTAAGGTGAAATTTTTCATATTGCTTTTTCCATCTAACCCACCATCATAAATAAATTTATTGAAATTGAGGCTCTTTGTTTTTGATACTTCGGAAATTTCCGACAACAAATGACAACAAACATTTACAAACGACTATAAGTTTTTACATACCGATTGGTGATTTTTCTCTTCCTAATTAGGTGGGAAAAAAGACAATGGAACGGATTATTTTATTCAAACCTCATCATCGGGCTGGGCGGTTTAAGCTATTTATACCTTTTCTGCTTAAGGAAGAACGGGAAGAGTTGAAAAAACTGAATACGAGTTATTATCATCCCCAGCAAAAACTTTGGAGCCTAGTCAATACTGTTGAGAATTGGGAGAGGGTACAGGGATTATTCCGGGGGAAATATGATGTCAAAGAGTTCGAAACCATTCCAAAATCGCCTGAAAGAACATTAAGTGAGAAATCGGAGGAAGTGATTATGTTATTGAGTCAAAAATTGATTCTTAAGGCGTTCAGTCCATCAACAGTTAAAAATTACACCTCAGCGTTAAAACAATTTCTGGGCTTTTTTGAAAGCAGGGACTTAAAGGAGCTGAGCAAAGAGGAGATTGAATCTTTTGTTTATCATCAAATCACTAAGTATAAAATCTCTGAAAGTGCTCAAAACACACTGATAAACGCGATTAAGGCCTATTATGAGCATGTCCTTGGCAGACCAAGAACAGTGTATGAAATTCAAAGACCTAAAAAAAGCCATTCCCTGCCCAATGTATTGAGTAAAGAGGAAGTAGCTGGGTTGATAGGGGTAACAGAAAACCTGAAACACCGGGCCATTCTGATGACAATTTACAGCGCCGGATTACGGATCAGCGAGGCCATTCAGCTTCGGATTGCAGATATCCATTCCGATGAGGGATATTTGTTTATTAAAGGAGCGAAAGGAAAGAAGGATAGGAGGACTGTTCTTTCACCCCATCTTTTGAATTTGCTTCGGAATTATTTCAAACACTACAAGCCTGCCTATTGGCTTTTTGAGGGCCAGGACGGCTGTCAATACTCGGCCAAAAGTATCCAGATGATACTCAGGAAGGCAATTGAGAAAAGTGGAGCCAACCCATGGGCAACTGTTCATACGCTACGGCATTCCTTTGCCACTCATTTACTTCAGCAAGGGACAAACCTTAGGTATGTGCAAGCACTACTGGGCCATGAAAGCAGCAAAACGACGGAGATCTATACGCACATTCTGTCGATTTCCAACAAAAACGTTCAGAGTCCACTTGACAGTTTGGACGAAATTATTAATTTGGCCTCGGGACTCGGCAAGAACCCTTCGGACAAATGAGATATAGACGAAATAGGCAACCGGGGGAGTTTCGTAACCACAAATGTTAGTGGCAAGGCTATGACGACACAACCCGACAGACAAATCGGGTTCTTTTTGATGTTTCGTATTTTAGTAGTTGCTTAAATAAGCAAATTGACTACCTTTGTACTATGGACAACAATTCTTGCATACGACAACAAGCGGACATTAAACAAATAAATCGCTGTAAAGACAGAGTTTCAGAACTCAACGGCTCATTTGACTATTTATCAAACGGACTTGAATTGGCAGGAAACAACGTAAGACTGAAAATTCTCTTTCTGATCTATGAAGAAAAACGACTTTGTGTTTGTGATATAAGCGACATTCTCGGCATGACAATTTCAGCAGTTTCACAACACTTGAGAAAACTCAAAGACAGAAAACTTATTGAAACCGAACGAGAAGCACAAACCATTTTTTACTCGTTGACAAAAGAGTATGAAAAAATGCTGAAACCGTTTTTCAAAATACTTGACGAAAACAAAATATTAGAAACATTATGAAAACAGACAACAAACTAATCGGAGCAGGACTTTTAACAGCAATTGCAGCTTCATTGTGTTGCATTACACCTGTCTTGGCTCTCATTGCAGGAACAAGCGGACTTGCTTCTACTTTTTCTTGGCTCGAACCTTTCAGACCATATTTTATCGGTTTGACAATTTTGGTTCTTGGTTTTGCTTGGTATCAAAAGTTGAAACCTAAAAAGCAAATTGACTGCAACTGTGAGACAGAAGAAAAACCAAAATTCATTCAGTCAAAAATGTTTTTAGGAATTGTAACAGCATTTGCAATCGTTATGCTTGCCTTTCCATACTATTCAAGCATTTTCTACCCAAAGAAAGAAAAGCAAATCATAGTAGTGGACAAATCCAATATTCAAAAAGTAAAATTTACGATTAGCGGAATGACTTGTGCGAGTTGCGAAGAACACGTAAATCACGAAGTAAATAAATTGACAGGAATAATAAGTTCAAACGCTTCATATGAAAATGGAAATGCAATCATAGAATTTGACAACTCAAAAACAAATATTTCTGAAATCGAAAAAGCAATAAACTCAACAGGATATTCTGTAACCGACAAAAAAGAAAATTAAAATGGAAATCAAATTACAATCAACAATAACTTGCCCCAACTGCGGACATAAGAAAGAAGAAACAATGCCGACAGACGCTTGCCAATATTTTTACGAATGTGAAAAATGCAAACAAGTTCTAAAACCAAAACAAGGCGACTGCTGTGTTTATTGTAGCTACGGAAGTGTTGCTTGTCCACCAATTCAGCAGGACAAAAAATGTTGCTGACAGACGGAAAACAAAGAAGCCCAGCCACTAACAGCGGTTTGGCAAAAGTGGCGGTTCAGTGCTTCGTATGACAGTTTTTCGTAAATTTGAAGTGTGTGCTTCGTATGAACATTTGTGGTTAAATCGCCACCTTCGCCAAGCCGCAAAACGTTAGCAGAGATTTTAAACGACCGACCAATGAGTAAAGGTGAAGACAGACGACAAATAATTTTCAATAAGTTTAGGGACAATTTAAACTTACTTATAGACAACGGTTTCGTGACCGCTGACAAAGACGTTTATTTATGCCCAATCTGTTTGCGACCTCACAACGACTTAAATTCAAACGACCCATTAACTCTTGAAGATGCACCACCCAAATCCTTAGGCGGTTCAGCAAACACTTTGACTTGTAAGTCGTGTAATAATACAGCAGGACACAAAATTGATTTTCATTTAACCGAAAGACTTCGCGAAATTGACAGTGGTAAATTTATACCCGGGACTGAAACAGAAGTTAAAGTTAACATTGACGGACAGACTTTTCAAGGAAAAATAACTGTTGCCGAAGACGGCACTATGACAATGTTTCATAGCAAAAAGAATAACCACCCCGAAAAGTTAGATAAGACAATGGAGCAAATCAATGGTGGTAAAATTATAAATATGGACTTTTTGAAGAGCCGAGTAATTCCTGAGAATTTGGAATATGCTCTTCTCAAAACTGGATATTTAATGATGTTTGAACGGTTCGGTTATTCTTTGCTTCTTGACAATTGCTTTGACATTATTAGACAGCAATTAAAAAATCCAGAAGAACGAGTTTACCCAGAAGGATTTTGGTTTTCTCCTCCATACCCGAAATCAATGACAGGTGTTTATTTTATCTGCGACAAAGGACTTGAATGCTTTGTGGCTATGTTTAATCTTGACACTGGTAACACCGAAAGAATGTTTGGAACAATGTTGCCTTTGCCTTTAAAGCCAATATCAGAAGTAATTGAAAACTTGAATAAAAAGTTTAGAACGGAAGGTTCTCAAATTACACTTACACTCTATCCATTGGAGCAAGACAATTTGAAATACTTATATGATGTTCCAAACCTAAAAGCAATGTATGACTGGATTGCCAAAAGAAAAAACCTCTGCTAACACGGGTTTTGCGTCAGGCGGGCTGACGTGCAAACTTGGAGTTTTGTGCTTCTAATGAAATTTATAGTAAATTGAAACTTTGTGCTTCGAAACTCCGCCCGAACGCAAAGCCCGAGAACGTTAGTGGCAAGCTTAACAGACCGACCGTAAAGAAAAAAATGAACGCAGAATTTATATACAGACCAATTTCAGGACAATATCCAGAGAAACATTTTGGAAAAATTACACCAAATTGTTTATGGATAAAGTTTGTAGATAAAGACGAACAAGAATGGGTTGGTTCATTTGAACAAAGTTGGGTCGAACAAGGAACGTTTATCATAAATCTGACAAGTAAAGGAAAATCATTTGTTGTAGTAGGCGGACAAACTTTTTTAATAGACATAAATACACGAGAACAACTTAATAAAACTGAAATATCTGACACAAAAACTGCGATTTTGGACGAGAAAGAAGAAAACATTTATTATTCAAGTGGTTTTGACTTACGTTATATGGACATTGACGGTAATGACTTTGTGCTTTTTGACAATTACTACTTTGACGACATAAAACTTAATGAAATACGAAATAATAAACTGTATGCTACTTATTGGAACTATCAGACAAGCAATGAACCTTTTCGTTTTGAAATAGACGTTGTGACAAAAGAAGTAAAAGACTCATTTTATAACACTGAAACTAAATCATACTCGTATGAAAATCCAAAACCGACATTCTTAGCAAAATTGACAAAATGGATAACGAAATGACAAGAAAGCCAGCCACTAACAGGCGTTTGGCAAAAAAGCGGGTTCAGAGGTTAAATGAAACTTTGTGCTTCGTATCAAGTTCAGTGCTGGCAGACAGTTTAGTGCTTCGAAATCCGCTTCTTCGCCAAGCGCCAAACCGTTAGCTGTAAGGATAAGAAACCCCAAGATGACTGAAAACTGAATAGTGAAAATATGAATGATAACAATACCAAAGTTGCAAAAGAAATTGTAAAGCAGTTAAAAGCGGAAAAATTGATTGCTGATGAAGAAATCAATTTGGAAAGTAAAATTGCTAATGGAACTATCAGAGAAATTGATTGGAAAATAATTATTGAGAATCAAATAATAAACCTAGAAAAAAAGACTAAGGGTGAAACTGAGTAGTTTACATATCAAAGCCTTCAGAGGTGCGACTAAACCTCTTACCTTGAATTTTAGCCAAGACAAGAATATCACGTTAATCTATGCTGAAAACGGGAATGGTAAATCCTCAATTGCAGATGCTTTGGTCTGTTTATGTACTGATAGTGCTGGATCTTTGGATGACAAATCGAATAAAGACTATTCATTTCTAAAATCTTTAGGTGCAAGTAACTCTGATTTATTGATTGAACTTAAGACAGATACCCAAACATTTAAGGCTACACTTTCAGCAAACTCAAATAAAATAATAAAGAATCCAACTGATGGTTTACCCAAATTAAAAGCACTAAGAAGAGCTCAAATCACCTCATTTATTGAAGATACACCATCGGCACGGTATAAGGTACTTTCGTCATTCATTGATGTTTCAAATATTCAAAAATCAGAAGGGGAATTAAAGAAGTTAATTACAACACTAGACAAAGAACTTGGACAAAACCGCAAAAGTCTTTCAGATGCAAAGAGTACACTGACTGATATTTGGAATAAGGAAGAAAATCCACTCGGTAATTTGAAAGATTGGGTTCAGTCAGAAATTAAAAAGGACAATTCAAAACTTGCTGTAGAACTTCAAGAAAACAATTCTGTTTTACAAAAATGGAGTTCATTGCAAGCTGTTGTTTCAAGCATTAAAACGGAAACTGCAAAATATACAACAGCAAAAAATAACCTCTTAGAAGCGGAAAAGAAACTTAAAGAATATCAGCTTAAGAACCCTAATTCAGAGACTGATTTACTATCTGTTCTAAATGAAACTAAAAAGTTCCTTACAGCAAAAATCGAAGTTGACAAATGTCCAGTGTGTGAAAAGGATAATGACAAGCAGAAACTTCTTGAAAATGTTGATGGAAGAATAGCAAAAATGCAGGAGTTAAATCAACTGACACAAGCTATAAACTTATCCAAAGCTGAAAAAGATAAATTATACAACAGATTGCAGGGGCAGATCGAACCTTTCAATACTCAATTGATAGGTTTTAAAAACTTAGCCATTAAATTGCCTGATTTTGAATTCACCAATGAATTAAGTAAAATATTAGAAACAAACACCACTAAAGAAAACTACACATTATTCAATGAAGTTTCTTTAAAGCTCACGACAGAAGTAGAAAAATTATCGAAGCATAATCAAACGGTTAATAAGTCGGTTGGAATTCATAATTCAATAAAGTCGAATTATGAAAGCATAATTAGAAGCACAAAAAAATGTAGTGAGTTAGATAAATTATTAAATCAAGCAAAAGCCGCTTTAGACATATTAGAAGATACACGGAAAAAATTTATTGACAGCGAATTAGTATCCATTTCTGATGAAGTAGAAACAATGTATCAGGAAATTCATCCGAATGAAGGTTTAGGGAACGTGAAGCTTTTCTTAAATCATACTTTTCAAAGTTCTCTTAATCTTTCCGCCAATTTCCATACGGAATCAAATATTACCCCACAATCTGTTTATAGTGAATCCCACTTAGATACCTTAGGGCTATGTATTTTTATTGCACTTGCAAAGAAGGAGAGTAATAAAGATGTTATATTAATACTTGATGATGTTGTAATGTCAGTAGATGAAAGGCATTTAGACAGAATTATTTCTCTTATCCATAATCAAGCTAAAAATTTTGCTCACGTATTTATTTCTACACATTATCGACCGTGGCGGGAAAGATATCGAAATAACAGAGCACCAAATCTCAATATTCAATTTTTGGAATTGCGAGGATGGTCAATGGAAAGAGGTATAACAGTTGCAAAGCCACAGCTCGTTTTGGAAGAAATAAAGTATTATTTAAGTTCACCAGAGTACTTTCACCGTGAAAATCTTTCAGGAGCTACTGGCAGGTTTTTAGAAGCTATTCTTGATTTTTTGACATTTAACTTTCAAAGTCGCTTGAAAAGAAAACCTGGCAATGACTACACATTGAGTGAACTGTTAGATTGTTTATCAAAAGACCTACTCAAAGTGTTAAGAGTGCAAAAAATGGCTGATTTAGGAGATGGAAAGTTCTGTAATAATACCGTTGTTGATGAGGTATATTTAAAACCGGTAATAGATGAAATTAAAAACCTGAAAGCTGTTAGGAATCAGGTTGGTGCTCACTTTACTTTTGACGGTGCTTTAGTAAGTGATAATGACATAGAGGATTTTGCTAAATCAACCATTAAACTAGCCGATTTGTTGATTTGCCCTATAAATGGAACTTTGCCAGACAGGAATAAGACAGGGTCGAATTGGGAAACAAAGAGTGGTGCAATTAGACTCTTTCCTTTAATTGAACCATAAATGACAAATTATTACCAATACACGGAACGAATCCCTACAGCTAACAGCCGTTTTGCAAAAGCGGGGGTTTCGTGCTTCTATGACAGTGAAGTGCAAAATTCAAGTTTTGTGCTTCTAATGAAGTTTAGTAGTAAAAATCCCCGCCTTCGCAAAGCGGCAAAACGGTATCCACCCGAGTAACCCCGTCTTTGCTTAGTTTGATTTTTTACTAATGAAAAGTTTATAATAATTGG
>NZ_JAMWZB010000057.1 GCF_024305035.1 Algoriphagus sp.
CCGATTAGTTCTCGCCTCGATTTACCCTTACGTGCAATAGACCGGATACACATAATTTTTTATTCCTTTTTTAGAGAATTGGCGTAATTTCTAGGTCAAATTTTTTTAAAAATGAGTGAGTTAGACTGTCGCAGATTTGATGAAGTTACCGAGAAGATGTCATTTTAATTGAAGAGTTTTTTTGCTGATTCGAAAGAAATATGGGATTGAACTATCCGGAAAAGGAGCCGCGATCTCAGGGAATCGATGGAATAGTAGGGAACCGAATCGATCTTTACTGCCGATAGTCGAGCATTGGCGATGGCCGAAGTGGCAGTGCACCTTTCTTTATCCTTTTTACCCAAATACTATGCGATGGTCGAGATTAATATTCCGGAATCTATTGCTACAGCATCACCTTCTGTTAAAAAATTACGCGTGAATTGGAACGGTTTTCCTCACCTTATACCTACAGTTAGTTGGGGATGAAACTGTTTCGGAGCGAAGGCTTGCGTTTTGAAAGTTCCTTCGGCAGGGCTTCCCGGAGATTTTAATTTTCTTATAAATCCTCCCCACTCAAAATATTCCCGAATTGAAATTGTCGACCAAAAGGATTTCCTTTTTGATACTCCAATTCAATGCTAGGAGGAGGAATTTTTATGGGCTATTCACAAATTTCTAATCCGCCATTCTTTCGGATAATAGTTGTTTATCCGGTTTCCCAAATTTTTGATCCAACCAAGCGGAAGGGATTGGAAGCAAACCAGAATCCAGCCTTTAGGCAAATCAGAGCATTGAATATCGGATTTTCGCAAAAAGTCCAAGGCTTGATCTTTAGTTAATTGAATTGTTTCAAATTTATATTTCGGTAAAATAGATAATGCCCAAGCTGGACTTGGAATCCATTCTTTGCCTTGCTTTTTTCCTAGCTCGACACCAAAGTATTTGATGCTCAGATGCTGAGAAAGTTTATCCACATGGTTTTTCCAATTCTGATGGATTCTGAAATAACTTTCGTTTAATTGATAATAGGCTCCAGTCAAAGGAAAGTTGAGCTCACTATCTAATTGTTCGGCTTCTTTGGACCCAATTTCTTTCAAAAATGGATGCTTAAAATCTTTGACTTTTTTTGGCTCTAGGCGGTGAGTATCATCTGGTCTCTTTAAAACCGTAATGAAAAAACCTTCTCCTTCGACCAAATGGGGAAAAAAGCGGTAGCCGTAAAATTCGCCATTTTCAGTTTTTACTTTGCTTTCCACAATTTTCCACGAGGGATCGAGGGGAATTCGAACGGGTTCGTAAGCAAACTCTTCGGTCAAGAAGCGAATCATTTCTTCATTTTCCAATTCATTAAATGTGCAAGTACTATAGATCAAATAACCCCCTGCCTTGACCAAGGCACCGGTTCGATCGAGAATCCGTTTTTGTCGCGCTGCGCAGAGTTGGATATGGTCGGGGGACCATTCTGTTCGGGCTTGGGGATCTTTACGGAACATTCCCTCGCCTGAACAGGGAGCATCGATTAGAACTAAGTCAAAAAGGCCTTCCAAGGGCTCAAAATGCTCTGGGTCGTTATTGCTGACTAAGATATTTCCCAAGCCCCATTTGATGCAGTTTTCCCTGAGAATTTGGGCTCGAGCTTGAATGACTTCATTGGCGACCAGAAAACCATCTTCGCCGAGGTAAGAACTCAGGAGGGTGGATTTTCCGCCTGGTGCAGCGGCTAAATCTAGAAATATCCCTTTTTCGACCCTCTGGCTTTTCAGGATGTGTTCAATAAACAGGGAAGAGGCCTCTTGTACATAATAAGTGCCTGCATGAAAACTCGGATCTAAAGTAAAGGACGGACGCTGTGGTAAAAAGTATCCGTTTTCAGACCAAGGAATGGCCACGGAATCATCAAGATTTATGCTTTTTTTCCAAGGATTGAGCCGGATGGAAGTTCTGGGCTCTGATTCAATTCCTTTTTCAAATTCTTTATAAACTACCTCTCCTAAGAGACTTTTCATTTGGGTTTGAAAGGCAATGGGTAGTTTGATGGATGTCATAACAAAGGCTTTTGGGTAAATATAACAGGGCAAATGTTTTTGTCGGGTGGACCGGAGGCGAGTTCTCCAAAAAAATTCCTATTTTGATCATGCCATGTTAACCCTAATCCATATTCTTGTGGGACTAATTGCCTTACAGCATCTTCTCTTTTTTTGGATGGAAGCGGTGGTATGGGAAAGTTTTGGTCGGAAAGTTTTCGGTGGGACGAGGGAGTTTTTTAACTCCACCAAATTCTTGGCCGCCAATCAAGGTCTTTACAACGGGTTTTTAGCAGCTGGGCTCATTTGGTCCTTTTTTACTCCCGTTGATTTTGCATTTCAAATCAGGCTTTTTTTTCTCAGCTGTGTACTAATTGCTGGGCTTTTTGGAGCCTTTACCGTGAGTAAAAAAATAATTTGGGTGCAGGGTTTTCCGGCTTTGATTACCTTAATTTTGATTCTGATTAATTTATAAACCTATTATACCATGAAATTGTACAAAATTGAAAATAAGCCGCTCCTTGACATCAATGGGGACTTTTTTCTTGGTCCTGATTCGGATTGGGATCAATTGCTGGGTCGTGATAGATTAAAAGACCTATTGTATTCAGAGGCTCAGCATTGGGTGCAAATGACGATGGAAGAAGCAAAAACCCTGATGGAAGAGGGACTTCAAGTCCCCATGGGAAATCAAGAAGTTTGGGCGGCAGGTGTCACTTACTACCGTAGTCGTACTGCACGAATGGAAGAGTCTCAGGATGCTGGCGGAGCGGATTTTTACGATAAAGTCTATGATGCAGACCGCCCTGAATTATTTTTCAAGGCTACGGCTAGTCGGGTTTCCAATCCCGGTGGAAAAGTAACTATCCGCAAAGATTCAACTTGGGATGTGCCAGAACCGGAACTCACGCTTTTGCTTTCCCCCTCAGGAAAAGTTCAGGGGTTTACGATCGGAAATGACATGAGCAGCCGGAGCATAGAAGGCGAAAACCCACTTTATCTTCCACAGGCAAAAATGTATTTGGGTTCGGCGGCTTTAGGTCCCTGCATTTTGATTCAACATGAATTACCTGAAAATACGAATATTCAGCTTCGAATTTTTAGGAGTGGAAAACAGGTTATTTCAGAGCAAACTGATTTGACCCAATTAAAACGAAAGCCACAAGAATTAGCGGATTGGCTCTTTCGGTCAAATTCTTTTCCGCTAGGGTGTTTTTTGATGACCGGTACGGGGATCGTGCCCGATGATTTTACGCTGGAACCTGAAGACCTTATTCAAATCGAAATAGCCGGAATTGGTGTTTTGGAAAATTCAGTCAGAAGAATCTAAGTGATGATTTCCATGAATGTTATGCTTCAAAAGAGTCTAAAATTAAGGCCTTACTCATCGGGATATCATTTGGTTACCGACCAAATTTTGGAAGCCATTCCTGAAATCAGCCAAATTCAAACTGGGTTTTTACAGGTTTTTATTCAGCACACCTCGGCCGCGCTGACTATCAATGAAAATGCCGATCCGGCAGTGAGGAGGGATTTCCAAACCTTTGTAAATGAATTGATTCCCGAGACTTATCCACGCTTTATCCACATCGATGAAGGGTCCGATGATATGCCTGCGCATATTAAAGCTAGTTTTTTTGACACCAGCCTGCAAATTCCCATCAGTGGTGGAAAACTCAACCTAGGAATATGGCAAGGTATTTACCTCTGTGAATTTAGAACACAGGCCTCGGGGAGATCCCTGATTCTAACCGCTTTCGGAGCAGCTAAATAATCCAAAGCAACCACTTATAAAAATATCCCTTTCTAAGAATAGTACAATAATATTTTTGTACGATCAACTAAGCTATGGGATCTTATTCACGCATTTTATTTTGTTTTGCGCTTGTTTTTAGCGGCATTAATTCTTTTGCGGTTTCACAAGAATTGAATGCTTTCGCTTTTCAGCTCAAAGAGCCA
Source organism: Algoriphagus sp. (assembly GCF_024305035.1). GTDB lineage: Bacteria > Bacteroidota > Bacteroidia > Cytophagales > Cyclobacteriaceae > Algoriphagus. The sequence continues at coordinate 3,966 of NZ_JAMWZB010000057.1, forward strand.
ATTGTGCTCGATGGTATCCTGGATGAGGAAATCTGGGGGCCTGAGGGTTGGAATGATAATTTTACTCAGTATTTCCCTTATGATACTTCAGCGGCAGCAGCACAAAGCCGAGTAAAAATCGCATTTGACGATGACAATCTCTACATCGCTGCCATCATGGAGAATATTGGACCTCGAAAATACGTGTCCACTTCCCTTCGAAGAGACTACCGTGGCGAGCAAAACGATGGCATCAGCTTTGTCTTTGATACCTTCAATGATAAAACCAACGCGTTTCAGTTTGGGATTAACCCCTACGGAGTGCAGCGTGAAGCGCTCCTGGCCAATGGAGGTGCCCGTTCGGAGGATTTGAATCTGGCTTGGGATAACAAGTGGTATGCAAGAGCTTCTGTTCACCAGGATCATTGGCAAGTGGAGGCAATTATACCTTTATCTACCATCCGTTTCAAAGATGGAGCTCAAAACTGGAATGTAAATTTTTATCGGATCGATAGCCATCTGGGAGAACGAAGTAGCTGGACTCCAATTCCTCGAAATTTTCCCATTATTTCCACGGCTTTCAGCCGTCCATTAATTTTTGAAAAACCGCTTAAAAAAAATTCGGCAAATATTTCATTGATCCCATTTATAGCTGGTCGAACAGCTCAGAATTTTCTGGAGGGTACTTCCGAGGATTTTACCCCGGCCGTAGGTGGAGATGCCAAAGTGGGAATCGGGCCGGCATTGAATCTCGACTTGACTTTCAATCCGGATTTTTCCCAAGTGGAAGTCGACCAACAAGTGACTAATTTGGATCGTTTTGAGATTTTCTTTCCCGAGCGAAGACAGTTTTTCCTGGAAAACGGTGATCTTTTTGCCAGTTTTGGTCATCCTCTTGCCAGACCTTTTTTCTCCCGTAGAATCGGTGTGGATCGAGACAGCGCTACTGGCCAAAATGTGCAAAATAAGATTATCTACGGGGCCCGATTATCAGGGAAAGTAACCGATGATTGGCGAGTGGGTTTGATGAATATGCAAACAGCCACGGATGAAGACCGAGGGATTTCTGGGAAAAATTTTAGCGTCTTGGCTGTTCAGAAAAAAGTCTTTTCTCGCTCAAATGTGGGTTTCATTTTTGTCGATCGGGAATCTCTGGCCTTGGACGAGTACCAAAGTCTCTTCAATCCCAATGCGTACAACCGGATGATGGGGGTGGAATATAATTTGGCCTCTGAGGACAATCGTTGGACAGGAAAGGCCCTCTATCACCGCACCTTCGAAAGTATTGAAAAAGAAAATCCAAGAACCTTAAACGCCTATATTTTGTATAGCGACCTGCATTGGAGATGGAGTGCGAGCTATCTTGATATTGGGGCGGGATATAATCCAGAAGTGGGCTTTGTCCCTCGGGTGGATTATAAGCGGTTTAATCCTGACTTAGGCTATCGCTTTTTTCCTAGATCGACCTTCATCAATAGTCACGGGCCTCAAATTGAATACGAATTGAGATGGAACGAAACCCTGGGAAATACCGACCGAGATATCGAACTGCAATACGAAGTGCTTTTTCAGTCCTTAGCCCAGTTCACAGTAGGCTATACCAATAGCTATGTGTATTTATTTGATGATTTTGATCCAACGCGAACGGGAGGAGAGCCGCTTTTGGCAGGCACTGATTACAAAGTCAGTAGATATGGCTTTGAGTTTCGAAGTAACTCCCGACAAGCTTTCAACTTTGGCCTAGAGGGAGAAGCAGGAAAATATTTTACAGGAAACATTACCACTTTGCGAAGTGAATTGGCTTGGAGAATCGGTTATACGGCAAATATCGGAATGAATTTTAGCTACAACCGGATTCGACTTCCCAAGCCTCAAAACGATGCAGACCTTTTACTCGTCGGTCCTCGAATTGACCTGACTTTTACCAAGTCGCTTTTTTGGACGACTTTTATTCAATACAATAATCAGATCGAGAATATCAACGTCAACACTCGGCTTCAGTGGAGATTTGCGCCAGTGTCAGATTTCTTTTTGGTGTACACGGACAATTATTTCCCTGATACATTTAATTCCAAGCAGCGCTCGCTGGTGCTAAAGCTGAATTATTGGTTGAATATTTGACCAAATCAAAATTTATGTAGTTGAAATTCATTCGTTTTTACTTTTCAAAAGTATCGTCGGTATTTCTAGATTATTCAGGGCTAATTTTTTGCATAATCTTTACTTATGTATGAATTTTTTGTTCATAATAACTTGAATGTCAAATAATTTTTTAATTTCAATTATCAAACCTTAGTAAAAAGCTTTTTGTGAATTCTGAAGCTGCTGTTTTTGGAATTCATTTTTTAAAGTACCAAGAGATGTATTCCGTAATGATGACTGTTTTTGTTTTTCAGACGACTTCCCCCAAACAGGAAAACTCTGAGATTTTTGTGGCCTTGCTTGTAGGTTTGGTTCCGGTTTTGCTGGCCTTTTTGTTCTTATTTTTTGTCATTTACCGATCCCGGCGAGAAGCTGTAGCCAGAGCGGTAGAAACGCAAATTCGCCTTTCCAAAGCAGAAGGAGAACTCAAAGCACTTCGAGCTCAGATCAATCCTCATTTTATATTTAACTGTCTGAATTCCATTCATCATTTTATCCAGCAGCAGGATGCCAAGCTAGCCGGAGAGTATTTGATCAAGTTTTCCAAACTGATTCGCTATGTTTTGGAGAGTTCTGCAAAAAATTGGGTGACACTTGCAGAGGAGTTGGAGGCAAATGAACTGTACTTGGAACTGGAGCAACTCCGAACGGGCAATGCCTTCCAGTTTGATTTCGAGGTAGATCCTCGGATTTTAAAAGATCAAACCTATATCCCTCCCATGCTGATTCAGCCTTTTTTGGAAAATGCGGTGTGGCATGGCTTAAGTCAAGAAGGCAAAGTAAGACTTCAAATTCAGTCGAATGGAGGAGCCTATCTGCACTGCAAGATAGCAGATGAAGGAATGGGAAAAATCGAAAAGCCGGACTACGACCTCAGTAAGTTGGTCAAGAAAAGTAGCATGGGTATTCAGCTGATGAAGGAGCGATTTAAAGTGCTGAATGAATGGAAGGGTTTTCAAGCGAAATATGAATTTAAAGACCTTCAGGGAGGAGGCCGTGAGGTTTTACTGACTATACCTTTTGAAGTAGAATGAAAAATAAGTATCGCGTATTGGTGGTGGAGGACGAACCCAAGGCACGAGAGCAATTGGTGGGACTGCTCGGGCAATTTGAGGACTTTTCGAGTATTTTCGAGGCGGGTTCGCTCAAGGAAGCCCAAAGTATTTGTGATTCTGAAGACCTGGATTTGGCATTTTGTGATGTGATGCTACCCGACGGCATGTCTCTGGACTGGATTGCCCAAAAAGGAAAAATATATTTTGACCTGATTTTCATTACCTCACATCAGGATTTTGCGATCAAAGCCTTTCGTTTGGCAGCTTTGGATTACTTGCTCAAACCCTTGGATAAAGAGGAGTTTCGGACGGCGGTTTTGCGCTTTTTGACCAAAAAAGACAAAAAGGAGTCTCAAATCGAGCAATTGATTTACAATCTCAAGGCTCCGAAGGAGCAAACGAAGATAGCTTTACCGACCCTTCACGGTTATTTGTTTGTAGAGATTCGTCAGATTGTCCGCTGTGAATCCGACAATACTTACACCTATTTTTATTTAAAGGATGGTAAAAAACTCTTGGTTTCTCGGACACTCAAAGACGTGGAGCAGTTGCTGGAGGAATTTGGTTTTTGTCGGGTGCACAATTCCCACTTGATCAATATGGCTGAGGTAGAAGAATACCTGAAAGGAGAAGGCGGACAGGTTAAGTTGAGTGATGGCACCCATGTGGACGTGTCGAGAAGACGGAAGGAGGAGTTTTTGGGGAAGCTGAGGAGATGGTAGTTAGAGTCGGAAGATTTTAGAATCAAGAAATAAGATGGAACAAAATGAAAATAGAAAAATCTTTTTAGGCTTGGTGTTCTCAGTGGTGATTGCCAAAAACTATTTGAAAGTGACCGAAATCTAGTTGGGGATGGTGTGGGTCAAAAGTATGGAGAATATTGAGATCAGATTTTCAACAGAACGTTTGGTCGAAACAGCAGCCGGCCAAAATCTCGGGCCTAAGGAGCTAAATTGGGGTGATTGAGCAATTTCCGGAGGTATTTTTCCCGGGTTAATTTTAAATATAAAAATATGAACAATTTTATAATTCCACTTCAACAAGCAGAAGGTCTTGTGGAAAACTTTCAAGTCAATATTCCAAAGGAAGATCCGGTTGTCCAATTTGGGGGTATAATTGATGTAGAATCTCTTCCCTATATTAAAAATCCTCCTTTGATTTATAAAGGCTTTATGGCATGGTTTGGATTAAACCAGCGGGACGAGTTGGTTTTGTTTTTTGAAGATGATGTTTATTATGATCCAAATAATCTTCCCACAAAACCTTCAAAAAGTAGTCTTTTAGAGTCTGATCGTATAATAAATAAAGGTTATTTGGGAACAAGTCCAAATAGAAGAATTCAAGACCTGAGTGTTCCTTCAATGGTTTTAGGGAGGAAGGATAAATTTACCCCTAATAGTCAAGTAATAAGTGCCATAAATCGATTTAAAAACCTGTTTCCTTTGGATTCAAATAGAAAACCATTTAATAACTACCCATTCGGTTTTTTTGAAAATAATACAATTGTTGATTTTTCGATTTTTTTAAATCAACCAAATCTTAAGCATATCGCATATTTTTTTGGATATAATGATTTAAATCCTGAGTATATAGCCACCAATCGAATCAGGATTGTTCTTGCTGGACTTTCCGATAAAGGAGTATTATTGCCAAGCTATAACGAAGCTAATATGGAAGACCGTGTTTTGCTTCAATACTCCTGGCCACCACCTCCAAATTCATAACCTTAATGTTCTATCAGATTCCTATCCAGGAAATCTCCACTTTTGCCATTTGGATTCCCTTGATTTTGGCAGGAACGAAATGGAGGACTAGCGATCGAAAAATTCGCCTGTTTTTTGTGTTTCTATTATTTGGAGCAATTACGGATATCGTGGGCTGGTGGATTTATGGAGTGCTGGAAGATCTGGAACTGGGAAAATACCATGCGTATTTGTTGAACCTCTACCTTTGGTTTGAAGCTTTATTTTTTATCTGGCTAGTTTTTGAATTTCTGCAAATTTCACAAAAAAGCCTATGGAGAAGAGTACTTTGGACTGGAATATCCTTTCTTTTTTTGATGGAGATGATTATCCGTTTCGGTTTTGGTATTCCCTTGGATATTTATACTTCCTTTCTCATTTCAGGGATGATGGTACTCAATTCCTTTTTGATGGCTTTTGCCTTATTGGGATTGGCAGAAAAAAATGGGGAAATCATGCGTGATCCCTGGTTTTGGATCTTGTCTGGAATATTCTTTTATAGCTTTTCAGTCTTTTTTATTGATATGTTGACCTACACGTCACTTGGTCCAGAACTGTGGAAATTTCGCACATTGCTCAATTTAATTCAGTATGTGTTTTTTGTGGTGGGGCTAATTAAGATTAACATCCCGAAACATTGGGATAATGTATAATCAACTACCACCTCCCATTTACTATGTGAAAGTCGCCGGACTCTAGATAAGGTTATGATCATTAATTGTTTTTTAGAAATTTTTAGAAAAAAATCATGAAAAAATCTTTATTAACATTACTGACTTTGATTGGAATTTCTTTTGTGGGTTTTAGCCAAGGGGTTCAAGATGTATGCTCAAAATTATTAGAGGGTGGTTTATACTCCATTACACAAATGGAGTCTTCTGATAATTTTAGCTCTGATCTTAAAAAATATTTGCTCTCTGAAAAATTTATTTCTGATTTAAAAAGTGGAAAATGGGGAGGATCCTTCACTTTACCTTTAAAAAACGGTTTGCCATTAACAATAGGTGCGAGCTCTTCAAATGAAGAGATTAATGAATTTAAATCTAGAGTTATAGAAACTACTGAAATAAAAATCGAGCAAGGAAGTTACAGTTCTTTTTATGGGACTATTCCAAATACAAATCTATATGAAAGTTATATTAAATGTTTAGAATTAAGAAATATAATGTCACCTGGACTAATTGCTGGTTCAGTGATCGAAACAGATAATGTAGTTATATTTCCATTTTATTACAAACCGCTTTCATTAAGTGATGAGAAGCCTACAGTTAAAAGTTTCACAGTTTATCCAAATGGGGTTTTAATTGATGGGATTTTAGAGGTAGGTCAAAAAATTGAGTCTTTAGCGTTTTCTGTAGTTTGTGCTAGGCCGATCAATGAGGATATAATTGTTTCGATAGAAACAGATAGAGGTCAAGCATTTGCAAAAGCATCAGCGAAGGAAAATATTTTTTCAGAACAAAACCTTCCAGTTGGAACTATTATTTCTTCCTTTCTTACCTTTGAACAATTTTCAAAATTGACGAAAAATCATGAAGAAAGTGGGGGAGTATATACCGCTGAAAAATCAAAATGGATTCCTTGTGATGGAAGAGCAGCTGCCTCCTCAAAATTTTCAAGAATTACAGGATTTTCAAAGGTACCAGATTTAAGAGGGGTTTTTCTTCGAGGACTTAACACCTTCGATCCGACAAGTACAGTGGGAGAAAAAGATCCATTAACTCGAGACCCAGAAAATAATCGAGGGGTTGGAAGTTTTCAAGTGGATACCTTCCAAGGTCACTGGCATCAAATGATTCAGCCTTATGACGCACAAGGATTCAATACTTATTCAGGAGATGGTAATACAGGAGTTAGAAACGATATTGTTAGAGATCCTGTTTCAGATGGAGTCAATGGAACACCTCGAGTCTCAAAGGAAACTAGACCTAAAAATGTAGCAATATACTATTATATTAGAATTAATTAGAAATAGAGATTTCCGATCAGTTTATGCGGGAAGAGACCTTTGTACAGACGTTGGACTTGATGGGAATTGCTCCCGGTATGTACACGGTTCAGGTTCAAAAGGGCGACATAGTTATGTCTGGTCGACTGATCAAAAAATAGAAATAAGCTTCTTGAATTCAAAAAGCCAGTTCCAATAGGGACTGGCTTTTTCAATGTGTGCCGTGCATGGCAATCGACTAGGTGGTGTAAGTCCACTGTGGGGGTATG
>NZ_JAMWZB010000058.1 GCF_024305035.1 Algoriphagus sp.
CCGTGATTGCCAATGACTTTTCTGTGCCGTCAAATACAAAGCTTTCGTCTTCGAATTCAATCCCTTCAACTTCTGCCGGAGTGATTTCCCCGTCGTTACTTACAAAATCAACTGGAGATAGGTAATTCTCCGAATCAGCACCGGAAATTTTATAGAGAACAGTCACTATCTTTCCTGTTCCGGCTTCAGGAGTATCGTAAGTAGCCGTGTGGTCAACTTGTACCTCATCTCCATCCACCAAATTCTGTTGCGTCCCCAGATCCAAGAAAGCCGTGGTGGTCCCATCAAATTCTTTAGGGGTCAGCGTAGGGTCTGCAATTTCTAGCTGACGTTTCCCAACAGGAATCGAAACAGTTGTACTTGTAGGGTCATAGATATCATTTCCTGCAACAGAAACTGTGATTTCGATTAGTTCATCAGTTGCTTTGAGCGCATTCAAAACTGCATTCTCCCCCGAACTTCCATCATCTACCGATACAAATTCATTTTCAGCTACGGAATATGACACTTCTTGGCCGGAGGTGGTAGTAATATCAAATTTGACATTTCTATCCCCGTATGTCAGAGAAGGAGGGGTATTAAACGTGATTTCTTGGGGTACTTGCTGGCGTTCAAAAGCACCCATATCGATCAATTCACCGACTACCCTGGGATTCCCGTCAAGATCCACGGGTTCATCCGATCCAACTGAAAAAAAACTAAGGTCGGTATCGGGATCCCCGGCATTGATGGGTAGCGCTCCTGCTTTTAACCGATAATCTCCATTTTCAAAGTCCTCGAACACATCTTCGGGTCCTATTCCTTCTGCGCTGATATTTCCATTGGATTCATTGTTCATCCCCTGAACCAAGCTGTGAGAAACTAAAAACTCATTGTTTAATCCGTCAAATGTGGATACTCCATTCCCGCCTGATTCAGCAGAGTTTCCTAACAACAAAGAATTAGTTATACTTAACCTTAACCTCTCCCTTTGCCCATTGTATATCCCCCCCCCATTTCCAATCGCTGTATTATCTGCTAGAGTCACATTGTTTAATTGTAGTTGACCTCCTAAACCACCAGAGGAATTTTCAATTCCCCCTCCATTTCTACCAGCAGTATTATCTGCTACCGTAGCATTTGTGATCTGTAAGTCACCAATACCAATTCGAATGTGTATTCCACCTCCATCTACGGAAGCTGAATTTTCGGTAATTTTCACATTCTTAATAGAAAAGGATGAAGCATCGAAACCTGGGTTGATATAAAATCCTCCCCCCACATTATTTAATACACTTACAGAACCATTATCAGTGACAAAATTTGATCTTTGACTACTAGACGCATTACCTCCCCGAACGGTAAAACCATCCACAAGGGATTTCCCCAATTCTCCGATAGCTACCAGTACTTGGTAGACATTGTCATCGTAATTAGCGAAATCTGCCCCATCATTTCCTTCCCGGTCTCCATTCAGGATACTTGTATTCTCCTTTATGCTCAGATCCCGCTCTTCCAGATTGGTTTCAACTCCCGCAAATCCTCCGAAAAGCTGGACATTGGGCACCAAAACAAAAGAATTTAATCTTTCTCCATCATTGCGGAATCCAGCATCACTTTTATTGTATAATGGGATATAAGTTCCTCCGGCCACCCAGATCTGTAGTGGATTCTCGGCTGACCAGCTGGGATCATCCTGATTTTCCCTTGCCCACTTCAGCGCGTCTGCCAGTTCGGGAATAGCATTTTGCCATGAATCACCAATGCCTAAACCCGAACTTCCCTTTTTGACATACAGAATATTTCCATTTGACGGGGTTATTTCTAATGGTATCTCCTCAAAAAGCTCATAGGCTCCCAAGTCTATTTCGCCAATTATCCGTTGGCTTCCGTCAAGATCCGTTTCAATTTCCCTGAGATCTGGAGTTTGGCCAGAACCAAAAAATTCCAAATTCCCCGATCCTTTCAAAGGGGAGTCCTCCGCTAATCGAAAATCTCCCTCGACCGTCGGAAGCGACTCAAAATCAATTATTGGATCGATAAACTGAGGATCGTTGGATGTATCTGTACCATCTAAGTTGTTTTGACCCTCAGGATTTACACCCTGTATTAAACTAAATACGATTTCAGGCGCTGCAAAATTCAAATTACGAACAGACGCCGATGGAGTTCCCAAGCCTGTGTCATCCTGGTTATTCCAAATGATACTATTTCGGATTTGAGGGACCGAGTTGACACCAGTATTGTATATTCCACCTCCTGTAAATGCACTGTTTCCGGATAGGGTTACATTTGTCAAAATAGGGGACCCGCCATTATTGAGAATAGCCCCGCCCCGACCGTTGTTTAATGTTGCCCGATTCCCAGTCAAAAGCACATTGGTCAACACCGGAGTACCTGCAGCATTCCACATGGCTCCTCCTCCTACTGTCCCAGAGCCTACTCCTCCTCGTGCTTCATTTCCTCTGAATTCAACATTAATTAGTATTGGAGAACTTGAATTCAGGTTATACATCCCGCCTCCATTGGTAGAAGACGCATTTTCCAAAAATAGAACTTCGGTAAAGCGAGGACTACTGCCATTGTTTGCCACTCCCCCTCCTCCGGAGCTGGTAAAATTGGACCTAAACTCCACTTTTGATAGAGTTGGGGTTGAACCTTCCATTGTCGCCATTCCTGCACCAAATCGATTGGACCGATTGGCAATTACCATCAGGTTGGTTAAAACAGGACTGCCCGCTGAAATAAAAATCCCACCTCCATCATTAAGATCTCCCGAACCAACTGCAAAGCCAGCATTGATGTAAAAACCGTCTAATTTTGCCGAGTTATCCCTATTACTTCCATTTACTACGTGAATTGAATTTCCTATTGAAACGACAAAAGGATCTAAAATCAAAGTTGACCCTCGATTAAGAATATCTCCGCTGAGAATAGTTTGGTTTTCTTTCCAATCCCTTTGGTCAAAACTACTTCCCCCAGTTGGAAATCCACCATAAATCTCCACCTGATTTACTAATTCAAAACTAATTGAAGCGTCGTTTGAAGTCGTGGGAAAATACACCCCCTCTGCCACATAAATTTGAAGTATTTCTTCTTGATTTTGCCAGTTTGCTTCAGCCCATTCCAGCGCTTCCTGAAGAGTCAAAATCGCATTTCCCCATGAGCTCCCATTTCCCAAACCCGATCCGGCAGATGGGTCCACATATAAAATAGTACCCTCACCAACGGCAATATCCGGTTGACCTGGAGCAGGGATTTGTTCATTTTGAATCAGCACAGGAAAGGATTTTCCTTCCTCAATTTTCCAAACATGCTCAAAATCCCAATTTTGAAAAGAATCCTCGATTCGCATTTCCGCCGAACTCAATGGAATTCCCTTCCCATTGGCAGGCGTAGTTAATTCCTCATTGAAATACGATTGGTAATCATCTGGGGTACCAGATCCGATTAACGGCCCAACATTGAGAATACCCCCATTGACATTGGAAAAGGAATAGGTCTGTTGAATGGTACCGCTTTCATACCTTCCCACTACTCCTCCTCCGGAATTAACCGGATTCGTAAATGAATTGACTTCCAAAAATGAATAGGAGTTCTCCAAAACAGCAGTTTCGGAACTCATAGCCCCAACTAATCCACCAACTGAGAAGTTACCGGCTACACTTCCTCCTGAAACATAGCTTTCACGGACTTCTCCACCTTCCATCAGACCAACCAAACCGCCTACATTTCTAGCGGCAGCGATATCCGGATCAATTAAAGCTACCCTTTCAATAAACCCGCCAGCTAGAACTCCAACTATTCCGGCATTTTCTTCCACAGACCCATTGAGAAAAGGACTAATTAGCTCGAATCCATCTCCTTGCAGTTGACCGGTAAAAGGATCGGAAGTCGTACCAATTGGGATCCATCCTCTTCCATCGTTCCAAAAGTCTCCTCCTTCACGGGTTGCACTTCTCATATTGATCGTGTTCACGAGCTTAAAATTGCCCGACAAATAATTCCGAACCGCATTCAATTGCCCGACTGTGGAGATTTCCCAAGGTGATTCAAGTGTGCCTTCACCTGTATTGGAAGGAAGGGTGATAAATGAAAAAACTTCGCTCCAGGTCCCTTGACCCTGATCATTTACTCCGCGAACACGCCAGAAATATTGAATACCATAGTCAAAATCAAAATTGAAATTGAATGCTACCCCATCCTCCACATCCACACCAAACTCTATGGTTGAAAACTCAGGATCGCGGGAGACTTGAAGTACATAAAAATCCGCTTCCGTGTTAGCAAGTGGGTTTATGGCATCAGCCCAAGTAAATTCAGGTCTAATGGGGGTTAGCGTAGCATTATTAGCGGGGCTCACTAAAGCCGGAGCATCTAACTCAAACTGATCCAACTCGAAATCGAATTTGGCCATAAATCGCAATCCTTCTCCTTCAAAACCACTACCGTCAAAATAGGCATTTTCAGTGATAGGAATTGACTCCCACTCAGGGGCCAATTCCCCAAAATACCCGGCAAATCCATCAAGATATACCAATCCTTCCTCCACCCGAACCGCATTTCCCCTACTAAAATAGCCCCCTATGAAAGTACTGTAATTTACTTCTTGTCCATTTGGAAAAAGCTGCATCACAAATGCATTATCTAGAGCATCCACAGGATACTCCGTAACATAGGCATTCGGAGTGGTGAAAAACGCAGGATTATTCGTTACTCCGGTGAGGTAGGGAATGTTATTTTCTACTCCTAAACCTATAAATTCTTCCGTAACCCCATTGTCTAAGGATCCGACAAAAGTACTGAATTCCAAATTATCACCTAAATCACTAAATTTCATTAAAAAAGGTACTCGAAACGAGACATCTGAATCCAGAAAAGCTCCTGGAGTAATTGGAAAACTCGAAGCTGAAACCGTGGTTCCTAACAAGTAAAAATTATCATCCTCCAAATAAGTGTCGATTGAAACTCCGGCTCGCCCGATTATTGTCCCATATTCCAAATCACTCCCATTGGTGTTTAATCGAAACAAAGCTAATTCATCCGCCCCTTGAAGGGTAGCTTGAATAGCGTTACTTGTTGCTGGAAAATTTTCATTGACAGTGGCAGTAACAAGTACTTTACCATTTTCTACTTCGATATTGCTTCCCAAATCGTTTCCATCGCTTCCCAAAAGTGTACTATATTCAATTCGAGATCCATTTACAGAGAGTTTAGTCACAAATACATCCGCAATTTGTCTAAAACCAATATTTAGGAAACTATTTTCAAATCCATCTTCTAAAAATCCGAACCCATTTTGTCTTTGGTAAGCTAATGCTGTGGTAGGAAAAGAAATTTCACTTTCCTTGATCGGACCTGTTCCCCCGGTCACATAGGCATACCCATCTTCCACAGTAATACCTGTACCGATCTCATTGCCCGTTCCACCCAAAAAAGTACTGTAAATCAGGCTGCCTCCATTTGCGCTTAGTTTTGTCACGAAAGCATCTGTTAAAGAAAATGGCAAGGCTTCATTAATCAGGTCATTAAGAATTTCTTCTTCAGGGCTACCAATTATCGCATCATCAAAATCAAATAATCCTCCCCCAGAAGTGTATTTCTTCTGATAGGCATTCACGGTAGTAGGAAACCCCTGGGTAGCAGCTCCGGTAAAATAAATATTCCCATTTTCCACTGCCATATCGGTGAAAGCTTCCAAGCCCTCTCCTCCAAAAAAAGTACTGAACTCCACATCTGTTCCTTCACGGTTCAGCTTGGTAAAATATGCAACAATTGAAGATTCTGCTGGGAAATTGGTTTGGTATGCTCCGGAAGTAGTGGGATACTCTTCCCAAACGGCCTCTCCCATCAGGTAAACGAATCCATCTTCTACTTCCATTTCACTGGACGTTAATGGATTTAATCCACCGGAAGGACCAATGAAGGTACTGTATATAATCGGGTCGATCACCAAAGGCAACTCAGGATCATAAGCTCCCAATTCAAATTTCACTTCGCCCAAATGATTTATTTTAAATGCGGATGCAATCTCTTTTTTTTGCCCCTTGATTTCCTGATAGGTAAATAGTTCGCTTTGCTTAATTTCACCCAGTGAGGTCAAGAAACTTAGGTTACCCTCCCTATCCAATTTCAGATCTTCTACTCCATCCACGGAAAATGAGAGCTTTGCCAAATCAGCATTGGGCTCAATAATCAAATCGTAGCGGGGTAAACCTTTTTCTCCATATAGCCGCAAGGAAATCCCATCATATACATCTCCAATGATAATTTCCTCAAATTGGGGAGCCTGCTCGACCCAATTATCCGGATCACTACCGATATAATAATTTACCTTTCCAGTAGCCTCCTTTTTACCAATCAAAGACACCAAGGTTCCCTGGTCAAATTTCATTTTGACTACATGTCCTTTGCGTAAACTGTCCGTAGAATTAAAACTTTCGAAATCATAAACCAATCCCTCTTTGGATACCCAAACACGATATCCCTGACCCGAGGCCATGGCAATTACCTCATCATCCCACTGTCCCTGATTTAACGTGTAGAGAAGCCGTTCATTTTTCGTAAAATAAGATTGACCTTTTGTGCCTTTTTCGAGAACCGAAACATCTTGAAGAACATGGGTTGTCCTAGTTTTTTCTTTGGATACTTGCGGATAAAGAGAGGTAAGTCCCGTAAAAAAGATAAAGTAAACAGTTAAAAACGAGTAGATCTTTTTCATATTCTTATCTAATAGTGTAACTCTATTTCTTGTATATTCTCCTCAATAAGCGATACTTGCACGCCGTAATACCAATGAACAAAAACAGCAAGTCCTAGAATCATAAGAACCACAGACCAGAGGATGACTTTTTGTTTAGGTATTTTTTCGCTTATCAAACGCATGGGGGAAGGTATCCCACCTCGGTCAAAAAATGCCTTTTTTCACCGTTACAAAGGCGTTACAATTCAAAAAAATGAGACCTATTGCTCAGAAAGGGCCATTTGGAAAAAAAGTGGAGCCTGCAAATCTTTGGGTAAATCCAATTTCTTACGGATACGAAACCAGGTTACCCGAAGGGAGTCTGGAGACACGCCCAGTGCATTGGCGATTTCATGCTTAGAAAGCTCAAGCCTTAGAAGTAATAAATACCGGATTTCTGCGGGTGTCAAGGTAGGGTATTGTTGAGTCAGCGACTCAATCAATCCAGGAAAAACAGTAGTAAACTGTGCTTGGAAGGAGGTCCAATCCGACTCGGTCAGAATAGTGCTTTCTCTCAAATCAAATAGGACCTGCTTTTGCTCAGCGGTAGGCTCAGAATCTTCCAAGGAACGAATAATCCGTGAATTGTTATTGATCCTTTCGACGTGTATTTTAAGTAATCGTTGTGCATTTTCCAGATCTGAATGGACTTGCTCCAGTTCCAAGTCTTTTAATTTTTGAGCTGATTTGATCCGTTCCTGCTTCAATTGATACACCAAAACGGACCCAACGAGCAGGAAAAACAAGCCTCCTATGATAAAATTTCGGATCATTTTATTCCGATCAGATTCAGCATTCAAACGCTGAATCTCTGCTTGACGTTGATTGGCTGTCACTAGCTGATTTGCTCGCATCAACTGGAGAGCACTGAATTTTTCATTATAGGCTTTGGTGGCCACCAAAGCAGAATCCATATACGCCGTGGCACGCTCCGGATGATTCATCGAAGATTCCCATTTACTCATCACCGGATAAAGGTTGCGTAGACGATCAGTCTGTCCAGTCGTCTGGATGTAATCCAAAGCCTGGTCAATCAGGTATTTGGCTGTATCAAGCCTTTCCTTTTCAATGTAAATATCAGCCAAGGGAATGCTCGATTGAGCGGCCAAACCTAGGTCATTGTATTTCAAAGCCAGCCGGATATCGGTTTTTAAAAAAGGGATGGATGCTTCAAAGTTTCCTTTTAGGTAGTGATTGTAGCCTACATTTCCCGAGGCGATCCCATACCATTGCTCGGAAGTCTCTTTGGAATGAAGAAGTAGTTGGTTAAAAACATGGTCAGCACTGTCTAAGAGTCCCATCTGTCTGTAGGTAAACCCCATATTATTCAAGGCATGGCGCCAAGCATTGATGTAAACTTCCGGAACCGAATAAGAGGCAACTAATTTAAAATACGAAATTGCTTTCTCTAAATCTCCAAAATACCGGTAATCACTTCCTATACCCTGCAGATACAAGGCCTTTTCGGGAAATTCTTCCACGGACACCTTATTGAGAAGCTCCTCCAGATGCAGATGCCAATTGAGCATTTTCTCATTTTCTTGGGCATACCAATAGTATTTTGAAATAGCCTCTGCTGCCCTGCAGGCAAAAAAAAGCTGTTCCTTCTTCTCCTGTTCTCGCTGAAACTTGATCATTCCTTCGAGATTTTGCTTCTCCACCAACAGCTCATAACTCAGTTCCAAAAAGTCAGCCTCTGTTTGCATGACCTGGTCACCTTCCCGTCTAGCTAACTCGCGCATATTGGCCAGGGTGTCCTCAAAAACCGAACGATCCATTTTGAACTCAACCACCAGATCATAAAGATCGCTTAGTGACTCGGTCTGTTCCCAATGCGGCTTATGAAGCAACCTTGAGTATTGGGCTTGTACTAAAAACAGCCCAGCAAAAAAAAGAAGCAAGGTAAAAACTATCCGATGTACCATTTCTGGTTTTTGAACCTAGAATGATCAAATATAAGCTAGATTTAAAATCGAGCTAAATAAAATGAGGAAAAATCATGGATTCTTAGGTGCTTATTAAAAAACCGTTTTTCCTAACCCAGGAAACACATTGGTTTACCAAATCGGCAAAATATCCCGCTTGTCCCGTTCGTCTCTGCCAAACAGACTAAACACTGCTGTAAATTCATGGATCCTTC
>NZ_JAMWZB010000059.1:0-1534 GCF_024305035.1 Algoriphagus sp.
CTCCTGCCCAATTATTATAAACTTTTCATTAATAAAAAATCAAACTAAGCAAAGATGGGGTTGCTCGGGTGGATACACCTGTACCACCCTGTTGCTATATATATATCGCTGTTGATGGCTGGTGAAGTTTATTTTCAGTCGCATAAATTCGATACCTTTGGAGCTAATTACTTTTCTAAACGGATTTGTATAGCACACCAAAAATTGAAAATTCCGAAGGGGCCATTACCGAAAGGTTTCAGTCCAAATCAACTTATTGGGTGGGTAGAATGATTATTTACGGATTTTTATAGAGCGTTCATTTTTTAGTCCCTTTCATTAAAATCGTTGTAAAACTACATTTATATGTGTGCAAATATCTTTCCAGTTACTTTTTTTTAGTTAAGTTGTTTTTCATGGGATAAAGCGGGCAAACTTGACATTAGTTTTTGCAGGGATAATGTTTAATTTTTTCTATACTTTAAGGATTATGGAGATCAATTTTGGCATCCGAAGGGGAAGATAATTCCTAAATAGAAGTAGTCACTAGTCCTCTTTTAGATCTGAAATCAGAGATTGGAAGAGTACAAAATAATTGATATGAGTTAATCTGTGTTCTCTTTTGAAATGAGGGAATGACTTTTGGTTTTTGCGGGTTAATTCTCAAAAAAAACTATTGATTTTGACTATGAGTATTGAGTTTTTGGATACAGTTAAAAGCACTTAGATTGATGATAAATGTTTTTTGTTTTTATTTGGTTTCAAAAACATGTTTTGAAACCATAAATTTTTTGAGTGCATAATTCAAAAATTAATCTTTGGAGATTAAATACTTAAATAATCAAAGGCTTCTCATGAAAAGATTAATTTTCACCTTCCTATTTATTTTATCTTTTGCGCATTTTTCCCGTGCACAAGTTGGTATCGGTACTAAAAGCCCTCATCAATCTGCAGCATTGGAGATTAAAGCAATCGATAAGGGTTTGCTGATCTCTAGGATGTCTAGAGCAGAACGAATAGGAATTCAACGTCCCGCTACTGGGTTGCTTGTTTATCAATTGGACGAGGCTGCGGGTTTTTATTATTTCAATGGGGAGAATTGGGTTATTCTTAAGACTATTTTTCAAGAAAATGCTGATTGGAATTCAAGCGTTGGAGCTTCTGAAATATTGAATAAGCCTGATCTTTCCGCTGTTAGCTTGTCGGGAGAATTCTCGGACTTGAAAAATATCCCAGCACTTGTATATGTTTCAGATACTTCAAAAATGCTTATCCCTTATTTAACTGCTGGAAAATTAATGCCCTATCTGGAAATTAAGGCAGATAAAGAAGCGTTGCTTCTGGAAATTGAGCGTGCAAAGACAGCAGAAGAGAAACTGGCAAATGATCTTGTTACCGAAACGACACGGGCAATCGTAGTTGAAAGAGAATTGCAGACTAATATTGAGACTGTTCAGGAAAATGTGAATAGCAACAAGACAGTCACAGATGCAGCGCTTGCCTTAAAAGAAAACAGTTCCAACAAATCCACGGACGTGACTTTGTCAGATGAGAC
>NZ_JAMWZB010000059.1:1632-8700 GCF_024305035.1 Algoriphagus sp.
AGTTCCAACAAATCCACGGACGTGACTTTGTCAGATGAGACGGACACGAAGTTTCCTACTGAGAAAGCGGTGAAGACTTATGTGGATGGGAAAGAAATTGATCTGTCAACTAAGGCTGTTGGTGTACTTCCAATTGCAAATGGAGGAACGGGTTCAGAAACACAAAATTTTGTGGATTTAACTACTGATCAGATCGTTGCAGGAAGTAAAATAATGAGTAATGACCTGAAAGTAAGTGGAATAACAGTAGGAGTAGGCGGAGGGGATTCAGAATCTGCTTCATATAATACAGCCCTTGGGCTGAATGCATTGGTCAACAATACAGGCTGGGGCAATACGGCCATAGGAAGGGAGACTTTATCAATGAATGAAAATAGTAATAATACAGCAGTAGGTTACCTTGCACTTAAACAAACTTTGCATGGTAATTCCTTGGTTGCTGTCGGTTCAAAAGCCCTACAGTCAAATACAGAAGGGAATGTAAATACTGCATTGGGAGCGTCAAGTCTGGGCAATAATACCATGGGAAGTGAGAATACCGCAGTTGGAGGAAATGCTTTAATAACCAATGTTTTAGGCAGTAAGAATACTGCAATAGGAAGGCTTGCTGATGTTTCAAGTTCAAATTTAAGCAACGCTACAGCAATCGGGTATGCTGCCAAAGTAGAAGCAAGCAATACCATTCAATTGGGAAATTCGGCTGTAACTGATGTAAAAACGAGCGGGACCCTAACTGCTGGTCAGGTTCAATACCCCAACACACATGGTATAGCAGGTCAAGTATTATCAACTACAGGAACTGGCTCCTTGACTTGGATTACTCCTTCTTCAGTTTCTAGTGATGACTTTGTGGATCTAACCACTAATCAAACAATAAATGGAATTAAAAGCTTTGGCTCTAATTTACTTGTCAATGGGATTACTGTAGGGGGGAGTAAAGGAGGGTTGATAGGAGCTGAACCAAGAAATACCATGTTAGGTTTCAATGCCACGACTGGTGAGTTTGCAGATGAATCGACGGCTATAGGAAATAGAGCAAGTGCATCTGGACCTCAATCTATAGCTATTGGTTCTAATGCACAAGCAAATCAAACGCAAGGAATTTCTATTGGTTATTATTCCTCAATAGAATCAGGGTATGGCTTTGCTATTGGAAGTTATTCTAAGTCGAATGCCATGTACTCAGTGGCTTTGGGAGCCTTTTCAAAAACTGAAGGTAATTACGCGGTAGCTCTTGGGTATGAGGCTGTAGCTAGCGCCGAGAATTCCATAGCCTTAGGTAAAAATGCAACGGTATCTACTACCAATACCATCCAACTTGGAAATACTGCAATAACCGATGTAAAAACATCAGGAAAGATCACCACTGGAGCCATAACCTTACCGAATACCGATGGTACAGCGGGTCAAGTGCTTTCCACCAATGGTTCGGGTGAAGTAAATTGGGTGACCACATTCTCTGGTTCCATTGTAAGGGAAGTAGCTGATGAATTTACTGCCACAGCATCCCAGACGAGTTTTATTTTGACTCAAACACCATCCTCTAATAGTAAAGTGAAAATGTATGTAAATGGGATCCGCCTCAGTAATACCGCTTACTCGGTGAGTGGAAATACACTGACTTATAATCCTACTAATAATGGGGGATATGTGCTTGCAGCAGGAGATAGAATTCAAATGGACTTTTACTATTAAGCAATGAAATTAAAATTACTATATCTTCTTTCATTCATTTTGGCATCTTCCTCTTTTAAGGTTCAGGCTCAATTGAGTGATTTGCATTATCTACCACCTTTGAAACAAGCTACTAATGAAGTGGCTATAATTGACCAAGCACTATATCTATCCACACCAGAGACGACTCCTTTTGATATAGAAATCTTTAGGGGGTCAAGTAGTACACCCTATGCCACCATTTCCATATCGAATGTTAGTCCTGGCCTTTATACACTACCTAACGGGGATAATGACATTACATTAGTTTCAGATGCCAATACTGGAATAGTTCTTAGTAATTCCGGATTAAGGCTACAATCTAAAGGGGGGCAAAAGTTTTATGCCAATTTTCGGGGTAAAAATAGTGCTCAGGGAACCTCTCTGACATCAAAAGGCAGACAGGCCTTAGGCACCTCTTTTAAATGGGGAGGTTTACCTTTGGGATATTCTAATAGTACGGGTGTAAATGCAACTCTGGGAATAATGGCTACCGAAGATGGTACAGTGGTGAATGTCTTTGGCTATGATCCCGATGTAGCATTTCGTGCTCAAGCGAATGGTTTTGGAATGACAGATGATACCAAACAAATCATCTTAAATGCAGGAGAATCCTTTGTATTTGAAGTCAAAGCAGATGGTACGGCCGTCCAAAGAGATGGTTGGCTGGGGGCTAGTATTACCTCCAATAAAAAAATAGCAATTAGTAATGGCTCATTATTGTTAAGGGGCATTGACGATGTTTCTATAGGTGGATGGGATGCTGGAATAGATCAACCATCACCAGAAAATATTATAGGGAAAGAGTATGTATTTGTCAGGGGAAGAGGTATGGATATACAGGAGTATCCAGTAATCATAGCCACTCAAAATGGGACAGATATTTTTGTAAATGGATCTTCCACACCTTTTGCCAGCTTAAATGCTGGAGATTATATTAAAATCCCTGCTTCTTTCTATTCTGTGAATGTAGGAGGTGGGAATATGTTTGTTTCTTCCAATAAGGATATCTATGCCTATCAAGTGATGTCTGGGGATACTCAAATCGCTACAGGTGGACTTAATTTTATATCACCTGTTAATTGCCTCATGTTTACGAGTATTGACAATGTGCCTTTTATAAACAATTTGGCTGGAACTACCATCTCCGGTGGAGTAACCATTATAGCATCTACCTCAATCCCCGATAATGAGATAATTATATCCTATGAGTCTGTAGTGAAATCTGCCGCAGATTTTACAGTAAGAAATGTGCCTGGAACTGATCAATGGAAAACAATTTATGCCGAAGGGTTAACAGGAAATGTGAAAGTAGAGGCTAGTGGACCAATTGCCGTGGGTTATGTGGGTGTTTCTGGGTTAATTGGGGTAGCAGGGTATTACTCAGGTTTGGACAATGTGCCAAATTTAGTAGTTCAACTTGTTGGAGATGGATGTTTGCCGGGGACTATTTTACAGGCTACTGAAGGTTTTTCCAGCTATGCTTGGTTTAATGAAGGTGTTTTGATTCCTGGAGAGACAGCGAATACCTTCACACCCGAATTTCCGGGTAGCTACAGTGTAGAGGTGAGTATGGGGCCATGTATCTATGAATCGGCTCCACAGATTGTAGTCAATTGCAATCCTGAAATTGTTTTAAGTAATCTGGCTGATATCTCTTCGGGAAAACCTGATGAAACCATCACTTTTACTATAAAAGCCAAGTATATCGGTGAAGAAATACTGACTGATTTGGTGGTCAACAATGTTATCCCTGAGGGGCTGACTCTCAGTACTGCAACACCTTCTTTTGGTACTTGGACCGGATCTGGGCAAAATTACAATTGGAACATCGGAACCATGTATAATGGTGAAGAACATATTCTGAAAGTTGTAACTACTGTTGACAATATTAGCGGGAGTAGGCAGGTGACTTACACCACTAGTAATACCCAAACCCAAATTGATGGGAATACTTTAGTTGATGATCCTACTGAAACAGTTTTGTTGTACATAGATCCATTGCCGGAGATAAGTAGTTTTGGAGATATTAACAAGTTGCTTTTCGACGGATCTTTCGAATTAAAATCACCAAAATCTAACAGTACCGGTACTTTTTCATACAGTAGTGATAATTCAAGTGTTGCCACGGTAAGTGGAAATATAGTCACAATTACCGGTATCGGTACAGCTACGATTACAGCCACACAGGCAGCGGCCGCCGGGTATGATCAAAGCTTTATTACCGCAAAATTGAGAGTTAATGCAACCGAAGCACTGCTCACCAATTATGGTGAAAGGACAACGTCGAAAATAAATTTTGTAAACCCCAATGGGGCTTTAAGTAGTCGAAAAGGTATAGGAGCAGGAGGTAAACTGGTAGATACCAAATCTCCTATATCAAATGATATGGATTTAGTGCTATGGCTTGACGCTGAAACGAAGAGTAGTTATAATCGATTGGACAATACCTGGTATGACTTAAGTGGAAACTTTAACAATGGGTCACTCAATAATAATTTTAACTATTCCATTAGCAATTCTAACAGCTTTGTATTTAACGGCAATAACAATTTTGTGGACTTCGAAGAAGGCTTCCCTTCTACTGACCACCTAAGTATTGAAGCCTGGGTTTTCCCAACATCCTTTGCAGGTTCTTATTCATCCATTTTTAGCCACGATAATTGGGATTTGGGTATGGTTCGTTTACAGTTTTCCGGTAGTTTATTGAATATGGAAATAAATGGCGCCAACAGTGTCAACTCAACCTATTCATTTACTCCTGGGCAGTGGTATCATGTGGTGGCAGTTTATTCCAAAACAGCCCAATCTATACGGTTTTATGTCAATGGAGAGTTGACCAACGAAGCCTCTACCGGAACAAATTCTCCAAGTATAGTCAAAGTGCCCTTTTCAATCGGTTCGCTTTATGGAGCAAGCAATTTCTTAAAAGGAAATATGGGTATAATCAAAATATATACCCGTGCACTAGAAGCTACAGCGGTAAGTGAAAATTTCGAAAGAGATAAAGGTCGCTTTGGATTTTAATATTTTCTATACCCAATGAAAACAAGCATAAATATGAGAGCCGTATTACGTATTTTCTTCTTTTTTACCTTGACTTCAAATGCTTGGAGTCAAGATCTTACGCTTTCTGGCAATGCGGTCCTTTTTATGAATGCTGATGGACTGCCTGTGTCCACCGGTAGACTTATTCTTAATGGGAATAGCCGTGTTATAGGAGCCGAAGGCATCAGGCTCCTTTCTTCTGATTTTATTTATCTTAAAAGTCCGGAGGCCCGCTTGTTTACCATGGAAATGGGCAGTCGAACTTCAATTACGGTGCCTGTAGGAATTGACAGCAAGTCTCAATTGATTTTTCGTAGTGGTGATCCCGCTATTTCTTTTAGCATTGGCATGGATACTAATGAAGATACAGATGCATTGCCCTATAAATGGAATATCGGGCCAAATTCTGATGGTAGTGAAGCGGAATCTACTATTGAGTTTTCTTGGGAAAAATCCATAGAGCCTTCCGACTTCGAGCTTAAAGCATTGGTAATAAACCAAGATGAAAAATGGGAGCTTATTTTAGATCAAGAGGTGGATGAAAGTAAAATCTCACTTTTAGGCTTTTCTGAGTTTGATGAGAGGGGGGGCTTTTTTACTGTGAAAAATTTTGATAGGGATTTAGATGAGGATGAAGTGCCGGATATTATAGAAATCGGTGAAACTACAGATCTTGAAGATCCAGGGAATTATCTCGACAGTGATGGAGACGGAGTGCCCGACTACTTGGAGATTAAAGATGGTACAGACCCCGATGGTCCCGAGGATTACTTGGATAATGAAGGAGATGGTGTCCCGGATTACTTAGGTTATCGTTCACCTGTTGGTTTTATGGATCTTAAGGATGTTTTAATTGATTGGGGATTGGAAAATTATCAGCCTCTTTTCCAAGATTCAGTTCTAACTATGCTTGGTTCTGGTAGGTTAGTCACACTTCCTTTAAACTGGGATTACTCTGCATTGAATGTTTTTGCCAGGGGAATATATCCGGTGGATAGCGACTTGGAATTGCCTAAGGGAGTCTTCAACGCTTACGAATTGAGGGCAGAGGTAGATGGAATTGTCTTGCCTAAACCTTCCCCACTTGATGTGGATCTCACTAATTCAAATTTCATGGGAGACGAGGAAATATTTTTTATCCCAATTGGAGCATTTATCATCGAGGACCCAGTAGATCAGATTCATACCGTAGCTTTATTGGGATCGGAGTATGATAATAAATACTTCGAAATCAAGGAAAATATCCTGTTTTGGAGTAGCGCTGCAAGAGCTGAAGGAAGAGTTACATTTAAAATTCTTGTTCGCGTTACCGATAGAGATGGGAATACATTGGATAAGTTTTTTGAAATCACAAGGGGAAGAGCAAGTTTGGAAGAAATCATCATTTTCAACACGTTTAGTCCAAATGAGGATGGAGTGAATGACACTTGGGGCGTTCCAGAAATCAGATTCTTCCGTGGAGCAAGAGTTCAAGTCTTTGATCGAGGTGGGGCAAGAGTATTTTACACGGAGAATCCGGATGTACGCTGGGATGGGACCTTTAAAGGAAAAAATCTGCCGACAGGTGCCTACACCTGGGTGATGGAAGTGATCGAGACCGGAGAGAAGCGGATGGGCGTGTTGAACCTGATCCGGGAGTAAAGTCTGAACCATGATCCAAAGAAGAAAAGAACGAACAAGCAGAAAAACACAGCACGTGATGAATTATATTCTCAGAACTATCAGCGCAACTATCCTGCTGTCGGCATCTTTGCTGACGGCAGGGGAGGCTTATTCCCAGTCGCGGAAATACATCAGCCAGTTTTCCCATTTTCAGAGCTACTTCAATCCGGGCTTGACCGGCTACGAGGGGAGTACGGTGCGGGGCTTTGTTCGGAATCAGTGGGCGGGGATGGAAGGTTCCCCGAAGACCTACTTTTTCAGCGCCGAGCTGGACTTTGGTCAGTTGTCCGGCGAGGAAGATCCGGACCTGATGGGACAGAACGCGGTATCGGTGAACCTGCTGCATGATACCTACGGAGCCTTCCGTGAGACCGAGTTGATGCTGGGCTATGCCTCAAGAGTACGGATCAGCGAAAGCCACAGCTTAAGACTGGGTGCGGGGATCAACTACCAGCAGGTGAGGCTGGACGGCAACGCGTTGAGTCCGGAGGAGCAGAACGACCCGACGCTGGGTCAGTACCTGGGTCAGTTCACCGACATGCAGGTGTTGGACTTCAACCTGGGCTTGGCGTTGACCCATCAGAAATACTACGTGAGTTACGGGATGCACCGGGTGAACGGGGGCCGGATCACCTCAGGGGACAG
>NZ_JAMWZB010000006.1 GCF_024305035.1 Algoriphagus sp.
AAACCTAGCGGGGCAAAATAATTCAAAAAATATGGGGTTGCTCGGGGGGATACAACCAATCTATTACCCAAAGGGTTGAGGACTTTATACGGGTTAAGAAGAATATCTTCAGAAATCCTTTGAGAACCCTCCTTTTTAGCAAAAGGACTTAAATAAATGAGTTCACTATTATTTTTTAGATAAGCAAACCCAGACCCCTTAGGAATCACAAAACTTACAGGATCATACCTGTAAACCATTCCACCAATCGTATCCGGAGGGTTAGGATATACCTTTAAAATATTTCCAACCATTACATTTAACAGAAAAATATCTTTGCTGCCGGAAATCTGAAAAACAAGTGACTTTTCAGATTCAAAAACCTTGATTGGTCCACCCCACATTGGGTGCCGAGCACTTTTCATCATATCCTCATAAAATCCTGAAATGTTAACAGGAAATTTTATAGGGACTTCTTTATCTATAGAAGAATTACATGAACTCAAAACCAAAACACTACAAGCTACTAAAATCAAAAATTTCATACTTAACTTCATCTTCATTTAGATTGACATAAAATATATTTGTCATCGGCAAATACAGTCCACTTTCAGCAACAAATGCATGATATAAATTATAGACACTTCCGGGAAAAATCACCTCTTCGAGCTTACTGAATTCCTCATCTAGAACGATAATTGAAAATGGATTCTTTTGAGTGGATTTATAGTCAATCAGTTCATTTGGATCATAAGGGCGTCCTATGTAAGCAAATCTATAGTAAAGCCTGCGATATGAATCATAGATCAACCGAGGATAATGAGTCTGTGAAATAGTCAGTCGATCAGATTCCTCTTGACTCAATGGATAGGTTGTTTTCTCGAAGCCTTTGGAAAGTCCACTCTTGCCCAAGTATACTGACTTCAGATTGAAATCCATGTCAAATACATAAAGAGAATCAGAAGCAAACCAAGAAATGACAAACTCGTTTGAATTATTTAGAGCTTTGGAATGAAAAGAAAATGACAGTGGCATAGTACTGCCCAAGAAATCAGCAGGCATTTTCAAATGCTGGACTTGTACAGCTGAATCTTTTTCGAGGTAATAAATAAATTCCGGGTAATGACTTTCAGAAAACTTAGGATTACCTGCGGGATTGCCCAATGTCAATTGCGAAAAAAACAATTTTCCATTGGAAAAAACGGTTGGCATTGTCGGGTTCGAGGCTTGATTTATAACTTTATCTCGAGGGTTATCTGATTCTATAATAGGGCGGTGCAATGATCTTACTTTTCCATTTTTATCAAACAATCCGAATTTTGATAGTAAAAAGGAGGTGAATACGAAAATCGAATCCTGATTGTAAAAATGCATTCCCTGAATATTTCTAACTGGAGTAGGTCCATCTTGAGACACATCGAATCTATCTTCAATATTCCCATCTTGGAGATTATAAAAGTCAATAGAAGAGTTAATCTGATTTAGTACAACCAGTTTCTCCCTACCATCTATCCTGCCAATTTCAAAATAGTTAAAATCGTATCTTGATTTATCATCAATCTTAAGGATTAGGCTATCCTTAAGATAGGCCTGACTATCGATTGATTCGGTAGCCTCGTCCCTATTTCCAGAACAAGCCATTAAATAAAGCACAAAAAAAATCGGCAGACAAATGTATCTGCCGAGTAGTGATATTCTACCACACATACGCTCCAGTACAAGTAGTAGGAGGACCTGCGCAAGCTCCCATCGATGCCGGAGAGGAGCAAATCACAAATAATGCTCCATCTTCCCCTTCACAAACATAAACATCGGCTCCACCCTCCTCTCCAGCAAAAAGCTGGCATGTAGGATCCACATAAACTATTCCGCAATCTCCTGCATACGAAAATGTGAATGACATTAAGCAGAATAAAAGCAAAAAACAGCTTACTTTAATTTTTTTTTGAATTGTCATAGGTTTTATTAATTAAGTTGTTAAATAATCGGACATTTAAATTTCAACAAATACAAATACAAATACTAAACAACTTTTTATTCAGAAAACGTACTCTTTATTTTGGAATGAGCACGTTTTCTGAAAAAAACCTTTCCTTAAATTTATTTATAAAGCCCATTGAAGAGCATTTTAAATGTCCCGTGAGACTGAGCACGGAAGGTAATCTCAGGCCCAAAGGCGTAGAATTTACCCTTACCCATTTGCGCTTCGAAAGCAGTCACCCCATTTCTAAGGTAGGACTGACCCCAAGCCCATCCACTTCGTAGCGGTTCTTCCTCTCCAAACCAAGCGATGGCTTTCACTCCTTGGTTGGATGCTTCCGGGCTTAGCCGGAATACCGGCGAACGGTTAAACATGATGTAGGATTTTTCACCCATACCATAATTAATCGGCTGGGTATTGTCTACCTGCATTTCGAGTACAGAACCGGGAATGTAATACTTCTCCCCACTGAGCGGACGCGCATTTCCATCAGCATCTATCTCTACCAAGGCGTCTTTTACGGGAAGATTGAAATGGAAAGCCAATTCAGTAGCAGAACCTACTGAGATTACCTGACCCCCATTTTCGATAAATGCTCGAAGAGCCGGAACCGATTCATCGGCGGTGAAATTACCTAACATGTGATGGTATTTTTCCTCGATTTCGGAAGCTTCAGGCTGAGATCGTCCTCCACCTCTGCTTCCTACCGAGGGAATTCCAGGACCGATAAAAAGTAACACATCGTAGTTCTCACTCAGATTTCCTTCATTGATTTCCTTTGGAAAAACCTGCTTGTAATCAAAGTGGAATTGCTCGAGCATCCACCTTACCCATCCCGAAGGCATAGAACCTCCGTAATAATCATATAATCCAATTCGTGCTGGTTTTACTTCCTTGACTGATCGAGGTCTGGAGCTGGGTTTACCGTAGACGCCATACTCTTGTGCCGCTTTTTGCAAGATGGATTTTCCACCAGAACCCACAAAAAAGGATCCAGCCGGAAATTCGTCAACAGCGGCTGTGGTTCGATAAACTTTGACGTTTGCCTTAAGCAAATCATTCACCGCCATAAAAGCATTATTTCCACGAATATCAAGGAGATAGCCCGAACCATTGGCTAAAGTTTTAGCTGGGGGCGATTGAATTTGCCCATAAGGAACTGCTTCAAAAGGACCCTCAAAATCATCCATAACCCGATCAATTTCGGAACCCATCTGAAATGCCAAGGTCCAACCGGCAGCGTCGTAAGGCCGGATCGGAGGGCCGCCTGGATACAAGAAATCGTTAGGGTGATCCTGTGGCTCAAACATATCGATCACATGGGGACGGAAAGCCTGAGCCGTTTTGACTACATAAGATCCGGCAGGATAGGATTTTCCATTGACCGTAAAATCCTCAGTGGCTTTATGCACCTGTATTCCAGATTTGATCAAAGCATTCAGAAACTTAATTGCCGTTGGAAAATCAGCCTGATCGGAAGGCAAAATGTATCCATAGGGATCTTTTCGATCCTGATCTTGGTATACCTGATCGTAAAATTCCCTAGGTAGACCCGATCTCCAGCCTCCAGCTCGCTGAGCTGTTCCCTCTTCCCGAGCTTTTTCATACGCGTCTTTCACTGCCTGAGCATATTTTGGATAGGGAGTCCAAGTATCTTTTTGACCTTTCTCGATAGATCTTCTACCCATGAGGTAAATATTGCGTAGCAACTCATCTCCGTGACGCACCGCATGATTGAGAATCGCATAATTCAGGGAAACCGAATAATCGATAGACGTCTTGAAATGCCAATCCCGAGGAGTTACAGGATAGGGAGTCCCATTATTTGGAATCAAACGTTCCGGTACCAAGGGAACTTGAGAAGGAGTAGGATTTCCGATAATTTCGGTCAAAATTCCAATTTGATTATGATAATAAGGTGTGGTGCGCAGACCGCCATTCCACCAAGTAGAAAAAACCGATCCATCCAATCTCGTGTAGCCTGGACGATCTTCCTGATGCATGCGATTAATCATCGCAGCCCCCACCGCATCCAAACTCGTAATAATTAAGGGATCAAAAACATGGTTAAAAGGATCTCGATAGGGAGGGCCTGCCACTACAGACCCTGGAGGTCCTGACTGATGGTGATTGTAAATGATTTGAGGGATCCACTCTACATATTGTTGCAGAGACATATTGGTGGCCTCGGCCATATTATTCATATAGAAATCTCGGTTATTGTCATGCCCCACATATTTTTGGTAGAGAACAGGGATATTTTGATCGCGCTGGGTGGGATCTTCCTTTCTCATGTACCAATCGGACATGATTTCCATTCCATCTGGATTCGCATGGACGAGCAGGATTATGACTTCATCCAAGATTTTTAGTGTTTCCTGATCAGTTCTTGAAGCCAGTTCATACAAGGTCTGAATCAATTGATGCGGCCCGACAACTTCATTGGCATGCAATCCTCCATCAATCCAAATAACCGGCTTACCTTCGGAAATCAAAGCTTCCGCTTCTTCTCTGCTCATTTCTGCATGAGCCAGCTTTTGGGAAATCTCTTTGTATTTCTCCAGATTGGGGAAATTCTGTGGAGCTGTGACGATCATCATCGGTTGTTCACGCCCAAACTCGGTTTTACCAATGCTGGTCATCATCACTCGGTCGGATGCCTCTGCGACCTTTTTGAAATAAGCCTCGGTCTGACTGAAATTTGCCAGCATGTAGTCGTCTCCGATATCGAAGCCAAAATGAGATTTAGGGCTCGGCACCGTTTGGGCTTGCAGTGTAAGACTGCTTACCAAAAATGCCAATGCCCATAGGAATAAACTTTTTCTCATAAATTTTAGGATTGTGTTATTCTTAATTAAGTTCTCAAAATAAGCATTCTTAGGCGCTCTTTAGGAACGAATCCTACCATCAAGCCATTTTTTTACAGGACCGGAAAAATTGGAGAAAAAAACGGGAATTAGATTCAAAAGAAAATTTGGATTAGATCACCTATCGCTTCACTTGCCATCAAAAATTCTTACTTTTGTGAGCAAATCCAATCCAAATCTTCTTCCAAAAAATTCATTCATGTCTGAGGTAAAAATATTTGCGGGCTCCAACAGCAAAAGTCTGGCAGAACAAATCGCAAAAAATTACGGTAAAAAACTGGGGGACCTTACGCTTTCCCGCTTTAGTGATGGAGAAATGTCTCCTTCGTTCAATGAATCTATTCGAGGCTGCACTGTTTTTATTATTCAGAGCACCAATCCTCCCAGTGACAATATTTTAGAGCTTTGCCTGATGATAGATGCAGCAAAGCGCGCGAGTGCTTATAAGGTTTGTGCGGTAATTCCATACTATGGGTATGCACGACAAGATCGAAAAGATCGACCCAGAGTTTCCATCGCCGCCAAGCTCATTGCCAACATGATCACCTCAGCTGGGGCAGATCGAATTGTAACCTGCGACCTACATGCAGGACAGATTCAGGGATTTTTTGATTTGCCATTGGATCATTTGAATGGATCAGCTATCTTTGTGCCCTATTTGAGCCAGCTCAAATTGAAAGACATGATTTTTGCAGCTCCTGATGTAGGCGGAGTAGCTCGAGCAAGGGCTTATGCCAAGCATTTTGCAGTAGAAATGGTCGTCTGTGACAAGCACAGAAAAAGAGCCAATGAAATTGCTTCTATGCAAGTCATTGGTGATGTTGAAGGAAAAGATGTGATCCTTGTAGATGATTTGGTAGACACGGCAGGTACACTTTGCAAGGCCGCGCAGATTATCAAAGAAAAAGGAGCCAATTCGGTTCGGGCCATTGTAACGCATGGAGTCCTTTCCGGAAAAGCTTATGAAAACATCGAGAATTCTGTTTTGGAGGAATTAGTCGTAACGGATACCATTCCACTTAAGCAAGAATCATCCAAAATCCACGTGCTGACCGTAGCTGACCTATTTGCCAAAGCAATTCATGCGGTAACTGGTCACACCTCGATCAGCTCGTTATTTATTTAAGAACCAATTTAAAAACACATACTTATGAAAACGCTTGAGATTATAGGGTTTAAAAGAGCAAATCTCGAAAGCGCAAGCTTGAAAGAAATCAGAGAAGAAGGAAGTGTACCCTGCGTGGTATACGGACCGGGTATCCCTGAGCAAATTCACTTTCATAGCCCAGCTATCCTATTTCGTCCATTGATCTACACTCCTGAAGTTCACTTGGTAGAGTTGAACATCGAAGGAACTATCATTAAAGCTGTCTTGAAAGACGCACAATTCCACCCCGTAAGTGAGGCCTTGCTACACGTAGATTTCATGGCTTACACTGAAGACAGACAGATTAAATTTGAAATCCCGGTTAAAATCGTAGGAAACTCTCCAGGCCTTGCCAAAGGGGGTAAACTAGAGCTTAAAACCAGAACATTGAAAGTAAAAGGTTTGGCAAAGAACTTCCCTGATTTTGTGGAAGTAGATATTTCAAACCTCGACTTAGGCAAATCATTCAAAGTAGGCGAGTTAAAATCTGATGATTTTGAAATCTTGACCTCTCCAAATGTGTCCATCGTGACCATTGGTATCCCAAGAGCACTCAGAGGGAAGAAAGGCGAAGAATAATTTCTTGCCAAAGAAAGATAAATCCTGCCTCCAAAGGGCAGGATTTTTTATTTTAGCATCCACGAATTCTTACTTATGAAATACCTAATCATTGGCTTAGGCAATATCGGTCCTGAATATGAATTAACACGTCATAATATTGGATTTTTAACCATTGATCGTCTTGCCGATAAATTCAATGCGTCTTGGAAAAGCGGTAGATTGGCTTTTACCAGTGAAATAAAACATAAAGGTCGCAGCATCCATTTGATCAAGCCCACAACCTATATGAATCTCAGTGGAAAAGCAGTCAATTATTGGATGAAGGAACTGAATATTTCCAAAGAAAATATGCTTGTTTTGGTCGATGATGTGGCCATCCCCTTTGGAAAGCTGAGAATGCGCGCAAAAGGAAGCGCCGCAGGACATAATGGACTGAAAAATATTGAAGCACTTTGTGGAGGCCAGGATTATCCCCGACTGCGAATGGGAATCGGCGATGATTATCCAAAAGGCCGTCAAATCGATTATGTTTTAGGTCGTTTTACTCCAGCTGAATTTGACCAACTGCCCATTATGATGGATAAAGCCATTGAAATGATACTGGGATTTTGTAGTATCGGGATCGCCCAAACGATGACTCAATATAATGATTGAGGCTTTGGATTTGGAAATCCATTTTTCAACACCTTACTTTGCAACATCAGATTTAGATTTATAAAGAAGAGGTGAGAGAATAGGCTCTGAGACCCTCTGGCAACCATCCGCTGCGGTGGAAAGGTGCCAAATCCTACCCCAATCGGGAACTATAAATTGGCTTTACACTACCTAATTCCTCTTTATTTTTTCCTGAACCAGGGTTAGATTTTCTGATCGACTTCTGAAAATAATCATTCAACCCTTATCTCGATGAGTCCACATTTTGAAACCAATGCCGTTCGGATTTCTCCCTCTAAATCCAATCAAAAAGAGCATTCTGCCCCTATTTATTTGACTTCCAGTTTTACTTTTGACTCTGCCGAAGAGGCAAGGGCTACCTTCGCAGACGAGGTTCCCGGCAATATTTACTCTAGATATGCCAACCCAAACTCCGCTGACCTCATCGAAAAAATATGTGCTGCAGAGGGCACCGAGGACGGGATCGCAACCGCATCAGGCATGGCCGCCATGTTTGGCAGCATAGCTTCACTTTTGAAACAAGGAGATCACATTCTCGCATCCCGATCTCTTTTTGGCTCCACCCATCAACTGCTGACTAAAGTCTTTCCCAGATGGGGAATCACCTCCACTTATGGAGACATTTATGATTTTCAAAATTGGGAAAGATTAGTTCAGCCCAATACTAAAATGCTTTTTATCGAAACCCCCTCTAATCCAGGTCTGGAAATCATTGATTTGGAATGGGCTGGTCAATTTGCAGAAGCGCATAATTTAATTCTTGTCGTGGACAATTGCTTTGCCACCCCTTATTTACAACAACCCGCCAAATGGGGTGCCCACCTGGTCACCCACTCAGCGACAAAATACATCGACGGACAAGGCCGAGTCCTGGGAGGTTTGATTTTAGGATCAAAAGAGCTGATCAAAGAAGTGCAGTTTTTCACTCGGCACACAGGACCAGCCATTTCTCCATTCAATGCTTGGATTCTTTCCAAAAGTATGGAAACCTTGGCCGTTCGGATGGATAGACATTGCAGTAGTGCCCTGCGTGTAGCCGAATATTTTGAAAGAAACTCCGCGGTTTTAGAAGTAAAATACCCTTTCCTAAAATCCCACCCTCAGCATCAGCTTGCCAAGAAGCAAATGAGTCAAGGCGGTGGTATTGTTACGTTAAATCTGGAGGGTGGAGTTGCCCGAGCCCAACGTTTCATTGATCAACTCCAGCTGATTTCAGTGACGGCTAATTTGGGCGATAGTCGAAGCATCATCACACATCCTGCTTCCACCACGCACAGCAAACTCAGCGAAGAAGAACGGGAGAAAGTAGGGATTCATCCCGGATTAATCAGACTTTCGGTAGGATTGGAGCATCCCGAAGACATCATTCAAGATGTGGAGCGTGCCTTAGAAAAATCGAACTAAAAAGCGCCATGGCGCTTTTTTACTACCAGGTTGTCTGTTTGAGTTTAGGAAAAGCCCGGATAATATCACTTAAACTGATTTGACCAATCAGTTGACCATCCTTCATTACGGGAAACCTCCGGATTTTGTATTCCAAAAATTTGCCCGCCGCATCAAAAAGCGAAAGATCAGGCGATAAGGTCAGCACATCTTTGCTCATGTACTCTGCTACTTTCCCAGGAAATTTCGGAGTATTGGTGTACTTTCCTTTAATTATTTCATGAAGGCAATCTACCTCTGAAATAATCCCAACCAGCGCACCGGACTCATCCACGACTGGAGCTCCGGAAATCTTTCTTTTGGTCAGAATTTCCAAGACTTGATCAATGGTGTCCTCAGGGTGAAAAGTCACCAAATTGGTACTCATATGATCACGTACTAAAATCTGATCAATTGGCGATTTTTTGGGCTCAACCATGCGAACCCCTTGGAAACTTTTTACCATAGCTAAAAGAAATTTTGATGAATCTTTAATCTACCGATTATTTGCGAAATAAAAAAATATAAAGGATAAAAAAATTATTATTTCAATACTTTAATATATAATTAGTACCTTTTTAACGAATATTATTCTGAAACATCACAAAGGGAAGCCAATCGGATTTTCGCCTTCGATACAAATCCTCAAAACTAAAAGTCCCTACCACTAAGTCCAGGTCCCCATCCCGGTCGACATCTCCTTTTTTCACAGTCAGCAAACTCAAATCAGGAAGTCCCTCCGGCACATAGGAACTGAAGCCTCCTTTACCGTCTCCAAAAAAGAAAATCAGCTGCTGCTCTGGTATCTGCTCAGGATCTGGGAAAAATGCCAATGCCACTATGTCTAGATGGCCGTCTTCATTGAAATCTCCCACTTCCAATCCAGTTGCCCCATGCATGGGGTAAAACCAGGATTCCTCAAAAGTCCCGTTTCCCTGATTTTTGAAAATCCGGACCCCATGAAAATATTTTAAAATCTGAGATAAATCGGCATTATCTCCATTGACCAAAATTAAATCCGCTAATCCATCGCCATCCACATCCTGGTAGTGAACATCACTAGAACCAAAAGCTGGCTGAAATTGAAGTAAAACCTGCTCCTTGAAATTTCCCTTTCCATCATTTTCCCAAAGGTAAACTCCCTCCCAAGCCTGAGTCATCAAGCCAATTATATCCAAATCGCCATCTTGATCAAAATCAGTCAAAATGGTCTTTCTGGCACCCGGAAGGGCCTTAATTACTTTTTCTTTCAACCCTTCCATTCCAGAGAAATAAACACTTAGCCTCCCGAGGTGATCTCCAAAATGTGCGACAACCTTATCCTCCACTCCATCCCCATTTAAATCCCCATAAGACACGTGAACAGGTCTGGTAAGCGACTCCAAATCTTGAAAATCAACCCATTCCTGATTGATTTTTCGAAAATTAGTAAGCTTCCCCACTGAGTCATTGGCAGGATCCATTAAGCCCATGGTCAATAGATCAAATGACTGATCCGAATTCCAGCGAATGGACACCGGGGCGATGGACGTAGAAACAGAATCTTTGATGCCAAAGCCTTCTAAGGGATCCAAAACAAAAAGCTTTTGGTATCGATGCCCCAACCAAATCTCACCGGTCTTAGGATGAATATCTACCAAAGTCGTTAACGAAGGAAATTGAAAATCATAAGCTGGAATAATCAACTCAAATCCCGGAATTCCTACTTGAGGTTCTTGCTTTCCGACTTGTCTACTAGGTGATTCAGGTGCATTTTCTAGGTAGTAAGTCACTATTTTGTCCCAATCCCTCTGCTTGATTAAGGGATATTCGGAATAGACCCCTTTAGGCACCCCTCTTTCCTCAGGAAGTGAAACGCCCATGTCTTCGGCTAGGTATAAACCCAATCTTCTTCTCATATCCGGCAAAACGGAATTTTTCCAAGTTCTCTGATCGAGAATCTCCGGTTCGGGTTTTAAATGACAATTCCCACAATACACCTCTGCTAGTTTGGGTCCATCCAGCTTAAGGTCCATGGATGCCAATTGGGGAAGAGAAGGCATGGGCTGCTTTCGTTCCGAAATCGGGTTACAGCCGAAAAGGATAGGTACAACAAGAAACCCGAAAAGTAGATTCTTCATCCCAATACCTCCAAAAACTGATGTACACGAGTAGGATCGATACCCAGATGATGAGTAAAGGTTTTCGGATCCGATGAAAATTGTACCTCGGGATTGATCCATTGATTTGAACTGGGAATCCACGTTTTGCACGAGGCATGAATTTCCGAGAAGTGTGGAGATTTTTTAAATTTTAACACGTGTTCCGGCTTGGCACCTCCCCCAGGTAGGATGATGATTTTATCTTTGGCTTTTTCCATGATGGCTTCAATCTGATCAATTCCTTCGTCAATGGAATTTTTAGCTCCGGAAGTCAAAATCCGCTTAAAGCCACTTTGAATGATGGGTCCTAAGGCTTCCTGTTGATCGCTGCACACATCAAATGCCCGGTGAAAAGTACATGGCTTACCTGAGGCTGTGCGAACCAATGCTTCACAACCTTCCTGATTTACCCGGCCTTGGGTATTGAGCACTCCAAAAACAAAGCCATCCGCACCCAATTCTCCAAGTAACTCAATATCCCGCTTCATGACCATGAGCTCTTTTTGCGAGTAGCAAAAATCCCCCCCTCGGGGACGAATCATGACAAAAATAGGGATATCCAGTTCTGATTTCAGAAATTTCAGCATCCCTGCACTTGGGGTCTCTCCTCCTTCGGGAAAATTGGAACACAATTCCAAGCGGTGAACCCCTAACCTGGCAGCATTCAATGCGGATTGCACCGTAAAAACAGGGGCCTCCAATCGATATAAACTCATTTAAAAATGGCTTTTAGAGTCAATTAATACATTTTTCTGCAGGGTTGCTTGGGCATAATTAAAGCCAGGGTGAACCGCAAAAGCACCCACTTCTCCTTCTTTATTCATAGCAAGAAAACCCGCCTGAATATCCTTTATATTCTTGTTTTTTGAGATGAGCCGACGAACTGCCTCTTGGCAAGCCTCCCGGGGACTTCTTCCCTGGCGCATCAGCTCCACAATCAAAAATGCCCCACAAATCCGGATAATGGACTCTCCCAATCCTGTGGCAGTAGCGGCCCCGACTTCATTGTCTACATATAATCCAGCACCGATAATTGGGCTATCCCCAACTCTCCCATGCATTTTGTAGGCCAAACCACTTGTGGTACAGCTCCCGGCCAAATTCCCCTCTGCATCCATTCCTATCATACCAATGGTATCGTGATTTTCAATATTGATAATTGGCTTGTATTGGCTTGTCTTTTTCCACTCATTATAAGCCTCGGCTGCCTTCGGGCTGAGCTCCTCTTTCTCCAGCGGAAAACCTTCTGCAATGGCAAACTGACGGGCCCCTTCCCCAGCGAGCATCACGTGGGGAGTTTTTTCCATTACCGCTCGAGCCAAGGAAATGGGGTGCTTAATCTGCCGGACAAAGGCAACCGAACCACAGGAACCGTCTCCGGTCATAATGGAAGCATCCAAGGTAGTAATGCCTTCTCGATCAGGAAGCCCTTGCAGGCCCACAGAAAGATTATCCATATCCAGCTCGGTATCCTTGACCCCTACCTCCACTGCATCTAGGATACTCCCTCCTGATTTAAGTGTATGGATCGCAGCCTCATTAGCAGACAATCCATGATTCCAAGTAGAGAGAATTAGAGGTTTAGAGAACGTTTCTTTGCTAGGAATTGGTCGGGAAACAGCCTCCAAACCTGGAATTAAAAAAGCAGATCCCATCAGGGATTGTTTGATAAATTTTCTTCTTTGAGACATTGGCCTTATTTTAGATTCGAGAGTTCAAATTATCAAATTTGACTTCGATTTTCCCCAATTTTCAAATAATTCTTCCAAAATCAATGAGACCTTATATCCTAAAAGAAGCCAATTGGAAATCCTTAAAAGATCATCGGTTTGATTTAGCTGTCCTTCCCTGGGGCGCTACTGAAGCGCATAATTACCATATGCCCTATGGGACAGATATTTATGAAGCGGATGCAATTGGCGAGGAATCCGGGAAGAAAGCTTGGGAGAAAGGTGCTAATGTGGTGATTTTACCTTCCATTCCTTTCGGGGTTAATACAGGACAGGCTGATATTTATTTAGACATGAATTTAAATCCCAGTACTCAATTTGCCATTTTGAATGATCTAATCACGGTTTTGGATCGGCAAGGGGTCAAGAAACTTCTCATTTTAAACAGTCACGGAGGGAATGATTTCAAAACAGCCCTTCGAGAATTAGGTTTGAAATTTCCCCAGATGATGTTGTTCACCTGCAATTGGTTTCAGGCTTTGGACAAAACCCGCTACTTTGCTGAACAAGGGGACCATGCAGACGAAATGGAAACTGCTTTAATTTTACATTTGCATCCCGATTTGGTACTTCCACTGGAAGAGGCCGGAGATGGGAATGAAAAGAAAAGTGTCATCTCCGGTGTCCGAGAGCGCTGGGCTTGGGCAGAGCGAAAATGGTCAGAGGTCACAGCCGATACCGGAATCGGAAACCCCAAAAAAGCCAGTGCCGAAAATGGCAAGCGCTATTTTGAGGATGTCACGGAAAAAGTAGCCCAACTTATCGTGGAAATCTGTGAGGTCAAACCGGACAATTTGTATCGATAATCAATCCAATTGGGAGAGGTCTAATTCCTTTTCCTCTCCCCTATAATTGATGGTTTTCAAAGATTGAGCTCCTTTTGGCAACGTAATTTCCCGAGTAGATTGAGAGAAAAATCCGGAGCCAAAAGGGATTTCTATTCGTTGGGTTTTTCCATTTTCCAGTTGGACCAAAACCGCAATAATATCCTTGGGGAGTTTCAAGGAACTTCCCTGTTGAACTAATTTTTCAAAAACCTTAAGTTGACCACGATTTTGCGAAGCGATGTAAAGCGGACCCTTGGAAGCTGAGGACAATTTCACTAGGGCTTTTCCATCTCCTGGGACTAAAAAGCCACTTTCAGCCGGTGTCAGGGGAGTAAAAATCCCGTTACCCTCACCTAACAAAATCAGCCCATTAAACGCGTCTAAACGGCCAATAAAAATCTCATTTCCAAAATCATTTCCAACCAGCATCACATCCAGAAATCCATCTAGATTAAAATCATCCACTTGAATTCCAAAAATCGGAGCCATCTGAGCCGCTACCGGAAGCGGGTGGATTTCAAACTCCCCCTTTCCTTTGTTTTCTAGCCAGACTGATCGGTCATAATTACCCGTCAAAATTACTGCATCCTTGCGTTCTTCTTCTGTAAAAAGTGTAGACTCAGTGGTTTGACCATAAGCTTTGTAACGTTCAAACTTTCTCCTAAATAGCGTACTCTGGCCATACAAATCATCCCAAAAATGAACAGGATAGGACTCAAACTCTCCATTTCTGCTTTTATACCAAGAGAAAATCACTGGGTCCATGCTCCCATTCTGGTCAAAATCTTTGGCGTAAACTTTTACAGGTCTTTCAGCTGAAGGATGATAATGGTTATTGGCACCTAAATTTCCCACGATGTAATCCATATCTCCATCTTGATCAAAATCTCCAGGAGCAATGCTATTCCACCAGCCTAAATAATTTTCCAAACCAGTTTGGGAGGATTTCACCAGTTTCCCCGCCTGGTTTTTAAAAATAGAAATCTCCATTAACTCTCCGACTACGATCAAATCCAACCAGTTATCCCCATCAATATCAGTCCAAAGGGCATCGGTTACCATACCCACAGATTTCAATCCTTCGGCTACTTCATCAGTAACATTTTGGAGTTTCCCCGATTCATTTTTCAGCAAATAGCTATTCTCAGGAAGGGGATAGTGAGCCACCGGGGTTCGCCCGCCTACAAAAAGATCCAAATAGCCATCTCGATCAAAATCTGCTGCCCGTACGACACTTCCGCTTCCTGCTAGTTCTTTAAACTCCTGTTCTTGAGTGAATTCCCCTTTTCCATTATTGATGAAAATCCGGTCCTGATAATTGGGAGATCCTGCTGCAAACTCATTGCTCCCTCCGACTAAGTATATATCCAAATCACCATCATTATCCAAATCAAAAAGTAGGATCCCCTGCTCCTCAAATGCGCGATCCACGTCCTGATCAAATAAGTCCCTTCGATTAAAGCTGCCATCCGAATTTTGCGAAAAAATCACTGGGGAATTTCCCGAAGACGAACCGATGAGAAGATCATCCGTTCCATTTCCATCCAAATCACCTACTGCTAAAGCGGGACCGTATTGGGTGAGTTTATGAGGGAGGGTCCGTTGCACATTATAATCCACCTTATCCAACTCCTCGTGTGTAAAATCCAAACCACTTTCCGAATTAAGTTCATTCAAAAGCTTTTCTCTAAACTCTGCTTCTATCCTAGCCAATGGGAGTTTTCCGGATTCTGCATTTTTATAAGCTACCTCCAGCACTTGATTGGATTTCGGCTGTTTTGTAATGGAAGTTTTTCCATCGGGCCAAATGACCTGAAGGGAAGTGACATTCCCCTTACCCAACCCAAAATGAATAACCTCTTCAACAGATGACATGTAACCTCGAACCACCTGCTGCTCCTGAAATTGCCTAGTCCCATCGGATAAGCTCACTATTACTTTTGCTCCCAATCCCTGAGGATTACCCTTTGGACCCATAAGCTTGACACGGAGAAAATGGGGAGGCTCAGGTTTTTGATTGAGCGTATTTTCAAAAATCGAAGCGGGATCATTGATATTATTGACTACATAATCCAAATCTCCATCCAGATCCAAATCCACAAAAGCCGCCCCATTGGAAAAGGAGGGTTGGTTTAATCCCCAGGCCTCACCCGAATCCTCAAAGGTCAGGTCTCCCTGATTTTTAAATGCATAATTCGGGATTTTGACAATAGGAATGGAATCCAAGAGCTGACGAACCGTTGCTACATTTCCCACATCAGCCCGGTAATTGGCAAAATCTTTATCCGTGATATCCCGAGGGAAGCCATTGGTCACCAACAAGTCTCTCCAGCCATCGTTATCCACATCGGTAAAAAGCGGAGACCAGGACCAATCCGTTTGATAAACTCCTGCATACATCCCAATCTCGCTAAAAGGGACATCCGGTCCATTATTGATATGGAGCATATTTCGGACATGCTGGTATTCATAACCCCATTGTTCATTGCTGATGTAAACCTGATAGGAGTTTTTGCCTATGGTCGTTTTCTTACGATA
Source organism: Algoriphagus sp. (assembly GCF_024305035.1). Classification (GTDB taxonomy): domain Bacteria; phylum Bacteroidota; class Bacteroidia; order Cytophagales; family Cyclobacteriaceae; genus Algoriphagus. Next base: position 15,869 of record NZ_JAMWZB010000006.1, read on the forward strand.
ATTATCTTCACCCAACATATCAAGTGTAATCAGATCAGGCTGGAGGTCATTGTTGAAATCCGAAAAATCCGCCCCCATGGAAAACTGACTTTGGTGCTTTATCCAATTCGAACTTTGATTGGAAAACGTACCATCCTGATTATTGATGTATAAAATATCATTGGTTACATAATCATTGGACACATGAATATCGGGCCAGCCGTCATTGTTGACATCGGTGATCAAAAGTCCCAATCCAAACCCTTCGATGGTAATTCCAGCCTCTTGGGTCACATCGGTAAAAGTCCCGTCACCATTATTACGGTAAAAAGCATCATTATTGATCGCCGAGCCATCGGTTATTTTCTCCCGATAGTTCGAAGGGATGATTTTGCTTTGCTCATTATTGAGCACGTAAAGGTCCAAATCCCCATCCAAATCGTAATCTATAAAGGCTGCCCCCATGCTATTTCCGGGATCAGCAATCCCGTAGGACTCGGCTTTTTCTTCAAATATCAAATCCCCCGCTTCGTTCAATCCCTGATTGACAAATAGGAGATTGTTTCGCTCTTTGGGACCAGTTTTCATGGCAGTAGCCACATAAATATCCATCCAGCCATCGCCATTAATATCGACCACCGTCACTCCCGTACACCAATGGTTCACTGCTCCAATTTCCGATTTGGCTGACACCTCATCAAAGCGAAAATCACCACGATTCAGGTAAAGTTTATTGGCTACCTGATTCCCGGTAAAAAATAGGTCAGGGAGCCCATTTTGATCAAAATCCGCAACGGCAACCCCACCTCCATTGAAAATATACTCATCGGTTAGAATATTAAAGGAATCCGTTTCGGTTATCAAGTTGTTAAACTCAATTCCGGTTCTTTCAGGATCCTTCAATTCAAATAATTTAGCTTCTTTTTGACAAGAGTAAAGTCCCAAAACAAGGACTCCTAGGGCCAGTTGAAATTTCAATTTCATAGGTAGGTTTGGGCTAATTGTTAGGGTTGAAATTAGCATTTATCAGTCAAGCGGAAAAAAAATATGCTAAAATCAATCAAATAAACACAAAAAAAGAAGGCCCGAAAGCCTTCTTTTAAATTCATTCAGATTCTGAAATTAGAATCCAGGGTTCTGAATCAGAATATCCGAACCTACCAAGTCAATTTGATCCAGCGGGATTGGATTATAGATGTAAGGATCGGTAAAGGTAGCTCCTCCGAATGTAGAAGAAAGGAACTGCGCTTCATACTGAAGGTAAGCGTTCATTTCTTCATTGACAATACCCCATCGAACCAAATCATAGAATCGATGTCCTTCCATGCCCAACTCAAGCATACGCTCAAGTCTTACTGCCTTACGGGCAACCGTAGGATCTGTCCAAGGCGTCTCATATAGACCAACTACGTAGTTGGCCGCAAGCGTACCATCTTCTCGTTCAAGGTTTGAGTTCTGAGCTCTTTCTCGAACCCGGTTTACTTTTTGACGAGCAGATTCCAAATTACCCGTTTCGATATCGGCCTCTGCGGACATCAACAACACATCAGAGAATCGGATGATGTACACATTCAATCCAGTGTATCCTGGCGTCCAAGAAGAGTTATCCTGGAATGAACCTACTTCATCTCTAGAGTAAACATACTTTTTGTTCGAATAAGGACCGCCATTGGGCTGGTTACGGATCCAAGAAGATCCGGGGTGATCTTGCCAATCCAAGTACGGAATTCCTCTACGACCTACAGTATGATCCAGACGAGGATCCAAGTTTCCTGTGTCGGGAGTAAAGTCATCTCCACTTCCAAGACCCATATCGTTCTTCACCTGATTGGCTCCTTCATTGTATTGACGGTCTAGTAATGGAAGGCCATTAGCATCAGTACGGAAGGAGTTTACAAAACTAAAGCTAGGCTGGTAGAATCCGCAGCAAACTCCAGGAGCCGCCGAATTATACGGGAAGTTCAAATCAAACTCTGGGTTGGCGTTATTGACAGATCCAGTACCCGCTGCAGACTGATAAGCCCACACCGTTTCCTGATTATTGTCAAATGCACCTCTCCAAAGGTTCTGATATTGGTCAACCAAACCAAACTTCACGCCATTGGAAGTCACCCCATTAGCAATTACATCATCAAATAAGGTCTTTGCCTCAGCGTATTTTCCTTGATACAGATAGACTTTGGCCAAGTAGGCCTTTGCCGCCCACTGATTTACCCGGCCTACTTGAGGCTGAGTAGGAGGCAAGTTATCTACTGCATATTGGAAATCAGCTTCAATAAAAGGCCATAGGTCCTGATTGTTGCTTATTTCTTCGAGACCTGATCCGTAATCTACCGTTTCATCCACATAAGGAGTATTGTTGTAGTCTCTTTTCAGTTCGAAGTAGTAATGACCTCTCAAGAAACGAGCTTGTGCACTGATACGGGTAATATCCGCTTCCGTTACATCATCAGCCGGATTTTGAATCAATCTCAACACTGAGTTTGCACGAGCGATGCCTTCGTAGGCACCATTCCATTTTGCTCCAATATCCCCAGATGCTGAGTTAGTTTCAAACCGCTGAATAGGGTTAATGGTCGCAAAGTCACCGGGGTCAGTCCCTTTGTTGGCTTCACCGCCTCTAATACTACCCCATACCCAATTGGATGCTGAGGCCAAACGGTTTGCACGACCGTTTACCTGGGAATATGCTGCAATCAAAGATGCCTCCAACCCCGCTACCGTAGACAACTGATTCTCTGCCAATACCCCTGTAGGGGCTACGTTAAGAAAATCATCGCTACAACTCACTGCTACCATCATCGCTGCGGATGATAATAGGGCTCCGATTTTTAATTTAAAATTGTTCATTTTTTATAATCTATTATAGTTTCTATAACTCGATTCAGATTTAAATGTTAACTATTAGAAACTCAGGTTTACTCCAAAAGTATACCCTCTTGTTACTGGATAGTTTCCGATATCGATACCGAAAGTGGTATCAGCAGATCCACCTACTGCAGGATCCAACCCTGAATAACCGGTTAAGGTAAATAGATTGTTTGCCCCTGCGAAGATTCTAGCTCTTCCGATGTTATACTTATCCAAGAATTGCTGTGGAAGGGTATAGCCCAACGTCACGTTTTGCAATCTCAAGTACGAGCCGTCCTCAATGTAGTAGGAATTAGCTTGCTCAGAAGTTGAGAAGTTGGTGGTTCTTTCTACGATTGGCACGGTAGCATTTGGATTTTCAGGAGTCCAAGAATCCTTCAATCGCTCAGAAATTGCAGCACCTTCAAAAGTCTGGAAGAAGTCAGTAAACCAACGAGACTGGTTCCATACTTCGTTTCCTACAGATGCATAGAAATAAGCAGCAATATCGAATCCTTTGTATCCTACAGAGAAGTTAAGACCTCCTGTAAAATCAGGAACCGGAGAACCCAAGAAGGTACGATCATCAGGAGTAATTTCTCCATCGCCATCGATATCTTCAAACTTCAATCGACCTGGAGCAGCACCTTGTTGATCGGCATGGCTTGCTACATCTTCTTCACTTTGGAATAGGCCAATTTGCTTATATCCAAAGAAAGCAGATAGAGATTGGCCCACTTGGTTTCTGATTGGCTGGATCCCTCTAAAGCTAGGGTTGATGGAAGTAATGAAATCCAAACCTGGTGCAAGAGATACAATCTCATTTTTCAAAGTGGAACCCGTTACGGTCAACTCATAAGTGAATTGAGAGGAAAGATTACCTCGAGTAGTCACCAAAAGATCCAAACCACTATTGGACATCTCACCAATATTAATAAACGGAGGAGTTGCATTACTACCTGCCGTTTGAGGAATTGGCAATTGGAATAGTAAGTCTTTGGTATCTTTTTTCCACCAATCAAAGATCACATCCAAGCGACCATTGTAGAAGGTACCGTCAAACCCAATATTTTGAGTAACCGCAGTTTCCCACTGGGTATTGGGGTTACCGATACGGGTTCTTCTAAAACCAATCACGGCAGAAGAGTTGGATCCAGAGATATCATAAGAAGATGCTCCGATATCACCTCCAAAGGTAGAGAATTGGTTGGTAGCCGGTACTGGGTTTGAGTTACCCATTTGTCCCCAACCCCCTCGGATTTTCAAATCATCAATCCAAGAAGCGGATTGCATAAAGGGCTCCGAAGAGATTCTCCATGCTGCAGAAAATGCAGGGAAGGTTCCATATCGAGCATTTATACCAAATACGGATGAACCATCGCGTCGTAATACCGCACTAAAGAGGTACTTATCATTGTAAGTGTAATTTACTCGTCCAAAATAGGAAGCAAAGTTTACCCCTCTGAATAATCCAGAGTTTACAATTCGTGTACTTACCGGTAGATTGGTGATGGTAATAAAGTCTGGATCTTGAGAGAAAGGATTCTGTCCATTTGCATCGATATTTCTACCTGATCCAGTATTCAAGGCTTCTTGACCTACAATCACATCAAATGCATGCTTATCAAAGGTTTTCTTCCAAGCAAGAGTATTGGTGAAAGTCCAGGCAAAACTAAATCCAGATCCTTCGTTGTATCCAAAAGCAGAGTTGTTCTCTGAGTTTTCATACTGTCTTCTGCTATAGCCCCAATAGTAATAATTGTTGTATTGCCCCCCGATAGTAGTACGGAACGTCAAATCTTCAATTAAATCAATCTCGGCATACACATTACCAAAAATATTGGCATTGAAGTTTCTATTGTCTTTCTGACCTTCACGACTAGCTACTGGGTTTCTTGGGTTATTAAAATCACCTACCGAAGTACCTGCATAGCCGCCAAACTCATCATATACCGGTATAATGGAAGGCATCCGGAAGGCACCAAGGATATCATTCTCATCCAGTGCAATTCCTCTACCTCCTGCACCACCGGATTGTCCTAAGACTTGACGATAGGTAGCTTGGAAGTTCTCTCCAATACGGATTCGGTTGGTTACATCAAATTCAGAGTTCGCTCTTAAGGAGATACGCTTAAAATCGTTATTCAACAAAATACCTGCCTGATCCTGATAACCCATCCCGATATAGAATCGACTCGTTTCAGAACCACCGCTTAGACCAATGGAATGTCTGTGAAGCGGAGCGGTCCGGGTAATGGCATCATACCAGTCTGTGCCTTCTCCTGTTGCGGCTCTAATTAACTGAAGAACTGGTCCCGCATTAGGATCCACATTGTACCAAGCTGCTTGTTGCTCAATCTGGGCTGCAGAAAGTGGACCGGGTTGACCGGGAACATTTTCGAGTGTCCCGTCTGAATTTTGACGAATCACACTTAGATAATAAGGTAAAACTGGAGAAGTTCCAGAACCAAAATGATCATGTCCAAATTCTGGATCATCCCCATCAATCATGGCTTGATTACGTTCCGCTAACCAAGTGTACTCGGCAAAATCAGCAGGGTTCATCATGTCCAAGCCTTGACCCGGATCGGTAGCACCAAACATCCCATTGTAATCCACTCGGATTTTCTCATTGCTTCTGGTGCCTTTCTTGGTGGTGTAAATAATTACCCCATTGGAAGCTCTCGCCCCATAAATAGAGGCAGCCGCGGCATCTTTCAATACCGTAGTAGACTCAATGTCATCTGGATTTAAGAAGTCCGTATTGGTTACCGGAACTCCATCAACGACATAAAGGGGTTCGTTTCCACCGAAGGAACCAAAACCCCGAACCCGAATGATGGATGTAGTACCTGGCTGACCGTTGGTAATTACAGTCACCCCGGAAACACGACCCTGTAACGTCTGTTCCACGTTACCTGTAGGAATTACCGTCAGATCCTTAGGGTCCACTGTTGCGATCGCACCGGTCGTCTCTCTCCGGCTGTCGATCGTATACCCCGTCACAACAAGCTCTGTTAAGGTTTGCTCATCTGGGGTTAATTTAACATCGATGACGCTGCGGTTTCCCACCAGTTGTTCGACTCTAGTATAACCGATAAAAGAGAAAACTAAAACAGCTTCATCATTAGGCACATTGAGGGAGAACTTCCCGTCAATATCCGTGGCTGTACCATTGGTCGTCCCTTTCACGAGGACAGAGACTCCAGGTAAGCCCGTATCAAATTCATCCAGAACGGTACCGGTCACTACGCGTTGCGCCAGGACAGCCGAACTGGTTATCACTAAGAGCAGGAATGCAGCACTTAGATTTTTGTAAAGATTTTTCATAAACATAGATAGATTGGGTAACAAGATTAATCTCAAATACTTGTTTGTTAATTGATATGCAATCGTTTGCGATTATTCTCAAAATAATTGCAATAGAAGTTTTCTCGAATTTTCGAAAGGTCTATTGCGATTATACCACGGTACGAATACCTGCAAAAGGATGAAATCCTATAGGTTTGAGTGCATCTAGCGATGCCACGTGAGAGACGGAGGTTTAGCTAGGAAGGATAGGTCATAGGCAGTATTTTGGGTTTTATTGTACAACTTAATCATCAATGTTAAAGATTCTAAAACAAAATTCAAATTCCTTAACAGAAATATTATTTGGTAATGGAAAGATTTTACAGTAGGAATCTTCCAATCAATTTTAAATTGACAATCTAATGTAGCCGATTTTTGACTGAATCAAAACCGGAAACTGTTAAAAATGAGCTTCTTTGACAAAAAACACCTCATTTTTTGCCCGGAATTCAAAAATTCTACAAAATCTTCTAGTATTAATTTTTTTTCAAAATCTTAAAAAATTCTGGATCTTCTCTTAACTCTTCGAAGCTTGGATCGGACATAATTCGAGCGTAAATCCCAGCATTGGATTTTGCAGCTCGATCAAGATGGATTAGTGCAGTCTCCTTTTGACCACTATTAATGGCAATCAGCGCTAGCCCATAATAGCCATAACCAAACTCTCGGTTTTTCACCACGGATTCCTCAAAAGAAATGGAGGCATTGGCGTAGTCTCCTGCCAGATAAAAGGCCAAGCCTTTATTAAAGTAATCCGCAGGATCGGTAAAAGGGTAATCAAATCTCAATAGCGCCAGTTTATAATCCCCTCGGATGATATCCAAAGCTCCACGCAAACTTTCATTTTTCATCAAAAAATCAGAATTTCTTGTCATTACGGAGGCATCAGAGAGAAATTGATAGGCTTCCCAATAGTATCCTCGAAGCGCATAAATCTGTCCCAGATTATGTAGGGAGTAGGGATTTTTCTCGATTTTGGCTGCGCGATTGAGGAGCCATTCTGCCTCATCCCAAAGCTTTTCCTTCCGGTCTAAATCCAGTGTTTGTTGGGCTTCACGCATTCGGATAACTGCCAGATTATTATAGGGCAAAGCCAATCCAAAAAGCTCGGTCATTTTACTATAAATCTCAGCTTTCTTCTCCAACCTCGGGCTTCCCTCGGCAGCAATAGCCCAATCCAAAAAGGAAAAACTCGACTGGGAAGATTTCTGATTCAATTCCCTCTGAAGACGAGAATAATCCCGTTGAGACAATCCATTACCCGAGCGGGCTACCACCTCAATTTTTGCCACTCTAAGCTTGGGAAACAAGGATCTGGAAAGCTGTGAAAAACCCGGAATTTGCTTGAGTTTTTGCTGTTGGTCCAAAAAATCCGTCCCATCCATCAGCACCGTATAATATTGTTCTTTTCGTTGGTCACTAATTTCATCCTCTTCCCGCAGTAAAAGTCTAAAATCAAACCAATCATTCCACCGGGCAGACGCTTCAATGAGTGAGTCTCTCAACAGAATTTTCCGAGAAATCAATTCTTGTTTCACTGTCTCAGCCCGATCCATTCCCAATTTGCTGTTTCTCCCTTCCGAGGCTTCAGGAGATTGCAAACCGGTAACTTTAACCGATTCTATAAACGGATGCTCGATCAAAAACTCTCGCAGGGACTTGAAAATGGCTTCATTGGCTTCTGTCTTTCTGAATTCAGAACTTCCGGGATTAAACTGAACAGTCGACTCAAAGGTCCTGCTTATTCCTCGCTCTTGCATCCCGGTTGGGATCATCAGACCGACAGATGGAATCGCTTCCCCCGAATTTACCTGCCCGATTTTCACCAAAAATGGGGTCGTGATGATGCCTTTTGCGAGGACTTTGGATTCAAAAGCTTCCTCTCTATTTTTTTTTCCCTGAAAAAATTCCAAGATGAGCTGTGCCGATTCCATCCAAGGCTCAAAGGCCAGGATAAAATCCCTTTGGTAGGAATAATTGGCTAGATTCTTTTGTAATTCGAAAAATCCCAGATCTAAATTTACTTCTGCTGTTTTCAATGAAAGTTTCACCTGGGGATTTCTGGGAGTAACCACCGATTCAATGGGGATTTCGCCTTGAATGGAAAAGCGGACAGAATCTCTAAAATAGGTTAATTTGTCAGGTTTAAGCTGAACATTTTCCAAAAACCGATAATTCTGAGTCCATCCAATAGTTCCGAATTGGAGAAAAACAAAAAACAGAAGAATATTAAATTTTGATGAAAACAATGAGGCCGACATTTTGCTTAGCTAATTCTAGAATGAATTTTGATATATTTGTATATAACTAAACCACTGAAGATCATGCAGAAATTAAAGTTGTTTTTCGAAGAGCGTGCTTTTGGGGTATGCTCGAGACTAGGTGAAAAGCTCAACTTTCCGATTGACAGCATACGTCTGTTTTTCATTTATTCGTCATTTATCACCTTGGGCTCCCCGGTGATTGTCTATGTTTCGATGGCAATGATGATGAAAATCCGTAAGTATTTCCGCAAGATGAATAATCCTGTTCTTTTTGATTAAAGATTGGAGAAATATTTCTTTCTCAGAACCAAAAAATTCCAGAAAATCAGGTCCACTGGACCTTTTTTTATGGGCTTTGGCCCCAAGTGGTTCGTTTTTTCGACCAAGTGTCGAGATTTCCAAAAATCCCAATAGGCCTCAAAAACTGCGACGAACATTTCTCGCTTTCCAGAAATCAAATAACCCATACCTGCCGCAAATTCCATTCCTGCTTTTAGTAAAAAAATCAAGAAAAAGCGGGCAGCCCCTTCATTTTTTGCGATCATTCGGAGGCTGTTTCGAATATTTAAATAGAGTTTTCGAGGACTACTCCTATCCAAAGTTGCTCCACCCAAATGGTAAACTACGGATTCCGCACTAAATCCAATTTTCCAACCTTTCCTCCTCCACCGAAGACAAAGATCAATCTCCTCCATATGGGCAAAAAAATGCGCATCAAATCCACCCGCCTCATGAAAATGCCTGGCCCGGAGGGCAAAACAAGCACCTGAAGCCCAATCCACTTCGATCGAATCTTCGTATTGCCCCCTATCCTGCTCGATGACATTCCAAATTCTACCCCGGCAATAGGGATAATACAGGGAATCGAGAAAACCGCCCGCTGCTCCCGCATAGTCAAAAAAGTCAGGGTTTTGAACAGATAAAATTTTTGGCTGAACGGCTACGTAGTCCTCCTTTTTCTGAAGGAAACCAATCAGGCTCAGATCCCAATTGGGGCTGACTTCAACATCCGAATTGACCAGAATGTAAAACTCGTATTTCCCTTTAAGCTGCTCCAGTCCCCAATTATAACCTCCGGCATAACCAAAGTTTTCAGAAAGATGTATCAAATGTACCGCTGGAAAAACTCCTGATAAAACGGCTAAAGAGTCATCCGAACTGGCATTGTCAACCACCCAAATGTCATAGCTAGAGCATTGACAAATGGAAGGCAGGAAACGCTCAAGCATTTCCCGTCCGTTATAATTGAGGATGACTATGGCGCAGGTTTTCATCCAAACATGCTTCCCAAGTCCATTCCTGGGATATTCGGCATCATTCCTTCCGTGGCTGATTTCATCGCGGCTTTGATTTTGACCTCAATGGCTTCCATGGCGATATTGGTAGCGGCTACAACCAAGTCACTCAACATCTCTTTATCAGATGGAGTCAAAAGCGATTCATCCATTTCAATTTTGAGAACCTTCCGCTCTCCATTGACCGTGACTTTGACCAAACCTGCACCAGATTCTCCCTCGGCGGTAAGATGAACCAATTTGGACTGGGCTTCTTTGATTTTGGCCTGAGCCTCCTTGACCTTATTCATCATATTCATGATATCAAACATGGGATCCTATTTAAAATTAAACTTATTTTTAACATGCTATTCCAAATAAAATTTGGTATATTTATTCTTATGCAATTTATAAGGTAATTTTTTGTAACATTTATGGAATTTTATCGATTAATGAAGTAATCAAATTTCCTAACCATGCACACAACCATCAAAATCGATAAAGAAAACATTTCAACTCTACGCTTTGGACTCAAAGAAGTTCTTCAATCTCCCGAAGAAATTAAAATGCGGCTTTTTGAATTGGAGCGATCCCAGACGTTGGGCAACTTACTTCAGACCAAAGTCCGGATCACTTTCCAGTCCTTTGACGAACAAATTTATGAAGTGTACACCACCGTATGGGCCGTCGGAAATCAATTTGTCCTTTTAAAAGGAGGAATCACCATCCCCATCCATTCGATTATTCAAATTGACTAAGCTTTCTTAACGTACTCAATCACTTGGTCCAAGGTCCAATTTTCCTGATTTCCTGAAATCAGATTTTTTAAAGCTATAGTTTGATTGGCAATCTCTTCATCTCCGCAAATCCCCACATACGAAATTCCCTTTTTACTCGCATAATCGAGTTGTTTTTTCATTTTAGCTTGATCTGGATAAATTTCTGATCGAATCCCAGCAGCTCTAAGCTTGGTCAACAAACTGAGTGCATAGTCGAATCCTTTTGGGTCAAAATAAGCTAACATTATCTTAGTACCCTGATTGTCTTGCTCGGGAAATAATCCCAACTCCTCCATTACATCATAAATCCGGTCCACGCCAAAAGAAAATCCCACACCGGAAACTCCACTCAGCCCGAAAACTCCGGTAAGATTATCGTATCGTCCACCACCACTCACTGAACCAATTGAAACCGTATTAACTTTGACTTCGAATATAGCTCCGGTATAATAGGACAATCCTCTTGCTAAAACCATATCCAACTGAACATGGGAGAGATCTTCTCCCATTGTTTGGATGATTTCAAAAGTTTCTTCCAGCTCTTTTACACCTTGCAGTCCAATTTCAGATGCCGCAAGATACGTTTTAAGAAAAACCAAATGATCAACCTGCTGTGATGATGCCTCCACGAGCGGTGCTAATTTTTGCACAGCCGATTCGCCAAATCCTCGCTCTAGAAGTTCTTCTCGAACTTTTTCCCAGCCGATTTTATCTAATTTATCAATTGCCACAGCTAGTGAACTTTCCTTACCTGCCTCACCGATGACCTCTGAAATCCCCGTTAGAATTTTACGGTTATTGATTTTAATGGAATAATCCGGTATACCCAAGCCTGAAAAAACCCGTCTGATCATCAAAATAATCTCGGCTTCACAGACCAAACTATCGGTTCCAACCACATCGGCATCACATTGATAAAACTCACGATACCTCCCCTTTTGCGGCCGGTCTGCCCGCCAAACCGGCTGGATTTGATAACGCTTAAAAGGAAAGGTCAGCTCATTTCTGTTCATGACCACGTATCGCGCAAAGGGCACAGTCAGGTCGTATCGGAGGCCTTTTTCTGAAATTTTAGGCAGCATAGCATTTGGCCCTAATTGCAGATCTGAAGCATCCACCTTTTTCAAAAAGTCACCTGAATTTACGATCTTAAACAACAGCTGATCACCTTCATCTCCATACTTTCCTGTCAAGGTACTGAGATTTTCCATTGCAGGGGTTTCAATTTGCTGATAGCCAAAAAGCTGAAAGGCATCTTTGATTGTTTCAAAAATAAAATTTCTTCGGGCCATCTGAACAGGGCCAAAATCTCTTGTTCCTTTGGGCAAACTCGGTTTTTGCATGGTATACTTTTGGTGATTAAAGGTCAAATTTATCGAAAAAATGAAGAATTATTTACCAAATCAGCAAAAGGTCTTGAATTTCTTAGCACTACATGCGGACAAAGAAAAAATGTTTGCATACCTTTGCAGTCCGTTTCGAAACAAAAACATTTAAATTATATAGTCATGGCAGTTACTACTCTGAAAAGAAAGTTAAGAAGAAAAAGACAAAGCCAGAATACCCGTGTGGCTAGAATCAAGCAATTGAGCGCCCAGCCAGTAATTAAAAACGTGGATGTGGAAGAGTTGAAAAAATCTTTTGATAAGAAGTAAACTTCTTATTTCAACAGTAGAAAGCGGTCTTTGATCGCTTTTTTTTTGACTTTTTCCCTTCCTAGCCTACGGGCTTTGAGCAGCTGCATTTGATTTAGTTGCTCCAAATATCGTGGCAGCATTCAAGTCAAAGTATCTAGCTTGCCCCGCTTGCCAAGTTCGACAACCCGGAGATTTTCAACTTTCCCCTGATTCAAGTCAAAGAGCAGAAGCGTACGCATCTGATGAAAACCCTGTTGACCGATCGCCCCGGGGTTCAGGTAAAGGCAATTCAGCTCCCGGTCAAATTCCACCTTACAGATATGGGAATGTCCGCAAACAAATAGCTGTACCTTTTCGAACTTGAGCAGTGATTTAATACCTTTGGCGTATCGGGGAGGCTTACCCCCGATATGGGTCATGGCAATTTTCATTTTTTCCAATTCAAAAATCTGCCATTCAGGATAATCCTGCTGAATCTTACTATCGTCTATATTCCCAAAGACTGCTCGAATCAGTTTCCCTTTTGGCAAGGCCTTCATTACCTGTAGGTCCCCAATATCTCCTGCATGCCATATTTCATCCACTTCCTGAAGATAAGAAAGGGTTTTGTGATCAATGTAACTGTGAGAATCAGAAATCAGTGCGATTTTAGTGGACATTTGAAACGAAAGGGATTAAATTTTGCTTCAATATGTACCGCTTTAGCACAAATCAAAAACCAAACCATGAAAAAACTCATCTTTCTCTCCGCATTCTTATTCCTGTTAACTTTAACTGGAAGTCCGCTCTTCGCCCAAGGAAAAGCAGATTCCGCAAAAGTGGTCTCTGTCGAAAAGTTTGACAAAATGACCTCGAAAAAGAACCATGTACTTTTGGATATCCGAACACCTGAAGAAATCGCAGAAGGTCAAATCGAAGGAGCACTCAACATTGACTTTTTAAACGAAAACTTCGCTCAGAATATCCAACAACTAGACAAATCCAAGACTTATTTATTGTATTGCCGTTCCGGGAAACGAACGGCTAAGGCAGGAGCTGCCATGAAAGCTGCCGGTTTCAAAAAAGTATACATGCTCGATGGTGGATTGACAGCTTGGAAAGAAAAACAAAAACCCACTACCCATGACTAAAATTAGCTCAATTAACCCTTTTACCGGAAAACTTTTAAACCAATTTGACTCTCTTTCCTCCTCTGAACTGGAGGGAAAACTAGAACAAAGCGCGCAAGCCTTTCAGTTGTGGAAGAATTTTTCCATGGAAGAGCGGGGCCAGTTCATGCGAAAGGCTGCCAAAGTTCTGAAGGAAGAAAAAGAATACTTTGCCAAAATCATTTCCTTGGAAATGGGTAAAGTCATCAAGGAATCCATTGCCGAGGTGGAGAAGTGTGCCTGGGTCTGTGACTATTATGCAGAAAATGCAACTGGCTTTTTGGAAGCCGAACCAATTCATCTTCCCGATGGGTCCAAGGCTAAAATTATCCATCAGCCCATCGGTGCGGTTTTAGCAGTGATGCCCTGGAATTTTCCCTTTTGGCAGGTCTTTCGGTTTGCAGCCCCCACACTCATGGCAGGAAATACCGGCCTACTTAAGCATGCCTCAAATGTTCCCCAGTGTTCCTTAGCCATTGAAGAGGTTTTTATCAAAGCTGGATTTCCAAAAGGGGTATTTCTTTCGCTGCTAATTGATTCGAAAACGACCACTGAAATAATTTCGGATTCCAGAATAAAAGCAGTCACGCTAACTGGAAGCGAGAAAGCAGGAGCAGCTGTCGCTTCAGCAGCAGGTCAAGAAATCAAAAAATCCCTGCTGGAATTAGGTGGAAGCGATCCATTTATCATTCTGGATGATGCCGATGTAAAAAAAGCAAGTGAGACGGCAGCAAAAGCCCGGATGATTAATTTTGGGCAAAGCTGTATCGCCGCTAAGCGCTTTATCGTGGTTGAATCGGTTTATGATCAATTTTTGGAACTATTTACCGAAAAAATAAAATCCATGAAGTTCGGTGACCCGCTGGAAAAAAAAAGTGACTTTGGGAGTATGGCCAGGCCGGATTTAGCCCAGGAATTGTATGAACAAGTTCAAAAATCGGTGGCAGCTGGTGCAAGAATCCATTTGGGAGGAAATAAGCCCGAAAAAGATAGCGCACGCTTTGACCCTACAATTTTGACTGAAATCCCGAAAGACAGTCCTGCTTATTCCGAGGAATTATTCGGGCCCGTAGCCTCGGTTTTCAAGGTTAAAAATACAGAAGAAGCAATCAAACTTGCCAATGACTCAGCGTTTGGTCTGGGAGCCTCCTTGTGGTCTGAAGAGTTGGAAAAAGCAGAAAAAATTGCCGAATCCATTGAATCAGGAGCCGTATTTATCAATTCCTTGGTTGCCTCCAATCCACACTTGCCATTTGGCGGAATCAAAAAATCAGGCTATGGTCGGGAGCTAAGCCGGTATGGAATTTTAGAGTTTGTCAATTCCAAAACCGTTTATCTCGGTTAAAAGTCTCCCACATAAACAAGAGCAGGGCCTTTGCAATTGCCCGATTCCTTTCTATTTTTACGAGCCAAAATTTTGTCTTAAACTAATGAGAGAAATACAATTTCGAGAAGCCCTCAGAGAGGCCATGTCCGAAGAGATGAGACGTGATCCCAATGTCTTTTTGATGGGTGAAGAGGTCGCTGAATATAATGGAGCGTATAAAGTTTCCCAAGGAATGCTGGATGAGTTTGGTCCAGAGCGGGTTTATGACACGCCAATTTCCGAATTGGGTTTTGCAGGCTTAGGAGTAGGTGCTGCGATGAATGGATTGATTCCAATTATCGAATTTATGACCTTCAACTTTTCGCTTGTCGCTATCGACCAAATTATCAATTCCGCTGCTAAAATGCTAGCCATGTCAGGCGGAGCTTACTCAGTGCCGATTGTATTTCGAGGTCCAACGGGAAATGCCGGACAATTGGGGGCAACTCACTCCTCCAACTTTGAAAACTGGTTTGCCAATACGCCCGGTTTGAAAGTAGTCGTCCCATCGAATCCTTTCGATGCCAAAGGCCTGCTCAAAGCCTCCATCAGGGATCCAGATCCGGTGATTTTCATGGAATCAGAGCTGATGTACAGTGATAAAGGTGAAGTTCCTGAGTCTGAATATTTATTACCCATTGGAGTAGCGGATATCAAGCGCAAAGGCAAAGATGTGACGCTCATCTCGTTTGGAAAAATGATGAAAGTTGCCCTAGAGGCAGCAGAAGAAATGGCCAAGGAAGGAATCGATTGTGAGGTCATTGATTTGAGAACGGTTCGACCCATCGATTATGCGACTTGTGTCGAATCCTTGAAAAAAACCAACCGGGCAGTCATCGTTGAGGAAGCCAATCCATTGGCAGCCATTTCATCCGAATTGACTTACCATTTCCAGCGCTATGCCTTCGATTACCTGGACGCTCCTGTGATTCGAGTAAATTCCATGGACGTACCTTTGAGCTATGCACCAACCTACATCGAAGCGACTATTCCAAATGTAAAAAGAACGGTAGCTGCGATCAAAAAAGTAACCTATAAAGACTAGGAACCTTATCCCATAAAAAAGCCCTGACTGACTAGCCAGGGTTTTTTGTTACCCAATCTATCTATTTACTGTAAAAAGTATCAACCTAGGATAAGGGTTCCGAAAAAAGGCTCTGGCAACCCAGAGCCTTTGCTTTTTTGATTTTTTTAACGATTACTGTTCTGCATATTTTCCATGCCGCCACCGCCGCCTTCTTTCAGGTCGTCATTGCTAACTGAACGTCTCCTTCTCGGGCGATCATCCATGCTGAGTTTTCCAATTCGATAGCTAAAATTGATCTTAAAGTTCATATTTCGAATCGCACTGGTGCTATTCTGAATGATTGTCGGGGTAATGGTTTCGTTTCGGATGATAAATTCCTTTGCCAAGAAATTCTCCACTCCAAAACCTACACTTCCACGCTTTTCTTTAAACTGCTTGTTCATACTCAATCCGTAAGCCGCAAATCCTCCACTTGTTCCCTGTAGTTGAACTTGTCTTCCCCGGGCAAAAGTAAAGAGCTGCACCTGCCAGTTTTTAGGCAAGGTATAGTTTCCAAACATCCGTCCACTGACTACCCAGCCTTCGTTTTGCGCCGCAAACATCGGATCTGTCAATCCATTATCTAGAATTGCATAGTACAAGTCAAAACCACCATTCAATGAAAACTTATTGTTGATATTGACATTGGCAAAAATATTGGTACCCAAGGCCTGTTCCTGACCGATGTTCTCGAACGTAGTGGAGATGATTCCATCATCAATTACATTTCGAATAGATTGAATGGATCCGGTGGTATTTCTGTAAAAACCAGTGAAGTTTAACATCGTTCCTTTGATGAACGTCGAGTAACCCAACTCGTAGTTATCGGTTAACTCCGGATCCAAAAGTGGGTTACCTTGGCTAATCTGTAGTGGGTTGGAAGCCTCGATATTGGGATTCAAAAATCTCAAGGAAGGACGCTGAATTCTTCGGTTATAGGCCGCCTTGATCAAATTACCGTTCTTTAATTTTCTACTCGCATTGATACTGGGCACCAATGTCCCGTAGCTAGGAATTTCTGCTTCCAATTCGGTTTTGAAATCCGCATTGATCGTGGTGTACTCGTATCGCAGGCCGGGCTTCAAGGTGTAATTTTCTAGGAAAGCAAATGTATAGGACACGTACCCCGCGGTTACATTCTGATCATAGCTAAACTCATTGCTCAAGGTAGGATCGAGCAGTTCCTCATAAGGACCTTCCGCTCCCTCTGCTTGGAAATAGGCAAAATCCGAATAGGCTTTTCTCAATATATTCTTCGCACCATATTCTAGAATCTGATTCCCTTCTTCCCCGAGTGGGTTTACAAAATCCAACTGAACTGTAAATTCTTCATTCCTGCTGGGGTTGTCGTTTCTCAACCTGGAATTAATGGTCTCCAAGTCGTCGTTAAACAAGGAATTGACAAAGGAATTTTCCCGGTTATTTCGACTATAAAGCGTCAATAAACTGACCTCTTTCCCTTTTTTCTCATAGGTCTTGGTGTAGTTCAAGCTTACATCCACAGAGTTTGATTCATCGATGGTGTTTGTTTCCCGAAGGGCAGTTCTCACCAAATCATCATTTACAAAAGTCTCCGTCAAGAAGTTGTTTTGCCAGTTTCTGGAGTTTCTGATACCAAAGTTAACCGCTCCTGTCAAGAAATTGAATTTGTTGATTTCGTAATCTACCCCAAAATTATATCGACCAAACAGGTCTCTTCGCTCGGTATCGGCTGACTGTGCAATTGTCGATTGATTTCCATTGGGATCGATTAATTGCTGTTCATTATCAAAGCGACCAAGAATATTGTATCCAGAACGACCAAAACCGCCTAGAGAAAAGCCGAATTTGCCTTTTCGCGCGCTACCGTTTAACCCTAAGTTTGATCCTCTCAAGCCTACCCCACTATTCACGCTCAGGGTTAAGCCTTGAAGGTTATTTTTCTTGGTGACAATATTGATTACTCCTGAAGTACCTTCTGCATCAAATCGAGCGGAAGGGGAGGTAATGACTTCCACTTCTTTGATTTCGTCAGCTGGAATTTGGCGCAAAGCATCCGTAATGCTACTTGCTGCAATCGCCGAAGGTCTGTTATCAATCAAGACGGTAATGTTACTACTTCCTCTCATGGAAACGTTTCCTTCCAAATCAACCGATAGCATCGGGACTCTACGAAGCACATCAGTGGCATCTCCACCGGCAGTGGTACGGTCATTTTCGGCTTTATAAATGGTCCGGTCTACTCGTTCCTCAATGAGTTCGCGCTGACCTTGAACAGTCACTTCTTCCAGTGCCAAACCTTCGTCCGACATTTTTAGATTTCCAAGATCGGTATCTCCTTTAGTCGAGGTGACTTTGATATTTTCTACAATGAGGGTTTCATACCCTAAAAAGGTCAATTCGAGTTTATATTCTCCCGGATCGAAGCCGGTGATGAAAAACTTTCCATCGCCATCTGCCACGGCACCGGCAAGACTCACCGTCTGTCCTTTTTTAAATAAAGCAGCAGTAGCATATCCTACAGGTTCCCCCGTATTGGCATCAATAGCCACACCGATGATCCGAGCCGGCTTATCTTCTTCTTGTTCTTGCGAAAAGGCCATTTGGGCCGTCAGCACAAAAATTAATGTAAATAGACTGAGTAGTTTTTTCATGGTTTGTTTTCAAATAAGAGGGCACTCACCCAATGGATACCCCAAAGAAAGAGGCTTTGTTTCGGCTTATTTTTTATACTAGACGAATCGGGCAGATTCATCGACAGATCTCCAAAAAACCACTTCCAAAGAGGAAATATCAACTAAACTAACCTTGGTCTATTCAAATCAACAATTCGCCGTCTAAATCTGGGAATTGGCAGATTAGTAGTGAATAAAGCACATTCTTTGTATTAGTTTGCAGCTGAATATCAAGTGTATGCCTGCAATAAACTCTAGAAAAAATCTTTCGATACTTATCCACGTACTAGGATGGATCATGCTTTGCATTGTATTGCTGCTGCTATCTCCCCTTTCCTGGCGAATGGGAGAAATCGAATTGCCGATAGCCTTTTGGTGGAAACAGGTTTTCCTAGTATTTATACTGGTGTCCATTTTTTATACCAATGCCCAAACCATTGTCCCAAAAATCCTTCTTAGAGGAAAAAATTACCTATATCTCCTTTTAGTCCTAGCAGGAGCAGCAATGTTTTATTTTGCTGTGGTTTACTTTGAACAGCTGATCCAATATCCCAGGGCCATGCATGAGCTGTTTAATCCCGATAAGCCTTTTGTACCGCACAAGCGCTGGCTGCCCGGAGATGTTTTTCAGCTTTTACTTTATCTGGTTTCTATTGGACTCAGCACTTCTTTGGCTTTGGTCCAAAAATGGCAAAACGACGAAGCCAATCGTCAAGAGCTTGAAAAGCAACGCATCAATACCGAACTTTCTTACCTGAAAGCACAGATCAATCCCCATTTCTTTTTCAATACGCTCAATAATATCTATTCACTCACCAACTTGGACATCAAAAAAGCCCAGGAGGCATTATTGAAACTTTCGCGTATGATGCGCTATGTGCTGTATGAAAATCAAAAAGAAACCACGCTTTTGAGTAAGGAAGTGGATTTTATCCGGGATTACATTGAGTTGATGAAAATGCGACTAACCGAAAAAGTCAAACTCACTATTCAGCTTGACGAACCCAAAAATAATCAGACTATTGCCCCCATGCTCATTTTACCATTTTTGGAAAATTGCTTCAAACACGGCATCAGTTCTCAGAAGGAATCAGAAATATTCGTCAAGTTAGAAATCATGGGCGATACTGTATTTTTCGAAACCAAAAACTCGATCTTCCCGATCAATCCCGAAAGCCCTGAAGCCAAGGAAAGTGGGATTGGACTGATCAATACACAACGGAGATTAAGTTTATTATATCCTGAAAAACATAAACTGAAGTTTGGAAAAGACGAAAGTCAAAACCACTATTTTATTAATCTTACCCTCAACCTTTCATGAAACTCAAATGTATAGCCGTTGACGATGAGCCTTTGGCACTCGATTTAGTCTGCAAGTATATTGAGCAGACTGCATTTTTAGAACTCGTCGGCCGATTCAGTAGTGCGATCGATGCTCTGGGTTTTCTCAATCAACAGGAAGTGCAGTTGATTTTGATGGACATCCAGATGCCTGATTTGTCGGGAATGGAACTTGCCCGAGTCTTAGATGGGAAGAAAAACTCCGATCATACTCGAATTATCTTTGCGACAGCCTATCATCAGTTTGCCATCGAGGGCTATAAAGTGGATGCTTTAGATTACCTCCTTAAACCCTATAGCTACGAGGAATTCCTCAATGCCGCCACCAAAGCATACAACTATTTTGAGCGGCTCAAGGAAAAAAAAGGAACACCAGCCACCGAGGAAAAAACACTTTCTCCAGAATATATTTTTTTAAAAGTAGAATATCAGCTGGTTAAGGTCATGCTTTCCGACATCACCCATGTCGAGGCCTACAAGGATTACGTGAAAGTTCACCTCCAATCCAAAGCCTCTCCCCTGCTTTCGTTAACCAGCCTTAAAAGCATGGAAGAACTCTTGCCTTCCGAGCGCTTTATGCGGGTACATCGCTCCTACATTGTGGCATTGGAACATATTGATTCTGTTTCAAAAAACATCATCCATATCGGCAATCATCAAGTCAGTGTCAGCGACAATCACAAAGAAGCATTCTTGGAATTTATGAGTCGATGGATGAATTGATAGCGGAAGGTTTGATGGAGAAGAAACTATAGGTAGCCAGCAAAGCCATCGTAAGAAAAATGAAGCGATTACTGAAATTCTAAAAGCCAAAACAAGAAAGGAGTGTAGATGATCAGACCAAAAGCATTAAAGGTTTAACTTTGCTTCATGAATGAATCTCAAAAACACTTTTTAAAATTAGCCATAAAGCTAGCCCAAAACGGAATGGAAGCCGGACATGGCGGGCCATTTGGCCGCATCATAGTCAAAGACGGAAAAATTATCGGAAAAGGGTCCAATAATGTCCTGAAAAACAATGACCCAACCGCACATGCGGAAGTGGTCGCAATCCGAGATGCCTGCAAAAATCTAAATCATTTCCAGCTAGAAGGCTGTGAAGTATATACTTCCTGTGAACCTTGCCCGATGTGCTTGGGAGCTATTTTCTGGGCTCGACCCAGCAAAGTCTTTTATGCCTGCACCAAAGAGGACGCAGCTGAGGCAGGATTTGATGATGACTTTATCTATGAGGAGATCAAAGTCAATCCAGCCGATCGCAAAATCCCTATGCTCAACGAAATGCGGAAGGAATCCCAAAAAGTCTTCGAGCTATGGAAGAAGAAAGAGGATAAGAAGGTGTACTAGATCTTATAAGGGGAGGGAAAAAGAAAAACAGACCGGTTTTCAAAAGCAGTTAAAGCTTTATTTAGGGGTACAAAACAGTAAAATTGGATTTTCAGCCGCTACATTTATTCCCAACTCCTGAGATAAATTAGAAATATCATTCGAACTCATCACTTCAATTTGCTCAGGCTTTATAGAATAGATCATTGCATCCCCTTGATCCCGGCCCACGAGTACCAAGTCCACATCTATCCCCCCGATGGAAACTGACTTGTATGTAGTATTTTCTCCCCCTTTTTTATCAATGATGGTATGCAGAAATTCTCCATTTTGAAATGACCCGACAAAATAGGACGTGAAATAGAAGTTGGGAGACTCCACCAAAGAAAAGGAATGTGCTTTTTTATCTTCATCATTTTGGATCAAATCGAACATGCGATCCTGATCATTTGCAATCGCTTGGATTTCATCTTCCTCGATTTGATATCGATCAAAATCCAAAAAGACATCTTCTTCTCTTGAAAACCCTGTTGTGTATCGTTCGATTCTTCTGCTCAAGGGATAGATTACTGAAATCTTACCCTTGAGAAAAGTCATCGACCGGTCATTTCCAAAAGCCAAGCCATCCAATTCATTTTCAAGTGGAACTTTTAAATCTAATGATTCGGTGAGGAGATTAAGAACCAGAAATTTTGCTCCTGAAGATCCACTGGTAAAAAACACCAAATTATCGGAATCCATAAACTCAAAGGAGAGGATAGAACTTGCCAAGCTCCTTTTAATCGGAACTTCCTTAACCAAATTCCTTTTTGAATCAAAAATCAGCACTTTTCCAAGGCCTCGATCCAGCAGCGCAATTTTTTCTGCATTTGAGTCGATTTTCAAATCCCAAATGGAACGATATTCTCTTGGCCCATCACCTTTTTTATCAATGAATAACTTAACATTTCCTTGAGGATCAACGAAGTAAATCTTTTCTTTTTTGGAATCGGTGTAAATGAAGCCCTCTTGAAATGGCATCATTCGATAAATCGAATAAAGTCCTGTTTCCCCTTCTAATGGCAAGGTTTTTACTTTCCGAAAAATCTGATCCAAAGGCAAGGTCTTAGCTTGAGGCTGAACCCTAATTTGCTCAGGAATGGTATAATTTTCATAGCTTTTACACCCCAATACAAGCAGGACCAAAAACCCTATTAAATTTAAAATTCGCATACTTTTAAAATAATGCTTTCTTTTTTATCCAAAACCAGGAGCTGCCTGGTCTTCGTCTTCTACACATTCTTTTTCGCAACCTTCACTAATTTGACAACTTGACTCACAACCCGATTGAGTACCATAACAATGATTTTCTCTGGTAAAAGTCGTATGTCCATTGGACCAGGTTTCAGTACAGAAATACCTGTTCACGTCTGCAAAAGAGGTGTTTTGGACCCAAATCCCCATAAAAAGAAGAAATGTTAAAATGAGTTTTTTCGTAATTGATTCCTTTAAGTGTTTTCGAAAGAAAGAAAGAACCAAATTTTTAATGAAAAAAATCCAATCCTGTCTTTTAGCATCCTAATCTTAAATTTTCTTCCTCTTCGATACAAAAATCCAAAAGCCCAACGAGGAATTCGATAGGCGTTGCCTGTTTTGATCCTATCCCAGGCTAAATAAGAGTTGGGAACAGCCTGAATCTGACGAGCAGATTTTTGGGTCCGCCTATTTCAAAATCATATCCTTGATCCACTCTAAAATCTCCAAATTTTGGAAAACTCACCTGATGCAAACTTGGAGTTGGTTAAAAAAAGAAAATCTCTCGGATATTTTCTTGATTTACTTCAGATGGACTTATTTTCCTTTCCCAACCTATTTTATCAAACAGATAACCAAGGCATGGAACCCTTAAGTCCCTTAATTTCCGATTGAAATATGTGATTAGCCGATCCAAAGTGTTTTTTCTACAGATCAAAAACACATTTTGTTTACTACAAAAACAATTTAAACTTCTGTTTTCTCAAGAAACATTTTAGAAAATGATAAAAACAAAAAACCCCGATCCTTTCAGACCGGGTTTTTCCTATTTTTGACTTTTTACTTCAGCCTTTATTTCCTTCCCATTCCGGGCATGATTCTACTCATGGCTGCTTTTGCTCCACCCATTTTATTCATTTGCTTCATGAGCTTTCGCATATCCGAAAACTGCTTCATCAAATTATTTACTTCGGTGATATTGCGCCCCGAACCGGCAGCGATGCGCTTTCTTCGGCTTCCGTCGATGACATCAGGATTTTGCCGTTCCAGTGGAGTCATACTTCGGATAATCGCCTCGATCGGTTTGAAAGAATCATCATCGATATCCATGCCCTTCATGGCTTTACCCATCCCGGGAATCATCCCCATCAAGTCTTTGATATTTCCCATCTTTTTGACCTGCTCAAGCTGAGAAAGGAAATCTTCAAAGTCAAAATTATTCTTTCGGATCTTGGAATTGATCCGCTTGGCTTCTTCTTCATCAAAGGACTGCTGCGCTCGCTCCACTAAGGAAATCACATCTCCCATGCCGAGGATTCGCTGGGCCATTCGATCCGGATGGAAAACGTCAAGATTTTCCATTTTCTCCCCGGTAGAGATAAATTTGATCGGCTTTTCGACTACATGGCGAATGGAAATCGCTGCACCCCCTCGGGTATCACCATCAAGTTTGGTCAAAACCACTCCATCAAAATCCAAGCGCTCGTCAAAGGTCTTCGCCGTGTTCACCGCATCCTGACCGGTCATGGAGTCTACCACAAAAAGCGTTTCTGAAGGATTCAAGGCTTTTTTCAACGCCTCGATCTCATTCATCATTTGCTCATCTACAGCCAATCGACCCGCTGTATCGACCACTACCGTTTTCTTGCCTGTTTTCTTGGCATAGGCAATGGCATTATTGGCAATTTCGATCGCATTTTTATTCTCAGGCTCAGCATAGACCTCCACACCGATTTGCTCCCCTAATACTTTCAACTGATCAATGGCGGCAGGTCGATAAATATCACAAGCGACCAAAAGTACTTGCCTGCCCTGTTTTTTCAAAAATGCACCGAGTTTCCCAGTGAAAGTGGTTTTACCCGATCCCTGTAAGCCGGAAATTAAAACTACGGCAGGATCACCGCTGAGTTTGATCTCAACTTTGGATCCCCCCATCAATTTGGTAAGTTCTTCTTGGGTGATTTTAACCAAAAGCTGCCCTGGTGAAACAGAAATCAATACATCCCGGCCTAGGGCCTCAGTTTTGATTTTATCGGTGACTTCTTTGGCTACTTTATAATTAACGTCAGCGTCAATCAAGGCTCTTCGGATTTCCTTGACCGTAGTGGCAACGTTGATTTCGGTTATTTTTCCCGTTCCTTTCAGTGTTTTGAAGGCCCGGTCTAGTTTCAAACTTAAATTATCAAACATGTGGTTTTTCCGCTATTTCCTGCAAAAGTAATCAAATTCACCCGCCAAGGAAAGGAGATTATTCTTAATGAAGCTGAAATTGAACCTAGGTTTGCCCATTAATTCCTAATTTGCGGAGATTCTGTCTCACTGAAGAAAAACTCCATCCATGCAGTTGAATTTTCAAAAAGAAGTCTTGCCTCATTTAATCGGGGTGGCTGTATTTTATCTCATTGTGGTATTTTACTTTTCCCCGCTCGTTTTCGACGGAAAGGTCATTTTCCAAAACGACATCCTCCAATGGGAAGGCTCTGCAAAGGAAGTCTTGGATTATCGAGAAAATACTGGCCAACAGGCCCTCTGGACCAATTCCATGTTTGGCGGCATGCCTTCCTATTTTATTAGCCTGGAATTTCCCGGCGACATTACCAATGCGCTCGTTTCGGTTTTCACCTTGGGTCTTCCCCATCCGATCAACGGACTGTTTTTTGGAATGTTGGGAATGTATACTTTATTACTCTGCTTTCGTGTGAGACCTGTTTTGGCCATCGTTGGCGCTGTTGCATTTTCATTCAATACCTATAATCTACTTTCCCTTGAAGCCGGGCACAATGCCAAAATCTGGGCGGTATGCCTGATTCCATTGATTATTGCGGGGATTCATCTGGCTTTTGAGAAAAAAAACCTGCTCGGAGCTGCGCTATTAGCTTTGGGACTTTTGCTTCAGCTCAAATTCAACCATCTTCAAATCACCTATTACACCCTGCTCACTTCGGTGATTTATGTGGTCGTTCGATTGGCATTTCATTGGAAAAAGGAAAGCTTGGCTTCCTTATCCAAGACCTTTCTATTTCTGGTTATTGGAGCGATCTTGGCTGTGGGAGGAAATATGGGGAGATTGGCAACAGCGCTGGAATACAGCCCCTACTCCACAAGAGGAGAGGCTACCTTGGAAACCGAATCTTCGGGATTAGATAAAGATTATGCCTTCAGCTGGTCCAATGGCAAGTTGGAAACTTTAACCCTACTTATCCCGAATTTCTATGGAGGAGGAAGCCAAACTAGGCTGGAATCCGATTCAAACGCCGGTCAAGCTTTGCGCAGTAATGGAGTGGACAATGCCCAAGCACGGGGATTTCTACAAGGTGCCCCTACCTACTGGGGAGATCAGCCATTTACAGGTGGGCCAATTTATGGCGGAGCCATTTTAGTTTTTTTGGCAATTTTGGGAATTTGGGCAGCGCCAAAAGAAAGCCTGATTACTTTCGGTACGATCATCATATTCTCCTTGATGCTCAGTTGGGGGAAAAACCTCTCTTGGTTCAATTACCTGCTGTTTGACATTTTACCGGGCTACAATAAATTCCGTGCAGTTTCGATGGCTCTGGGCATGACGCTTTTTGCGATTCCCGTACTTGGGATGATTTCGCTGGAGCGATTGCTGGAGCGAAAAGATCTCAAACCACTTTTGATTTCAGGAGCCTCAGTCGGTGGATTACTTTTCCTTTTGGCCGTAGCCGGTGGGGCATTTTTCCGATTTGAGGCGCCTGTCGATGCCAATTTGCCCGATTGGTTGGCTTCTGCGATTCAAAAAGATAGAAAAGAGTTATTATCCGCTTCGGCTTGGAAAAGTCTGGGTTTGATTGCAGCAGCTTTCGTATTAATTTATTTCACCCTGAAAGATAAAATCTCACACAGCCTATTGGGATTAGCGCTGACGGTTTTGGTTGTCGGTGACCTCTGGGTCGAGAACCGAAAATACCTCAATGCCGAATCTTTTCAGAGTAATCCCTCCCGACAGTTTTTTGCCGAAACTCCAGCCGAACAAAAGGTCAGTGCAGATGAGGGTTATTTTCGGGTATTGAATTTGGGGGAATCCTTGACCCAAGGTGCACGAACGAGCTATCGTTTTCACAGCCTGGGGGGCTACCATGGTGCCAAAATGAGACGGTATCAAGATTTGATTGATTACCAGCTTCAGCCCGAAATGGAGGAGTTTATACGCAAAGCACAAGAAGGAAATTTTGATTGGGATGGGATCGGCGTGATCAACATGCTCAATACCAAATACCTGATCGCAGGACAAGAGGCCAATTCAGTCTTTGAAAATCCGGCAGCAATTGGGCCGGCTTGGGTTCCCTCTGAGATAATTCGGGTGAGTTCCAACGAAGAGGAAATCCAACAAATCGGAAAAATTGACACCAAGACCCAAGCTACTTTGGCTGAAAGCCAAGGAACAGTACGCGCCGGAAGAGGCTCGGTTACGCTTCAGGCAAATAGTCCCAATGAACTTCGCTACCAAGCTGATATGGATACCGGTGGATTGGTCGTTTTTTCTGAGATTTTCTACCCAGAGGGATGGACGGCTAGCATCGACGGGGAGGAAGTAAATATCTTACGCACCAATTACCTCCTTCGCGGATTGGAAGTGCCTGAGGGAAGCCATGAGATTGTATTCAGTTTCTCTCCGAGCAGCTATACTGCCACCAAAGCCCCAATGGTAATTTTCCAATACTTAATTGCGTTAGGCTTGATTGCAGGCATCTTTTTTACTTACAAAAATGGGGATGGAAGAAAAGGATAAAATAGTCAGCTTTTATGATCAGTTTGTCGAAAAACAAGAGAAGACTGGAATCAACTCCCGTCATCTCAGTATTTTGGACAAAGTAGTCACCTCAGGTTTACGTTCCCATCACCGGATACTCGAAGTGGGCTGTGGGATCGGAACGGTTTCGCATCTACTGGCCAATCAAGTAAAAAATGGAAATGTACTTGCCGTAGATATCAGTCCGGAAAGCATCGAAAAGGCAAAAAAAATCTGGACTGACCAACCCAACCTTCAGTTTGAAGTTTCGGATATGTCGGATTTTCACAAATCGAATGAAACCTACGATTTTTTTGTATTTCCGGATGTTTTAGAGCACATTCCAATCGATCAACATTCCCGACTTTTCCAGAAAATCAAGGCACATTCCCATTCGGATTCAGTGATCTTCGTACACATTCCCTCCCCGAGGTATTTACAATGGATGATCGAAAACGAACCTGAAAAGCTTCAGGTCATTGACCAACCGCTGGATTCCGGAGATCTGATCAAAAGTATTTCTGAGGCTGGTTTTTATTTGGAAAAAATGGAGACCTATGCCCTTTTCTACGAAGAAAAAGACTATCAATATTTTGTATTTCGAGCGAGCAAACCTCTCGAAAAGTCCACTCCAAGAAGTAAGTGGGCGATAGTAAAAGAAAGGTTAAGTATTCGGTTACGAAATGGAATTATTAATTAAATGAACATGAAGATTCAAGAAAATGCCGTAGTCGGTCTGACCTACGAACTCAAAGTCAGCAAAATAGAAGACGATATCGAGTCAGTACCCTTCAGTGTGGAAGTTCGGGACAAGGAAGATCCTTTTTATTTCCTTTTTGGTCAGAGTGGACTTCCTGAGCGATTTGAGGAATTGCTTGGCGGCAAAAAAGAAGGCGATGAATTTACTTTTAGCCTATCTGTTCAGGAAGCCTATGGCGAACCGGACGATGAGCTTTTGGTCAATTTACCCAAAAGTCAATTTTCACAAGAGCGTGGTTTCACTGAAGAAATGATCAAGGAAGGCGAATTTCTTCCTCTAATGGATGAAAATGGCTATCCAATGCAGGCTAAGGTACTGAAGGATTTGGGGGAAAGTGTACTCCTGGATTTCAATCATCCTTTAGTGGGTTTTGATTTACATTTCGAAGGGACCGTCATCGAAGTTCGGGAAGCAACTGCTGATGAAATCGCCCACGGTCATGTTCACGGGGAACACGGGGAAGAAGAGTAGACCCTTTTCAGTAACCCTAAG
This sequence comes from Algoriphagus sp., assembly GCF_024305035.1. Lineage (GTDB taxonomy): Bacteria > Bacteroidota > Bacteroidia > Cytophagales > Cyclobacteriaceae > Algoriphagus. The sequence continues at coordinate 44,142 of NZ_JAMWZB010000006.1, forward strand.
CAGCAAAATTTCCTCTTTTCCTTCCGAAGGTTTCAATCCCTCGGAAGGTTTTTTAAGCTTTTTTACGTATTTCGAAACAAGGCCATACCCTTTTTAGCTTAATAGCTGCATCACTTTTTCCTTCTCCCACTGCAAGTACACCCGATCACCTACTTGGTATTTTCTTAATGGATCATCTACCTCCCAGACCTGCCCACTTTCCTTTAATTTGATTTGAAGGGAATTAAAGTGAACCAAAAACCGCAAATCCACCACATGCCCCAAGAGCCCGGCTTTGCTTCTCAGCTTAACTTCATTGGGTCGGATAAATTCATTTTTCTCTCCTGGAATCGCATTGATATGAGAAAACAGGCGGGCAACATACTGGCTTTGGGGCTGAGTACAAAGCTCAAATGAATTGCCTTTTTGGACGACTGCTCCATTTCTGAGAATAATTAGGTTATCTGTCAGTCGTAAGGCATCATCCAAATCGTGGGTAACAAAGATGACGGTGGTTTTGGAGGTTTGAAACAAGTTCCCTAACTCGTCGATTAAACGGTGCTTCTGAATCGTGTCAAGCGAAGAAAAAGGCTCGTCCAGCAAAAGCACTTCGGGTTCGATCGCCAAAGCCGCTGCTATGGCCACTTTCTGCTGCTGTCCACCTGAAAGCTGACGGGGAAGCCGATCCCGAAAATCCTTCAACCCAAATTGCTGTAATAACTTTTCCTCACGGACTTTTGCATACTTTTTATCGTAGTGAAGGAGTGGTCGGCGGATATTCTCCGCCACCGTCGAATTGGGCAATAGATGGTAATCCTGATGGATCAATTTCACCTCATCATAGCCCGGAACCAGCTTTTTCTTTGGATTCAAAATCTCCTCCTGATTCAAAAAAACATTTCCCGAATCCTGTACTTCGAGACCCGCCAAAATCCGCAACAGCGTAGATTTACCCGAGCCACTCTCTCCTACAATGGACAGAAACTCCCCCCGGTTCAGACACAGCGAAAACTCCTGAAGTGCAGGAAGATTTTCATAGGATTTTTTGATTTTTTTGGCCTCGAAAAAACTCATGAATTAATTTCGGCTTGAATTTTCTTTGACAGCGAAGCAAAGATGAGTTGATAGGATTGATCTGCCAAATCCAGAATCAATTGATCGGGAACATCCGATTTTGCATAGACCGAATTCCATGTTTTTTTATTCATGTGATATCCCGGTCGGATTCCCTCATACTGCTCCCTGAGTTCCAATGCATATTCGGGATCACATTTCAAATTGATGTATTCGAAACAGGCTAAATCTGTGATCGCAAAAATCTTTCCTCCTACCCTGAAGCAAAGTGTATTTTCATCAAAAGGAGCGTCCTCAGTCACTCCTGTTTTGGCTAGACAATAATCACGAAAATAGGCTAAGGTCATGGTGAAAGGCATTCCAAAGATTCCGGAGAAATTCCGCTACCAATATCCCAAATCTCACCTTCGGATAAAAGGAAAAACCCTGATTTCAATCAGTTTTTTAATTTCCCCATTGATCCAAATTAAGTTTTTAAATAAGTAGGAAAACAGTAATTTGAGACATTATGAAATAAACTGTTCAATATGACAATTGGTCTGCTAAAAGAACCGGAAGGGGAAAGTCGGGTGGCCTTATTACCCGAAAGCGTCAAAACTTTCATTGATTTGAATGTGAAAGTCCAAGTGGAAAAGGAGGCAGGAAAAACTGCTTTTTCAAGCGATGAAAACTACCTGGCAGTGGGTGCTGAACTCGGCACAAGAGCTGAAATTCTACAATCGGATGTGATCTTAAGCATTCATCCTCCCTCATCTGAAGAAATCGACCATCTGAACGAAAATCAAGTGTTGGTTTGCCAGTTCCAGCCTTTATCTAATAAGAAATTGGTCGATCAACTCTTGGGTTTAAAAGTAACCTCATTTTCCATGGATAATGTTCCAAGAACCACACGAGCCCAGTCTATGGATGTACTTTCCTCCATGTCCACCGTCGCGGGATATCAGGCAGTGTTGACCGCTGCAAACCAATCTCCACGATTTTTCCCAATGTTTATGACTGCAGCAGGTAGTATTATTCCATCCAAAGTTTTGGTATTGGGAGCAGGGGTGGCTGGGCTCCAAGCTATTGCAACTGCCAGGAGGCTGGGGGCGGTAGTGGAAGCCTTTGATGTCCGGGCAGCTGCGGAAGAAGAAGTCAAAAGCTTGGGAGCAAAATTCATCAAAGTAGAAGGCGCCAAAGATGAGGCAAGTGCAGGAGGATACGCTGTAGAACAGAGTGAAGCCTACCAAACCAAACAACAAGCACTCATTCAGGAACATGCAAAAAAAGCCAATATCATCATCTGTACCGCTCAGATTCCGGGACGAAAGGCCCCCTTACTCATCAGCAAAGAAACCGTAGAAGCCATGGCACCTGGCTCGGTAATCGTTGATTTAGCCGCTTCCTCAGGCGGCAACTGCGAACTTACCCAAGACCAAAAAATCTTTGAAAAGCACGGTGTGAAAATCATCGGCAATTCCAACCTCCCCTCCTCCATGCCGATCGATGCGAGCAAAATGTATGGCAAAAATATGGTGAATTTCCTCAAACTCATGATCACCGCCGAAGGCGGACTTAATCTCAACTGGGAGGATGATATCCTCGTCAATACCTGTGTTACCCATCAAGGTGAAGTGATGAGTGCCCGCGTAAAATCAATTCTTTACCCAACCGAAACTGTCAACTAATGGAAGATATCCTCAATCTATTTTATGAAAACAGGGAATTCATTTTCCTCATTCTGGTCTCGATCTTTTTGGGAATTGAGATCATATCCAATGTCCCAGCTGTCCTACACACCCCCTTGATGTCTGGTGCAAATGCCATTCACGGAGTGGTCATCATTGGATCCATCATCATCATGCTTCAAGCGGATCCCACAAATTATTATGCATTAGTCTTGGGATTTCTGGCCGTGATTTTAGGCACGCTCAATGTGGTCGGGGGATTTGTCGTGACCGATAGAATGCTGGAAATGTTTAAGAAAAAAGCCCGGTAATGATGCAAAACGACTTACTCGGATTGAGTCTTTTGGAACTCAGCTACATGATCGCTTCGGTTACTTTTATTCTTGGACTGAAGATGTTATCCAGCCCGGATAAAGCCCGTAGAGGGAATCTCCTTGCTGGCTATGGGATGGGATTGGCTATTGCTGCCACCCTTTTATTCAAAGAGGAATTCAGTGCTGACAAATGGCTGAACTATTCCTTGATTTTGGCCGGCTTGGTGATTGGAACAGTTATCGGGACTCGGATGGCCCTCAAAGTCAAAATGACGGCCATGCCCCAGATGGTCTCCTTCTTCAATGGGATGGGCGGTGCCTGCGCCGGCGTAATTTCTTTGGTGGAATTTGACCACCTTCGTCATGGCGGGGAGATTTCAACTGGAATGCTGATCGTGATTTTGCTCGGATTGATTATCGGCTCGGTTTCATTTTCAGGTTCTTTGATCGCCTATGGGAAACTGGAGGGTAAAATAGCCGACAAAGCCCTTCCTGCGGGTCAGTTTATCAATATCGCTTTACTTTTTGCCCTATTCGGGTTAGCAGTATATCTCGCTGCTTCTGGAAACCTAAGTATGTCGTTGATATATGCATTATTGGTGCTTTCCTTAGTATACGGAGTACTTTTCGTGATGCCAATCGGAGGGGCAGATATGCCGGTGGTAATCTCACTCTTAAATAGTTTTACGGGAATGGCGGCAGCTTTTGGTGGCTTCCTCTATGGAAATCAAGCCATGTTGACCGGTGGGATCTTGGTAGGTTCGGCCGGTACAATCCTAACTGTTTTGATGTGTACGGCCATGAATCGCTCGCTAACCAATGTAATTATCGGATCTTTTGGAGGCGGTGGAACTTCGGCTGCAAAATCCAGAGAACAAGGAACAGTCAAAGAAATCGGAATTACCGATGCGGCGATTTTGCTCGCTTATGCCCATAAAGTCAGCGTGGTTCCCGGGTACGGATTGGCAGTGGCTCAAGCCCAGCACACCGTCCATAATTTGGAAAAAATACTGGAAGATAAAGGAGTCGAATTAAGCTACGCTATCCATCCGGTCGCAGGCCGAATGCCAGGGCATATGAATGTCTTACTTGCTGAGGCAGATGTTCCCTACCCCAAATTACTGGAAATGGAAGATGCCAATGACGACATGGCAAATACCGATGTGGTATTGGTCATCGGTGCCAATGACGTGGTCAACCCTGCAGCGGAAAATGATCCCGGAAGTCCGATTTTTGGGATGCCCATCATCAAGGTTTGGAATGCGAAAAACGTGATTGTTCTCAAGCGTTCCATGGGAAAAGGTTATGCTGGGATCGAAAATGAACTGTTTTTCCACCCCAAAAACCGGATGCTTTTTGGCGATGCGAAAGACTCTTTGGAAAAATTAATTGGGGAATTAAAAAATCTCTGATCACAAAAGGCTTGCGCTATCCAAATGCAAGCCTTTTGTCAACCTCTCCACGCTTTGAATAGCCCTGGAATATTTACTAAGGCAATGATCAAAAGCCCAAACGATTCCCGTCCTTCTTCCATTTCAGGAGTTTTCATCGTCAAGTCGCCCTGTTCCACCTCTTGTCCAATCCAGCCCGAAACTGAATCCGGCCAAAAATAAAAAGCACCGATTAGGCAAACAGTCACCAAGACGGTCAGCGGGATTTTTGGAAATATCCCACGGATAGCTAAGAAGCAAAAAATTATCGCCACTGCATAAATACTTACCCAGACCTCAGGATCGGGATCATTGATCTGCCAATACGCAAATAGGGCGAATAATATCGCCCAAACTCCATAGATAATTTTAGAAAGCTTCATAGTCGGTTACATTCTGAATTTAGGCTTGGGAAAGCTCGACACAGCCCTTGAACAGACCTGGAGCTACTTGATAGCCATGATAATCTACCATCACTTCTTTGACCGTGGTAAACCCAGTGATGGTTTGAGATTTGAATAAAGCGAAAAACTGCTTTTCTTCCTCTACCTCAGAATTGGCCATAGCCAAAAGAATTTCTTCCCTACCTGCCTGATCTTGGTTCAGAAAGTTTGTTTTAGACAATGCCGCCAATTGATTTTTGATCATCTCTTGCTCCTCTTGTTCATAACAATGCTCAATTAATCTAATCAGGTACTTGTCTGTTCCAGTAGATAATGCGCCGATCGGTTTTGGATTAGAAAATGGACTTTTGGCAGGAATCCCCGCTGGAATAAAGGTGTCAGCAATCGCAGAAATCAATTTCTCTTCCTGAAAACTAAAAAAACCTTCATGAGTCAATTGATCCACCAACTGCCATTTCCAATCTGCTAGGACTAAGCCGGCAATTCCCACGCCGGTGGCACCAATGATTTTTAGCGATTTTCTACGGTTCATAGGAGTTAAGTTAATTTCAGATCAAGTTATTAAATTCTGGGATTTTTTCCCGAGCCAGTCCATCAATGGACAAATGAAACTGTTAAAGGTCTTAATGCTGTACTCCAGTTGACTTATTAGAAATCGATCCGTGACGAATCAACTCCATTATTTCCGGTAATCCAGCGGAGCTTTTCGATCTCCCACTAATGCTTCATACACAAAACCTTCACCCTGTCTGTTTTTCAATTCTGCTTTTGCTTTGCTCGCAATTTCTGGATTTTTTAACAGGTCCATCGCTGTTAATGCCAAGGTCTTTGCAGCGACCATCATTCCCTTGATCCCTATACTTGTACCTCCGGCAGCGACCGCTTGCCAGGTATGCGCTGAAGTGCCCGGAACCCAAGTGGCTGTACCCAGTCCAGCTGTAGGCACCAACCAGCTGATATCTCCTACATCGGTAGAACCTCCTGTACCTTTTTCCTGAACCAAAAAAGGATCTATTTTTTCAGCATCGGCTGGACTTACCTCTATTCCCTCAAATCCCTCGATCATTTCCTGGGCAAACTTCAGCTCCTCAGCATCATAGTTTACCCCTCCGACAGTTTCCAGGTTTTTGTGCATTACTCGGGCCAGCGTTTCATTGGGCATGAGATTATACACTCCATTGATGATTTCATATTCCATGGTTGTCTGGGTCCCCTTCGCAGCTCCCTCTGCTGCTGCTACCATTTTTTGAAAAATATCCTTGACAACATTCGCATCTGGATGCCGCACATAGTGGTAGGACTCGGCAAATGCCGGAACTACATTGGGAGCCTCGCCACCCCGGGTAATTACATAGTGCATCCTGGTCTCCTGAGGCACATGCTCCCGCATCAAATTCACCATAAAGTTCATTGCTTCCACACCGTCTAAGGCCGATTTTCCTCGTTCTGGAGCTGCGGCGGCATGAGAGGCCACCCCATAAAACCTGAACTTAGTAGAAATATTTGCCAAGGAGCTGTTGGCTCCAGCATTATTTCTGGAACTTGGATGCCAATGCAGCATCGCATCTACATCCGACACCAATCCCGCACGTGCCATGTACACTTTTCCTCCTCCACCTTCTTCGGCGGGCGTTCCAAACACTCGGATCGTGCCTTTAACCCCATTTGCTTCCATCCATTGTTTTACTGCAATTCCTGCAGCGACTGAAGCCGTACCAAAAAGATGATGTCCACAAGCATGACCTGCCCCCCCTTCAGTAACAGGTTGACGGAAAGGCACGGCATCCTGAGACACCCCAGGAAGGGCATCAAACTCAGCCATTATCCCGATCACGGGCTTGCCCGAGCCAAACTCTGCGACAAAAGCAGTAGGTATAGCTGCTACACCTGCCTTAACGGCAAATCCAGCATCAGATAAGGTTTTCTGAAGTAAGGCAGAGCTCTCGGTCTCTAGGTAGCCCAATTCTGGATTGGACCAAATCTGAAGAGCGATGTCAGCGTAAAAATCTTTTGCGGATTCTATTTTTTGAATCACCTCCTGCTGAGCCTTCAGGCCAAATAGGATGAAAAAAAGCGCAAGTGTAATCGATAATCTTTTCATAGGATAGGCATCAATCTTTCATTACTTAATGAATGGGAAAATAAAAGGAATAAAATCACAGAGCAAAATTTTTCCTTACAAACTAAAAAAAATCCAAATAAAAAGTAAGCAAACCGGACCAACAAAACGATTTATATCTGAAAAAAATCTTTTTGAAAGTATTTTTTATGTATTTGAAATTCAAATTTTGATAATTTTTTATATATTTCTGATTCCCAACCTACTACGTATTATGAAGAAAGCAATTAAAATCTTTGCCTGGATTATTGGTATCGTCCTAATTCTAGTCCTTGCTGGCTTTGCCTATATCACGATGGCATTCCCCAATGTTTCACCCGCACCTGAGCTATCGATTGATTACAGTTCCGAACGAATCGAACGAGGAAAATACCTCGCCAACCATGTCACTGTGTGTATGGATTGCCATTCGGTCCGAGATTTCTCTAAGTTTTCTGGCCCGCCCACTCCGGGCACAGTGGGACAGGGTGGAGATCGATTTGACCAATCCATGGGATTCCCAGGCGTTTTTTATGCCAAAAATATTACCCCTTATGGAATTTCAGATTATACCGACGGGGAACTCTATCGGCTAATTACTTCCGGTGTGACCCATGATGGCAGGGCAATGTTTCCGGTGATGCCCTACTTATACTATGGCAAAATGGACCCAGAAGACATTTATGATATCATCGCCTACATCAGGTCTCTTCCCTCCATAGCAAGTGAAATCCCCGAATCTGAAGCTGATTTTCCCGTAAGCCTAATTTTAAAAACCATTCCAGTAGATCCAGAACCTACCCAAAAACCAGACCCAGGCGATCAAGTCGCTTACGGAAAATACCTGACCAATGCTTCGGGATGTATCGAATGTCATACCCAGGCTGACCCCCAGGGGATGATTAAGAAAGATTTGGCCTTTGGCGGTGGAAGAAACTTTCCTTTTCCAGATGGATCCATGGTGACCTCAGCCAATATTACTCCGGATTCCGAAACGGGAATTGGAAACTGGAGCGAGCAGGCTTTTGTTGAGCGATTTAAACAGTACGATCCAAATCGCTACACCCCAGCCACTGTCAGTCCAGGTGAATTTAATTCAATCATGCCTTGGGTCATGTATGCGGGGATGAAAGAAGAAGACCTGAAAGCCATCTATGCTTACCTCCAAACCGTAAAACCCATATCCAACTCGGTAATAAAATTCACCTCAAGTGTAGAATAGCCTTTCGTTTACTTTAACTATTCAAATGACCTGATTCTCAATTGACTTGGGTCATTTTTATTTCCCCCCTTTTGTAACCAAAGTCACCAAATGGAGTAGCTGGAGATTTCTACTTTTATCAGCGAATTTGGGTAAAAAATAGTATTCCCTCATTCGACTTTGACCATTAAATCACCCAAATAACCCTTACCCGTAATCGATGAAATCCTCCAGAAGAAAATTTATGGCACAACTTGGAGCAATTGGTGCAGGCACCAGCCTGATCCACCTCTCCTCCAGTGTAGCTCATGCCGAAAACAAAAAAATTATTCCAAAAACATTTACACTGACTATCCTTCAGACTACGGATGTTCACTGTCAGATTCATCCCCATGATGAATTGTTTTGGGAAAATGGCCAGGCCGTCTATCGAAAAACCGGAGGATATGCGCAATTGAAAACTTTTTTGGATAAGGAGCGCAAAAAATCAGACTACAGTTTGGTAATGGATACCGGAGATATGTTTCAAGGGTCTGAACTATCTGTCAGAACCACTGGAGAGGCCATGGTGCCGATTCTCAATGAAATGGGATACGATCTCTACCTGCCTGGAAACTGGGAAGTTGTTTATCAAAAACCCGCCATGCAACATCTTTTAGGTTCGCTTCATGCCCCAAAAATCTGTGCAAATATGTATCATGATTTGGGTGAGGGAAAAAAGGGCGAACTTATTTTCAACCCGTATCATATCTGGTCGGTAAATGGTGTCAAAATAGGCTTTCTGGGTTATACCGATCACTTGGTTCCGATGAGACAATCACCCGATTATAGCAAGGGAATCATCTATACCAAGCCAGAGGAAAATCTGGCCCACTACGTCGATGTTCTTCGACATCAAGAAAAATGTGCTTTCGTAGCCATAATTGCCCACTTGGGCCTTTCCCAGCAAATCAACTTAGCCAACCTACCCGAATGCAAAGGAGTCGATTACATTCTGGGCGGGGATACCCATGAGCGGGTCAGAAAGCCCATTGAAGCCAACTATGCAAAAGTGGTAGAACCAGGAGCTTTTGGTTCTTTTGTGGGGAAATTGGAATTGAAAATTGAGGATGGAAAAGTAGTTTCTGACAGCTATGAATTGCTCGAGGTGAAGTCAGATGAAAATAAACCTGATCCGGTGATCGAAAAAATCATTGCCCAAAACGAGGAACCCTTTCAAGAAGATATTTTAAAAATTGCTGGTTACAGTACCGTACCGCTTTACCGCTATTTTGTGATCGAAAACCCAATCGATACCTTGATATTGGATGCCATCAGTTGGCAAGTCCCCGAGGTAGATATCGTGCTTTCGAATGGATTTCGATTTTGCCCCCCACGAACCACGCCTGACCAGACCGGAAATATCCCCATCACAAATGGATTTATTTTTGACATGTTGCCCGTAGATTCCCAAATCCGAACCGGCAAGGTCACTGGAGCCCAAATTTCAGCTTGGCTGGAAAAGGAATTGAATAATGTATTTGCCAAAGAAGCCTCCAAACGCTTTGGTGGCTGGGTCATCAAATTTCGTGGACTCGAGGTCAAATTTTTAGCTTTTGGAGAAGAAGGAAAACGAGTAAAATCCCTCACTGCCAATGGCAAACCACTGGAAGCTGATCGGGTATACAGTATTTGCGCTTGCGAAAGAGATGGAGATCCCGAGGATATGCTTTGCCGATTCAAGGGAGTTAAAGACACCAAAAACACGCCCTTTACCCTTCATCAAGCCCTAAAAAATTATTTAGCGGCCAATTCGCCGGTAACTCCCATCCCTCCGAACTCTGCTGTTGCACTTGATGCTCCGGCCACCTTGCTGACTCAGGTGTATGGTGTGGATTACGAGTTCAGATAGTAAATGCTTCTTCCGTTGAAAAGGAAGGAGAAAAGTGCTTATTCACCCCTAAAGCCGGTCAAAAGCCGGCTTTTTAAGGACCAGTTAAACCAATCGCAAATCATAGGGCCGAAACGCATCGAGCAGGGGATCCTGTGGGTCAAGCTCCGTCACTAATGCATGAACTGCGGTAAGGTCACAGGTCTGAAACTTTTGGACAGAATGTAATTTATCTGAAACCGAGAGAATAATTGTCTTTTTGGCTGCTCTAATCATGGCCCGCTTCACCTGAATCACTTCCCAATCAAACTCGGTTAAACCTGCCTCTGCATCAAGATAACCCGTCCCCAGAATACAAAGATCGACTCGGAGCTGATTCAACGCATTGACCACTGTCCCTCCCACGGCAAATTTAGCCTCATGCAAAAGTTTTCCTCCCAAAAAAATCACCTCCACTTCCGGCAAATCCAAAAGCTGCATGGCTACATGTAGACTTGGGGTGAAGACGGTCAGAGGTAATTTTCTCGGGATCATTTTGGCCACTTCCATATTAGTGGTGCCTCCACTCATCAGAATTACCTGCCCTTCTGAAAGCAAGGAAACTGTCTTTTCGGCAATTTGAATTTTCTTGGATTGGAGATAGATATTCCCATCATCCTTGGAAAAATTCATAAACCCAAAAGAGGTCGCCCCCCCATGGACTTTTTTAAGTTTTTTCTCCTTAGCTAGTTCCTTCACGTCTCTGCGGACCGTATCAATGGAAACATTGAGTGAATCAGCTAAATCATTGAGTAAGACACGGTGATGAAGATGAACTTGATCAAGGATGTATTTTTGGCGTTCTTCTTTAAGCATGGGTTTATCGTTGAAATGGAAAACTACTAAAAACGGCAAAAACATGCAAAAGGCAGGTCTTTTCTTCTACTCCTTGCAAAAAATAGCGAGTAAATCTTCCCAATCCTGCTTTTTTCTAGGTAGTTTAGAGCGTTGAAGAATTACCCTCGCTATGAAACTATTCCTTTTCAGAACTCACTTCACGCTACTTTCGATTGCGCTACTCAGTTTGAACTTCTTCTCTTGCAGTCCAAAATTAAGTCAAGCGACTTTCCGAATTATTGACAAACCCATTACCTGGAATGAGGAACGCGAGCAGCTATCCCTCCAGTACCTCAAAGAAAGGCATGGGTTGGAAAAAGAAACGGCCTCGATTGATCCACAAATGATCGTGGTTCATTGGACCGCCATCGACAATGTCGAGGTGACTTTCGATGTATTTGATGAACCAACTTTGGGCGGACGGGAAGACTTGACCGGAGCGAGTAACTTGAATGTCTCGAGTCAGTTTCTGATCGATCGGGATGGGACGATTTTTAGACTTTTACCGGATACGGCATTTGCTAGACATACTATAGGGTTGAATTATTGTGCTATTGGAATCGAAAATGTGGGTGGACCAGAGGCACCACTCACTGCAGCCCAGCTCAATGCCAATGAAGAGCTCATCCGCTATTTGCAAAAAAAATACCCCGAAATCCATTACGTGATCGGGCATCATGAATACCAACTTTTCCAAGAAACCGAGCTCTGGAAAGAGGCGGACCCAGACTATCGGACTGTCAAAACCGATCCTGGAGATGCCTTTATGAATAAGCTACGCAGAAACCTCTCAGACCTTAACCTTCAGCCCATTCCCCAACAATAATTCGATGAAGCAATTAGGTAAACTCATCGCGTATTTTCTGATTTTTTCGGTTTTATGGGCTTGTAAAAGTTCAAAAAATAGCTCAACAGCCCCCCCTCAGAGAGAATTGGGGGAAGAAACCCCAGCCCTCTCGGAGAAACAGTTGCCGGAAAAACCCCTGGCAAAAGTTCCCGTGATGTTACAACCTTTGCCCTTTGCTATGCCGGAAATGCCTCGGGAATTCCGGGGAGTATGGATTGCGACCGTGGTCAATATCGACTGGCCGGAATCCGGAACCGATAGCTGGGAAAAGCAAAAAGCAGATTTCCTTTCCCTTTTGGATCATTATAAAAAGTTGAATTTCAACGCTGTCATTGTACAAGTTCGAACCGCAGGAGACGCCTTTTATCCCAGCCGCTATGCCCCGTGGTCCCGTTATTTGACTGGAAAAGAAGGAAAAGCACCCACTACCACCGAAAATCCACTGACTTGGATGATCAATCAAGCCCATCAACGTGGGTTTGAATTTCATGCATGGCTCAATCCTTACCGAGCCACTTTCGATGACAAAATCAACCTTTTGAGTAAGGATCACGATTTTTACCTTCACCCAGATTGGATGTTGAAGTACGGTTCTAAATATTATTACAATCCTGGCTTACCGGAAGTAAGGGAAAAATTTGTTGGGGTGATCCAGGAATTGGTCAGCAACTATGATCTGGATGCTATTCATTTTGACGATTATTTTTATCCCTATAAAATCGGAAATCAGGTTTTCCCTGATCAAAAGGCATTTGGACAATACAAAAAACCAGGTCAATCTATTGATGACTGGCGCAGGGAAAACGTTAATCATTTAATTGAAGCTGTCCACCAAACCATTAAAAAATCTAAACCTTGGGTACAATTTGGTATTTCTCCTTTTGGAGTTTGGCGCAATCAGGACAAAGACCCCAAAGGCTCGCCCACGCGCGCCGGACAGACTAATTATGATGACCTTTATGCAGATCCGCTGACTTGGATGAAAAATGGTTGGATCGATTACTTGATTCCCCAGCTGTATTGGAGCTTGGACTATGATTTGGCCAGCTACCGCAAACTCAATGACTGGTGGTCAATCAATAATTTTGGTACCCATATTTATATAGGAAACGGCCCCTACAAAATTCGCGACAATGCCGACAAAGCTTGGGACAACCCACGTGAAATCAACAATCAAATCCATTATTCCCGCACCCTGCCCTCTATTCAAGGCAATGCTTTTTTCTCGGCCAAATCCCTTTATAGCAAAAATCAGGATGTGGCTAAGCTTCTTCAGCAGGAACTCTACGATCGACCAACTTTACCACCTGCCTTCGAACCGAAATCTACCTCAATTATCGAAACACCTGCGGTCCTGCTCGTAGAGGCAACCGAAGATTGGACCAAAATCATGTTAGAGAAACCTTTGGATCCAGCCATCCGCTATGCCATGATACAGGGCGCAGATGAATTAACCGAATTGGCGGAAGCAGAAATTCACACCGTCTGGGTGGGGGGCACCCGTGCTCGTCAACTTGAGGTCAGCAGTTTACACAGCAATTATTTGGCTGTGCGATGGATCGACCATTACGGCCGAATTGTGCAAACACAGGTTTTCCAAACTCCAAAAAAGACTCGTCCATGAAGGATATGCTCGTTCGCTTGATCAGCTTACCCGATATTTCTGACTTAGAAAAAAGGTTATCAGAAAAGGAAAATATGATTTTTCGCAGAGCAATTGCTCCTGAAAAACACTTGCTTTCTGATTGGGTCTTGGAGCACTTTGGAGCCTATTGGCAGTCGGAGGTGGACGTTGCCTTTTCCCGTCAACCGGTAGCCTGCTGGATCGCACAGCGGGAAAACGAGATTCTGGGTTTTGCCTGCTATGAGTGCACCGCTAGAAATTTCTTTGGCCCAACCGGAACCCAAGAATCCGAACGCGGAAAAGGAATCGGAAAAATACTCTTAATCAAATCCCTCGAATCCCTCCGGGAAATGGGCTATGCCTATGCAATTATTGGCGGTGTGGGCCCTTCGGAATTTTACACTAAGACGGTGGGGGCTAAACTCATTGAGGACTCCGAAATTAGTGTTTATCAGCATTTACTCCGAAAATCATGACCCAACACCCCACTAAAAACCCATGGATCTGGGTTCCATCACTTTATCTTACCGAGTCCCTGCCTTATGTAATCATCATTACCGTGTCTGTGGTGATGTATAAAAGTTTGGGCATTTCCAATGCAGACATCGGACTATACACCTCTTTTTTATACCTACCCTGGGTAATCAAACCGATTTGGAGTCCGATTCTGGAACTTTTTGGAAACAAAAAACAGTGGTTTCTGAGCATGCAACTAATCCTATCCCTTGTTTTTTTGGCTGTAGGACTAACGACAGGAATCAACCAGTTTTTTTTAATTACACTTGCCTTTTTTTGGATGGGAGCCTTCGCTTCGGCCACCAATGACATTGCCTCGGATGGTTTGTATTTGATTGCTTTAAAACCGGATCAACAAAGCTTCTTCGTGGGGATGCGAAGTACATTTTATCGGGTCGGAATGATCACCGGGCAGGGTTTGATTGTGATTTTTGCCGGCTACCTTGAAAATAAATATGGAAATCCTGCTCAAGCTTGGTCCTGGACGATGATCGCTGTATCCGGACTGATGCTTTTACTAACAGGAGTCAATTATTTAGCTACTCCCAAAGTTATCGAGTATAAAATTGCGAAAGCAGATCGTCCCAGTTTCGGGAAAGTTTTTGAAACTTTTTTCACCAAGAAAAATATCGGCTTGTCTTTGGCCTTTGTTCTTCTGTACCGATTAGGGGAATCCCAATTGGTCAAGATGGCTTCCCCATTCTTTTTGGATACTAGAGAAGTGGGTGGCCTAGGACTTAGCGTGACCGAAGTGGGTTATTTGTATGGTACCTTGGGGGTAATCGCCCTGTTGGCTGGAGGCATTATTGGAGGCGTTTTAATTTCAAAGGATGGACTAGGCAAATGGATGATTCCCATGGCAATGGCTATTAATTTACCAAATGTCGGATATGTGTTGCTTTCTTGGATTCAGCCAGAGTCTTTTCTTTTCCCGGCAATTGTCGTCCTCATCGAACAGCTCGGTTACGGCTTTGGATTTGCGGCCTACATGGTCTTTCTGATTTATTTGGCGGAAGGACTCTTCAAAACTGCACACTATGCTTTAGCGACAGGTTTTATGGCTTTGGGAATGATGGTGCCCGGAATGATCTCCGGCTACATGCAGGAATGGCTAGGCTATCCTGGCTTTTTTGTATGGGTGGTGGTCGCTACGATCCCAAGCTTTGTAATGGCTTTTGCGGCTAAGTATCCAAAGGAATTTGGAAAAAAAGCAGAAGGCTAATGATTCACCAATCTTTCAGGTTGAACAGTGTCGAAGTCAGGTAAATGTCAATTCATTTGCTCCAATTAAGCGGGAGTGCCGCCACTCTCACAGGAATTTAAAGACCATGAATAAAAATCAAAAAATTGCACAATGCTTTTCGCCAGCGGCGTTTATTCACGATACGGAGGAAAATTATCAAGCCATCGAAAAGTTGATTTGCGAGCAGGGAATCGGAGGGTTGACCTTTTTTCACAGTAGACATTCCGCTGCAGCAAATTTTGAAAAAAGAACAGAATCCCTGAAAAGCGAAGGCACTTTCGAAAAACTCATTGAACTAATCAATCGTTATCAGGCTAGTTCCAAAATCCCATTGCTAATCAGTATTGATGGAGAATATGGTTTAGCCATGCGGGTGGAAAAAACACCCCAATACCCTTTTGCCATTACGCTCGGTGCGGTGAAAAAGGATTCGGAAAAATGGGTGGAGGAAGTCGGGTTTCGGATGGGGATGGACATGAAGCGCTCAGGCATTCATCTCAACTTGGCTCCCTGCGCCGATGTCAATACCAATCCGGAAAATCCTGTAATTGGATACCGATCCTTCGGGAATCAAACCGAAAAGGTTGCCAGCCTTTCATTTGCAGCTTATTTGGGCATGAAAAAGGCTGGAATTGGGGCATGCCTGAAGCATTTTCCCGGTCATGGAGACACCGCGGTTGATTCGCATTTGGGTTTACCCATTTTACATAAATCAAAAGCCGAACTCAAGGCTGAAGAACTTCTCCCCTTCCAATTTGGCATCGACCAAGGTGTAGAAATGATCATGGTGGGCCACTTAGCCGTCCCTGCGCTGACCGGCGGAAAAAACATTCCAGCCAGCATCAGCAGGGATTTGATCACTGATTTGCTCAAAAGAGAAATGGGATTTAAAGGCCTCGTAATTTCCGACGCCCTCAATATGAAAGCTGTAGCCGATCTATATCCGGAGCCCGGAGAACTTGAATGGCAGGCTTTTCATGCCGGAAATGACATTCTCTGTTTTTCGGATCACGTGCAGGAGGGGATTGAAAAAATTGCTCAAAATGCATCAGATGCCGAAGTAAATGTCGTGTTTGAAAAAGTAATGGACTTGAAAAGGCGATTGGGAATAAGGGAAGGCAAGCCCATTAAGGTTCCATCTTTCGATTGGGAAATTCATTCCCAACTCCAAAAGGACCTAGCAAAAAACTACGTTTCAGTAATTTCAGGAAAGATCGATACCGCAAATCTCCCCACTTTGGGAAATGGCGGAAAGCTGGCTTACCGAGAATTTTTTAACCAAAGCCCGAGTACCTTTTCTCAAGAGTTAAATTTACTTCCCATCCCTATCGAACAAGCAGAAAAAATGATTTTGGCCGTTTTTGTTCCAAGTCATAAACCGCTAAATCAATTTGGAATGAATCAAGCCGTATTGGATGAAATTCAGCACTTGGCAAAAAATAAACCCTGTATTTTAATCCATTTCGGAAATCCTTTGGCACTCCAGCAGTTGGGAAATCTGGACGATTTTGAAGCCGTGATCTGTGCTTATCAGGGATTTGAGGAAACCCAGCATGTGGTTGCTAACACTTTAGGCTTTTGAGTATAAAATCAGTTTTCTTAAGGTAAATAAAAGGAAATATCCACTTTGTTAGGCCTTAACTCATTCTAAAGGTATTTTGAATTCCTAAACCCCATTTTAATGAGTAAACATTACAGAAAACCAGGTATTTACATTGAGCAAGTCAGCCCATTACCCAGGACAATTACTCAAGCCTCTACTGCAATTCCTGTCTTCATTGGTTATACTGAATTAGCGATACACCAGGGGCAACCTGCCTTAAACACGCCAGTTAAGATCCATTCCTTTTCAGAATATCAAGCCAAATTTGGGGGAAATTATCCACCAATTTTTGAAATTCTTCCAGCTACCCCTACTGATCCTGACCCGATCACGATCCACGGCGAATTAAAATCTATTGTTTTAAAGCCGAAACAAAAAGCTTATCTGTACCACAGCATTCGGGATTTCTTCTACCATGGAGGAGGAAGCTGCTACATCATTTCGACGGGAACCTACGCTGATGCAAATGAAGTCTTCATCCATCGAGATGAACTCTTGGGAACCACCTCTTCAACTCCAGCTGGGCTACAGGTGCTAGCAAGCGTACCAGAAGCCAGTTTGGTTTTGATCCCTGACGCGGTAGAACTTGGCCATGAGGCTTTCCCAATCTATCAAGAGCTACTGAGAACCGCTGCTCAGGACCAAAAACGCTTTGCTATTTTAGATATTCCCAATGGGTTTCTCGAGCGAACCGTAGACCAGGATATCATTGAGGAATTCAGAACTGGAATTGGAAATCAGCATTTAAGTTTTGGGGCCGCATATTATCCTTGGCTGAACCGTCTGGAAAGTGATTTTAGGCTCAGTTACACCAATTTAGAATCCTCGCTTTCGTTGCAAGAGTTGCTTCCTGAACCAGCAGCTCAGCAGTTTCTGCAAACTACTACTGGATCAGCGGAAACTATTCATAGAAGCTTAGAAATACTAAGCCCCACTTATCAGGCTATACTTCATCAAATGGCGAAAAGATTAATCTCATTTCCAAGTTCGGGAGCGGTTGCGGGTGCTTTTTGCTTGACTGATACAAGCCGAGGTGTATGGAAAGCTCCAGCCAATATCTCGCTTTCCGGTTTTACAGGTCCTAGTGTCTCAATCAGTTCTTCTCAGCAGGAAGATTTAAATTCTGGTGGACTATCTGGAAAATCCATTAACGCGATTCGATTATTTCCTGGAAAAGGAATTTTAATTTGGGGGGCAAGAACTCTTGCAGGCAATGACAAGGAGTGGCGCTATGTACCCGTTCGAAGAACAGCCATCATGATCGAACAATCCATCAAGACAGCTTTACTAGCTTGGAGTGGCGAGCCCAATACTCCAACTACTTGGAATGGGGTCAAACTAAGTTGCGAAAACTTCTTATTAAACCTCTGGAGAAATGGAGGACTTGCCGGAGCAAAGTTTGAGGATGCTTTTTTTGTCCGTGTGGGGTTGGGTCAGACCATGACACAGCAAGATATTTTGGATAATCTACTGAAGGTAGAAATTGGATTGGCCATGATCCGACCTGCTGAGTTTATCATCATTAGAGTCAGTCAAGAGATAGATTAAGGTTAAGGTGTTGGCGAAAAATCCTGTCCCATTCCTTTTGCATGATCTAATCCAAATTTAAAAACCGAAGAAGTAAAGTTTAGGAAACATTTTCAGTCCTAATTCGGGAATTTTCCGAATCGCCTTCAAATAGCCAAAAAAGTCTCCAAGGAATATTAAGCCCTGGAGACTTCATTCTTTTATCTTTCGACCGAAAACCGATACTCAATAGTATGCTCGTATTTCTCTCCCGGGTTTAAAATCGGGCTGGGGAAGTTTTCATGATGGATGGCATCGGGCCAGTTTTGGGACTCGAGACAGAAGCCCCAATGCTTGTCATAGGTTTTACCATCCGCACCGGCAAAATCAGAGAGGAAATTTCCGGTATAAAACTGAACCCCCATGTTATCAGAATACATATCGAGAACTCGGCCGGACTCCGGATGACGAACGCGCACAAAATGCTTCATTTCATCCGATTTTTCCATTTTCATCACCATGTTATGGTCAAATCCCGCTCCATTAGCAGCAATCTGATCGCCCAGAATTTTTGGGGTGCGAAAATCGAAAGGGGTCCCAGTCACGTCTTTGACTTCACCCGTTGGAATTAAGCCTTCGTCAATTGGGGTATAGGCATCTGCCCAAAACTGAAACTCATGATCTAAGGCGTCACGTTTTACTCCGCCAAGATTGAAATAGGTATGATTGGTCAGATTGACGATCGTTTTTTGATCTGTGGTTGCTTCATAGCGGATCCGTAGTGTGTTGTCCGAAGTCAACTCGATCCACTGCGTAGTTTGCAATGTTCCCGGATAACCTTCCTCACCGTCAGGACTGGTATAGCTCATTTTCACTCCCACTACTTTTTCATCTGAGTAAGGTTCTGCCTGCCATACTTTTTTATTAAACCCTTCTACTCCCCCATGAAGATGGTTTGGCCCATTATTTTGTGCTAAAGTGTATTTTTCACCATCCAATTCAAACTCTCCTTTGGCGATCCGGTTGGCCACACGGCCTGCCGTTGCCCCAAAAAAGGGGTTTTCTTTGGTCAAAAACTCTTCCACCGTATCAAAGGTCAACGTAATATTTTCTTGATTTCCTTCGTTGTCCGGAGTTATGATTTTGGTGATTACTCCCCCATAATTGGTGAGCTCCACCTGCATGTTTCCATTGTCCAATACATATTTGGATACGGATTCACCTCGATGCTCGGCAACTTTTTCTGCTTTACTCATAAGTTTGATTTCTTCTTTAATCGTTTCTTTTTCTTCACTCGATTTTTGGGCGCAGGATAGTGCGAGGAAGAGCAAAATTCCTGCTGGAATGAGAGACTTAATTTTCATAGGATTTGGATTGGTTTTAAGCTTAGCGTAAGGGGACACGAGCTCCTCTAGCTTTCGCAGATTTGCCTGTCCCTAATGGAAGTGGGTAAACCACCTTAGTTCCGCTCATGATTTTTCTTTATTCGGTCCAGTTCTTTTTGAAGCTTTTCTCGACTGATCCATTTGCCATCGATCATCACTCCTAGGGGCTGATGCATAGTTTTCAAGTTTTCCAGCGGATTTTCTTCAACCATTACAAAATCAGCCAACATCCCCTCTTTAATCATACCCCACTCTGAGGCTGCATTCATGTAACGGGCAGGCTCAAGTGAACCGGTTTTCAAAATTTCATAGGTAGACATTCCCGCTTTGGACATCAACTCGATTTCATGATGAATGGAAAAACCAGGGACATTAAATACTTGAGGTGAATCCGAAGCCATAATCATGGGCACGCCTGCCCGGTGGAGCTCCATAAATAATTGATTTCGGAAAGCCAAATACGGTTCCACAAATTCCCGATCAAGCATTCCCGCCCGTTCCAATTGCTTTTTACTATTGACCCATTGCTGAATCATCGGACCTGGCAAATAGTCCATTTCCGGAGCCAAACGAAATTCATCCGCCGGAATATATCCAAAATACCGATCAAACAAGGTTAAGGTAGGTGCGATGTAAGTCCCTTGATCGAGCGTTTTTTGAATCAAAGCGGGTAATTTTTCCAGTTCCACTTGGTCTACCAACTTCAAATTAAACGGCCCGGAAGTTGTTGGATCAATTTCAAAATTATCCGGCAATAGCCCCTCCATGTATCCGTCCATGTGTTCAATGGATTTAAACCCTGCTCCTAAGGCATTTTCAATTCCTACAGCCAGGGGCACATGTCCTCCGAAGGGGATTTTTTCCTCTTTGGCTGTTTTGGCAATCTCCCACATTTCATCCAGTTCTACTCCAGGATGGATTTTCAGGTGATCATACCCGGCCTCTTTCTGCTCTTTAACCATTTGGGCAGCTTGCTCCGGGCTGCTGATTGAGTTGCCATTAAATGAAGGACCAGAAATAAATACCCGGGGCCCCAGGGTTTCCCCTGACCGCACCCGACTTCTCAAATCCAGATGAGAGGGATGCCCTAGCATACTTCGAATTCGCAACACCCCATTAGCCAGATAAAGCCACATGGATTCCTCTTGAAGTTGGGTACTGCCATCGCTAGCGACCGGCAGATGGGCATGAAACTCCGCTAATCCCGGAAAAATATAGGCCCCATTTCCATCGATTACCTGGTCTGCGCTCATCCGCGGTGTACGGGCAGTGAGCGGAATGATTTTCTGAATTTTCCCTTCGGAAATGTAAATCGCTTGATCCTTCAAAACCTGATCATTTTCCATGCTGATCACATGAACATTGGTCACCAAAAGATCCTGAGCTTTTAGGGGAAAAGCCATAAAAGACATTAGCAATAGAGCAATGAAATATAGTCGCATAGTTAGGTGATTTGGATGTGCAATGAATTTCGTCCTTTCAAAACTCCCAACCAATCCAGTGGTGGAATTTTTTACCGGAAAAGAAAAGAAAAGATGAGCAAAACTAGCGTAGCTTAAATTTCTTTTGAATTCCAATTCGTGTGAAAAAATTTCCCGCTTGGATCCTCTTTACGCTGATAAGTATGAGCTCCAAAATAATCCCGCTGTGCCTGGATTACCGAAGCACTGGATTCAGCAGTAATTCTTCCCAAAAGATAATTCATTCCTGCACTCATTACCGGCAGGGCAAATCCATGAGTAAGCCCCAAGCCCACCAATTCAGCTAGTGGCATTCGGTCTGAAATCACTGATTCTTTAATTCCCTTCATTTCAAAAAACGAATCAGAATACTTTTCGGAAATATGTTCCATCAATTCCGATCGGATGATACATCCATTAGTCCAGATGCGAGCAATTTCATGAAAATTTAGGGACCAACTTTTAGCATCCGAAACCGCTTTCATCAAGCCAAAACCCACCTCATGATTGATGATTCGGGCCAGGGCATAGGCTTGCTTGATTTTGGGGAGCCATGCATCTATTGAGTCATCAATTTTTCGAAACTCATGCTGAAAGGTGCGGGAAAATTCTTTTCGCTGCGTCTTTTTTCCTGAAACACCCCGAGCATTTACCGCTTCGGCCAGCGGACTGTAAGGTACTCCGAACTCCAAAGCCGTCGTCAACGACCATCCTCCTGTACCTTTCTGACCCGCTTGATCTAAAATTTGATCAAGCACTAGCCCTCCTTGATCCTTGAAGAGTAAAATATCAGCTGTAATTTCCAGTAAAAAGGACTTCAAATTGCCCTTATTCCAATCCGAATAAATTTCTGCCACCTGCGCGGCGGCACATCCAAACCCAAATCGAAGTAAATGAGTCAATTCTGCCAAAACTTGCATCTCCCCATATTCAATGGAATTGTGCACCATTTTGATAAAATGCCCGGATCCACCTGGACCGACATAGGTGACACAGGGCTGTCCATTTTTGTCTTTGGCCGAAATTCTACTTAAAAAATCGGTTACCATAGCATAACCTTCGGCATTACCCCCTGGCATAATAGAGGGGCCTTTTCTAGCCCCTTGTTCTCCTCCGGAGACTCCCATGGGCAAGAAATGAATTCCCAATTCCTGCAATCGATGGACTCTTCGTTCAGAATCTTTGTAAAAAGAGTTGCCTCCATCAATGATGAGATCCCCTTTTTCCAACGTTAATATCAATTGATCCAACTGCGCATCAATGGCTGTTCCGGCGGGAATCATCATCAAGATTTTTCGAGGTTTTTCCAAGGAAGACAAAAAAGCGTCCATTTCCTCAAAAGCTAGCATATTGGCAAAGTCAGGATTTTCTTCCAGCACTTTTTGGGCAATCCCCTCTTCCTTTCCGGCTACATAGCGATTGTAAATAGCAAGGGGCACCCCATTTTCAGCTAAATTTAGAGCGAGACTCTTCCCCATCACCCCCATTCCGATCACCCCCATTTTCATCTTTAAAGGATGGGATTGTATGTATCCTAAAGCCTTTGAAAGCATAATTTCTGGAGATTGATCTATCGAAAGCTGAAAACCATAGCTTGGATCCTCCCATGTGGAAAGTTGGGAGTCCAGCATTTCGGCTTTCATGTAGTGATTTTTTCGGGCAAGCATCCGCGACCAAATCAAATCCCGCTCACCGATTAAGTGAATCCAACGTAAGTTTTCCGATACTTGGAGCATCTGACGATAGGATTCCTTGAGGGCCGAACAAGCCAAAACAGCTCCCCCTGTTTTTTCAGACTCTTCAAGCTTTTGGGCTAGCGCCAACAGCCAAGGTTGACGATCCTCATCATTCAAGGGCTGGCCCTGACTCATTTTGGCAATGTTTTCGGCGGGATGAAAATCATCCGCATCAAAAAATGGGAGATGGAAACGTTTAGAAAGTGCTGTTCCGAGAGTCGTTTTTCCGGTACCGGAAACGCCGGTGACAATAATTAACATGGCTAGGCTGGGTTTGAATAGGTTGAGATTTTAAAGATATACGCTCTTGAGGGAATGAAAAAATCACATGAGAAAATTGTAAGATTCTGTAATTTAGGCAAGATGAAAAAAGAAAGCTCATTTATTTCGGATCAATTCTATTCCAAGCAAGTTCGGGACCTACATTTTCGGCATTTGCGGTTGGAAAAACCTACTTCCTCGATCCAATCCTGCGCAGAGCGAATGGCTCATGAGCAAGTAAGCTGTCTTTTTCTTGGAGAATCCATCCCACAAATTCAAGGGTATATTACCGATATCACGCTTCGTGATCAGGTTCTGGCTAAAGGACTTTCACCCCAATCCCCCGTCTCCCAAATCATGGAATTTGACATGGTCTCCATTCCTCCCGATGCCAGTTTGGTCGAGGCCCTGATGTTGATGTTTCGCACCAAATCCCGCTATCTTTTAGTCCAAGAAAATGGGCAATTTGTTGGCTGGATTAGTCGAACCAAAATCCTTACTGAGCAAAGTCAGGGACCATTCATGTTTATTCAATCGGTCAAAGAGGCTCGGCAAATTCCTGAACTCCGAAGCAAATGGCAGCGCATGCCGGAAATTATTCACCTATTGCTTAGCCGTGGGATGAAAGCTGCCATTGTCAATCAAATCATCACTACAGTAGCCGACACGATTACTCAACGAGTCATCGAACGAGTCATCAAAGAAATTGGACCCGCACCTGCAAAGTTTGTCTTTTTTGTGCTCGGCAGTGAAGGACGGGGCGAGCTCACGTTAAAAACTGACCAAGATAATGCCATCATTTATGAAGACAAGGCCAACGAACAACGAGAAATGGTTCGGACTTATTTTCTGGATTTTGCCACACGCGTTTCCACGGCACTGGATCAAATTGGAATCGATTTTTGCGCAGGAGAATTAATGGCAATGAATCCCAAATGGACCCATTCGCTCTCGCATTGGAAGCGTAATTATGAGCAATGGATTTCAGATGCTTCACAGGAAACGGCCATGAATTACACTACTTTTTTTGATTGCCGGGCAATTTATGGAGAAAATCAGCTTTTAGAGGAACTGCAATCTCATATGGGAAAGCTACTCGAAAAGGCCTCAGAGCGTTTTTTTATGAATTTGGGATTCAATGCACTTCAATATGAACCCCCGCTGACCTTTTTTAGAACAATCAAAAGCGAAAAAATCGACGGAGAAAAGCAAATCAACATTAAACAAATCATGCGTCCTATTGTGGATTTGGCGCGAGTTTATGCCTTAAAGTATCAGATTTTTGAAACCAATACAGCTAGAAGAATAGAGCTTCTCACTCAAAAGGGCGTATTTTCCGATCCCGAAAGTCAGGAACTTTTGCATGCGTTTAATTACTTAATGTCGCTTCGGCTGGAAAACCAGTCCCAATTGATCCTAACCGAAAATAGCAAAGCCAAAAACTACCTGAGTCTTTCCCTTTTAACCAAAGTACAATCGGTTACCCTCACTGAGATTTTTAAAGTTATCCGGGATTTTCAGGCACGAATCAAATTAACCTTTACCAGAAGTCTATAAATTTTACAGACAGGGTGTACTTTATTAAATTTTTTATAAAAGTTGTTTTTTATTATCCAAAGTTTTTTAATTTTGTTAAAACAAATAAATTGCAAAAAGGAAGGCCTAACTCAATAGATAATTTCACGAATAATCCATTTGAAGGGTATAATATTGAAGCCAATCCATTTCCTATTTCCTTTTATTTGGTAAAAGCTCAAATAACAACCAATCTTACAAACCTTAATCTGTCAAACCAGTATGCTCAGTAAGTATCCGCTTTCGGAAGTCGAGAAAAATTTCCTCCAAGAATCCGGTGTTGAAAAAATCAGCACGAAGATTCCCTACCTTATGGTGGACAATTTTCCAAAACTAGGACTCCTCACTGCATGCAGATTCCTGGAATGGGCTGCTGCTAATCCGGAGGGGGTGATCAGCTTGCCAACGGGAAAAACACCAGAGTTTTTTATCAAATGGACCCAATACCTTCTCGAAAACTGGGACAGTAAAAAAGGAAAGGAAATCCGTGAAAAATATGGGATGGACGGGCTCAAAAAACCAGTTCTCAAAGATTTGACTTTTGTGCAGATCGATGAATTTTATCCGATTTCCTCACAGCAACACAATAGTTTTTACGACTACGTCAATAAATTTTACCTTCAGGGTTTTGGACTTTCCAAAGAAAAAGCCATCCTGATCAATTCAGATGATATCCCTTTAGCAGAAGGCAAACACTACAGCGAGATTTTTCCTGACTTAAAAGTGGACCTTTCACTCCGCTTCCGAGAGCCGCAGAATGAACTCGAAAAACTCCAGCAAGATTCCATTTACAAAATCGATCAATGGTGTGCCGATTACGAGAAAAAAATCCGTGATTTGGGCGGAATTGGTTTCTTCCTCGGAGGAATCGGTCCGGATGGGCACATCGCATTTAATACGCGTGGATCGCATATTTACTCGGTGACCCGATTGACTGAAACCAATTTTGAAACCCAAGCCGTCGCTGCCGGTGACCTGGGTGGAATAGAAGTTTCTGCAAATCGCCTGGTCATTACTATTGGTTTGGATACCATCGTATACAATCCTGAAGCCGTGGCTATAATTATTGCCGCCGGAGAGGCCAAAGCCGGAATCGTGAAAGATTCATTAGAGACCTCACTTAACAATGTCTATCCTGCCACGGTTCTTCAAAAACTGAAAAATGGGCGCTTTTACCTGACTAAAGGCGCTGCGGTAAAACTGACTGACTCCATGGATTCCTATTACCAAAAAGGAGAATGGACCTTTGAAAAAACGGAGCGGGCAGTCATTGATCTTTGTAAAAAGCTCAACAAATACGGACATCGTCTCAAACTCGAGGACTTAAAAAATGACCGCTACTGCAAACTCATCCCAGACCTTTCCGAAGACACCGTCAGTCAAGTAATCCAGAGTGTGGATTCCAAACTAGCCAAAGGCCTAGAACCTGAACGGAATGAAGTGATACTTCACACCGGTCCACATCACGACGATATTTCCCTGGGGATTTTACCCCATATCACCAATCAGCTCAACGAACCTTCAAACGAAGCTCACTTTAGTGTACTCACCTCCGGATTTACCGCAGTGACCAATACTTTTGTCATTGATACGCTTCAGCACACCAAAAAACTTTTGGATGAAAATAAAATCCAAATGGTCAATTATGAGGATTTCTTTACGGTTGGATATAGCCTCAAAACAGACAAAGATGTTTATCATTACCTGACCAACGTAGCCTCTGAAAATGCGGATGCCCGTAAGCGAGGACTTTGCCATCGAGTAGTTCGAGCCTTGGTAATCGTATACGAAATCAAAAATAAAACCCAGCTTCGCGAAACAATCAACGATGTCATCAGCATCCTGCGAAGAAGTTACGACGGGGAGAAAAACCCTGCCAAAATCCAAAAATTGAAGGGGATGATCCGGGAGTTTGAGGAGGAATTGGTTTGGGCACACTTTGGTGTACAGGTAAAAAATGTTCACCACCTGCGATTGGGCTTTTATACTGGGGATATTTTCACCGAGCAGCCGGATAAAAAACGGGATGTGGAACCGATCGTGGAAATGTTCCGAAAAATTAAACCTACAAAGATTAGCTTAACGCTCGACCCGGAAGGATCAGGCCCTGACACTCATTACAAAGTTCTTCAGGCCACCGCCGAAGCTGTGCGTCAATGGAGTAAGGAGCATGATACCAGTGAACTCCGAATTATCGGATACCGAAATGTTTGGTTCAAATTTGAGCCACATGAGGCCAATGTGATTGTACCTGTATCGCTTGGAGACATGTCAGTCATGGAGGACTCTTTTGCCAACTGCTACCTCAGTCAGGTCAATGCTTCTTTCCCTAGCTATTCGCACAATGGAAAGTTCAGCACCGTGGCCAAACGAACTTGGGTCGGACAATTAAATGATATTCAGCTTTTGCTAGGTAAAAACTACTTCTACCTTCACGAGCGAGCCAAAGTTCGCTCCAGCCACGGATTGATTTTCTTCCGAGACATGAATGTGGATGAGTTTTTGGCAACAGCCAGAGATCTGGAAAAATCCATTGAAGGAATGCTCTAAAGGCCTTTCCTTTTTTCAAAAACACGGAGAAGCTTTAAAACTGATCCGGTTTTTGACTCAAACCTAATTTATCAACCAATTTAACCTAAGCGAATGGAAAAGGCCATTTTGGGAATTGACATCGGAGGTACTGGCATCAAAGGCGGTGTGCTGATCAAAGGCCATTTGGAGGATATCCGGTCCATTCCTACCCCGGCCCATGAGGATAAAGAGCATATTCTGGAAACGATAGCGGTTTTTATTGAATCGTATCTGCAATATGATCCTGCAGGAATCGGAGTGGGTATCCCCGGACTAGTAAACGTAGAGGAAGGGATCGTGTTGGGACTTTCAAATATCCCCGCTTTTCAACATGTGGAACTCGGTAAGTTTTTGACCGAGCGTTTTGCTCGGCCTGTATTTATCAATAATGACGCTAATTGCTTTGCTTTGGGCGTGCATAAATTCGGTGTAGGTCGAAAATTCAAAAACATGATCGGCATTACACTTGGAACTGGGCTCGGAGGAGGAATTGTCATCAACGGACATATTTATTCAGGAGTAAATTCAGCGGCAGGAGAGTGGTGCAGCGTGCCTTATTTGGATCATAATTTTGAACATTATTGCAGTGGAAAGTTCTTTCTGAATTATTACCATAGCAAACCTAAAGCCTTGGCAAAACGAGCCATGGCAGGGGATTTAGTTGCTCAAAAAGCCTTTGATGAATTTGGCCATCATCTTGGTGTATTGTTTAAACACATCTTGTATACTCTAGCTCCTGAGGCCATTATTCTAGGCGGATCGATTCGGAAATCTTTCCCCCTTTTCAAAGCTTCGCTAGAGCATACCTTGTCTACTTTTGCCTATCCTACGGTGTTGGAAAATTTCCAAATTTTACTCTCCGAGCTGGATGAAACTGCCATTCACGGAGCCGTGGCCTTAGTCGAAATCGAAGAAGAAACAGTGAATAGTTAAGAATAAAGTTGGTTTAGTAGATTCAAAAAGGCGACCCAGGATTTGGGTCGTTTTTTTTATTTCTTCCTATAAATAAATAGAACAGGATTTTCTTCCAAACTTGGTAAAATCTCCGTGAGAAAATCTTGGTAGGGATTTATTCCTTTTCTCATTTCTATGGATGAATAAATTTCGGTAGGCGATAAGTTGATAATCATTTGATTTGCCTGAAAGTTAGTTGGGAAAATTGCGGGGAGATTTTCAATAACACCATCCATATCATTTTTAAAGCTGGAGACAATTCTTGCTTTATTTTCTACTTTATCAAAAGCTAAAAGACCAAGCCTTCCCCCCTCATAAAAATTTACAAAAACAAGATCTCCTAAATCCAAAACCTGATCCCCAAGGTTTAAAAAATTATTAAATCTTATCTCCTGAAAAAGTTTTACCATGTGAATGGAAGGCTTTGATTCATCCCAAGGTAAATTTGATAGAGAAAAAATGCGATCTTCAGGAAACTCTAACGAGAAGACCTGATATTCTCCAGAGTTTAGTAAATAAAGATTACTGGATAAAGTTTCTTTAAAAAATAAATCACCATCAGACCCAGGATAAAAAAACTGAAACTTTGATCCCGCCTCTAATAAAAAATCATTCTCAATAAATTCAAGTGGTGTTTCCACGAAATCTAAATTCTGATCTAAATATTCTAATTCAATTGAAAGATTATCAAGCGAAGGTTTCAAAATGAGATACCCATCCTCATAGGGAATCATATCATTAAAAGACTCTCTAAAGTCAAATTTCTTTTCAAAAATCAATTCTCCATCAAAATTGAATGCCAAAATTTTAGACAATGAACTATCTTGGATAAAAACAATATCTGAATCCTTGGAAAGGTAAAAATTGGTAACTCTCAAAAATTCATTAGGTCCATTTCCTGTCCCAGAAAAAAAATTAATTAATTTGCCTTTATAGTCAAAAATGTAAAGTGATTCAGAAACATGTCTATCCAAGACAAAGATAAAGCTCTCTGTGGTGATCACTTTTGTCGCTTCTCCTAGAAGGGAATTTTCTGTCACCTCCAATGGCACAATTAAAGTAGTATCAAAAAAATCGGTAAATCTTAAATCGATAGTGTCGCCTAAATCTATTTCGATTTCCTCTAAGCTGCTATTTTCAAATTTTTCAACTCTAGTGCAAGAAAAATTTAGTACAACTAGAAATAAAATTAAATTTTTACTCATTGATATAAAATTTAGCGAATCCTTCATTTGAAGGATTCGCAATCTTAATTATTTACATTTTGGCTCTTCTTCTGACATACAAGGACAAAGTTCCCCCCAGGCAAAAACGCATATTTCCCAAGTCGCAAAATATCCATTGCACCATTTAATTTGCGGTTCAGGCTTAAAGTGTTCGGTATATTCGGGACATGTTAAAATCTGACCCTGAGCAGGCTGGTTTAGTATAAGAGTACCACATAAAAATAGTAACCCTAAAAAGAGGCTAAAGGATCCAACAAATAACTTTTTCATACAATGTTAATTTGGTTTAAACTAATTTACATTGCTAAAGGAAGAAAGAAAGAAAGAAAGAAAGAAGCAATATTTTTTTGTTTTTTCTTTAAGCTTTGATGTATTACTAAGTTGGAATTATCGTTTTTTTTTGGAATGATGCAGTATTCCACTTCAACCTCATCTCCCGATCAAATAGTAAAGGATAATTTGTGCGGCCTCGGACCGGCCAATTATTCAACCAAGTGCTGCCGTCATGCAAGCCCCAAAAGGTCACTCGGCTGATTTTGTCCGAATGCTTTTTGAATAGTCCAAAAAGGGAGACGTATCGGTTAACTAACTTATCATGCACCTCAGCAGGAATAAAATCGGCATATGGATTCCACTCGGGTGAATCTGCATAGGAAATCTCTAAATCCGCCCCATCGAAATCACTGGGCCGGGGTAATACATCCACATCGAGCTCAGTGATCATGACCTGAAAACCCGCCTGGTGAATTTCCTCAATGGCTGTTTCAATCTGATCTAAGCTCGGAAAATCCAGTCGATAATGCCCCTGCATCCCAATCCCATCAATTCGAATTCCCCGACTCCTAAGATTTTGAGCCATTTTCAAAATTGCCCTCCGTTTTTCCGGTTTCCAGACATTGTAATCATTGTAATACAATTCAGCATTTGGATCCACTTGATGAGCTTTGGCGAATGCCTGAGCAATATATTCCTCACCCATGAGCAAGTACCAATGCGTCTTCCGCCATCCCCCATCATCCTCAAAGGCCTCATTGACCACATCCCATCCATCAATTTGGTCTTTATATCGTCCCATTACGGTTTGAATATGATCGTCCATTCGTTCTTGTAGTGCCTCTTTGGAAAGGAAAGACCCCTCCTTATCCCGAAATACCCAATCGGGGACCTGTTGATGCCAAACCAAGGTATGCCCTACGATAAACGCATCCATTTTTTTCCCTCTTTTTACATAATTATCCCCAAACTCAAAAGCAAATTTTCCCTCCTCAGGTTGGACATTACTCCATTTAAGCCCATTCTCGGCAGTCAAGGAATTAAAATGAAGATCAAGCAAAGAATCAGCAGAAGCCATACTTCCATCGACTTGTCGGGCATTTACTGCCGCTCCAATAAAAAAATTGGATTGGAATTCATCCTTTAGCCCGCGCTCATTGGATGACTGACAGGAAAAAGCACCCAGCAAAATACAGGAAATTAAAAATCGGGAATGGTTCATCTTTAGGATTTTATAGGTTTGTTTAAAGATAAAAATACAAGGCTTCAATCCTTTCATTTTTTGATTAAAGGACCTTTCCTTAATTTGAGCTGACAATCTTTTCCACCAAATCCAATGAATCATGAATCCCACGCAATTGACTGTAGCTCTAGTACAAATCCCCTCAGTCTGGGCTAATAAATCAGCTACCCTCCAAGTAGCCAAGGACCGGATAAACGAAGCGGCAAATGAAGGTGCGGAATTGGTGATTTTTGGAGAGGGATTTCTTCCAGGATATCCTTGGTGGCTTTCGGTCACTGCGGCTAGCGCTTGGGATAATCAGGTGCAAAAAGAAATTTTTGCCCATTACGCCCGTCAAGCCATTCAGATTGAAAAAGGGGATCTTGATGAAGTTCAGGTTTTGGCGAAGGAAAAGAAAATAGCCGTATATCTGGGAATCATCGAGCGGCCTTCGGATCGGGGAGGTCATAGCCTTTACTGTTCGCTGGTCTACATTGACCCAAAAGGCGAAATCAAATCTATTCACCGTAAACTTCAGCCAACTTATGACGAACGATTGGTTTGGTCGCCCGGAGATGGAAATGGCCTGCAAGTTCATCCACTCAAGGCTTTTTCAGTGGGCGGATTAAATTGCTGGGAAAACTGGATGCCACTCGCACGAACAGCACTTTACGGATTGGGTGAAAATCTTCACATCGCCGTCTGGCCGGGTTCGGTGAGAAATACCGAACTAATCACCCGAATGATCGCCCAAGAAAGCCGCTCTTTTGTGATTTCGGTTTCCAGTCTGATGCGAAAGGTGGATTTCCCGACAAATACCCCCCACTTGGATTACATTTTAGAAAACTTCCCGGAAATCATGGGGAATGGAGGAAGCTGCATTGCAGGTCCGGATGGAAAATGGATTCTAGAACCGGTCGCTCATCAAGAAGGAATTTTAATGGAAACAGTAGACTATAACCGAGTGCTCGAGGAGCGTCAAAACTTTGACCCCGTTGGCCACTATTCCCGGCCAGATGTACTTCAGCTCCAGGTTAATCGGGAGAGGCAGGGAAGTGTTTGGCTATCGGAAAAAAAATAATGGAATGGTGTTATCTGTTGATACTTTGCTTCTCAATGGTCAGTTGGAATACCCAGAAAATCATCCTCCTATGGGAGATTTATTCTCTTAGGCATCTCATGTAGGGGAGTGTCACTAGCCCTCCTGAAAACCCTTAGACTTCGGGCTCAAACTTAGCCTACCCTCCCCCGACCACTTTCCATTAGCTCAATATCGGTCAAATCTGAAATATGGATCTTTTTGCCTTGCTCAATGCTGGTTCTAGCGGCCACTCCCACCAAAATCGACATGGCGCCATCCCGACTCCCAGCGGATTGACGCCAAGGATCAGCCATATCCGGATCCTTGAAAAGCTTATTCTTCAATCGAGTGTCTCCACCACCATGCCCTCCTTGGCCGTGAGGAATGACGATTTCTTCCCGCTCCCCAAAATTCCGAGTGAGATAAATGACATCTTCTTTGGCTTCCTCCCAAGGTTGACGCTCTTTGATCCAAGCTTCGAGTCGGCCTTTTGTTCCGTTAAATGCAATCCGATACCCTTCATAAGGTGAGTAGGTCGTTAAGGAATAGCTGACCTGAACTTTGTTTTTGTATTTAATCTGAACGGCCATTTTATCATAAATATCTACATCTTCCCGAAATACACAGCCGTCTCGATCGTAACCATCGAATTCACGATTGTCTACGTAAAGCTTGTTCAAATGCTCATTTTTAGTGATATCCCAGTAAAAATCACAGGATGAGGTATGCGGACATTCCCTACAGTTTTTAGCTCGGAAGGGACCGTTTTTTCCATAAAACTCCAATTCCCCATAGGCAAAAACCTCCTCCGGATCAGAATCAATCCACCAATTGAGCAAATCAAAATGGTGTGTGGATTTATGGACTAGTAGGGTACCCCCAAATTCTTTTTTGCGATGCCAACGACGGAAATAATCTGCTCCATGATACACATCCAAATACCAATGAAAATCCACAGAAGTCAAATCGCCGATTTCACCTGCACGCAAAAGTTCAAATAATCGCTGCCTGTGAGGAGAGTAGCGATAATTAAAAGTCACAATGAGTTTATTTCCACTTTCCCGTTCGGCATCCAAAATAGCCTGACATTTTACTTCATCCGTCGTCATTGGCTTTTCCGAAATCACGTTCATACCTGCCTTTAGTCCGGCAATGATATATTCATGATGAGTACTGTCCATGGTAGTCACAATTAATACATCGGCGCCCGATTCTTGAATCATTTGATGTCCATTAAGATAGACAGGACAATCTACTCCTATGAATGTTTTGGCATAGGTTAACCGCCCTTCATTGCTATCAGAAAGCCCCACAAATTCCACCTCCTGAGAATAATCACGAACTACATCTCGGCCAAACATGGTTGTCCCTCGAATCCCTGTCCCAATTAGGGCCACTTTCATTTTTTGCCCCGGTTTGTCAAAAATAGAAATTGCCTCAGCTATTGGATGAATGAAAAAGCTACCGGCCAGAAGGCTTCCAGAAAGTGCAATAAAATCCCTCCGGGATTGAGCTTCGTTTAAATTCATGGTTTTTGGGTATAAAAGGATTGATTTTCAAGATAATGAATTCGTCAAAAAAGTGAAAAACAAATTACGGAATCGATTTTTAAGAGTATTTCCCAGAAATCGAAAATATACCCGCATTTGACGTATTTTTGAGTAATGAATTCAATCAATCAGGAGCGTACCCTTTCTTTCCGGGGGCTTTTCCGAATCAGTCGTCCTATTAATTTGCTCTTAGTGGCTTTCACCCAAATGATGACTGCCTATTTTTTGGTGGAGGAAAGTGCGGCAGGAATTCCTGTTTTGCAAGATTTTAGATTGTATTTATTGATCCTGGCCACCTTGATGGTCACCGCGGCAGGATACATGATCAACGACTATTACGATGTCAAAATCGATTACGTCAACCGTCCCGAAGAAGTCGTCATCGGAAAAGGAATCAAACGAAGGGTCGTGATTTTTTTACATACCCTATTGAACTTTTCCGCTATTGGATTAGGGTATTTGGTAGCGCCACGAATCGCTCTTATTTGCTTCTTTGCTGCATTTTTACTTTGGCTCTACAGTAATCAACTGAAAAGAAAACCGTTTATCGGAAATTTGACCGTAGCCTTCCTTACTTCAATTTCGGTATATCTAATTGCGATTTATTACCAAAAAAATGAACTTTTGGTGCTCACTTATGCCATTTTTGCATTCTTTCTCAATCTTATCCGGGAGATCATCAAAGACATCGAAGACCGGGATGGAGACCGAAAGCACGGCTGCCGGACACTTCCTATTGTATTAGGCTTTCGCAAAACCAAACAAGTCATATTTTTGGTGGCGACCTGTTTCATCTTTGCTATTTTGATCATCACTTTTGAAATCAATAAGCCTGAACTTTTTTACTATTTCGGTGGATTAGGTCTGTTCTTTCTTTGGTTTATGCGCCAAGTGTACTTGGCAGACCGAAAATCTCATTTTAGCCAGTTAAGCACATTTGCTAAAGTCTTGATGCTTGTGGGAACACTAAGCATGAGTTTTCTTTAAAAAACCAAAAAATCAAAGAAACCTATCATTTTTTAGAAATTTGATTCCAATACCCTACTTTTGATTGAATAAATTCAAATAAATGTCCCCTTGCACAACAATCGTTATCAAAATCGGGTCCAATGTGTTGACTCAAGCGAATGGTCTACCAGACTTGGACCGCATGGAACATCTGGTAGATCAGGTAATGAAATTGAAAACTGCGGGAAAGAAGGTGGTTTTAGTTAGTTCGGGAGCAGTTGCTTTTGGTCGTCAAAAAGCAAAACTTCCCGAAAAACTCAACCCGGTTTTCAAAAAACAAATCTGGGCCTCCATCGGGCAAATCCACTTGATTAATCAGTATCAGCAGCTATTTGAAAATCAGGATCAAAGCATTGCCCAAATTTTGGTAACGAAAGAAGATTTTCGGGATCGAAAGCATTACCTGAATATGAAAAACTGTATCGAGGCTTTGCTGCAGCAAGATATTCTTCCAATTGTCAATGAAAATGATACCGTCACCATCACTGAATTGATGTTTACCGATAATGACGAACTGGCCAGCCTCACCGCGGCCATGATCAATTCGGACACCTTGATACTACTCAGCAATGTCGATGGCATTTTCACTGGAAATCCAGAAAATCCGGATGCCCAGCTCATTGAAAAAATTAAAGCCAATATGCCCGAAATTAATGAATATATTTCAGCGAGTAAGTCTTCTTTTGGGCGAGGTGGAATGCTTACCAAATATAGCATGGCTAAAAAATCGGCCGATTTAGGAATCCAGGTTTTGATTGCCAACGGTAAAAAAGATGGAGTACTCGAAGCTTTTGTAGATGGAAATTTACGCTGCACTTGGTTTGAGCCAAAAAAGCAAAAACAAGCCCCCAAAAAATGGCTGGCACATGGAAGTCATTATTACAAAGGTGAAATTTTCGTAAATTCTGGGGCAAAAAAATCGCTTACTTCATCGGTAATTCGAAGTCTCTTGCCCATCGGAATTACCCACATCGAAGGAGAGTTTTCCAAAGGAGATATTCTTTTGATTCGAGACGAAAATGGGCATAAAATCGGGCTAGGCCGAGCTGAATACTCCTCCAAATCCGCTGCCGAAAAAATCGGCCAGCATAAACAAAAACCAATCATTCATTACAATTACCTTTATTTATTTGACCATGAATAATTATTCCCAACCCTTCGCCGCTGTAAAACAGGCCAGTCGAAAATTGATCCGAGTTAGCATCGATCAAGTGGAAGATGTGTTGGAACGATTGGCTGAATTGCTGAAGGAAAAGACTTGGTTTTTACTCGAAGAGAACCAAAAGGACTTGGATCGCATGGATCCTGAAAACCCCATGTATGATCGTTTAGCACTGACTGAGGATCGGATTCTTGGAATCGCGCAAGAAATCCATAACGTACAAAAGCTTCCAAGTCCATTGCATATTCGACTGGAAGAGAAAATACTTTCAAATGGGCTTTATCTTGAAAAAATCAGCGTTCCGCTTGGGGTAATCGGGGTGATTTACGAGGCCAGGCCTAATGTCACGTTGGATGTGTTTTCTTTGGCTTTAAAATCTGGTAATGGATTGATTTTGAAAGGCGGATCGGATGCAGAGTTTTCAAATAAAGCCATTATTCAACTCATCTATCAGGTGCTTCGGGAATTTGATTTGCCACAGCAGGCTTTTCTCCTTCTTCCCTCTGATCGCCAAGCCACTTCAGCCTTGTTGGAGGCCGTAGATTTTGTGGATGTAATTATTCCTCGGGGTTCGCAGGGTTTAATTGATTTTGTTAGACAAACTGCCAAAGTTCCCGTGATCGAAACCGGTGCAGGGATTGTCCATGCCTATGTAGATGAATCCGCAGATTTAGAAAAGGCCAAAGCGATTATTCTAAATTCAAAAACCCGTCGTCCTAGCGTTTGCAATTCGTTGGATTGTTTGATTATTCATCAATCCCATTTACCCAATTTGGAACAGATGCTATCCCCTTTGCTGAAGGCAGGAGTTGAGGTATTTGCTGATTCGGATTCATTTGCAGCATTGAACCCAAACCCAAAAATTTCAATAGCCTCTGAAAATCACTTTGGTTCAGAGTTTTTAAGTTTGAAACTCTCAATCAAAACCGTGAAAAACATCGATCAAGCTTTGGAGCATATTTCTAAATATTCTTCCAAGCATTCCGAAGCTATCATCGCTGAAAAGCAAGAGACCATAGATCGCTTTTTACTGGAAGTAGATGCTGCTGCAGTCTATGCCAACGCCTCAACCGCTTTTACCGATGGGGCACAATTTGGCCTTGGTGCTGAGATCGGAATCAGTACCCAGAAACTTCACGCCCGTGGCCCCATGGGATTGCGGGAATTAACCAGCTACAAATGGGTAGTTCGGGGAAATGGACAAGTTCGAAATTAAATTAACCCTGGTTCTCTGTCCCACTCATTCCCGCTAGAGAATTGAAATAGATTTTCATCCCCAATCTGCTTTTTCTTAGATTCGTGTCGAATTTTAATAATCTGCTGTGAAACGACTTGCCATCTTAGCCTCCGGAAGCGGCTCCAATGCTGAAAAAATCATGGAGCATTTCCGATATTCCCAAAAAGCTAAGGTTTCCTTAATAGCTTCTAATAAATCCGATGCTTTTGTACTGGAGCGGGCCAAGAAATATGGCATACCCACTTTTACGTTTACCCCTAAAGAAATGGAAAGTGGGGAACTACTTGGTAAACTTCAGGCTGAAATGATCGATTTTGTGATTTTAGCAGGTTTTTTACTAAAAATCCCAGAGGATTTGATCCGAGCCTTTCCCAACCGAATGGTCAATATTCATCCTGCTCTCCTTCCTAATTATGGTGGAAAAGGCATGTACGGAATGAAAGTGCATCAGGCCGTAAAGGCTGCCGGAGATACGCAAACAGGGATCACGATTCATTTGGTCAATGAAAATTACGACGAGGGAAAAATTATTTTTCAGGCAGCGACCCCCGTTTTGCCCGAGGATAGCCCCGAGACTATTGCCGAAAAAGTTCATGCGCTTGAACACCGTTATTTTCCCGAGGTAATCGAAAGTTTGGTTTAATACCTCCACAAAACTTCCAGACAGTTACTTGTGAGGATAATTGAGGAGCTTCGAGGCATTTTTCCTACCTTTGCACCTTCTTAGAAACTTACACCTATCCATCTCAAAAATGGCTGTTAAAAAAATTCAATCTGCTCTTATATCTGTCTTTTACAAAGACAATCTCGAACCGATCATCGCTTTGCTTAAAAAGCACGGAGTAACAATCTACTCCACCGGCGGTACCCAAAAATTCATTGAGGAACAAGGCGCCGAGGTAATTCCTGTGGAAGAGCTAACCTCCTACCCATCCATATTCGGAGGAAGAGTCAAAACCCTTCACCCAAAGGTTTTTGGTGGGATTTTGTATCGAAGAGAAAATGAAGGAGATGTATCTCAGGCAGCTGAATTTGACATCCCGGCCATTGATTTGGTAATCGTGGATTTATATCCCTTTGAGGAGACTGTAGCTTCAGGTGCATCTGAAGCTGATATCATTGAGAAAATTGATATCGGTGGCATTTCCTTGATCCGAGCTGCTGCTAAAAACTTTAAGGATGTCACCATTATTGCCTCAAAAAATCAGTATGCAGAATTGGAGGCCAAACTGGAGGCACAGGATGGAGGAACTAGCTTGGAGGACAGACGCTATTTCGCCGCTCAGGCATTTCAGGTTTCTTCCCATTATGATACCCATATTTTTAATTACTTCAATCAAATTGAAGCTATTCCTACACTGAAAGTTTCTGAAAGCAAAGCCAAAACACTTCGATATGGTGAAAACCCACATCAAGCAGCCCATTTTTATGGCGACTTAGAAGGACTTTTTGACCAACTTAACGGAAAAGAGCTTTCCTACAATAACCTGGTAGACGTGGATGCCGCGGTAAATTTGATAGCGGAATTCCCAGACCAAACTGCATTCGCCATTTTGAAGCATACCAATGCCTGCGGATGTGCGACAGCGGAAACGGTGAAAGAGGCATATCAAAAAGCGTTTGCGGCCGACACCACATCTGCCTTTGGAGGAGTATTAGTGACCAATCAAATCGTGGACAAAGCTGCAGCCGAAGAGATGCACTCACTTTTCTTTGAAGTTTTGATTGCACCTGATTTCACAGAAGACGCGTTGGAAATTCTAAAAGGAAAAAAGAACCGGATTTTGCTTCGCCAAAAAATGGGATTGCCGGGTACCAAAATGATCAAAACACTTCTCAACGGAGTAATTGAGCAGGACAAAGATTTAGCTACCGAAAGCAAAGAAGATTTCAAGGTAGCCACCAAAAAAGCGCCTTCCCAAAAAGAACTAGACGCTTTGGTTTTTGCAGCGAAAGTCTGCAAACACACCAAATCCAACACCATCGTTTTGAGCAACGATAACCAATTGTTTGCCTCTGGTGTAGGACAAACCTCCCGGGTAGATGCTTTGCGCCAAGCCATCATCAAAGCCAAGGAGTTTGGATTTGATTTGAAAGGGGCAGTCATGGCATCGGATGCTTTTTTCCCTTTTCCTGACTGTGTGGAAATCGCCAATGAAGCAGGAATCACCGCGGTCGTCCAGCCAGGGGGGTCTATCAAAGATCAGGACAGCATTGATTTCTGTGATGCCCATGGCATGAGCATGGTGATGACTGGAGTGAGGCATTTTAAGCATTGATCTGGATAGTTTGAAGCAGTCAATGAAAATTAAAAACTCCGGCTCTAAAAAACCGGAGTTTTTTTTACCTAGGGCTGAAGAAAA
This sequence comes from Algoriphagus sp., assembly GCF_024305035.1. GTDB lineage: Bacteria > Bacteroidota > Bacteroidia > Cytophagales > Cyclobacteriaceae > Algoriphagus. The sequence goes on from NZ_JAMWZB010000006.1 coordinate 83,458, forward strand.
CACCAATTCTAGGTCATTGATTAAGAGTTATTTATAAAACGGAGTATAAAAACCACCCTTCAGAATAAGGGTGGGATGGAGGCGGCCACACGACCCCAGTCTCCAATTCGGGATTGGTACTACTTTTACCGTGAAGAAGAAAAACTGTTATTCAAATCGATCTCCAAAGCTCCAAATGGCGAACTAGCTCCGATGTTTGAGTACAACTATGATCCTGAGGGCGGGTTGTTCAAGGAGCAGGAGCAATACCCAAATATGGATTTCGGGAATAGGTTTCAATGAATTACCTCGATCATGAAGGAAAATAATGTGGCTTATCCAGCTCATGGGATTTTAATACTAAGGAACTCGAAAACCTTTGGAAAGAAGAACTTTTGAGTTTTTGAAAAACCAATCGTTAAATTAAAACTGCATACAAAATTCATTCATTAATTCTCTTAAAAATTTCCCGGTATTTTCCTTCAGGCTTCAATCTCCCCCATTTTTCCGCTAATTTGCAGCCTGTTATTAAAAAACGGAATCATCCTGTACTTTGAATTCGTTACCTAGTACTACGTACCTCCTATGAAATCGCATCAACTTAAACTTTACAATACCCTGTCAAGGGAAAAGGAAGAATTTCAAGCCATCAACCCCCCATTTGTAGGCATGTATGTTTGCGGGCCTACCGTATATGGCGACGCCCATTTGGGCCACGGCCGTCCAGCGGTCACCTTTGACACGGTCAATCGATATTTGACCCATCTCGGCTTTCGGGTTCGCTATGTTAGAAATATCACTGATGTGGGGCACCTTACTGGGGATGCAGATGAGGGAGAGGATAAAATCGCCAAAAAAGCCAAACTCGAACAACTTGAACCCATGGAGGTGGCCCAGCAGTACACGGATTCCTACCATCGTGATATGGCCCTGCTCAATACCTGGAAACCGAGCATTGAACCTCGTGCTACCGGACACATTCCTGAGCAAATTGCTTTGGTAGAAGCTATTCTCAACGAAGGACTCGCCTATGAAGTCAACGGCTCAGTTTATTTTGATGTACTCAAATACAACGAATCCTACAAATACGGGAAACTTTCCGGCCGTGTTCTCGAGGACCTAATGAGTGGAACCCGGGATCTAGACGGCCAAGGCGAAAAACGAAATGCTGCGGATTTTGCCTTATGGAAAAAAGCAGCTCCTGAGCACCTCATGAAGTGGAATTCACCTTGGGGACTGGGATTTCCAGGTTGGCACCTCGAATGTACAGCCATGAGCTCCAAGTATCTTGGCAATCAATTTGATATTCACGGAGGGGGAATGGATTTAATGTTTCCACATCACGAATGTGAAATCGCACAAGGAAATGCCTGCAATCATCAGGACCCTGCCAAATACTGGATGCACAATAATATGATTACCATCAACGGTCAGAAGATGGGAAAATCATTGGGAAATTTCATTACCCTTCAAGAGTTATTTACTGGAAAGCATGACTTGTTAACGCAAGCTTACAGTCCAATGACCATTCGCTATTTCATGCTGACGGCCCACTATCGCTCAACTTTGGACTTTTCCAATGAAGCCTTGAAAGCCGCACAAAAAGGATACAAAAAGATCATTAATGGACTTCGTATTGCCCAAATCCTTGAGTATCGGGAAGATCAATCCATAGAATTAGATCAGACCCAAATTGAACAAATTGAGTCTAGCATCCAGCACGCCTATCGTGCAATGGATGACGACTTTAATACCGCACAGGCCATTGGGCATTTATTCAATCTCTTAAAAAAAATCAATTCGATCTTTACAGGACAGCTCCAGTCGGCTGCTTTGGGACAGGATGTTTTTGTGAAGCTCAAAGACACCTTTATCACCTTTGTAACTGATATTTTGGGATTAATAGAGGAGAAAAGTGATGTCCAAAATGAGATGTTGGATTTGATGCTCGAGCTTTATGGCCAAGCTAAAACCGCAAGAGATTATGCCAAAGTGGATGAAATCAGAGCTGGGTTAAAGTCGATGGGCTTTGTAGTAAAAGATATGAAAGACAAAATTGACTGGGCTTATGAAGAATAGTGTTTATGGTTTGCTGCTTTTTATTGTATTTTTCTGGGCCTGCTCGGTAGAAAAAACGTCAGAAACTCAAGTTCCAGACAAAGAGCTTAAACCCTATCCCAAATTCCATGCAGATTCGGCTTATGCTTTTGTGCAGAAACAAGTAGAATTCGGACCTCGTGTTCCCGGCACTCAAGGTCATCAAGAAACCAAAGAGTGGATTTTGGCTCAGCTAGACCAATGGGGATGGGAAGTTCAAACTCAAGATTTTGAAGCGAAAACCTACGATGGACTCACTTGGAATTTGAGTAATATCATTGCGAGCTACAAGCCCCAAGCCAGCAAACGGATTCTGTTGGCAGCACATTGGGACACCCGAAGGATAGCAGACAAAGATACCGAGCGAATCGACGAACCGATTGATGGAGCCAATGATGGCGGTTCAGGGGTTGGAGTATTGATGGAAATCGCACGCATAATTGGCTCGCAAGATCTCAAACCCGATGTTGGGATTGACCTTATTCTTTTTGATGGGGAAGATGATGGGGAACCAGAAAATGCTCGAATTAGAGATAACTCACAGATCTGGTGGTGTTTGGGCTCTCAGTACTGGTCCAAAAATAAGCATAACTCCAATTACACGGCCTATTATGGGATTTTGGTGGATTTGGTCGGAGCTAAAGGTGCCAAATTTTATCGGGAAGGATATTCCAGAAATTTTGCTTCAGGCATACTCAAAAAAGTTTGGGACAATGCTCATCAACTAGGTCATTCCGATTATTTTATTTACAAAGATTCACCGGAAATTATTGACGATCATTTCTTTGTGAATAGAGATGCGGGAATCCCCATGATTGACATCATTGAATTTTCTCCTGACCTCGGATTTGGGAGATATCATCATACTCATATGGATAATATGGACCTGATTGACCGCAAATCCTTGCAAGCTGTAGGAGAAACTGTTTTATTTACAGTATATCAGGAATAAAAATTTTCTTATTTAATTACAATTCAAACAAAAAGAGTGGCTTGTGATTATCAATTTGAAAATAAATCTTCAATGTAATTGAAAAAATCATGAAGAAAGGGCATCAGGTTACTATGAAGGAAATCGCCAAGAAATTAGGCGTCTCAGTTTCTACGATTTCCAGAGCATTGAAAGATTCTCCGGAGCTTCATCCCGAAACCAAACGAAAAATCGTGGAAATGGCCAAGGAGATGAACTATCAGCCCAATTTGCTTGCGCAAAGTCTACGAATTAGCCGGACCAAAACTCTAGGTGTTATAGTCCCTGAAATCACCTCTCATTTTTTTGCATCTTGCATCAGCGGCATTCAGGATCATGCCAATAAACGGGGCTACAATGTCATGATCTGTCAGTCCAATGAATCGATCGATCAAGAAATCGCGAATATAAAAACGCTCGTCGCCTCACAAGTAGATGCCTTATTGATTTCACTTAGCAGAGAAACCAACCATTATGAGCATCTCTATGAGTTGTACAGTAGAGAAATTCCCTTTGTCCTGTTTGATCGGGTTCATGAAGAAATTCCTGTTTCCAAGGTAACCTTTAACGATGCAGGAGGGGCCTATCAGGTCACCCATCATCTACTTGAAATGGGCTGCAGAAATATCGTTTACGTTTCAGGCCCAGAAGACCTTTACATTTCTAAAAAGCGAAAAGAAGGATACCTCAAAGCCTTAACAGAATACGGCATCAAAGAAAACCCTGAATTCATCAAAATTTCGGATTTAACCGAAGATGGAAACATCCGAGTTGCTCAGGAAATCCTTCAAATGAACCCCAAACCCGACGCGGTTTTTTGCATGATCGATCCGGTGGCAGTGGATGTTTTAACGTATTGGAAATCAAAAGGAATAAAAGTCCCCGAAGAATTTGCGCTTGCCGGATTTACCAACAACCCCACCTCTGCGGTCGTGGAACCTCCCCTGACCACAGTATCCCAACCAGGATATGAAATGGGGAAATTAGCGGTCAGCCACCTGCTCGATCAACTCGACGGACTTGCTTCGGATGATCCGATATCCATTGTCCTGGACACTACTTTAGTTCCTAGAAAATCATCACAAAAAACCATTTGAACTTGAAAACAAAGCTATTCGAGCTTTTTCAAAAGACCTTCGAAAGTACCCCTATCCTTGCTTTTGCTCCCGGTAGAATTAATTTAATCGGAGAGCACACCGATTATCAAGAGGGCTTTGTATTCCCTGCTGCTGTCCAGTTTGGTATCTGGGTGGGAATTCAGAAAAATGAACTGTCCTATTGTCGCTTGTACTCCTTGGATTTTGAGGAGGAATTCACTTTTGACTGGACCAGTTTTTCTCCCAAAAAAGGTCATTGGAGCACTTATGTAATGGGATTTTTAGCCCAATTAAAGCAAGCCGGTTATCCATTTAAAGGGTTTGATATGATGATTGGAGGGGATATTCCTGTTGGCGCGGGACTTTCTTCTTCTGCCGCCTTATCTGTTTCTATTGGCACGGCTCTTTCTTCCCTTTACGATTTGAAACTAAGCCCGATTTCCATCTCCAAGTACGCCCAAAACTCAGAGCATCAGTATGCTGGAGTGCATTGTGGAATCATGGACCCCTATGCCTCTGCTTTCGGCAAAAAAGATCAGGCTCTCCTGTTGGATTGCCGGAGCAATCAGCATCAGGAAATCCCAGTTCATCTAGGCGAGTACTCCTTGCTTTTAGTTAATTCCAATGTCAAGCATTCCCTAGCCGATTCGGCTTATAATCAGCGAAGAGCTGCTTGTGAGGAAAGTGTCGAAATTTTAAAAAAATTCTATGCTGGTATTCAAACACTTCGAGATGTGAAGGTTTCAGAGTTGGAAAAAGTACAACAATTGCTCCCAGGCTCACTGTTTCCCAAAGCCAAACATATCATCAGCGAATGTGAGCGAGTTCATGCCGCTGCAACTGCTCTTCAATCTGGAGATTTAGATTCCTTTGGAAAGCTCTTGAATGCATCCCATCAGAGTCTGAGTCAGGATTATAAAGTCAGCTGTGCCGAACTGGATTTTTTGGCGGAAAAAGCTCAAGATTTTCCCGGTATTTTAGGAGCTCGAATGATGGGAGGAGGTTTTGGTGGCTGCACCATCAATTTGATTAAAACTAGTACGGTCTCTGATTTTCTAGAAAAAATTCAGCAATCATACCCAACAAAATTTGGATTGAACCCTTCCTTTATTTCCGTGGAGGTTAGTGAAGGAGCCCGAATAGTGGGTTGATTTTCACTCCTGCATTTGCAAAAGAAAGAAAAGCATAAGTTTCTCATCTGGAAAAACTCAAATTAGTAACCTAACCAGTTTATTTGAAACGGTAAAAAATTATTGTTTCAATTTGAAAAAATAGCACACTTTATCACCAAAAATTGCCGAATTTCAGTTACTTAGCGCAGCAATTTTAATAAATGCCTAATTTGTCAAAAAATTACCTTAGTATGAATTTTCCCAAAAACCTAAAAAACCTACTTAGCATCCTTTCAATGGCTGTGATAATGGGGATTTTGGTTTCCTCCTGTTCCAAAAAACGTGAAGGAGATCCCAAAGTACTCGTGTTTCATAAAACGGCCGGATTTTACCATGAATCCATTCCTAGCGGAATAGCTGCCATCGAAAAATTAGGAGCCGAAAATGGCTTCGAAGTAGATGCTACAGACAATGCAGAAGATATTAATGAGGAAAACCTCGAAAAATACGCTGCAGTAATCTGGCTCAGCACCACTGGAGATGTCTTAAATCATTACCAAGAAGCCGATTTTGAGCGATACATTCAGTCTGGCGGAGGCTTTGTCGGCATTCATGCCGCAGCTGACACGGAATATGAGTGGGGCTGGTATAATCAACTGGTCGGTGGTTATTTCGCAGATCATCCCGGCATCAACGATCCTCACCCTAACGTTCAGCCTGGAGTCATCACCAAAACTGGCGAAAGCCATCCATCTGTGGATTTTTTACCTGATTCTTGGGAGCGCACTGACGAATGGTATTCCTACAAAGAGGTAAATCCTGATACGAAGAAGTTGCTCCTTTTGGATGAATCTTCCTATCAGGGAGGTTTAGATATGGGTGAACATCCAATTGCTTGGGTTCATGATTTTGACGGAGGGCGGGCCTTTTACACTGGAGGCGGACATACGAATGAATCTTACCAGGAAGAAACCTTTTTAAGGCACCTTCTGGCAGGTATTCAATATGCGATTGGTGACAACCTCGCCTTAGATTATTCCCAAGCCCGTCAAAAACGAACTCCAGAAGAAAACCGCTTCACCAAAACCATGCTCGCTGAGGGGGATTTCACTGAGCCTACGGAATTGACTGTCTTGCCCAATCTCGACATTTTGGTATCTCAGCGGAGAGGTGAGATTCTATATTGGAACGAAAATACCCAATCAATTTCTGAGGTGGCCAAACTTGATGTGTATTGGCAAAGTGGAGTCCAAGGCGTGAATGCTGAAGAAGGATTGATGGGGATTCAAAAAGATCCCAATTTTACTCAAAATAATTTTGTTTTCGTTTACTATGCACCGGCAGGAGATGAGCAAATCAATCGGCTTTCACGATTTACTTTCAAAGATGGGGTGTGGGATATGAATTCGGAAACGGTCATTTTGGACATTCCTTCTGACCGGTACATTTGCTGCCATACCGGTGGATCGATCGCTTTTGACAAAGACGGAAATCTCTTTCTCTCTTTAGGAGACAATTCCACTCCTTTTAATCAAAATGAATCTCAGTACACCTTAAATGGCTATGCTCCATTGGATGCAAGAGACGGAAGAAAGCAATGGGATGCACGAAGAAGTTCTGGAAACTCCAATGACCTACGAGGAAAAATCTTGAGAATCAAAGTTGCCGAAGACGGAAGCTATACCATTCCGGAAGGAAATCTTTATCCTGAAGGAACCGAAGGCACCAAACCTGAAATCTACGTACAAGGAAACCGAAACCCTTATCGAATTTCAGTCGATCAGAAAACCGGATTTCTTTATTGGGGCGAAGTTGGGCCTGATGCACGAGCAGACTCCATCGATTGGAAAGGTCCAAGAGGTTACGACGAAGTGAACCAAGCTCGAAAAGCTGGAAATTTTGGCTGGCCCTACCACATTGGAGACAATTATGCCTATCGGGAATTCAACTACGAAACCGGCGAAACTGGACCTGTTTTTGACCCGGCAAAACCAGTCAATAATTCCCCACATAATACCGGTTTGAAAGAACTTCCTCCAGCTCAGCCTGCTTTCATTTGGTATCCTTATGACAATTCTCCTGATTTCCCACAAGTGGGAACAGGTGGACGAAATGCCATGGCTGGACCAGTTTACTATTCGGACATGTATCCGGAGGAGACTCGATTCCCCAATTATTTTGACGGAAAATTATTCATCTATGACTGGATCCGAGGCTGGATCAAAGTGGTCACTATGGAAGAAAATGGGGATTTCTCTAAAATGGAGCCTTTTATGCCCAATACCAAATTCAATTCCCTGATTGACATGGAAATGGGACCTGATGGTAAAATGTACCTATTGGAATATGGAACGGGTTGGTTTAGTAAAAACTCCGATTCAGGTTTATCTCGTATTGATTTCAACGGAGGAAACAGACCTCCGGTAGTTACCGAAGTCAATTCTGACAAAACCTCGGGAAGCCTCCCGCTTACGGTGACTTTCACGGCCCAAGCTTCCGATCCTGAAAATGACGAAATCACTTATTCTTGGGATTTGGGGAATGGTAAAACTGAAACCACCACTGAGCCTCAGATAACTGCTACTTTTGATCAAATTGGGGAATACGAAGTGACCGTCTCTGCCTCCGATGATTCTGGACTCAGCGGAACAGGCCCTAAAGCTACCGTATATGCCGGTAACGTCGCTCCTGAGGTCACCATCAGTATTAACGGAAATCAGACCTTTTATTTCCCAGGGCAGCGGGTATCCTATGAGGTTTCTGTTTCAGATGAAGATCATCCCGAAATCAACCCTGAAAACCTCTTTGTCGCGGCTGATTACATCGAAAGTTTCGATCAGGCAGAAGCAGATATGGGCCACAAAGTTATGAGTGAAGCCATGACTGGAAAAGCATTGGTTCAATCCCTTACCTGTAAAACTTGCCACAAGGAAGACGAAGCCTCCATAGGTCCTGCTTATACAGCTGTTGCCGAAAAATACCGAACTCGCCAAGCCAATTATTTGAAAGAGAAAATCAAAAACGGTGGTGGCGGCGTCTGGGGTGAAACAGCCATGCCTGCTAATCCAGATCTCAAAGATTCTGATTTGAACGCTTTAGTTGCCTATATTTTCTCTCTCAAAGGAGAGCAAACACCAAGTTTACCGGCTAGTGGTACTCTTGATGCAACGATGGGCAAAACACCTTCTCCGATGGGAGCATTAATGATCAATGCTTCTTACACCGATCAAGGTGGCGAAAACATCAAACCCCTTTCAGGCGGAACAACCAAGACGCTATTACCAAACACATTGGATCCAGGCTTGGCTACCGACTTAGAAGGTTATTCTAGTATGGCTTTTGATGGACGAAATCTTTTGATGGTTCCATCAGAAAACGCTTCTTTCGGTCTTCCTGCCGTGGATCTGACTGGAATTGGCTCAGTGACCTTCACCGTAGCTTCTCCTGAAGAGATTAAAATTCCTGTGAATTTCGAGATTCGTGTAGGAAGTCCAAGCGGAGATATTATTGCGAAAGGTACCTACACACAAGGTCCTGCGGTCAAAGATCCAAATGTCCCTGTGATGTTTGCTCAGGCTACTATTCCTGTCACTGGAACAGCAAATGGAGAAAAAATCTATGTTGTGACCACTCCAGAAAATGGGGAATTGGGCACGTTTATCATTTCGGCCATTACTTTTAATGCCAAATAACCCCCCCTACCCCTTCACAAAAGCCGAATCCATGATGGGTTCGGCTTTTTTTATGAACAAATGGCGTAACTATCCAAAGGATGAAATCGAGCATGACGTACCCGTCACACACCGGGATGATTAGAATTGCGAGATTCCATATGACCGCTGAAGAACCAATTAGAAACAGATGAAAAACAAGTAGGTAGTTAATCGCGGAATTATCCTTAAACCATGGACTTGGAAAGTTCTATGGGCTCAAAGGTTTAATCCAACGAATAGAAAATAGTTTGCTTTGACTAAAATCAAACTCCAAAAACACTGGGTAACCAAAGTGAAATCTGAGGAAAAAGCATAATGAGAATCAAAGCCAAAATCATCGCAAAGAAAAAAGGCAAAAGTGGTTTAATTACTTTTTGAATACTCGTTTGAGCCACTCCTACTCCAATAAATAAGATCGAGCCTACCGGAGGAGTACATAATCCAATACACAGGTTTAATACCATCATAATTCCAAAATGGACCGGATCAACACCAAGTTCAACCACTACTGGAAGAAAGATGGGGGTAAAAATCAACACCGCTGGGGTCATATCCATAAATACACCCACCACCAATAAAATCAAATTGATCATCATCAATATCACGAAAATATTATCCGAAAGGGAAAGTAAAGAATCGGAAATTTGTTGAGGGATCTCCTCCACAGACATTACCCAAGACATCGCCATGGAGGTGGCAATCAGAAGCATGACCACTGCCGTGGTTTCTGCTGATTTGAGCAAAACTGCAGGTAAGTCTTTAACTTTCATCTCCCGGTAAATCAAGGATAGTCCCAAAGCATACAATACCGCAATGGCAGAGGCTTCCGTAGCGGTAAAGACTCCCGCTACTATTCCTCCTATCACTACAATGAGAAGAAATAAACTCGGTATCGCTTTCCAAAAAGTACCGATTACATGCTTAAAAGAAGAAACTTCCCCTGCTGGTAACTTTTTGATTTTTACCATAATAGCAGCAGTGATCATTAGCATCAATCCCACCAAAAGTCCCGGTAAATATCCAGCCACAAATAATGCCGCTACCGACACTCCTCCCGAAGCTAAGGAATAAACAATCAAAACATTGGAAGGCGGAATAATTAAGCCCGTAGTCGATGAGGTAATATTTACAGCTGCCCCCAATTCTTTGGGATAACCTTCTTTTTCCATTCGCTTTCCAAGGATTCCGCCCATCGACGAAGCTGCCGCCACGGCAGATCCGGCAATTGCCCCCATGAGCATGGCTGCGATTACATTAACATGAAGCAGCCCGCCGGGCAGTTTGCCTGTCAGTGCCTTGGCAAAATCAATTAATCGCCTGGCAATCCCTCCGCTATTCATCAGCTCTCCAGCCAAAATAAAAAAGGGAATGGCCAATAATGAAAAACTATCCAAGCCTGTCCCCATGCGTTGAGCGATCGTGGTCATCGCTGGAAGAGATGCCACGGTCACCAATAAGGTCAATAAGCTGGACAAACCTAAGCTCCAAGCTACCGGTACCCCAATGCCCAAAAAGATAACAAAGGAAAACACCAAAACCAGAATACTGAGCGTCTCCATTTTAGTGGTGATTTATACGTTTAGTTAATTTAACCATATCAAAAACCTGATAAAAAATTACCAAGAGTCCACTGGCTGGAATTATTCCATACACATAAGCTAAAGGAATTCGTAAAGCAGCTGAAGTTTGATCCAAAATAAATGTAATATAAACCAAATTAGCCCCACCTATTACCATGGTTAAAAGCGCAAAAACCAGAATTAGTATTCGAATGATAAATTGAATTCGAATACGGTTTTCAACACTCAGCTTTTCCTGAAATACGTCAATGGCCAAGTGCTCATTTTTCCCTGCGACAAAAGCGGCCCCCAACATTCCAATCCAAATTAGCATATATCTGGCTAGCTCATCGGTGAAGGAACTCGGATTATTGAGCAGGTACCGTGAGGCCACCTGCCAACTCACATTGATCACCATCAGTCCCATCAACAGAATAAGCATCCATGAAATCACGCGATCAATTTTTTGACGAAAAAGAACTATACTCATATCTCCTTGCTTAATCCACTGCTTGAATCGCTTCAATAATTTTATAGATATCGGGCTGTTCGACCTTCATCTGCTCATACATGGAGGCAACCCCTTCCCTAAATTTTGATTTGTCCGGATAGCTGATCTGAACACCTGCTTTCTCTAGCTCGCGCAATGACTCCGCTGTGGACTCCGCCCAAATCTTATATTGGAGTCGGGAGGATTCATCGGCAGCCTCCTGTATCCACTGTTGTTCCTCTGGATTTAGGCTTTCCCAAACTTTGGTACTAATCAGCACCACATCAGGAAGGACGGTATGCTCATCAATGCTGTAATATTTACAGATTTCATAATGCTTGGATGTGTAGAGACTCGGAGGATTGTTTTCTGCCCCATCCACGATTCCCTGCTGCAATGCACTGTAAAGCTCTCCATAGGCAACCGGTGTCGGCGAACCTCCCATGGAGCGGACCATATTGGTGGCCATATTACTTTCCATCACTCGGATCTTTAGCCCTTTCAAATCTTCAGGGCTTTCAATAGGTTTTTCTTTGGAATAAAAACTCCGCTTTCCCCCATCGTAATAACAGAGCCCTCTTAGCCAGTATTTTTCTGGATCCAAAAGCAATTGCTTGCCAATTGGCCCTTCTAAAACTCGCTTTTGATGTGCATCATCTTTAAACAGGTAAGGCATCCCAAAAACCTGCATCGTAGGGGCAAACCCCTCCAAAGCAGCAGCCGAAACCTTCGTCATCCCCAAACTACCGATTTGTAAAAGCTCCAAAAGTTCTCGCTCCGTACCCAATTGCTGGTTGGGATAAACCTTGATTTGAAGTTTTCCGCCAGATTTTTCCTCCACACGCTTCGCCAAAAAAACCATCGCCTCATGGACTGGGTGAGAGGTCACCAAAGCATGCCCCATCTTGATTTCCCTGACCTGCAGCACATTTTGACAACTGGACAAAAACAATCCAAGAATTAAGAAAAAGAAAGCACTATGGTTGAAATAAGGGTTCATTGTCAATTGACTCAGTTAGACAATAATAAGGTTTTCTGCTTACAATTGCCCAGCTATTTACGGAATCGATTTTCTTTGCCTTCTGGTAAAAAAAGGTGAAAATCAATTTTCACTTTCCTTATTCATCACTCTTCCTCAAATTGCCATTAACCGGATTGTGAAAAATGAGACTATCTTAGGGAAAGAAACTAAACCTATGAACCGAAGAATTCTTCAAATACATCCTGACGACAATGCCATAGTAGCGCTCACAGACTTGGAAAGAAATGAAGTTTTTGAACTCAATGGCGAATTCATCTCTATTCTCGAGCCCATCCCGGCCAAACATAAATTTTGCATTCAAGACATGACCCCCGGGGATCGGATCATTATGTATGGAGTGACAGTTGGCAAAGCTCAATCATTCATTTCAAAAGGAGCGCTCCTCACCACCCTCAACACCAAACATGATGCTAGTGACTTTAAACATAAAACAGCAGAATACTCATGGACTTCCCCCGATAGTTCTGCTTTCGAAAAACAAACTTTCCTTGGCTATCACCGGGAAGACGGACAAGTCGGAACCGCAAATTTTTGGCTGATAATCCCACTCGTATTCTGTGAAAACAGAAATGTGGAAATTATAAAAGAAGCCTTTTTAGAGGAATTGGGCTACGCAAAACCCAATCCCTATAAATACTTGGTTCGCCAACTCATACTCCAATCCCAATCCAAAGAGGCTGCGAGCGAGCAATTTTTCGAACCTTTTCAAACTGCCACTACAAATAAAATATTTGAAAATATTGACGGGATTAAATTTCTCACCCATCAAGGGGGGTGCGGAGGTACCAGGCAAGATGCCGAAATGCTTTGCAAGCTTCTCGCCGGATACATCCATCATCCCAATGTAGCTGGAGCAACGGTTTTGAGTCTGGGATGCCAGCATGCTCAAACCGCTATCCTTAAAGAAAAATTAAATGAGCTAAATCCAAGTTTTCAAAAACCACTGTTGATTTTTGAGCAACAGCAGGAAGGAACTGAAGAACAATTATTACAAAAAGCAATCACACAAACTTTTCTCCAACTGAATCGGGCAAATGCCATTTTCCGTAAACCCGCTCCCCTTTCCAAACTCAAAATAGGCCTGGAATGTGGGGGATCCGATGGCTTTTCGGGTATTTCTGCCAACCCTGTCTTGGGGCATGTTTCAGATTTGATTACTGCTTTGGGCGGTAGCGCGGTGCTTTCTGAGTTTCCCGAACTTTGCGGTGTAGAACAGGAATTAATCAACCGCTGCGTGAATCTTGAAAAAGCTGAAAAGTTCACCCAACTCATGCGGGCCTATTCGGCTTCCGCCGAAGCAGTCGGTTCCGGCTTTGACATGAATCCTTCTCCCGGTAATATTCGGGATGGGCTAATTACCGATGCGATCAAATCCTGTGGAGCAGCTAAAAAAGGCGGATCCTCCCCCATCACAGACGTGTTAGACTATGGAGAATATGTCAAAGAAGCGGGATTAAACCTTCTTTGTACCCCAGGGAATGATGTGGAAAGTACCACGGCCTTGGCAGGGGCAGGATGCAATATCATCTTATTTTCCACCGGCCTGGGTACTCCTACCGGAAATCCAATTTGTCCGGTGGTCAAAGTATCTACCAATAATCGACTTGCTGAGCGCATGCCTGACTTGATTGATTTCAATACGGGTTCCATTATTTCAGGAGAAAAAACCATCTCTGAGATGGGAGAGGAACTATTGCAACTAATCATTCAAATCGCAAGCGGGAAGAAATCCACCAAGGCAATGGACTTGGGGCAGGATGATTTCATCCCTTGGAAAAGAGGAGTGTCACTTTGATTTTTTTGAAATGGAATCAGAAGAAAAAATATCGATTCTCCAATTCGGAAACGGGAATTTTCTACGAGGCTTTGCCGATTGGATTTTCCAACAATTAATCAATCAAGGGCTATTTTCGGGAGGCATTCACAGCCTTCAAATCCATAATCCCAAGCCGGATGATCGAATGCTGCTTCAAAAAAACCAATATCATGTTTGGGTTGCCGGCTTGGAAAATGGTCAACAGGTAGACCGTATTGATCTCATTAATTGTATCAAAAAATACAGCTCAATTTTCGATTCGTATGCAGATTATTTGAAAATTGGGGAGATTCCAGACTTGCGTTATGTGATTAGCAATACCACAGAAGCAGGAATCGTATTTGATCCCAAGGACGATTCTTTTCAACAAATCCCAAATACTTTCCCTGCCAAACTGACCGCATTGCTTTTTCATCGATTTAAGTTTTTTCGGGAAGATCCAGCAAAGGGACTACAGGTATTGCCTTGTGAACTGATTGAGAAAAATGGCGATAAGCTCAAAAAATGTATTCGCTCCTATACTCAGCTATGGGGGCTTCCCGAAGAATTTGACCAATGGCTGAATGATTCCTGCTCATTTTACAACACATTAGTCGATCGGATTGTCCCGGGATTCCCAAAAGATCAAGTGGAAGAGCTTGAGCAAAAAATCGGCAAACCGGACAAATTGATCGTTATGGCTGAGCCTTACTACCTCTGGGCAATCGAAGGAGCTGAACAGCTTCAATCTGAAATCAACTGGGAAAAAGCCGATTTAAATATCAAATTTGTCAAAGACCTCGAATTCTACCGCACTCGAAAAGTACGGATTCTAAATGGAGCCCACACTGCCTTGGTACCCTTCGCCATTCTAAATGGTACCCGAACTGTCAAGGAAGCGATTAAGACTCCAAAAATTAGTCAGTGGCTGAAGTCCATTATTTTTGGCGAAATCATTCCAAGTCTTTCACCGGATTCTAATGAACTGGAAAGATATGCTACTGCCGTTTTGGAGCGGTTTGCCAACCCCTATTTGGAGCATCAGCTCGCAGACATCGCACTCAATAGTATATCCAAGTTTAAGGTTCGCATTTTGCCCTCCATCGTGGCATATGAAAACGAAAGAGGAGTATGGCCAAAATACCTCATGCAATCTTTTGCTGCCTTACTCCTTTTTTACAAAGGCGAATTTCAGGGCCAAAAACTTCCCATTCGAGAGGATAGGCGTTTCACAATTTTTTTAAGTAATGCTTGGCAGTTACCCAATTTATCATCGACTTTAGATGAGATCTTAAAAAATGAACAACTTTGGGAAACGGACTTGAGCAACTTAAAGGGATTCAAGGAATCGCTATTGGCAGCTTTTCAGGAGCTTGAGAAAACTTGGGATTTAGCTTGAGTTCCTACGTGCGGACTTTAGAAAAATTGGGTCTTGAATCAGTAGGTTCACCAATACCGAATATAACTCCGGTTTTTTTGCTTTAAACTGTTCCGGTCTTTCAAAGAAATTCTCAAGTGCCACAGCAAAGAACTCATGCTCATTTTCAGCCCCTCTTTTTCTAAAAAAATCAGATCCTCCAGTTTGGATCAAATTCATTTCCCGTTGTGCTAATTCCTCATAGCTTCTCCAAAGTTGGGGATTCAGAAAATTAAACTCATCATTGCTTCGAATGCGATTTTCCAATTTCAGCGCATGCGCTACCTCATGAATCCCTAGGTTAATTCCATCCGTTTCGTCTATAAATCCTTCGATAAAACAAGGCCAGGAGAGCACGATTATTCCCAGACGGGGATTGACTTCCCCTCGGTGGTAGGCTTGAGAAATTGTCGAAATGTATCGATCAGGATACACCAGAATTTTACTGAAATGACTTAGCGAAACCCGTGGAAGCCCAAAAGTCACCTGAACGATAGTCGCTCCGATCAAAATTTTCATTTCGGAAGTAATTTCTGTTAATCCTCCCCTAGGAATGAATTTTTTGGTCGTCAAAATATAGGAAAGTTTGCCACGAAACTCCTTTTGATGTTCAGGCTTCAGGACTTGGTAATAGCGCGAAAGATTTTGCAAGGTTTCGATCTCCGAATGGGACAGTCGGTACCTAAAAAGCCAAAGGCCAAGTCGATAAATCGATTCGGTGAAAAAATTTACTAATTGAATACTGAAGGGCATAGAAAAAAAGCAGCTCCCTAAAGAGCTGCCTGATTATCGTTTAACGAGCGTAATTAACCGCTCGCATTTCTCTGATTACTGTAATTTTGATCTGACCGGGATATTGCATTTCCTTTTCAATTTTTTGTGAAATGTCAAAAGAAAGCTTTCCTGCAGTCTGATCATCCACATTGTCTGCATCGACCAAAACCCGGAGTTCTCGCCCCGCTTGCATCGCAAAGCATTTATTCACCCCGTCAAAGCTCAGTGCTAATTCCTCCAGCTCTTTGAGACGCTTGATGTAGCTATCCATGATTTCTCGACGTGCCCCCGGTCTAGATCCTGAGATCGCATCAGAAGCTTGCACAATTGGCGAAATCATGGAGGTCATTTCAATCTCATCGTGGTGAGCTCCGATGGCATTGCATACTTCTGGATTTTCCTTGTATCGCTTGGCGAGTTCCATCCCTAAAATCGCATGAGGCAGTTCCTGCTCCTCATGCCAAACCTTTCCGATATCGTGAAGCAGTCCAGCCCGCTTGGCGAGCTTGGCATTCAACCCCATTTCAGCGGCCATTGTAGCAGAAAGCTTTGCCACTTCTCTGGAGTGCTGCAAAAGGTTCTGCCCATAGGAAGAACGGAATCTCATTCGTCCTACCATTTTGATTAATTCAGGATGTAATCCATGCACACCCAAGTCGATGCAAGTTCGTTCCCCGATTTCAACGATTTCCTCTTCAATGTTTTTCTCGGTTTTGGCAACTACCTCCTCGATTCGAGCTGGATGAATTCTACCGTCTTGCACCAATCGGTGAAGCGAAAGCTTGGCAATCTCCCTTCTCACCGGATCAAATCCAGAAATGATAATCGCCTCCGGGGTATCATCTACAACGATTTCAACTCCAGTAGCCGCTTCTAAAGCTCGGATATTTCGGCCTTCTCTGCCGATGATTTTTCCTTTGATATCGTCACTTTCGATATTAAACACCGAGACACAGTTTTCGATGGCATGTTCTGTAGCAGTTCGCTGAATCGTATCTAATACGATTTTTTTTGCCTGCTTGGTGGCCGTCAGTTTGGCTTCGTCTAGAATATCCTTGATCTGAGAAGAGGCTTTGGTATTGGCTTCCTCTGTGAGCATTTGGATCAATTGTTCGCGCGCTTCTTCACGGGTCAATGCTGCAATTTTTTCCAAGTCCGAAATCCGCTGATTGGTAATGCGGTCGAGCTCTTCTTTCTTTACCTGAACGGCATGCAGCTGCGCATTGAGGTTTTCTTTCTTGCTATCCAGTTCAGCTTCTTTGCGCTTTACTTGCTCCAATTCTTTCGATACCTGCTGCTCACGCTGCTTTACTTTGTTTTCATTGGTGAGGATAATGTTCTTTTTATGAGACATCTCCTCATCAAAGTCAGCCTTAATTTTCAGGTATTTCTCCTTGGCTTCAAGAATTTTATCCTTTTTCAAAGACTCGGCTGAAATTTCAGCTTCTCTGAGCATGGACTTGACCTTTTCTTTGGCCTCTTCCTCTAATTTTTGATTTTTATTTTTAATTAGTACGCCTGCAAGCGTCGCTCCTGCGCCCAGGCCTACTAGGCCTGCGAGGATAATGTATAGCACTTCTCCCATAGGTATTTTGGTATAAATAAAACCTGCAGGAATCCTAAAAAACTCGGAAAATCAGTGGTATTTCAATATTTATACAACTTTTGAAAGTAGGGAATTGATCTGTGCAAGACTACTTTTGATGTGCTCACTATCTTCGGCGTTGACCTCATTGGTCTCCAAAGACTCGACCATACAGTCGAATGCCACCATAGCCAGTAAATCCTGATTGTCATCCAATCCAAATTCTGACTTATACTTTCTCAGTTTCTCATTGATCAGCTTACCTGCATGGCGGATTTTTGATTCATCCTCCACCTTCACGCGCATAGGGTACTCGCGGTCCCCAATTTTGATTCGAATGGCAAGTGTCTCCATATCACTCGGATAAGTAGGTGATCAACTGATCGATTTCTTGTATATAATTATTGATTAAGTCACTCATTTCGGCCGAATCCTCGGGATTCACCGGTCGGTTGTCCACAATGTTACTAATTTTAATTTTATTTTTAAAATCATCGATTTCCTGCGCTTTCTTTTCCAAAGTGGCATTAACTTCTGCCAAATTTTCTTTCAACTGCCGGTTCTCTTCCTGAAGCTCCAGCAATCGCATACTTGCCTGTCGGGCTAGTTTTTCTAATTTTTGCAGTTCCTCGTGAATCATTTACTACATTCGGATTAGCGCTCCCACTTGGTTTTGGAAAGCCTGAATCAATTTACTCATTGTTTTGTCAATAACCTTATCAGTCAATGTATTTTCCTGATCTTGAAGATGAAAACTCAACGCATAGGCTTTTTTTCCAGCTTCGATTTTATCGCCCTGATAGACATCAAATACTCCAATTCGTTGAAGTAACTTTCCTCCTGCCTTGATAGCTACCTGCTTCACCTGATCATAGCTTACTGACTTATCCAATACCAGGGACAAATCCCTCCGCACCTCCGGAAACTTAGAAATCTCCTGATATTTTTTAAGCCCGGAAGCCTTTTTGCAAAGTAAATCCCAGTCCAAATCTGCATACCAGACCTCCTGGCGAACTTCAGCAAGCTTCAAAAGCTGATCATCTACCAGACCAATCACCCCTAGTTCCTTTGATCCTAGCTTTAATCGTAAGCCGTACGCGAAAGGACTGGACTCCAGCATTTCCACTTCTCCGATTGAAATAGTGAGCTTATCTAAAATTTGCTCAATTGTGGCATACAGGTCCGCAAATGCAAACGGTTTGGCAGGCTCGATCCAGCTTTCAGCTGAACGATTTCCTGAATGAAAAATTGCCAATCGCCGTCCCTCTTGATAGCTTCCTTCCCTTTTTTGGTACACTGTTCCAAATTCGAAAAGCTTCAGATCGGTTTGTCTTCGGTTGATATTATGGGCTAAAACCTCCAATCCGCTGAACAGTAAGGTCTGCCGCATCACCCCCAAGTCCTCACTAAGCTTATTGTAGATTTCTACATTGAATTTAGGATCCAAAAAGGCGGATTTCTCAGCATAGGACGGTTTGGTTAGGCTATTGGTGATCATCTCCTGGTATCCTTGAGCACCGAGAATTTCTGAAAGCCGATACTGAAGTTTATTCAAATCCTTCACCGGATGCTCAGCGAGATAATCGGTTTTAAGATTTTCGGAAAGAGCAACTTGCTGAAAACCATAGATTCGAAGCACCTCCTCAATGATATCCGCCTCTCGGGTTACATCCACTCGATAGGGCTTGACGATAGCCTTGAATCCTGATTCGCTCTCATTTTGCACGCCAATTTCCAGTCCTTCCAATATTGATTTCACTTGTGCTGGTTCGATCTTTTTCCCAATTAATCGATTGATATGGCCATATTCTACCTCAATTTCAAAGTCGGCAACAGGATTGGGGTAGTAGTCTATGATTTGGGAACTTACCTTTCCACCCGCAATTTCCTGAAGCAGTTTTACTGCTTTTTTGAGTGCATAGACAGGCATATTCGGATCTGTTCCTCGCTCAAACCGGAAGGAAGCATCCGTCTTCAGACCATGAAACTGAGCTCCTTTTCGGATGACGTCAGGAGAAAAATAGGCCGACTCCAAGAAAATTGAAGTTGTCTTCTCGGATACCCCCGAGCTTTTTCCTCCAAAAATTCCGCCAATACACATCCCCCCCTCTGCATCACAAATCATCAGCTCTTGGCCAGAGAGTTTTCGTTCCTTTTCGTCCAAGGTGATGAATTTTGTGTCTTTGGGAAGTTTTTTCACAATGACTTTGCTCCCTGAAATTTTATCCGCATCAAAAGCATGAAGCGGCTGGCCCAAATCATGCAAAATGAAATTGGTAATATCCACCACATTATTGATCGGTTCCAAATCGAGTGCATGGAGAAAATCCTGCAACCACTGAGGTGAGGGGGCTACCTTCAAATCAGAAATCACTACACCGGCATATCGTGGACAATCAGCAGCATTTTCTACTGTTACTTCGATTGCTTTCAGATCTCCCTCAACCTGCAATTCAGGGATCTGATCCATGCAAAGTGGGCGTCCCAACAAAGCTTTTAAATCCCGGGCTACGCCTAAATGAGAAGCCGCATCGGCTCGATTAGGTGTTAGGCCAATCTCCAAGACCTGATCCTGAGTAACAGGAATCAATTTGGAAGCGGGAGTTCCATTCGGCAAATCTGTATCCAATACCATAATGCCATCATGACTAACTCCTAGTCCCAATTCATCCTCGGCACAGATCATTCCCTCCGAAACTTGCCCACGAATTTTGGCCTTTTTGATGGTAAAGGAATCTCCTTCTGTCGGATATAAGGTTGCTCCTACCGTGGCCACAAGCACCTTCTGACCGGCAGCGACATTTGGAGCACCACATACGATTTGTGAAGGTTCGTCGGCACCAATATCCACTGTAGTCAAGCTTAGTTTATCCGCATCCGGATGCTTGACACAGGTCAGGACTTCTCCAATTACGATCCCTTCCAAAGCACCTGGTATCGAAACAAACTCTTCGATTCCTTCGACTTCCAAGCCAGACTGAGTCAACAGAGCAGCAATCTCTTCCGGAGATTCAGTTAGGGCAATGTATTTTTTTAATCGATTGATTGAGATTTTCATAGTAAACAGCAATTCGGTGATTTATACACCCTATCTAAAGAAAAAGGGTTCAAGAACCCTTTTTTCCTACCTAAATGATTACAAATTTAACGCTTTTAGATGAGGCTAAAGCCTATTCTTTATAATTTTTCTCCCCGGCCTCAATTGGGATCTCCAGTAAATTTTCTCTGGGCGGCAATGGACAAGCATAGTCTGGATTATAAGCGCAATAGGGATTATAAGCCAAGTTAAAATCGATCGTGATGCTATTTTTACCATCCTGACGGGCATTGATGTAGCGACCTCCCCCATAAGTTTCTTCTCCACTGGTATCGTCTGCAAAAGCCAAAAAGAAATTCCGCTTATCCGGTTCGTCCATGGCTTGAAGCAACAGTAGGCGGTTGGTTTTCCCTCCCAATTCAAATTCTGCAAAAGCATGCTCGATATAGCGCTCTTTGGTCCCGTCAGTCATGGGAAGCTCACGGACTTTTTTATTTTCGATAGAAACTAGTCTGGCTCGGACTTTATAGGCCGGATCAATGGGGTAAAAATTCAATTCCTTAAAATCACGTTTTTGATCTTCAGTCAGTGGAGAATCAATATTGTATCGGACAAACTTAAACTGCCGATCTCGCTCAGCTTCGATTTTTTCGATGTAGGTTTCCGGGTCCTCAGCACTAGTCAGGGTATACACCACTGCAGCCAAAATGACCACAGAGACAAAAATTAATATGATATGGTTGGTCTTCATCTGTTTTTGCTTGTTCTTTAGTCCCCGCATGAAATCTCGCTGAGGAAATAGTCATCCCTATTTGTTAACGTTTTAATTCATACTCGATTTCATGAATCATGATCAATTTTCCTGTGCCCCTTTTTCAACAACAGACTAATTCATCCAGTGCTCAAAAATACGAGCTATCCCTGATCGGCACTAGTTCTGATCTTCTTTTCTCCAAGCGTTTGGCTATAAAATGCCTTCATCGGCAAAGCTAAAATAGCCCGTATCTGTAAAAATCACATGATCAAGAACTGGTAAATCCATCGCACGACCAATATCTGTTAACCGTCTAGTCAACCGTCGATCTTGTTCAGAAGGACTGAGACTGCCACTGGGATGATTATGAATCAAAATTATGGACTGAGCCTGATAGTCTAAAGCAGATTTGAATACGAGCTTAGCATCGACTACGGTACCGGAAGTCCCTCCCTGAGAAATCCGCTCTTTCTTGATCACTTGATTTCTCCGGGTAAGGAGAAGAACGTAAAAATGTTCCACGACTTCGTCATAAAGCTCAGGCTTCATCAGTTCAAAAACATCCCTAGAACTGGAAATTTTAAATCGCTTTTGAGGTTCTGCAATCTTTCGTCTCCGTCCAAGCTCCAATGCACTGACAATGCTGATGGCTTTTGCTTCGCCGATTCCCTTGAATTTTTTGAGATCCTGAATACTCATCCGAGCCAAGGCAGCCAAATCATGACTGACAGAAGCCAAAATATGCCGAGATAAATCGACAGCACTGATTTTGGGTGTCCCCGAACCAATTAAAATGGCAATGAGCTCCGCATCGCTAAGTGCAGTTTTTCCACGGAGTAGGAGTTTTTCCCGAGGTCGATCCTCCTGGGCAAGCTGGGAGATTTTTATCGAAGAATACTGTTCCATAACTCATTTATTTCTAAAAAGTAAAACTAAAAATACTAATCTTTAGGCATAAAAAAAACCCCGACTAGCAGGGTTTTCAATTCTATACAGAAAATTGATTACGCTAAAGCGTTTACAAATTTGGCCAATCTAGATTTCTTGTTGCTGGCGTTGTTTTTATGAATGACGTTTTTCTTAGCCAGTTTATCTAGCAGAGAAGATACTTTCACATAAAGCTCTTGAGCCTCTACTTTATCAGTAGTCGCCTTCAATCTTTTGATGAATGTTCTGGTCGTCTTAGCCTGATATCTGTTTCTCAAACGCTTCGCTTCGTTGGCACGAATTCTTTTCAGAGCTGATTTGTGATTTGC
Source organism: Algoriphagus sp. (assembly GCF_024305035.1). Classification (GTDB taxonomy): domain Bacteria; phylum Bacteroidota; class Bacteroidia; order Cytophagales; family Cyclobacteriaceae; genus Algoriphagus. The sequence continues at coordinate 106,135 of NZ_JAMWZB010000006.1, forward strand.
CATATCTTAATTTAAATAAAGTTCTTTTTGTTCCCCTATACCGAATCGGAGTGCAAAGTTATTGGAAATAATTAATTCTGCCAAAGGAATTTATAATATTCCTATAGCTACTTCGTTTTTTCCCCTTTTTTCTTTTGGTTCGAAATCGATTTCAACCGCAAATATAGTGGTATTTTTTACTTTTAATTCCTGAAAATTTTGAATAAATTAAAAAACAAAGTTTTTACCTCTGCATATTTTTTTATGGATCGTGCCGTATTCGGCAACCACTCCTTGGGCTTTTTTACCCACAGTTTAATTAATCGCCTGGCTGAGTATTCGCTACCGCTCGAGTTAACAGCATTCTACAAATCACATATTCAATTAATTACCGAAAAAAAGTCAACCCTGATCGAAGGGGAAATGCAGCCAAAGGCCAAGCTGAAAAGCAGTCCCTTGACTTGGCATGTATGGATATTCTGCACGGCCTATTTCTATTTCAAATTGAGGAGTTGTGAAAAAATAGAGAAAGGGTACTCTCGGTAGTGATTTTACATGGGACTTTAAAATACATGCCCAAATACCCTAAGGCCAATCATGGATAAAAAACAGAAAGTTTATCGGTCTGTTTTTGAAGGACCTGGGCCATTCTATGAGATGTATTCTACCACTTTCTTATTGGACACAATTACAACCAACAGCCACCAAAAGGGAATCCTTCGCTTGAGAAAAAATGCACTCAACTAAATGGCAAATATTTTCTCTCTTTTTTTCTTTCTTTTTCTCTTTTTTCTTTCTTGGGAGGGGGAAGTCTAGTCCATGGAGCTTTTCAGAAAACGACTTGGCAAGGAGTTGTTTAGGCCATTGCGTAGATGGATTGGTGTTCCTTGGTGAAAAAGTACTCCCCTGATCCCCTCCCTAAAATCAGCAATTTAACGTTGAAGATCAAAACAGACTATTTGCTTAATCGGGTCAGTTCCTACGATGTTACCAAAGCTTTTACTGACTCTTTGGATAAGAGGATCGAGCAGCAACCACAAAACTCCATTAGACAAAGGTTCGTAGCTAACAAAAATACCCCAAGACTTAGGTGGATCAGCTGGAACCTTCGTACAACCGGAGGTGCGGATCAGGATCTGATTTTAGACTTCTGACTTCAGGTAGTGTTTAATCGCTTGCCCCAGTCGTTCAAAGGTGTTTTTAAACACTTCCTCGTTTTCTTCCAACAGGGTCACTCGAAACCCTCTCAAATCGGAGCAAAAAGAAGATATTGGAACGACACAGATTTGCTCAGCAGCCAGTAAATAATAGACAAATCGCTTGTCCAAAGGCATATTTTTATCCTGAAGCCAAGCATCAAGCATGCCTTGCAAACGCGGATCGGTAATCTGAAGAGATTGATTCGGGCTTAAAAGTTTTTCATCAAAGACAATCGTATTGTAAAAAGCCCCTTGAGTGGGATTAAATTTGATTCCCTCGATATCTCCCAGGATCTCCCGCATCCAATCACTCCGCTTCCCAATTTGCGCATTGGCCTCTTCTCTGTAGGCCTGATAATTGGGATGGTTCATGATTTTTGGGATTGCCAATTGCGGTAAAATCGTCGAGCAAACTTCAATCATTTTTGCATTTTCGAGGGTTTGGCAGAGTTTGGAAAATTCGATTGAAGCTTCCCGATTATAAAACTCCATCCAGCCACAGCGTGCTCCCGGCCATGGAAATTCTTTGGAAATTCCCTTTAGCGAAATCGCAGGACGACTACCTATCACTTCTGCCAAAGCCACAGCCTCTATGCCGTTGTACGTGATATTCTGGTAGATTTCATCTGCGATCAACAAGAGGTTAAACTCCTCTGCAATTTTGACAAACCCTTCCAAAACCTCCTTAGGATAAACCATTCCAGTAGGATTATCCGGATTGATAATTAAAATCCCGACAATCGAGGGATTATACTTGACCTTCAAAAAAAGATCTTCCATATCAGGAAGCCACTGATTATCCGGATCGAGTTTGTAGGTAATTGGAGCAGTATTGGCGTGGGCGGCCTCGGCCGAACTGTGTGTCGAATAGGCCGGTGAAGGCCCAATAATTCGCGCTGTGGGGACCAGGAATTGATACAACTTCGCAATTGCATCACCTAAGCCATTGAAAAACAAAATATCCTCGGCTGTAATCTGAGTGCCTCTTTTCTCATTGTTCAGTCCTGCTAAAAACTGTCGGGTTTCCAGTACACCTTTGGAATCCGCATAGCCGTAGGTTTTGTCTTCTTTGAGTAAGTTAGCGATAATATCCTTCATCCAATCAGGCACCTGATTACTTTTTTGGATGGGATCACCAATATTTTCCCAGGTGATCGAGTGGCCAAGCGCTTCGATTTGGCGGGCCTTTTTTACGATTCCACGGATTTCATAGGAAAGTTCCTCTGCTCCGGGTCTGAGGAGTAGCTGTCTCATAGGTTAATAGGCTGGTTTTGAAAAAGTCTTCCTTACAAAGAAAGGCAAAAGACTTACCAAAATACACAAAGGGGCAAAAAAGACTCTTGACAGAGTCGCCCTAATTGAAAATTCCCTTACTTGAGGTTTTAGAATCCAGAATTTCCCTTCCATATTTCCAACTTGCTTTTCCCCTGTCCGTTCTAGTAATTTAAAATTCGAAAAACAATCCACTTACCCTTAGCCACAACTCTGTGATCAGCATTTTGATTCGATTAACCCTATTCATCCTTTTCCTCGGCTTGATTGACTGGTATTCCTTCCAGGCTTTCAAAACCGGCCTCCCTTCCCAACCCTGGGTCAAATATGCCTTTTGGGGCTTTTCGATGCTAGTCTATTTCTTTGTCGGCTATGTATTTTTGACTTTCGAAAGGGGAGCGATTACTCTTAGTTTTGGCCGAATGGTCTCCCTACTCATTCTTTCTCTTATCCCAAAACTGATCATCTTGGTACTTCTTTTTGGTGAGGATATGCTGCGTTTGTTTTCAGGAGGATTTCAATCATTCACCGGAGGAAGAGAAGGTGACTTCTTACCCGAACGGAGAAAAATGATCAGTCAGACGGCTTTGATTCTAGCGGCTGTTCCATTTTTAGGAATTTTACATGGAGTATTGATCGGAAAATATCGCTACCGAGTAGTGAAACACCGTCTGGAATTTGATGAGCTCCCAGAGGAATTTGATGGTTTTACCATTACCCAGATTTCAGATATCCACTCAGGGAGCTTTGACAACAAAAAGAAACTGGAATACGGCGTAGAGCTGATCAATCAGCAAAACTCAGATGTCATTCTTTTCACCGGAGACTTGGTTAATAATCAAGCAGCAGAAATGGAACCTTGGATTGAAACCTTCCAAAAGCTAGAAGCCCCGATGGGCAAATATTCAATTTTGGGAAACCATGATTACGGAGATTACATGGAATGGCCAAATCGGGAGGCCAAAGTGGAAAACATGCGACGACTTTTCCAAGTCCATAAGGATTTGGGCTTCCAGCTTCTTCGAAACGAAAATATCCAAATTCAAAAGGGAAGGTCAAGCATTGATTTGATCGGGGTAGAAAACTGGGGAAAAGGCTTTGCCCAACATGGAGACTTGGCAAAAGCAACTGAAAAACTTCGAAATCAAAGCTTCAAAATTCTGATGAGTCATGATCCTTCCCATTTTGATGAGCAGGTAAAGAATTTCTCTCAATTTATTCACTTGACGCTGAGTGGCCATACCCATGGGATGCAGTTTGGGATCGAAATCCCAGGCTGGGTCAAATGGAGTCCAGCTTCCCTTCGCTATCCCAAATGGGCGGGACTCTACGAAGAAATGGGGCGTTTCTTGCATGTAAATCGGGGCTTTGGATTTTTGGCATTTCCGGGTCGGGTAGGAATTTGGCCGGAGATTACGGTCTTGGAGTTGAGGAAGAAAAAGGGTTAGTTCGAATTTCCCCCAAAGTTTTAACTAGCTTGAAATTTAAAGGATTAGCTAGTTTTTCTTTCTATCCCGTATCCCTTCCACAAAAAAAGCAATTGCTCCCCATGCAATAATTACTCCCAAAACCCATGTGGGCAGTGGAAACAAATCCAAGTTCTTACCAATTAGCAAAAGTCCAAGGCAGAGGAAAATGAAAGCATGGAGGTATTTGTATGTTTTCATTTTCGCCTCAATAGCTCTCTCGTATGACCATTAGAATAACCGAGAATAAGGGTGTCACCTACAGTGCCATTGCGATGAGTACGGCTTCCTTCACTGGTATTCATCTCCAGTGTTTGATGGTTGATGGTTTTCCTTTGGAACGAAGAAATCGCAGAATAATCAATAGGGGCATTCACCCCCAATCTTTTGGCATTGTCTCCAAAGAACTGCGGATCAATGATCCAATTCCCATCCTTTGCAAAGGTTTACACATAGATCTTTCCGTAAAACTCATCTTCACTTATTTCTCCACTCGCATCTTTTGAGAAAAGCATCGTCAATTTCCCAAACAGCCGTGGGTCTGGTTCGGCTTTTTTAATAAAAACCCCCTCGGAAATTTCTCCTCGAGGGGGTTAGCTTTTTCAGATTTCTGATTTTGAACTTCTGAATTCACTGCAAACTGCCACTGTCTACCTATTTCAAATTCTTATAGCGAATCCGTTTCGGCGTCACATCACCGAGGCGTTTCTTCTTATTCTCTTCGTAGTCGGAAAAGTTTCCTTCAAACCAATAGACCTGAGAATCTCCCTCAAAAGCCAAAATATGGGTGCAAATCCTGTCCAAAAACCATCGGTCGTGGGAAATAATCACTGCACAGCCTCCGAAGTTTTCCAAGGCTTCTTCCAGTGCACGAAGCGTGTTCACATCCAAGTCGTTGGTTGGTTCATCGAGAAGAAGCAAGTTTCCACCTTCTTTGAGCGTGATAGCCAGATGAACTCGGTTTCGTTCTCCACCAGAAAGTACGCCGACTTTTTTCTCCTGATCAGAGCCTGCAAAGTTGAATTTGGATACGTAAGCCCGAGAATTAACCTCTTTATTTCCCAGCTTCATCAATTCATTCCCTTCAGAAATCAATTGATACACCGTTTTGTCCGGATCAAGGGAATCATGTTCCTGATCAACATAGGCCAACTTCACGGTTTCCCCGACTTCGAAATTTCCAGAATCCGGCTTTTCCTGGCCGGTAATCAACTTGAACAAGGTAGTTTTACCAGCACCATTCGGCCCAATAATCCCAACAATTCCTCCTTGTGGTAGCGAGAAACTCAAATCTTCAAAAAGCAACTTGTCGCCATAGGCTTTGGAAACATGATTAGCCTCGATGACTTTCGCTCCCAATCGTGGTCCCGGCGGAATGAATAATTCCAGCTTGGCTTCTTTCTCTTTTGCTTCCTCTCCGACCAGTTTATCATAGGCATTGAGTCGGGCTTTTCCTTTGGATTGACGGGCTTTAGGGGACATTCGGATCCACTCGAGTTCCCGTTCCAAGGTTTTCTGGCGCTTGGATTCGGTTTTTTCCTCTTGCTTGAGACGCTGTTGCTTTTGGTCTAGCCAGGAGGAATAATTTCCTTTCCATGGAATTCCCTCTCCTCGATCGAGCTCAAGTATCCAGCCTGCTACATTATCTAGGAAGTACCGATCGTGCGTTACTGCAATGACGGTTCCTTTGTAGTTTTTCAAGTGCTGCTCTAGCCAATGAACCGACTCTGCATCCAGGTGGTTGGTCGGTTCATCGAGCAACAACACATCCGGCTCTTGAAGCAATAAACGACAAAGGGCAACCCTTCTTTTTTCCCCACCGGAAAGATTGTCCACATTGGCATCTGCCGGAGGAAGACGAAGTGCATCCATGGCTTTGTCTAACATCACATCGAGTTCCCAGGCATTGGCCGCATCGAGTTTCTCTTGAACTTCTCCTTGTCGCTCAATCAGCTTATTCATCGCATCAGGATCCTCCATCAAAGCTGGATCCATGAATTTCTCATTGATCTGTTCAAATTCTTTCAACAGATTAACCGTATCGGCTACTGCTTCTTCGACCACCTCTTTTACTGTTTTGTCTGGATCAAGTTTGGGCTCTTGCTCCAGCATGCCTACGGTATATCCAGGGGAAAAGACGACTTCACCTTGGTATTCCTTATCGATCCCAGCAATGATCCGAAGTAGGGAGGATTTCCCCGAACCGTTGAGGCCAAGGACGCCTATTTTGGCACCGTAAAAAAATGAGAGGTAGATATCTTTCAGGACTTTTTTCTGTGGCGGGTAGATTTTGGAAACCCCTGCCATGGAAAAGATGATTTTTTCTGCACTCATGAGTTGAATTTTTCTTGAAAATTTGCGTTAAAAAGCAAAGATGCAAAAAAAGCCCTTTCTTAGGATAAGTGCTTTTGAATTAATTAATTTGCGGAAAATTGAAAACGACCACTTAACCTACTGTAGCGCAATGGACCATCCATACGGATACATCAAAGACAATAAAGTTTATTTAAAAGGATTTCTGGGGAATGCGGACAGGGAGATTGGAGAAGTGAAAGAAGACGAGGCTTCTACCATTGCTTATTTTGAAGGTCGTTTTGAGCAAATCAAAGAAAAGGTTGAAAAGCTCAAATCCGATATTGCCGAAAACCAAAACAAGGGTTCTTTCTTAATGAAACTGATTCACCTGCGCGATTCCCTTCATGAATCAGATGCTTTGGGTGATTTTATTCCCTTGATCGAGGAACTCAATCAACAGGAAGTTTACTTAAACGAAATCATTCAAGCCAATCGAACAAAAAATCTGGAGGTAAAAAAGGCCCTTATCCAAGAAGCAGAATCGATGAGAGATGATACGGATTGGAAGGCTACCACGGAATTTTACAAAGAATTGAAAATGCGCTGGATCAAAACTGGTCCCGTGGATAAAGAAATCGAGGAAGAAATCGAGCAGGAATTTAACGATCATGTGCAGCATTTCTTCGAAAACAGAAGGCATTTCTTTGAAGGGTTGGCTCTTCAGGCAGAGGAAAACATCAAAGTTTATGAAGCCCTGGTTGAACAAGCCCGGGAAGCCCATGATCTACCTGATGCCAAAATGGCTTTTGAGATTAGCAAGAAAATCCAAAAAGAATGGAAATCAGCCGGAAAGGTTCCTGCCGAAAAGCGACAACCGCTTTGGGATGAATTTTCTAAACTGAACAATCGGATCTTTTCTCGCTACCGTCGAGCCTTAAATCCAGGTCCCCAGATGCATCCGCGCGAAGTGATGAAACAGGTGGAAAGCCTCACTGAGGAAATCAAAAAGCTGGCAGGGCAGCCCTCCAGCTATCAACTTATCGGTCGGGCTAAAGAAATCCAGCAAGAATGGCGGAAACTCCCTCCTCGCAAACCCAAGGATGCGAATTTACTGGCTCGCTCTTTCCAGTTTTTCTCAGATATCGTTTTTGAAAAGGCATTTCTGGAAAAACTGGTCCATGGCAAATACCCGGACTTTGATCAAAAACCCGAATCTGAACAAAATCAGATTAAAGTGGCTTTACTCAAAGACCTTCTTCACCGAGATCAAACAGAATATGAGACTGCTCAAAACAATACCGACAATTTTCAGGTCAGAAGTAGCGATTTTGAGATTATGATGAAGAAAAAATTATCGGCACTGAAGCGGAAAGTTGATGTAAAAAATTACATTTTAAAGCAACTTTCTTTTAAATAATCAGTACACGATTACATATCTAAAAAAAAGGATAATTTTGCAACCTTAAAAATCCGGAACTACTTAAAACAAACACTATGTACTGGACACTTGAATTAGCTTCCTATCTAGAGGATGCTCCCTGGCCAGCCACAAAGGATGAGCTGATTGACTATGCCATCCGATCTGGCGCCCCGCTAGAAGTAGTAGAAAATCTTCAGGAATTGGAAGATGATGGAGAACCTTATGAGACCATCGAAGAGATTTGGCCGGACTACCCGACTAAAGATGACTTCTTCTTCAACGAGGACGAATATTAATACCAAAGCCTTGGATTTTTCCAGGGCTTTTTTCATTTATTTTGGCGGGTTCCCATTTTCCTTAAACACCTAAAACCTGCCGTAATCTGCTGTATCCGATCTTACTCACAGGCAGCTTATCTCCGTTTCTCAAAAACACCAAATACGTATCTTTCTGGTAAGGCTCTATCCGGGTGACTGCATTGACATTAATCATGTAGGACCGATGAATCCTCGCAAAACGATCCGGAGCCAATGCTTCCTCCAAAGATTTCATGGTCATCTTTTTTAAGAATTTGCCTCCAGCTGTATAAATGGCGATGTAATCATCCGCTCCTTCAAAATATAAGACATCGGAAACCGCTATGATTTTAATTTCATTTTTGACTCGAACAACAAGACGATTACTTTTTTCGGCCATTTGCTGAAGTCCAGCGGAAACTTGGGGAGCTTCACGGCTGGCTAAAAATTTTTGAATCGCTTGATTAAACCGCTCTTGGGAAAAGGGTTTCAACAAATAATCCATAGCTTTCGCATCAAAGGCTTTCAGCGCATACTGATCAAATGCGGTGGTAAAAATTACTGGGGGAGCTTCGTCTAGCAATTCCAGCATTTCAAATCCTGTGATTTTCGGCATTTGTACGTCCAAAAAAATCAAATCCGGTTGATATTTCTGAATGGCTTTAAGTCCCTCAAATCCATCTGCACACTGCTCGAGTAGCTCAAATTGCGGAAATTCGGAAAGAAATTCACGGACTATCCCTGCTGCCAAGGGCTCATCATCGATAATAATGGTGCGAATCATTTCAGTTGTGGAATTTTAAGCTCAACGCGAAATAGGTCATTCTTTGCTCCTTTGGTCAATAAATCATTTCTACCAAACAGTAAATAAAGTCTTCTCTGGATCGAGGAAAGACCAAATCCAGTCCCATGCTGCGCGGGTGTTGCAGGATCAAAAGGATTTTCTACTGTTAAAATCAAATAGTTTTGTCTTTTCGCAGCATTTAACCGGATATTTACCTCGCCGGTTACGCCATAAAGCCCATGTTTGATTGCATTTTCCAACAGTGGCTGTATTAAAAGTTGCGGTAATTGAAGCTGAGAAGCTTCGGTTGAACTATCAAAATCCACTTGCAACCGATGGCCAAACCGTACTTTCTCAATCTCCAGATATAATTTCAGATAGGCCATTTCCTCCTCCAGGCTGACCCAGGTTTGGTGGTCTTTTCGGATGGTACCTCTTAAAAAATCCGAGAGCTGCAAAACCATTTCCCGGGCTTTTTTGGATTCGGAAATCACCAAAGCAGAAATCGAATTCAAGCTATTGAATAGAAAATGGGGCTGAAGTTGCTGTCGCAATTGAGTCAACTCAGCTTCTTTAGATAACTCCATGATATGCAGTTCCCGCTTTTGGCTGGCCTCTTGCTGTTCCAGTTTGGAGACCACGATGGCAAGTAAAGTAACCATGGCCTCCATCATGGCAAGGATAGCCCATCGCAAATAAAAATGGTTTTTGAGTAACGCATGATAAGACTCCTCTTCCTCAAAAATCCACCCTCCAACATATCGATGAACGAGTACCCCAATCAAACTCAACACCAAGGGTAAAATTAAAAGTAGCCAAGTATTTCCTCCTTTGGGAATATAAAAGCCAAAAATTCGATCCAGCACCACAACTCCCCCCAAAAACACAAGGGCATAAATTGCCGCATCCGTAAGCGCCATCGACAGGCCTAGTCCATAATAACTCAATAGTAAGGCGGTAACCAGGAGCCAGATTAATCCGGCTCCCTGAATCACCCAGTTAGCGCGGGCAGGAGTAGAAAATGCCTTAGAAAACAAATTGCTATTTTTTAGATGAAAAGGTCGTTAAAATGATTTGATTTCCAAACCTCCAAATAAAATCGTTCCTCTCAGAACCAGTACCTTATCCGTGTCCACCTCGGACTGGCGGTAGATTCGCTTATCTTCAACGCCTGCGGCGATATTAGTCACCTCGGTTCGCACATCCCAATGCGGGGGTACAATCAGTTTCATCCCCCCAAAAATCACATCTACCTGCATCGTTTGTACTCCCTGAAGGTCTGCTTGAGACAGATCCAAATCGATCCCTCCAAAGGCTGCGGTCAATTTTCCACCTTGGAAATTCTTGGATAAAATCCGCTTGTTCACTCCACTCAAAATCGCATCAATATTGGCCTTGTCCGAATAGGAAATCCCGGAGGCACCCCCTATTCCTGATTTGCTGTTTTCCTGAGGCCCTGCAGTTTTTGAGGAGTCATCCGAGGAGTCGGTAGAAGCAAAGGCAGAAGAGGAACTTTTAAAAGATTTTTGTTGCATTTTGGACATCACCTCATCCATGACCCGATTTTCTTTTTGTTTTTGAGTAATCAAATAGATTCCCAAAAGAATCAGACCAATCGGCAAGACATACTGCTCCAAGCCAAGGTCAAAGCCAAACTCGCGTTCGGCCAGAAAATAAAACCCAAAACCAAGCATGACTGCCCCAAAGAAGGATTGAAACTGATGTTTAATCAAAACGATGGTACCGATAGCGATGAGAATCATGGGCCAGGAAAGAATCCAGCCGGGAAAGAAAATCCCCAGTTTGCGTAGTAGAATCAGAATACCTACTCCCAAGATGATAAATCCGAATATGAGACCACTCTCATTTTTGGATTTTGGATTAGAATAATTTGCCATTTGCTTTTTGGTTTTATATGATACCCAAAAGTAGTCTGACAACCTAAATTGATCTCTTGTACTTCGCCTAAATCGAGAAAAAGTCGGCCAATACACCGAAAAAGTCGGCCAAATTGAACTAGTTAGTTTTCTTTAGCTGGTCAAGCCCCATCAAATACTCCGCATAAACCAAATCTTCAGGCGTAGTCAGCTTGATATTTTCAGGGTTTCCAGGAATCAAGCTTACCTGCCAGCCCTGATGTTCATAAACCGTTGCATCATCGGTAAATTGCGGCAACTCGGTAACCTGAAAGGCTTTCCGAATTTTTGCCAATTGAAAAGTTTGTGGAGTTTGAACCAATCGAAAATACTGCCGCTCTTGAAAAAAGGATTTTCCATCATCGGTCAATTTTCGGATGGAATCCTTCAATGCCACAACCGCAATCGCACTCCCATTTCGTGCCGCCTCTTCAAAACTTGCCCGGATCACTTCCTGTTTGACAAAAGGACGGACTGCATCATGGATTGCAACCAAACCGTCCTCAAAAGAAATACCACTCAGTCCATTTCTTACGGATTGAAATCGGGAATTCCCCCCGGCTACACAGTGATGGGGAACCGCAAATTGATGGCTTTTCACCAACTCCTCCCAAAGTTCAAAATCGGATTCTGGCAAAACCACAATCAGCTCTATACTGGGATCCACCTGATAAAATACCTCCAGGGTATGCATCAAAACAGGCTTTCCTGCCAGTGGCAAATATTGCTTTGAAACCGGGCCACCCATTCGGGAACCTTTTCCTCCTGCGACAAGAACAGCGGCTTTATTCATGTGTCTCTCATTGATTTTCAAAGGTCAGATAGAATTCTCACATTGACCATACTATCCCTCTGTATGTCGGTTTGGGTCATGCTCGAATTCATTTTCACAATTTTGGAGCAATTTAATTTATTGTAAGCAAATGGGCTATTATCCCAAAGTCACTAAAAAATGAAGTCGAAAAAAAAACTCCCAATTGGGAGCTTTCTAAGCTTTTGTGAACTACCCATTTGCTAAAGACAAATGTGCTTCGTGCTTCACTGCAACTTGCTTACTGCTCCGAAGAGTTAGAAGTCTCACTGTTGCCCCACACGTGTACTCGCAAGTCCCTTACAAGGTTTTAATGTCTTATACCGACTATGAAATTATACTAAATTTGTTGCTTACAGCCAAACCACTAAAGATGGTTTGGTTTTACGCTCCGATCTATAAAATCAACATGGCATCTCCGTAGGAGAAGAAGCGGTATTTCTCTTTAATGGCTTCTTTATAGGCTTTCATGATCAAATCATATCCTCCAAAGGCAGAAGCTGTCATAAGTAAGGTGGATTCTGGCAAATGAAAATTGGTGATGAGCGCATTGGCGATTTTAAAATCGTAAGGTGGGATAATAAACTTATCCGTCCATCCACTGGAGGCCTTCAAGTGATTGCTCGCTGTCACTGATGATTCCACTGTCTTCAATACCGTAGTTCCGACCGCTACTACACGCTTTTTATGATCCAGAGCTTCATTGACCAGCTTCACTGTTTTTTCTGGGATGTTGTAATTCTCAGAATCCATTTTATGCTTGGTTAAATCCTCTACATCCACCTGTCTAAATGTCCCCAATCCCACATGAAGGGTGATAGGTGTAACTTCGACCCCTTGCAGTTCCAATCGCTTCAACAAGTGAGGAGTGAAGTGCAATCCAGCAGTAGGAGCCGCTACAGCACCGACATTTTTGGCAAAAACGGTCTGATACCGATCTCGATCTTCAGGCTCAATTTTTCGTTCAATGATTTCTTTGAGTAGTGGAGTCTCGCCTAAGGTATCAATCGTTTTATGGAATTCCTCTTCGGTTCCATCAAACAAAAATCGGATCGTTCTACCTCTTGAGGTGGTATTGTCAATCACTTCGGCCACTAGGTCAGAATCTCCAAAATAAAGCTTGTTTCCCACTCGGATTTTACGCGCAGGATCAACCAGTACATCCCATAGTCGAAGTTCCGGATTTAATTCTCTCAACAAAAAAACTTCGATCTCCGCACCGGTCTTTTCTTTGTTTCCGTACAATCTTGCCGGAAAAACCTTGGTGTCATTGGTCACGAAAACATCTCCTTCTCCGAAATATTCAATAATGTCTTTGAAGGTTTTGTGCTCGATTTCCCCGGTTTTGCGGTGAACTACCATCAGCCGAGATTCATCTCGATTGTCGGTAGGATACAGGGCAATTAATTTCTTGGGGACGTCAAATTTGAAATCAGATAATTTCATATATAAGCTTTAGATATCTACGCTTGATTAAATCTTTTAGAATTACTCTAAAAAATGCAAAGATAATAACAATAATCTCCAATTTCACGTAACTTGACAAATTGTTTTAACCAACTAGTAAAAGCATGCTGTTTTTCCGATTGACTTGGGAAAGTTTTCTCTTTGCCTTCAGTGCCTTAAAATCCAACCTTACTCGGACCATTCTGTCCCTTCTTGGGGTGACGGTAGGAATTTTTGCCATTATCGCGGTATTTACCCTGGTCGATTCCTTGGAAAACAACATTAAATCCTCCTTTTCCTTTTTAGGAACCAATGTGATCCGGGTCGACCGCTTTCCGTTTGATGGACCACCCCAAAACAGGCCTTGGTGGGAATACATCAGAAGGCCGTATTCTACGGTTTCGGAGTACCGGTTTTTGGAGGAAAATCTTCAAAATGCCGAAGGAGTAACCATCTCGGCTTCCGCGCGAACGACCATCCAAGCAGGAAGCAATGCCTATGAAGGTACCCAGCTTTCCGGGGTAGCCTACACCTATCAGGATGTCTATGATGTAGCTCTGGAAGAAGGTCGTTATTTTACTGAAGTGGAAGTCGGAGGGGCTCGAAACCTTGCCTTAATCGGAAAAAAAGTAGCCAATACCCTCTATCCCAATCAGTCAATAATCGGAAAAGAAATAAAAATCAGAGGATTGAAATTCATCGTCATCGGAGTATTTGAGGAAGAGGGCGAAGGACTTTTTGAACTGCCCTCAAAAGATGAAGCCTGCTTAATTCCCTATGGAGCCTTTAATAAAATGTTTTTTACGGGTAGAAACGGCATTGAGCCTACCATTGCGGCCAAAGGGATGGAAGATGATATTGGCTTGGTGGCTCTGGAAAATGAAATGATCGGATTACTTCGTGCAAAAAGAGGATTAAAACCCACCGTAGAGGATAATTTCACGTTAAATAAAACGGAGTTTATCCAGAACACTATCGGTTCGGTTTTCGATGTAATTTCCTCCGCCGGCTGGGTCATTGGTGGGTTTTCCATCTTGGTGGGTGGATTTGGGATTGCAAACATCATGTTTGTCTCGGTACGGGAGCGAACCAATATCATTGGCATCCAAAAATCACTGGGAGCAAAAAATTATTTTATTCTTTTCCAATTTCTGTTTGAGGCAGTTTGCCTGAGCCTTATTGGAGGCGGTACCGGGATTATCCTAGTGTATTTATTAAGTTTTATACAGCTGGGCACCCTGGATCTGGTCTTATCCATTCAAAATATCATTTTGGGTCTTGGCGTATCTTCAATCATCGGAGTGGTTTCTGGGATAGTTCCAGCTACCCTTGCCGCAAGAATGGATCCCGTAGAAGCGATCCGTACAACCTAAATCAAATGGTTTGAACAAAAAAAGGGAGGCCGAAGCTTCCCTTTTCTTTTTTTCCGTGCAAACCTTATTCCTCTACTTTCCCCTCGGGAGCAGTCGGTAACAAACCGGAAGCCGCTTTGATTTTAACTTCAAGTTCATCCATTAATTCTGGATTGTCCAATAGCAGGTTCTTGACCGCATCTCGTCCCTGACCGAGTTTTTCTCCATTGTAAGAGAACCAAGATCCTGCTTTCTTAATAATGTCAAACTCAACCCCCAAATCGATGATTTCGCCGACTTTGGAGATCCCCTGCCCGTACATAATGTCAAACTCGACTACTTTGAATGGAGGAGCGACTTTGTTTTTGACCACTTTGACTCGGGTCCGGTTACCCAGAATATTATCTGCACTTTCCTTGATCTGACCAATTCTACGGATATCTAGACGGACCGAAGCGTAGAATTTCAATGCATTACCACCCGTGGTAGTCTCTGGGTTGCCAAACATCACTCCGATTTTTTCCCGAAGCTGATTGATAAAGATGCAAGAACAGCCTGTTTTGTTTATTGCACCCGTGAGCTTTCGTAAAGCCTGTGACATCAATCGAGCCTGAAGTCCCATTTTGCTATCTCCCATTTCTCCTTCGAGTTCGCCTTTGGGTACCAAAGCAGCCACTGAGTCAATTACGATAATGTCTATTGCTCCGGAACGGATCAGATGCTCAGCAATTTCCAAAGCTTGCTCTCCATTGTCCGGCTGGGAAATTAACAAGTTTTCGATATCGATTCCGAGCTTTTCCGCATAGCTTTTATCAAAGGCATGCTCGGCATCAATAAAAGCGGCTAATCCACCAGCCTTTTGGGCTTCGGCAATGCAATGCATGGTCAAAGTCGTCTTGCCCGAAGACTCTGGACCATAAATCTCAATTACTCTTCCGCGAGGAATTCCGCCTACCCCCAAGGCCATATCCAGACCCAGTGAACCCGTGGAAATAGCGGGTACATCCTGAACCTTATTATCACTTAGTTTCATTACGGTGCCCTTTCCGTAAGTTTTTTCCAACTTATCAATGGTTAGTTGAAGCGCTTTTAATTTTTCTGCGTTATTACTCATGGATTTAGAATTTTAAAAGATTGAAAACAATGTCTTTACAAGAATTGAATCTGTTAACCAAAACCGGCTACTTTTGGATTCGGATACCAAATTCGTACTTTTCATCACTATTCGGCACGTTTTTTCGTATTAACTCTAAAAATAACGTCTTTTTGTCAGGTATTGTCACAAAAAATCATGAATCAGCTTAGATTACTTCTTCTTTTATTTCTTTTCCCCATCCCGGGCTTTAGCCAACAAGCCGCGACTGTCCCTTTTACCTATGGGGAAGAATTAAATTTCGAAGTAAGTTATGGCTGGATCAATCTTGCTGATGCCAAAATGCAAGTTAGTAATCAGCCGCATATTTACGATCAAAAACCCCATTACAAAATTGATGTTTACGGGGAGACCAAAGGCGCCGCTGCACTTTTTGGCAGAGTGAATGATAACTGGGGAACCTTTTGGAACGGAGAAACACGACTGCCAAAAATTTCCTATCGACATATTGAGGAAGGAAAATATCGCAAACATGAAAAGGTTTATTTTGACCAAGAAAACCGGAAAGCTGAAATGCAGCTGTTCGATCGGGAAAATAAAAATTTAAAAGAGGTCAAAGAATTTGATCTACCAGGCGAAGTGCAGGATTTGGTCAGTGGCTTTTATTATTTACGAAGCCTGGATCTACGAAATATCAAAGCCGGAGATTACGTTACGATCAAAGGTTTTTTTGATAAAGAAATATATAACATAAAGTTAATCTTCGAAGGTACCGAACGAATTAAAACCGAACTGGGCGAAAAAGACACGTTTATCTTTTCTCCGCAAGTTCCAAAAAACAAGCTTTTCCGGGGAGAGTATCCAGTAAAAGTATGGGTCACACAGGATCAGAACAAAATACCGGTAAAAATCAAAGCAAACTTATTTTTGGGCTCCCTCAATTTTGACATTACTTCTGCCAAAGGATTACGATATAATTAAGAAACATAGCGGTAATTTTTGGATAATATTTGCTCCCATTTTTCATCTATTCGCTTTTCAAAATGAAAAACAGCCAGGCAGATGACAAAATATTTGGTAGGTATGCTAGAATATTGCTTAATTTTATCCTGCAAACAAGAACAATCCAAATGGGCGAAAAGCAGAAAATCAAAGTTCTGGTCGTAGATGATGAACCAGATATTGTTGAAATTCTAAAATACAACCTGCAAAAAGAGGGATACGAAGTAGCCACTGCAGAGGACGGAATCAAAGGCGTCAAAACTGCCTCTAAATTTTTACCCGATGTCATTCTTTTAGATATTATGATGCCACATCAGGATGGGGTGGAAACTTGTCTTCAGCTCCGTCAGATTCCAGAGCTGAAAAATACCTTTATCATTTTTTTAACGGCTCGCATGGAAGAGTATTCTGAAGTAGCTGCTTTTGATGTAGGTGCGGATGACTACATCACCAAACCAATCAAACCTCGGGCTTTGATGAGTCGGATCGCAGCGCTTTTCCGTAGGGAATCCAAAAAAGAACAGGAGCAAGCTCAGATCAAAATCAGGGACCTGATCATTGATCGAGGCAGCTACACCATCGAAAAATCCGGCAAAACCATCACCCTACCTAAGAAGGAGTTTGAATTATTGTATTTCCTCGCCAAAAACCCTAATATGGTATTCAGTAGAGATGAGCTTCTTCAGAATATCTGGGGTTCGGATGTCTTTGTACTCGCCCGTACGGTCGACGTACACATCCGTAAAGTCCGGGAAAAGATCGGAGATGACTACATCACTACAGTAAAAGGTGTAGGTTATAAATTCGAGTTGGGCTCCTAAAAATGCTTGCAAGCTCCCGTGGTATTTCATTGATTTTGGCTTTGGCTATTTCGGCTTTAGTAGGGGCTTTTTTGTCTTTAATGGATGATTCTACTGCGGTGCTGATCTTTGTGGCCTCGGGGTTGGCATTCTCAGCTTCTTATTTATTGATCAATATCACCTTGGAGTTTTTGGTCTTTCGAGAGATTGCCAATATTTATTCCTTACTGGAGAAAATCCAAAAGAAAGAACTTTCCCAAATCCCCGAAAAAAGCTCCAGAAGCTCCATCTCTCCCCTTCGGAGAATCAATGCGGTGATTAATTCCTATGCCCTAGCTCGACAAAAGGAAATCGATGCACTTCAGAAAAACGCCGAATTTCGCCGAGAATTTATTGCCGATATTTCCCATGAATTGAAAACCCCCATTTTTGCTACACAGGGTTACATCCATACGCTGCTTGATGGAGCCATTGACGATAAGCAGGTGCGGATGAAGTTTCTCAAACGTGCCGCCAAAAGTCTGGATTCGCTCGACAACCTCGTTCAAGATTTACTAACGCTTAATCAGATGGAAAGCGGGGTGATCAAGTTTGTTTTCAAGGATTTTGACCTGAAGGAAGTCATCGAGGAAGTCATCGAAGAACTCGAACATAAGGCGAGCAAACGTCATGTTCATATTGACTTCAAATACGAGGCGGATAAAAGCTACCTTACCCATGCCGACCGGCAAAAAATCTATCGGGTTTGTCAAAACCTCATTTTCAACGCAGTTAAATACAACCACGACGAGGGAGAAGTCAAAATCTCCCTCAAAGCACATAAGAACCATATCCAAGTGGATATCAAAGACGATGGGCAGGGAATTCCGCCAGAAGATTTGAAGCGGATTTTTGAAAGATTTTATCGGGTAGAAAAAAGCCGAAACAAAAAAGAAGGAGGAACCGGGCTCGGCTTGGCCATCGTCAAGCATATCCTGGAAGGCCACAAAAGCAAAATCTCTGTCAGTTCTACCGTGGGCAAAGGTTCGATTTTTAGTTTTTCCTTGCCCTTGGTGAAAGAAAAGGAGCTGGATCAGACTACCAAAGCAGAACAGCCAGCTTAAAAAAGGTTAGTTTGAAAACTTCGCTTTGTTGAAGTTAAGCAGCGCTATGTTTAATTACTCCCATGATTGGATTGCATTAATCCCTGGAATCCTGCTCATTAAATTCACCGAAGTTTCTTAGAGTCTTTTAAATTAGGTTTAATAATTAAACTTTTCCGATTAATGAAAAATCAAATATTTGTTTTCCAATTATTGTTGCCGAGATGATCATTTCTTGCAAAGAAGCGAATTTGCCCCATTACCCTTTAGAGGGTAATCGGTTTTTTATCAAAGTTTTGGATGAACAGGGTATTGATCTATAGGATCAAAGTCAAGCAGAATCCTTCAAAGTAGATGTCATCAAAATTTTCCAGGAGCGAGCAAGTCAACTCGAAGAATTCTACGAGGGTGGCCTAAGCAATATGCGTCGAAACTTCCGGATTGATCCTCCAAAACAGGATGAAAAGCATCATCGGATGAAATTAAGTATAGCATTTAAGTATAGCATTCGAAATTACGGTGATCCAATGGAATGAATTAGAGGCAGATACCCTTTGTTCGGAAATTAACTATCATGAGACCTCGAATAAAATGTCGGTAAGCCAAGTCTATCATCAAGGAGAATTAAAACATAGCAACATACCTGTACTGTCTAGAGGGGAATTTACAATCATCAAACCAAGGCAATAATCCTCCTGAAAAAATTCTTACTAATCCCTTCCCGCCGGAAGGATTTTTTTTGACCTTTCCTTTCCCTACCTTTGCAAGCTCGTTGAAGAGACACGGGAGAATCCATGAAGAAAGTAGATTTTCAGAAACTTATTCTGTTTGAAAACGAGGATTACCTGGTAATCAACAAGCCGCCTTACCTGTCGAGCTTAGACGATAGACATGAGGCGCAGAACATCCTGGACCTGGCCAAGATGCACACAGCAGATGCCCAGCTGTGTCATCGCTTGGACAAGGAGACCTCCGGCTGTCTGGTGATTGCCAAAAATCCCATCGCCTACCGGCACTTGGCGATGCAGTTTGAAAACCGAAAAGTGAACAAAGTCTACCATGCCGTCGTCGATGGAATCCGCGAATACGATCAGCAGCTCGTAGACCGCAACCTCATCGCCTCGGCCAAAGGAGTCGCCAAAGTTGGCAAAGAAGGCAAGCCCGCCCAGACGGTGTTTCATACCATCAAAACCTATCGGGCACATTCGCTGATCGAGTGCAGACCCATTACGGGAAGATTGCATCAGATCCGAATACACTTGGCCTACCTTCAGTCACCCATATGCGGGGATGAACTTTACGGCGGGAAACCGCTCTACCTTTCTTCACTCAAACGCCGCTTCAATTTGAAAAAAGAGACAGAAGAATTACCCATTATGCAGCGGGTTTCATTGCATGCCTTTTCAATTGGGTTTGAAGGACTGGACGGAAAAGAAATAACCGTGCAAGCTCCCTACCCCAAAGATTTTCAGGTTCTAATCCAGCAGCTGGAAAAAACAACCTGATTTTCATCGAAAAAGACAACTAGAAATTTGGCTTTTTAAGGCTAATCCAATGAAAATTAGGAAGTAGTCTTGGAAATATTTTGCATGGAAAATAAAATACTTCTATCTTTGTGTCCCTTTTTGGGGGTCGAACATATTTAACAAGCTAAAAATTAAACAGTTACACAGTGGATACTTTAAGCTATAAGACCGTATCGGCTAACAACTCGACTGTAGAGAAGCAATGGGTGATTGTGGATGCCCAAGCTGCAGTTTTGGGTCGGTTGGCCAGTGAGGTAGCAAAAATCTTAAGGGGAAAAAATAAGCCTAGCTTTACCCCACACGTGGATTGCGGAGACAATGTCATCGTAATCAACTCAGACAAGGTCAGATTAACCGGTGACAAGTGGGATGCCAAAGTCTATGTGCGTCACACCGGTTACCCAGGCGGTCAGCGAATTTCAACTCCAAAATTATTGAAGCAGAAGTCTTCAACAATTTTGATTGAAAAAGCTGTCAGAGGCATGCTGCCTAAAAACAGATTAGGAAGTAAATTATACGGAAATCTGTACGTATATGAAGGATCTGAGCATCCTCATGCAGCGCAGCAGCCCAAAACCATCACTCTTTAATCGACTGAATTCATGGAAATGATCAACAAAATCGGTAGAAGAAAAACCTCCGTAGCCCGTATTTACATGGCTCCGGGAAAAGGTAATATCACCGTAAACAATCAGGAATTGAACGTGTACTTCCCATTTGATCTGCATCAGATCGTCGTGAAGCAACCTTTAGCCCTTGTAGGCGAGGACGGCAACTACGACATCCAGATCAATGTGGATGGTGGCGGAATCAAAGGACAAGCTGAAGCAGCTCGAATGGCGATCTCCAGAGCTTTGTGTGATTTTAATGAAGAGCACAGAGGTCCATTGAAAAAAGAAGGATTCTTAACTCGTGACCCGAGAATGGTCGAGCGTAAGAAGCCAGGACGTAGAAAAGCAAGAAGAAGATTCCAATTCTCCAAGCGTTAATCGGAGCTATTCTTCCATCAATAGAAAACAATTTTATTCATGTCAAAAATCGAATACAAAGACTTACTGGATGCTGGTGTTCACTTCGGACACTTGACGAGAAAGTGGGATCCCCGTATGTCTCCATATATTTTCATGGAGAAAAACGGTATCCACATTATCGACCTTAATAAAACGCTTGCCTGCCTCGACGAAGCATCCGCTGCAGTGAAGCAAATCGTACGCTCCGGCAAAAAAGTGATGTTTGTCGCTACTAAGAAACAAGCGAAAGACTTGGTAGCTGATGAAGCTCGTCGTCTTAACATGCCTTACGTAACCGAAAGATGGTTAGGTGGGATGTTGACTAACTTCGCTACGATCCGCAAATCCTTGAAAAAGATGTCTTCCCTTGAAAAAATGATGAAGGAAGATGCCTACAAGAATATGGCGAAGAAAGAACGACTGATGATCACTCGTCAGAAAGAGAAAATGGAATCGGTACTTGGCGGTATCGCTGACCTGAGCAGACTTCCTGCAGCCCTTTTTGTAGTGGACATCAAAAGAGAACACATCGCGATTGCTGAAGCACAAAAGCTTGGTATCCCTGTTTTCGCATTGGTCGATACAAACTCAAACCCGAACGAGGTGGATTTCCCTATCCCAGCCAATGATGATGCATTCAAATCAGTAAACCTTTTGGTCAAAGCTTTTGGAGCAGCCATCGAAGAAGGTCTTGCAGAGCGCAAGAAGGACAAAGATGACGCTAAACTTTCTGAAGAGGAAGAAGCAAAGAGAGCTGTAGATGCTGACACCAAAGAATAAGTCACATCTCCTTTGATTTGAAATAGTAAAAAATTGAACATCAGGCTCCGGTCGATGTTCAATTTTTTGTTTTATCTACTTTTCGGAAGGTCTTCAAGACTTCCGGCACTCAAAAATTACAAAATCGTTTAATTCAATAAATAGCTTATAAAATGGCAATTACTGCACAAGAAGTAAACAAGCTGCGCCAAATGACCGGTGCAGGAATGATGGATTGTAAAAAAGCATTGACTGAGGCTGAAGGCGACTTCGAAAAAGCAGTCGATATCCTTCGTAAGAAAGGTCAAAAAGTATCTGCTTCCAGAGCGGACAGAGAAACCAAAGAAGGAGCTGTTGTGACTAAAGTGACTGAAAACGGTGCTAAAGGAACCCTTCTTTCTTTGACTTGCGAAACTGATTTCGTAGCTAAAAATGAGGAATTCGGTGCTTTCGCCAATACGCTTCTCGATTTGGCAGTAGAAAAAGGAGCATCTTCAATTGAAGAAATTCTTGCCTTGCCTTTCGAAAACATCACCGTAGCAGAGAAAATCGTCGAAATGACCGGTAAAATCGGTGAGAAAATCGAAATCTCTCATTACGAAATCGTCAGTGCTGAAGCCGTCGTTCCTTACATCCACTCCAATGGCAAATTGGGTGTATTGGTAGGATTAACCAACACAAGCGGAGCAGACGTAGAAGAAGCCGGTAAAGATGTTGCCATGCAAATCGCAGCGATGAACCCGGTAGCAGTAGACAAAGATGGGGTAGATGCCTCCACGGTAGAAAGAGAAATCGAAGTAGGAAAAGAGCAGGCAAGAGCAGAAGGAAAGCCAGAAGAAATGCTAGAAAAAATTGCCTTGGGTAAATTGAATAAGTTCTACAAGGAGAACACCCTTCTTAGCCAGCAATTTGTCAAAGACAGCAGCAAAACCATCGCTCAGTACCTTGACAGCGTAAGCAAAGGAATGACCGTTTCTGCCTTCAAACGCGTTTCCATCGGGTAATCATTTCCGAATAAATTAAGATCAAGATCCCTTCTGGATAAATTCTGGAAGGGATTTTTTTTCACAAGACCTTGATGTTCCCCTCCTTTATTTGCGCAAATCCCATGATTTGACGTTGATCTTATAAACAAAAAAACAGCTGAGTTTTCCCAGCTGTTCCCTTTGCTAATTTGATTTTATTAGGGCTCCAAGGCGGCTACACCCGGAAGTACTTTACCTTCCATATGTTCCAGTAAGGCTCCTCCACCGGTAGATACGAAAGAGACCTGATCTCCATAGCCAAACTTATTCACCGCTGCAGCAGAATCTCCACCCCCGATCAGGGAGTAAGCCCCATTCCGGGTAGCCTCAGCTACCGCTTCAGCAATGGCTTTAGTCCCCTTATCAAAAGACTCCATTTCGAAGACACCCATAGGACCATTCCAAAGGATGGTTTTAGACTTAAGCACTGTTTCTGCAAAAATCTTTCTGGTGTCAGGTCCGATATCCAGCCCCATCCAACCGTCAGGAATTTCTCCTTTCTTGGCCAAACCCTGTTCTGCATCATTGGCAAAGGCTTTGGAAATCACCGTATCCACAGGAAGGATCAAGTTGACTCCTTTGGCTTTGGCCTTTTCCATCAATTCCAAGACAAAATCCAACTTATCGGCCTCCAGTAACGAATCCCCTATGCTACCACCCTGCGCTTTGGCGAAGGTGTAAGACATTCCACCTCCGATAATTAGGTTATCCACTTTGTCCAAGAGTCGTTCGATAATCAAAATTTTATCCGAAATCTTGGCTCCCCCCATAATTGCCGTGTAAGGCCGCTCAGGATTACCCAAAACTTTGTCCGCATTTTTTAACTCAGACAACATCAGATACCCACAGACCTTAATATCAAAATACTGGGCAATTACCGCTGTAGAAGCATGGGCCCGATGAGCTGTACCAAAGGCATCATTCACATAAATATCCCCAAGGCTAGCTAATTTTTTAGCGAACTCTTCCTCTCCTTTTTCTTCTTCTTTGTAAAAGCGAAGATTTTCTAAGAGCAAAACCTCTCCTGCCCTGAGACCTTCAGCTAAGTTCTTTGCCTCACTCCCTATACAATCCGGAGCGAATTTCACTGATTTACCCAAGGCCTTTTCCAGCGTCAACACAATGTGTTTTAACGAGAACTTATCCTCTGGCCCAGTTTTGGGCCTCCCAAGATGAGACATGAGAATGACTGCTCCGCCATCATTCAGGATTTTATTGATGGTAGGAAGCGCTGCTTGAATTCGGGTATCATCAGTAACTTGAAAATGATCGTCTAGGGGAACATTAAAATCAACCCGGATCAGGGCTTTCTTCCCTTGAAAACTTAAATTGTCGACATTTTTAATTCGTGGATTCATAAAATAGGTGTTATATAGATTTCAGAATATTCTAAATTGGACTTCAAGTTATTAAAAATTCGGCCAAAAATCAGCCGTCTTTTGCGGCCATTTAAACTTTCCACCTAATTAGTTCCCAGCAGAAGCCCGCTGAAGTCGATCATTAATCGCTCTACCCAATCCTTCCTCTGGGAGTCGCTCAGAAAGAATGAACTCTACCTCCAATTCGTCAAGCTCCCGCATGGCGGCAAACAGCTTTTGGGCCGCCTCTCTCAAATTCCCCGATTCACTCAGTTGAATTTGTCGATTGGTCGGCACCTCTTTAAAATTCGTTTGAAAACTCAGGACGGCAAAATCATTCCCATTTTGATTGTAGTGGGAAACTAATTGATCCAAATCTCCAAGAATCAATCGCTTTCGTGGAGCATAATGAGACTCTAAAAGACCAGGAGCAGCGGGATTGCTACTGCTGTGAGTTTTGACCTGTACCTCTCCTACCAACGATTCTAGCTGAGAAAGTTCCAACCCTCCCAATCGATAAACCGTCACCTTTTCATTTTCCAATCCAACAATGGTACTTTCCAATCCCACCTGGCAAAGTCCTCCATCCAAAATATATGGGATTTGATCCCCCAATTGCTTCTGAACATGGGCCGCTGCGGTAGGACTGATATAACCAAAGGGATTGGCACTGGGTGCTGCCAATGGAAAATCCAAACTGGCCAAAAGGGATTGAGTTAATGGGTGATTGGGTACTCGAACAGCCACCCGATCTAGACCCGATGTCACTAAATCGGGGATACATGACTTCCTCGGCAAAAGCAAAGTCAAAGGCCCCGGCCAAAATGCCTCAGCAAGTATTTTTAAGGAATCAGGAAACTCGCTTACAAAATCAGTGACTCGAGAACAGGAATCGGTATGGATGATCAATGGATCAAAGGCAGGTCTTTTTTTTGTTTCAAAAATAGATGCAACCGCATCAGGATTTAAGGCGTTTGCTGCCAATCCATAAACTGTTTCAGTAGGAATTGCGACCAACTCACCTAGTTCCAGCAGCTGTTTTGCCTTAATGATGTCTTGACCAATTTCAGCCATTTTCACAAAATTCGTCAATCCAGGATTTAGCTTCGGTATAGCCGAGACTTAGCGCCATTTTCAGATCCACGCAGCCTTCCTCCTCTTCCCCTAGCGCACTCATACGAGTCACTCCAAGCAGGTAATACGCCGCAGCATTCTTCCCATCCAGATTTACCGCATTGGTTAAGGACTCCATCGCCCCGAGCGGATCATTATTGCCCAGTTGGGCCTTGCCTTTGTTGAAATGAACCAAGGCTTGATTCGGATTAACCTGAAGTGCCATATCAAAATCAAATAAGGCGTCTTCATAAGCTTCCATTCCCAAGAGCGCCAAACCCCGATTGTAATAAATATCGGTTTGCTCAGGGTCCAATCCATTGGCCATATTGTAATCGGCGACCGCTTCTTTGAATTTTTTGAGTTCTAAATTTGCATTGGCCCGGTTAAACCAAGGCTTGTAACTCGTAGAATCAGCTTGGATGGCTGCTGAAAAAACTGGAATTGCTTCCTGAAAGTCACTTTGCTGAAAAAGCGCCACTCCCTTGGCATTTAATGCAGTGGCTTGACCGGGATTTTGTTCAAGGACGCGATCAAAATAGCTGATAGCCTCAGACCAGTTCTGTTCATCCATTTTTGCGATACCTGCTTGCATTAATTCCTCTTCACTGGGACTACAAGCACTAATGATCAGGGTCAAAACCCCCACTATCCAAAGATTCTTCACAGTAAATTAATTTGCCGCAAAGATAGGCATTCAGGTGGTCTTTTTAGGCATTTCCTCCAATTTTGCCCGCTGCGTGGCAGGAATGGGAACAGGTTTCATGTTTTCCATTTCTACAGAAACCATGACACAATGTGAACTGGCAAATATAATTTCTTCCCCCATTGAGTCTTGACCAAAAAGTACCTGATTTAATGAAAAAGAGGAATTACCGATGTGGGCGACGCTTACGCCTATTTTCAAATTATCTTTTAAGTGAACGGGGCGAAAATAGTTGATTTCGATCTTGGCCACCACGGTACCGATTTCCAGGATATTCCAAGCGCAATGACGATCTAAAAAATCTGCCCGAGCATGCTCGAAATAATTGAAATATACCCCATTATTGACATGCATGTACCCATCAATGTCAGAAAAACGGATTTGGATTGGGGTAAAGAATTCAAAGTCTTCAGACCTAGGTATCGTCATGGAGATTTAAAGAAGAATTTCCGATTTGCTTGTTTTCTCTAGCATGCGCAAAATAGACGGGTTATAGCCTATCATATCCACCACAGAATCAAACGTAAACCAAGCCAGGGAGACGCTTTCATTACTCATGACCAATTTTTCCTGAATATCGGCCTCAATTAAAAATCGCACATCGTAATGAAAATGCTCGGGAACGTGAGGACGCTCCGGAATGATATGCTTGTCCAAATCAAAAATGGAGGTCTCCACCAACCGAAGATTTTTAAGGCCACTTTCCTCCTCTGCCTCATTCATTGCAACTTCGAGAAGATTTTCATTCCCATCGGCATGTCCTCCGAGCTGAAGCCATCGACCAAGTTTGCGATGCAAAGTCAATAGCGTATGCGTCCGCTGTGGATTTACAATCCAAGCAGAAGCTGTAAAATGACCCGCTAATCGCTCTCGACTGTAGGCCAATGGATCGTCGGTTAACCCAATAAACCCCTCAATAAATGCGGCTTCCTCCTCATAGGGAGTGCGGTATTTTTGGAGTTGATCTTTTAAAGTCAGTCTGTTCATTTTTCTAAATTGAATACATTATCCATCAATTGCTCAAAAGGAATAGCGTCTTGATACAATCGATCGGAGTAAACTGTGACTACTAATTTGAGGTAACTGGGTTGATTATTAATCGTAATTTTTTCGATACTGACATTCCCGTAAAGTTGGGAAATCAGCTCATCCGGTTTAGGGGCTTGTAGAGGTGGTTTGAGGTAAAACTTTTCAGTTGTTTTTACCTGCTCGTTTATTTCTTCAATTTTTCTATCCAAGCTCACCTGCTGATACCCCAAAGCTAAGATTCGGCGAGAAAAAGCCAAGAAAAGTTTAGAAAAACTTTCGGGGGTCAAGGGATCCTCGTAGGTCACTGCAAACCCATTGGCATAGGGAGATTCGAGTAGATGAACCTGCGGTGAATCGTTAATTTGAGATTTTTTGAAATGGTAGTTTTTGTAAATCCTGCCCAAAAGAGTCATTCCTTCCGAAGAATAAATCCACTGATCAATTTGATTTAAATCTGCAGGTTTCAACGTAAAATTCTCTTTGTGATTGATCGGAGTTTTTTCGGACCCTTTAAAAATTTTACTCAATATATCTTCTAGAAAATTACCCATAATGTTAAATTGAAATGGTACCCGATGGACCTATCCGAACGGATCCCTCTTTGGAGATTTTCTGAAGCACTCCCAAGGTATAGGAATTTTTGGGTATCCGCATGGCATCAAATAAATCACTTTGATTTAACTCCCCCGACTCAGCTAAAGTTTTCAGGATTTTCTCAATCAATGCTTTTTCTCGACTCTCGGGGTCCTTGTTTTTCTTGGTTTCTACACACCAATCACAATTCCCACAGCTCTCTAAGACCTTTTCTCCAAAATACTCCTGAATAAATTGAGTCCTACATATAACATCTTGATTGGCATAAGCTACCATACTTTTGGCCTTTTCGACTGTCAGTTCCCTGCGCTGAGCGATCCTGCGGATATTCAAGGGCAACTTCGCCGCATCGTATCGAGGGGTCAAAAAAGTGATTTGAGGCTTATCCTTTCGTTTTTGGTAGTCTAGGACTTCCATTTGTGCCAGTTGATCCAAAAAATGGATCAATTGACCTTCTGGTATATTGAGTGCCTTTGCTAGCTTGGATTCATTGATCACTAAGTATTCGGTGAAGAGGTTCCCCCCGTAGGTACGCAAAAGAATCTTAATGACTGGGTCCAACTTGGCGTGAGCGATTTGAACTTCGTAAAGCTGCTGGGAATTGACCGAAAAATTGATTTTGGAGGGACTATAAAAACGCTCGTTCATTCCAATAAATCCTTCTTCCTCAAGAACCATAAGCGCATAAAAAGTTTCCAAAACACCGAGATTGTAGGTTTTAGCAAATTCGCCCCACTCGAAATCAAAGCTGCTGAGCATATTACTTCCCACTGCTATTCGGAAATAATTAGCCAAGCACTGATAGACTTTTCGAACAAAATCGATCGGCGGATAAACCAGGACCGAACGGCCCAATACCAATTCAAAATCTTCTTCATTGCAAAGCAAAACCGCATAGGATTTTTTCAAATCTCTACCTGCCCTGCCGGCCTCCTGGTAGTAATTTTCGAGGTTTTCTGGCAAATCTGAATGAATAACCACCCGCACATCCGCTTTGTCTATTCCCATTCCAAAAGCATTGGTGCTGACCATTACCCGAATTTGATTGCTCATCCATTCTTCCTGACGTCGTACTCGCTCTACCATGGATAAACCCGCATGATAGGCACCTGCAGCAATCCCCATCTGATTCAGCACTTTGGCGATCTGATGAGTGGCTTGCCTATTTCGTACATACCAAATTGCCGTTCCCGGAATCCTGTTTAAAATTTCTTTTCCTTTTTCCAGCTTATCTTTTACCATTCTGACATTGAAACTCAGGTTCTTTCGGGCAAAGCTTTGCCGGAAAATTGCTGGATTACTCAGTTCCAGTTTTTCCTGAATATCCTTCTCAACCTGGGGGGTGGCTGAGGCCGTCAATGCCAGCACAGTTACTTGAGGATGAAAAGGTCGGATCGCAGCAATTTCTAAATAAGGAGGACGAAAATCATACCCCCACTGGGAAATGCAATGGGCCTCATCGACTGCGATCAAATTGACTTTCATCTGCTTAAATCGCTCAAGGAATAAATCTGATTTTAGTCGCTCAGGGGAAACAAAAAGAAACTTAAAATCCCCATAAATGCAATTATCCAAGGTCCGGTCTATTTCCCGATAATTCATCCCAGAATAAATCGCCGCAGCTTTGATCCCCCTTTTTCGTAGGTGATCGACTTGATCTTTCATCAGGGCAATCAAAGGACTCACCACCAAACAAATCCCCTCTTTGACTAATCCAGGAATTTGGTAGCAGAGAGATTTCCCCCCTCCTGTCGGCATCAGAGCAAGCGTATCCTGATCAGCCAAGACCGCCTCGATCACCTCTTTTTGAACAGGGCGAAAATCATCCCAGCCAAAAAACTGCTTTAATATCTCCCTTGCCTGATTTTCCACTTACCAATTAATTGTCTCCTTATTCAAGAATGTCGCAATTCCTTTTTTGCAGTCGGCATGTGAACGAGCCTTCGCATTGATCTCTGCGGCGTTTTCCAAAGCCAGCTTTCGCTCCTTAGCATGAAAGCTACGCAAAAGTGCCTTAGTTTCCGTCATGGAGTTACCGGAGTTTTGATTGGTTAGTTTGCTGGCAAAATCCAAGACCGATTTCTCCAAAAAATCTGAAGGAACAACCGAAGTGATTAATCCCAATTCGGCTGCTTTAGAAGCTGAAATTAGCTCTCCAGAAAGCAACAGTTCCTGTGCTCGGGAAGCCCCAATTTGCTCTTGCAAAAAGACAGATACCAGCGCAGGAATAAACCCAATGCGAACTTCGGTATAGCCAAAAAGTGCCTCAGGAACTGAAAAAGCAAAATCACAAACGGTCACCAGACCGCAACCTCCAGCTAGCGCATGCCCTTGGATTTGGGCAATCACCACTTTTGGGAATTCGTAAATCCGATTAAACATCCGCATCAATTGCTGACTGTCCGAGCGGTTTTCAGCAGCCGAAAACTGCTGTAAATTCTGCAAATACGAAAGATCAGCTCCTGCACAAAACGCCTTCCCCTCGGATCGAATTCTGACAACTTTGACCTGGCTATCCTTCTCAAATTCATCCAATATTTCCAACAATGCCTGAACCAATTCTGGACTCATAGCATTTCGCTTCTCCGGACGGTTGAGTGTGATTGTTCCAATTCGATTTTTACTAGATTTTAAAACTATATTTCCCATAGTTAGAAATTTTCTGAGCAGTCAAGTTAGCAGTAGAATGGCCTTTCGCCAAAACTGACCCTAAAAAAGAATTCGAAAGGAATTTCTCTTTCCCTTTCACAACACCCTCCCTTTCTTATCCCACTTCCTAAACTTGAGATGGGTTTTTCCTATGTTTGAATTCCGCGGATTTGTTAAAACTTCGTCCTCCCCTGGAGACTATCTTTTCCCAATGGATAAATGGCTGGGATAATGGGTTAAAAATTAGAGCTGCATTTACCACTAGACCTAAACCTGGTCAATAGGTTTCTCATTTATTAGGAGTGAAGTTGATCGAGAGTATCCATACCCCCAAAAACGGCAAAACCTCAGAAAGGATTGCCTAAAAACCTCAGCATGAAATTCTTTTAAGCCTAAGGTATTCGAAAGATAAGTCAAAAAAATAGCCCCGGATGGGGCTTAAAACTGGCTATGTATTGATTTAGAATCGGTATCCTAGGCTAAACCCACCGTTTAACTCGATTCGGGTAAAGCGTGCAGAAACCTCATCGCTGAAATTTCGAGCAACACTGACATAGGGTCCAAAAGCAAAATTAGAAGAAAGCTCCCATTTATATCCTCCACCGACTCCGATCATAAACGAGTTCATATTGGTCGTAATAACTCCCTCTACTCCCGGCTCTTCAAAATCGCCAAAGCGTAATTTAGCCAAGGGAAAAAGATGGAAGCGTCCATTGAGTCCATTTCCAAAATAAAAATTCATCGCTGCTTGAAGTGAATTGGTTTTATACTCTTTCCCGCTTCCTTGGGAGTTAAACCCAAATCGATCATTGATATGAACCTGAAAATCAAGAGAGTGATCATCTGAAAGGTATTTCTCATATCCAGCTTCAATCGATCCCAGTGCAATCAAATTCAGGAAATTCAATTTAACTTCATTACTAAAGTCTCCACGGGAGGTACTAATGGTGTTCCCACTACTAGAGATCACCTGTTGGGCCTGAACAGCTCCCAAACCAAAGATAAAAACGAGTGCAAAAATTATTCTTTTCATACCTGAGTAAGTTGTTTTACTATTTTATTTCAAATCTTAAGCCAGTTCCATTTTGTAATGTTGGATGGCACATTCCTCAAACATATCCCCAACTTTCTGAAATCCAAATTTGGAATAAAGGGGCACCGCCTGAAGCTGAGCGTGGAGATAACGCTTTTTACCTTTTGCTTCAGGGTGGACCATAATATCCCTCAAGACTGCCGTTACCAAGGCCTCCCCCACCCCCTTACCACGAGCCTCCTTTCTAACTGCAAAACGCTCCATTTTGATTCCATAATCTGTAAATCTCCATCGGGCGGTTCCTACAGGCTTCCCATCCTTTGAGGCTAAAAAGTGAACAGATTCCCCCTCAAATTCATCGTACTCATCCTCCGGATTTACGCCTTGCTCATCCACAAAAACCTCTCTTCTTATTTTGAAGGCCAGTTCGAGTCCTTTATTCCCCGTTACTTTTTCTACCAGAAGGCTCATGTTTTACCAAAGTTTTGTCTGCTTGATTCTTTTCGTAAGCTTCGATGATTGCTTTGACCAATTTATGACGGATGACATCTTTTCCGCTGAGATTGACGATACCGATACCTTTGACATCTTTGAGAATTCGGAGCGCCTCTGACAAGCCCGATTTTTGCCTTACCGGTAAATCCACCTGCGTTTGATCTCCAGTTATAATGACCTTGGAATTAGGTCCCATTCGAGTCAAAAACATTTTGATTTGTTCTGAGGTAGTATTTTGTGCTTCATCCAACAAAACAAAGGCGTCATGAAGCGTCCTTCCTCTCATGTAAGCCAAAGGAGCAATTTCGATCACCCGGGTTTCTTGATAATATTTGAGCTTTTCGGGCGGCACCATATCCTGAAGAGCATCATAAATCGGACGCAAATAAGGATCTAATTTTTCCTGAAGGTCCCCCGGTAAAAAGCCAAGATTTTCTCCTGCCTCCACCGCTGGACGAGTGATGATGATTCGCTTGACTTCCCTGTTTTTCAAAGCCCTTACTGCCAAAGCCACCGCAATATAGGTTTTCCCCGTTCCTGCTGGACCAAGTGCAAAAACCAAATCATTTTTTACAGCAGCTTCCACAAGTCTACGCTGATTTGCAGATTTGGGCTTAATGACTAGTCCTTTATTTCCAAAAACAATTACCTGATCACGACTAGCCTCTTGAAAAGGGACTCCCTCCACGTCCAAATATTCCTTCACGGTATCTGGAGTCAGGTGACCAAAACGATCCACATGCTCGAGCAGCAGATTGATTACATTATTAATCCGAAGGATCTCGGGAGCACCACCTTGAATGCGGATTTCGTTACCCCTAGAGATGATTTTGCTTTGGGGGAAAGCCTGAGCTACTTGTCGGATATTTTCATTGGCTTGTCCGAGAAAGTCAGCCAAAGGCACATTTTCCAGTGTAATTACTTTTTCTACCAATCTTTTTCTTTAATTAAATATGCTTGAATGGGTACGGATAAAATTTCTATTTTTGTCCCTAGCCCCTCTAACAAAAGTACATAATTTTAATCGACTTGCTTCTATGGCATTGGTGACATTCCTCTCTGACTTTGGGGAAAAAGACTATTACGTTCCTGCAGTGAAAGCCAAAATGCTGGCAATCAACCCGCAGTTAAACATTATTGATATTTCCCATCAAATCGACACTTTTGATCTGGCCCATGCAGCCTTTATTCTCAGGTCTACTTTTCGGGATTTCCCAAAAGGTACCGTTCACCTAGTCGCCATCAATACAACTGGATCTATGACTCAAGGTTATATTGGAGTCAAGCTCGAGGAGCATATTTTTATTGGACCAAATAATGGAATCCTTAGCTTACTGGCCGATCAAGAACCGGGAATCATGGTGCAATTTGCGGACATTCATGTAAAAGACACCTCATTTCCTAGTAAAGACATCCTTGCTCCTATTGCTGCAAAAGTAGCGTCAGGAGCGGCTATTCATGATTTTGGTGGCCCTTTGACCAATTTCAGAAAACTAATGCCTCGGAATCCAAAAGCAACACGAGAACAAATCATCGGGCATGTTGTCCGAGTGGATCGCTATGGGAATTTGATAACCAATATCCGAAAAGATCTTTTCGAAAAACTCAATCCCGGTAAATTTACCATCGAATTTGGCCGAGAGTCCGTAGAAAAACTCCATACCGGCTGTGATCAAGTAGAACCCGGTGATTGCTTTGCTTTTTTCAATAGCCTAGACTTGCTAGAAATTGGAATTAATCATGGTCACGGCGGTAATTTGCTAGGTTTGAAATTTGATTCGGTCGTATATGTGAATTTTATTCCCTAAGGCATGCTGATTAGAATCGTACGGATGACTTTTCAACCAGATCGGGTAACCGAGTTTTTGGAAAACTTTGAAAAAAACAAGGCAAAAATACGATCATTCCCCGGTTGTTCTCATTTGGAGCTTTGGCAAGACGAAAATCAAGAAAATATTTTCTTGACCTATTCCCATTGGGAAAGTGAAAGCACATTAAATCAATACCGTGATTCTGAGCTTTTTAAAACCGTTTGGGCATTTACCAAGCCGCTTTTTGCCGAAAAGCCTCAGGCATTCAGCTCAAAAAAATTGCAGGAAGTAGAAAGTTGAGTTTGTACGAAAAAAAATTTGTATTCATATTTGCATCCCGTTCGGCAAGGAATGGGAAAGTTTAAGTCCAAAAACTTACTTGAAATGCCCAGGTGGCGGAATTGGTAGACGCGTTGGTCTCAAACACCAATGAGGTTACACTCGTGCCGGTTCGACTCCGGCCCTGGGTACAGGAAAGCTCGCTGAAAAGCGGGCTTTTTTTTTTAGCTTTATCAGACCTACCCTCTCAGATTACAGGCTTTTTAGATCAAAACCATGTAATTTGAAAATTTAACTCTTAAATCACATGGTTTTCCAAGCTGTGTGGCGAAAAACGCTCCCTTTACCCCACAAAATACTCTTCCAATTCCCGCATCATTTCAGCTTTTTCGCGAAGGTCACGGATGATTTTGCCTTTCTCCAACAATACGATCCGATCACAGATTTCCGTAACATGATTTAAGTCATGGGAGGAAATCAAAAAAGTGATCTGAGATGCCTCTTTTTCTCGAAGGATTAATTTTTTCAAACGCACCTGCGAACTTGGATCCAAATTCTCAAAAGGCTCATCTAAAAACACCACTTCAGGATTCCCCATCAGGGCAGCGGCAATTCCTACTTTTTTCAGATTCCCTTTTGAAAGATCACGAATGTACTTTTTCTTCCCTACAATCTCATCATTGAACAATTCAGTAAATCGATCAAGATGAGCCTGTAAATCCGCCTCTGAAAGTCCATAAATTTTACGAAGCGTCTCAAAATATTCATCCGGTGTCAAATAGCTTAGCAGCATATGTTCATCGAGATACGCTCCAGTGCTCTTCTTCCATTCTTCGGATTGACTAACATCAGTTCCACCGATTTCAACCTGACCTGAGGTCGCCCGAACCAGGTCGAGCATTATCCGAAAAAGAGTGGTCTTTCCAGCACCGTTATTGCCCACCAAACCAAAGCACTCTGATTTGGGGATTTCCAAGTTTTCTACATCAAGAACAACCGCTTCCTTATATTGCTTTTTTAAATTTGTAACTTTAATCATAGCTCCTGTCTAAAAGATGATGAAATTTCGTATTGATTTTTATATACTCGTTCTACATTAATTTTACTCAGTGGTTTATAAGCCAAAATCCCGATCAATCCCACTACCGATAGTGCAATCAGCCCTGCGTAATCACTAATCAGCAGCGAAAAAGGCAAGTAAATCACATAGGGTAAAACCATCATAGGGATGACCATCAGCCACTGGGCAGCTCCCACCCCCTCGTAGTTAAACATCGCCCCCTTGTTCAAATCCATAGGCTTGGGTTTCCAAATTGCCAAATAAATGATAAAATGAATTAGGACACCTACATTGAACAGGAAGGTGGCCATGTGTATCAGAAGGATATCGATACCAAAATAGACATAAGGAACTGAGGCTAAAAAGCAGACCACAGATATCGAGATAAAGAGCAGGTATTTTCCGCGGATAAGTGCCTCTACTCCGTCTTTTCGATTGAGAAAAAAATCAAAACTCGAAGAGTTCCAACTTAAAAAAAGCTGCCCATACTGAATCATAAATATCCCGGTGATAAATACGCCGACGAAAATAAAAATGGTGGAAATCCCTTCCTCTGAGGTATAAGCTGGATTTGTGTAAAAAATCAATCCATAGAGAAGAAAAAAGGCTGAAAGCATTAAGTAGGTTCGGCTTTTTTTGTGACGAATGATCAGCTTCCATTCTAAGTTAGCCATCTCACCGGCTAGCCCAAATCGCGCAAAAAACCCAATCGACTGGCCCGAGGAACGAACCTCCTCCTGCTCTCCGGCGAGATCTTCCAAGTAGGCATTTTGCACATGGTAATGAAAACAAAGCCAATAACTAAACCCGAATAACCCTATCAACCCTAACAAAGGCACTGGACTTTGTATCGCATAGTCAAAAACCGGCTTCATGATCTCTCCGAGATTAAACCAACCCAGGTAATTGGAGCCCGCGCCAAGTACCAAAACAGCTATAACTACCAGCAGTCCAATCGTACTGTCCTCAAATCGTTGCTTAAACCACAGCATAAACCAATGCAAAATCCAACTGCTCAGGATGATTGCTCCGACCCAACTCCACATCGCTATTGCACCAAATTCTGCTCGTATCACCTGAAATGCAAAGGGAGTGAATAGCAATAAAGCAATTAGATTAATGGGAGAGATAAAGCTCCTGAGCAATAAAACATGGATGATTCTTCGCTTCCCTATCGGTAAATGAAGCAAACTCTCCAGATCCACCACTGGAAGGCTTTGTAAGAAATATCGGTAGGTGAATTCGGTTAGGAAGAAAAAAACAAGGTAGCCATTGAGAATTCCAAGTGGATCTACTTCCCCGGATAACGTTTTGATAATTTCTTGAAGAAAGATCCCTGCGATCACCACGTAGCTCAGCAAAAGAAGAATAATAAAGCCAAGGAAAATATTCGTTAGAATACTTTTTGCTCTCGAGGTGGAGCGGAAACTTTTCAGCAGCTGCAATCGGATTAATTGAAAAAACATGGCACTAGTTTAATTGAGAATTTATAATTGATGTGAAAATAAGGATAAAGCTTACATTTGAATTTAAAAGATCCCAAAAAAAATCGGATAAATGCAGGAATTAAAACAGGAATCAGGATTTTTTGATGTGGTGGAGCAGCGAAGATCGGTACGAATCTTTGATCAAAAGCAGCCTTTTGACCACCAGGTGATCATAAAATGCTTGGAAGCAGCGATTCTTTCTCCCAATAGCTCCAATCTCCAACTTTATCAATTCATCCGAGTCCCTGAATCTTCTCCACTCAAAGATCCACTTGCTCAGTTGTGCATGCGCCAAAAAGCGGCAACTACTGCACGAGAACTGGTCGTCATCCTTACGCGAAGAGATCTTTGGAAATCAAGAGCCGAAGCTAACTACCAGTACCTCACTTCAAGCGTTCAAAATCAATCTGAAAAAAAGATCAATCAGGCCAAAAGTTATTACAAAAACCTAATTCCAAAGCTGTTTTCAAACTATCCAGGCTGGTCCACAATCAAAAAACTCATCGCCTGGTGGGTAGGGCTCCGTCGGCCTATGGTTCGGGAAGTAGGTGAAACCGAAGTTCGAATCTCAGTTCATAAAAGTGCTTCTCTTGCAGCGATGACCTTTATGCTCGGAATGAAAGCAGAAGGTTATGACACCTGCCCCATGGAAGGTTTCGATTCCCTCCGGGTTAAAAAACTACTCGGCCTTCCTAGAACTGCGGAGATCGCCATGATAATCGGATGTGGCAAAGGACTCCCAGAAGGGATTTATGGAGAACGTTTCCGCGTGGACTCCTCAGAATTGATCATTCAGAAGTAAGTCAGCAAAAGAATCTGACGAAAATACTCCGTCTATCCAAAGGCTATTTGCAGGAATGATGGCTTTTTGTAATTTGTTGACATCATTTACCTCAAACCCAAAAACCTATGAATCATTTTAACCGAAGAGACTTTTTGAAGGGCTCCTCTGCCATGATGACTTTGGCAAGTTTTGGCTTGCTCGGCATGGATTTCAAAGATCAAGTGGGCCCCATTCGAGTGGCCCTGATCGGTGCTGGCTGGTATGGAAAATCAGACCTATTTAGACTGATCCAAGTAGCAGATGTAGAAGTTGTTGGATTAGCGGATCCTGATAAAAACATGCTAGAAGCTGCAGGTCAACTGGTATCTGAGCGCCAAAAATCAGGAAAAATCCCTCCACTTTATGAAAACTACCAAGACCTTTTAGCCAAGGAGAAACCGGAGTTTGTTTTGATCGGATCTCCGGACCATTGGCATGCGCTACAGGCCATAGATGCACTTAAGTCAGGAGCCCATGTCTATTTGCAAAAACCAATTTCAGTCGATGTGATCGAAGGGGAGGCAATTTTGGCAGCCGCTCGAAAATATAATCGTGTCGTCCAAATCGGTACCCAGCGCAAATCAACCCCTCACTTAATCGAGGCTAAAAAAGACATCATCGACACCGGTTTACTGGGGAAAATTTCACATGCGGAAGTCTGCTGCTATTACCACATGCGCGCCAATGGAAATCCTCCGTTGGAACCGGTTCCGGATTTTTTCAATTACGAGCTTTGGACGGGGCCCGCACCGCTTCGTCCCTACGATGGCCTTCCACATACACGATGGTGGCGGACGTTCATGGAATATGGGAATGGCATCACAGGAGATATGTGCGTCCATATGCTTGACACCGTAAGGTGGATGCTCCAGTTAGGATGGCCTACACAGGTTACTGCCACAGGAGGGATTTTTGTCCAAAAAGAAGGCAAATCCAATATCGCTGATACACAAACAGCCATTTTCGAATTCCCAGAACTTAATGTCGTATGGCAGCATCGTACATGGGGAAATCCCACCGACCCAGAATACCCTTGGGCATTTAAAATTTACGGGGAAAACGGAATGCTCGCCGGTAGCACGATGCAGGCTGACTTTTTCCCTTATGGCGAGGGGCAGGAACCCAAACATTACGATGTGGTCTATGAGCGAGAAGAATACCCTGAAGATATCAACGAGGACCGCATTGAACTTAATGCCGCTCCGGCTACTCGATTGCACATGAAAGATTGGCTCCAAGCAGTAGATAAAAACTCACGACCGATAGCGGATATCGAGGAAGGTCATATTTCTACAGCCTCTTGCATTTTAGCGAATATCTCCATGGAGCTTGGAGGAAGACCACTTAAATACGACCCAAAGACCCGAACAGTGACTGGCGACCAGGAAGCTACGTCTAAGTTAAGAAGACCCTATCGAGCACCTTATAAACATCCCGAGCCTGATCAGGTTTAAGGTTAATGAATAAGCTGTCCAACATGAAAATGGACAGCTTTTTTATTCTGCGGGTACTTGATTGATGAAGCCATTGGTCAATTGCACAGAATTACCCTCAGAATCTACTCCAGAAAGCGAGAATGAACCACTAACTGTGGATCCCA
The DNA here is from genome assembly GCF_024305035.1 of Algoriphagus sp. Lineage (GTDB taxonomy): Bacteria > Bacteroidota > Bacteroidia > Cytophagales > Cyclobacteriaceae > Algoriphagus. The sequence continues at coordinate 144,705 of NZ_JAMWZB010000006.1, forward strand.
CTGCTGTAATTTCAAGGGTACCACTAGTCCCACTAGCACCTCCTGTTCCACCGGCACGGAAATAGTGAAAACTGGCATCTCCAGCCCCCCAATTTTGATCGACAAAAGAGTAATTGCCCGGACTGCTGCCATAAAAGTCAATTTCAATATTTTCGTAGGAATCTCCAGACCCGCTTTCATAATACACCCGCGTACGCTGTCCATTAATATCATACCACACTGCATCCACTTGTTTCTCAGCTCCATTTAATTCAAAACAAACTTTACCCTTTGGACATCCAATGACAGAGGGATCTTGACCTCCGTCTTCCTGACAGGAGATGTGCAACAAAGTAGTAAAACTCATAAATAGTAGAAATTTAAGTCTTTTCATTTGTCCTTTATTGATTTTTCCAGTTCACATGAAATTTCGCTTTAGTTTCACCCTTCACTGAGTTGAATTTTATCCACGCTAGATTTCATTTTTTTCTTTCAAAAGTGCAGAGATCAAAATCAAAACTCCATACGACGTTTGCCCTAAAATCACGGCTACATTTCCCAAATATTAACAGAAGATAAATTGTGACCGGTAATATTAAAACAAGCTTAACGACTTTAATCCGGTCCCAGAAAGGCTTTTGCCTAATTTTGAATCGTACAGCAAAACTTTTTAACTCCTTGCATTATATTTTTAGCCCCGACTTTTGTCGGGGCCATTTTGCAGGAATTTCCCCTTGAGATTTTCACTCCTTCTCGTACCTTAGTTGGGTAATCTGAACCTTTATGCATCAAGCTAACCCCTTTCCCAAAAACCTATATTTTGACCGAAAAAAGTTGAACGATACAACCTTGATTCGACTTTATGAATCCATTCTAATTCCTCGAAGAATTGAGGAAAAAATGTTGATTTTACTCCGGCAGGGAAAAATTTCGAAATGGTTTAGTGGATGGGGGCAGGAAGCTATTTCTATTGGAGCAGTCGAGGCCTTAAAACCCGACGAGTTCATCTTACCCATGCATCGAAATCTTGGGATTTTCACCGGAAGAAATATTCCTCTAGAGCGACTTTTTGCTCAGTTTCAGGGAAAGAAATCCGGCTTAACCAAAGGCCGTGACCGCTCTTTTCACTTTGGCTCTATTGAGCATCACATCGTGGGGATGATCTCCCATCTCGGTCCTCAGTTAGCCATTGCGGATGGAATTGCCTTGGCTCACAAACTTGCCAAAGAAAATAAGGTTACCCTTGTTTTTTCAGGAGACGGGGCGAGTTCAGAGGGAGATTTCCACGAAGGCCTGAATGTGGCCGCAGTCTGGAAACTTCCGGTGATTTTCGTCATTGAACACAATGGCTACGGGCTTTCTACCCCAAGTGAGGAACAGTTTGCTTTCAAAAACTTTACTGACAAAGGACCTGGATATGGAATGGAAACCCGACGGATCGAGGGAAATAATGTCCTGGAAGTCTATCAGGCAATTTCAGAATTGGCAGAAGATATTCGCAAAAATCCAAGACCCATCCTCTTAGAAGCGATGACCTTTCGAATGCGTGGTCATGAAGAAGCGTCGGGCACCAAATATGTTCCTAAGCAACTCATGGAAAATTGGGCAAAGCTCGACCCCGTCGAGAACTACGAAGCCTATTTGGAATCGATTGGGGTATTGGATGAAAAAACCAAAGCCCAAATCAACAGCAAAATCAAAAAGGCAATCGACGATGGTTTAGAGAAGGCCTTTACCGAGGAGCCCATTTCCCCTAATATCGAAGAAGAATTAAAGGATGTTTACTTTCCTTTTGAGCAGAAAGTAATTTCCCCTAAATCAGATCAAATTTCTGAAAAAAGAATGGTCGATGCCATCAGCGATGGATTGAGGCAGTCCATGGAGAAATTCCCGAACCTGGTGCTTATGGGTCAGGACATTAGCGAATATGGTGGAGTCTTCAAAGTAACCGAGGGATTCAAAAAACAATTTGGCGCTGACCGAGTGCGGAATACCCCACTTTGTGAAAGTGCGATCATCGGGGCCGGACTCGGACTCTCAATCCAAGGCTATAAAGCCATGGTGGAGATGCAGTTTGCGGATTTTGTCTCCGTTGGCTTCAATCAAATCGTAAATAATCTCGCTAAAATCCACTATCGTTGGGGCCAAAACGCCGATGTGGTGGTGCGAATGCCCACCGGAGCGGGAATGGCGGCAGGCCCTTTTCATTCTCAATCCAATGAAGCCTGGTTTTTTCACACGCCCGGGCTGAAAATCGTTTATCCTTCCAATCCTTACGATGCCAAAGGCCTGTTGAATGCTGCACTGGAAGATCCAAATCCGTATCTCTATTTCGAGCACAAAGGTTTGTACCGATCCATCAGCGCTGGGATTCCCGATGAGTATTATACCCTAGAAGTAGGTAAAGCTTCCTTGGTTGCTGAAGGCAGTCAACTTTCGGTGATCTCCTACGGTATGGGCATACACTGGGCAAAAAAAGCCGTAGAAGAATTGAGGATTTCAGCCGATATTCTGGATTTACGCACCTTGTTGCCTTGGGATAAAGAAGCGGTTCAGGAGACTGTTAAAAAAACAGGTAAAGTGATTTTTCTTCAAGAAGACTGTCTAACGGGGGGAATCGGGGCAGAAATCTGCGCTTGGATTTCTGAGCACTGCTTCAAGTTTCTGGATGCTCCTGTAATGCGAGAAGGAAGCTTGGATACACCGGTACCTTTTGCCCCTAATTTGGAAAGGGCATTTTTACCGATGGATCGCTTTAAGAATAAACTTCAAGTGTTAGTGGAGTATTAAATGAAATTAGGCCAGCTAAAATCTCCTAAAAAAATTAATAAGGAAGCAAAAAAAAGACTTTAGATTCAAATCTGCCTTTGAAGCAATTCCAAATATTTTCGGTCTAGCTTTTCCCCATACCAATCCTCATATTCCACATCCTTTCTTCGGGAATTTAGTATACCGAAATCCCCTGAAAACTCCCATATTCCAAAACCTACCTCCATTTCTTTTAACACCTGTAACACATCTCCAAACCAAGCCAAAAATACTTGATGTGGAGTTTGATTATACCCACCGCATTCACCACAATGGACCCCAACTCTTTTGGTAATCAAATCACGCCATGGAGAATAATAGTCTCTGATGGATTGGATATCAAGCATAACTCCTTCTTGATTTAGCGGCCAGGTTACAGGAGGAACCGTTTCGGGATTTTTGTACACCCAGCTGGCTTTATGATGGGATATTGGAAATGGATGATATCCTCGGCAACTTTGGGAGAGATCAAGGTCTGCCAATTCTGGAACTGCCATTCCCCCACCCCCGTTTCCATCGGCAATCACAATCCGATTTCTTTTGACAATTTTGATCGTATCCAAAGCTGCTTGAGCTACGCGTCTATAGTCCAAAACATCTACTGGCCCCCCTGGAGAATGTTGGTCATTAGGATTCTCTCGCTGATATGGCTCATTAACTAAATCAAAGCTTAGCTTTTTCTTTGAAATTCCCTTATATCGCTTTGCCCACATGTCCCAATGGGCACAAAAGGCTTGTAAGGCTTCCTGATCTTTCCAAAGGTTATAGGGCTCTACAAACCCTGCATTGATACAAAAACCTGGAACACGGTGGAGATTCAAACTGACATGAAGACCCTTATCCCAGCAATGCTGGACTAGCTGATCCACTGCTTCCAACCTTTGCTCGTCAAAATTTAGCACTTCATCGGGCCGAATGGGGCGCGTGCGGTCAAATTTAATATAACTTGGATAGGATATTGGAATTCTGACAAAATCAAATCCCCAATCTGCGATCCACTGAAGGTATTCTGGCTTAGTTACTCTTCCTTGATCCGGATCATGAGAAAAAAAATCCAATAGATTAAATCCTTTCCAAGCGGGAAGGGGATTTCGTTGAGATTTCACTTGAGAATAACCTGCTACTGCTGCATTTCCCAAGAGCCCCAATCCAGTGGAAAGAATGCTGGTTTTTTTTATAAAGGTCCTTCGGGATTTCACTTCGTCTAGGGGTTGAGCAGGTTTGTAGTTCAAGATAAAAAACGAAATCCAAAATCAAAGAAAAAAGAGTAAGTGAAATTATCAGGATAGTGATTATTCCTCATTTTTGAAACATTTCTTTTGAAATCCGTATAATCTATGAATTAGTTAATTATGAGAAAATTCCTTTTTTTACTTATATTTTTGTCCCCATTTTCATTGAGAGCCCAATTCTTTTTAGCCGGTGGACATTTCAATGGTTCCATTCCTGTTGGAAAAATGAAACAGGAAACCCAATCTTTATTTTTACCCACACTTTCAGGAATTATACTTTATGAATTTCAAACGGCTCCGGTACAGGTCGGACTGGAATTAGGTTATGGAATCTATGGATCAAAAATGGAGAAGCGGACAGATTTGTATCCAGGCTACACCGACGAACTTCGCCTTCGCAGAAACAATAATCTGGCAACCGCTATGGCTGTAATCCGCTACCTCCCTGCTGTCAATACCAAATTGACCCCCTTTATCGAAGCACAAATGGGTGCCAATTACCTCTATACCCGATACAAAATACGGGAAACTATCCTATCGGAAGATGCTTTGGAAAGTGGGAAAGATTATGAGGATTGGACCTTGGGCTACCGGATTGGAGCTGGACTTCAGGTTCCTCTAGGTTTTAATGACAATTTGAGGTTAGAATTCAAAGGCACTTTTCAAGAAGGGAATAGCGCCCGATTTCTTCAAAAAGGAGATGTTACATATCTTCCCGATGAAGGCATTTTTGAATATGATTTTCGCAGAAGCCCACTTCAGTATATGACTTTTTCAGTGGGGATTATTGGCTATGATGTGTTTCGTTAAATTATCACTCCACCCATTCCTCCAAAAAACTCACATACTCCTCCCCAAAACTTGGATTCAACATACTAATTACTTTTCCATCTTCGACATTGAGGACGATTCCAGTCATATCGCCTTCAAGGTTCCTCATTCGAAAAGAATCCTTCGGATCAAAAACCACCGGAAAAGCAAAATCTTTTTCTTTCATCCAATCTCTCAATTTCGCTTCGCTTTTACCCCCATAGTAAAAAACATAGTTGATTTTTGGGAATTTCTCAGAAAGTGGCTTCCAATCCATATTGAATGTTGCCAAATTCCAGGTTAAATTCCGAGTATACACGATTACTTGAAAGTCGCTCGCTTCAGCCAAAGAATGGGGTCTTACTTCCGAGTCTAAAGACAACCACCTACACTCTAGGCAATGTTGAATGACCTTGCCCCTATTCCCTTGCTTCTCTTTCTTATTAACCCAAAAAATCAGGCCAGCAACCAAAATCAGCAAGCCGATCAAGGCACTATTCTTCCAGCCTACCATATAAAATTACGGGGTTAGAATCTTCCTCCAAAACCTTTAATTGCTCCCGAACCTCTTCGGTCACATTCAATTGGTCCAAGCGCTTTATCAAAGCAGGTGCATAGGCAATAAATAAAACATGGTTTCCATCCAATGCAAAAGGGGAATAGTACTCAGGAAAGTCATTCCTGTTAAGCTGAAATTTTTCACTATTACCCGTTTTTCGATTCACAACGACCAATTCTTTTCGGTTTTCTTTTTCCTTTTGAAAAGCAACATATCCTAAAAAGTAGTCTTCATTTTCGAAAATCGAGTAGCTATCTGCAAACCCATTTTTATTCAATTGCTCAAATAACTCAAAAGGATCTTCTATCTCCCAAGTTTCATCCGGAATGGAATAAGAACCAAAATCAAAACTTTTGACCTGCTTCAAGGTATCGGCCATCACTTCATAAATCTCAGGAAATAACGGTTCTCTCAACAGCAAGCGATCATCTCCCTCAAAAAAAGACTGCGCTGCAAGCGGAAGAAGGGATTCATTGAAATCATTGAAAAGGAGTTTTGTTATTACCTTCCCTTCGGCATTTATTTTCTGAAGCCGGTAATCACCTACCGCTTTGTTCATCCCAGAATAAAACCAAAAACTCCCATCTTCATTGGGGTAAAAAGAAAAGGCCGAAGCCTCTGTTTCAAGGGTCTTGACCAGGCTATGATCAGGTATGGAAAAGAAATTCAAAACAGTGTGATCCCCTTTTCCAGTATTTAAAATCAAGGTATCGCCTTTGACCCGAAACTCCTCAAAGCGCAAAACCTGACCGGGAGCCTCTCCGACTTCTACGATTCGGCCTAGGTGCTCACCTTCCAATGAAAAGTGATGAATGGCTTTTGGCCCATTGTAGTTGGATACAAAAAATCCATGGTTCGAAAACACTGCCCTCAGTTCACTTCCTAGTAATTCTAAGCTATCTGAACCCAGCAAAATCGCCTTTTCGATGAGCAGTTTATTTTCTTGAATCGGAATTTTATCCAGTTGAATGGTTTCACCTTGATTCGAATTTTTCTCAGAAGAATTGCAGGCAAAAACCCCTATCAGTAATCCTAAAAAAAGATAATGGATAATTTTCATACGCTTTAATCTTTACTTTGACTTCCCTGTAAGCGAAGAGATTAGGTACACGAATCATTTCTTTCTCTTCCAGAACTTCCAGTTTCTTTTTCTCTGGACCTTTTTTTCATTCAAGCTTCCATCAGTAACAACGGCTATTTTCTCTTTCTTCCAAAGGAAAACCGGTAAGGCCCAAAACACCCCGACCATACTAAATGTCAATCCACCGATGGTCCCGATGGCGAGGGAAAACCAAAAAATCTCATTTTGTCCCTCAATCAAAAAAGGAATCAAACCAAAGCAAGTGGACATGATTGTCAGCAAAATCGGTATTGCTTTACCCGCAACAGATTTCAACACATTTCGATTATATACTCCGGTGGATCGATTGTTCAGGTCGTTGATAATAAATATTCCAGCATTCACCGCTAATCCACCCAACATCACAAAGGCGGCATATCCTCCCTGATCAAAATAGAAATCAAATAGAGAGAAAATCAAAAACAAACCAATGAAGCTAATTGGAATAATGGCGATGATGTATACCGGCTGCTTCAGGTTTTCAAAAAGAACCGCACAAATCATAAAAATTCCCACAATCAATAATCCCAAAAGGGAGTACTGTCGCTTTGCTTTTTCGTAACTGAACGACCAGGTTTGCTTATCCGCAGTATAGCCAATGGGCATTATTTGCTCCATCTCTTCAAGAACTTCATTGAGGTATTCATTCCCAAATTTGGCCGAACCCATATACTCAAAAGCAACTGCTCGGATATACTGCCGATCTTCTTTATTCAGCGCATTGGTCGTCGTCTCTTTAGTCAATGTGCCAAAATCGGAGATTTTGTAAATTCTATTTTCGCCACCAATCAACCCCTTTTGCTCCAGGTCAAACTTACTGAAATCATCTGAATTGGCTTCTCGGATCACCATCCCATAGTTTTTATCTTCCAGCGTTAACCCTCCTGTAGCACCCTGCGGTTTACTTAAATCGAGCATGGTATTGATCAGCTCAAATTGATTGGTTTTCCCAAGCGCAATTTGATTTTGATCCAGCCTCAATACATATTCCTCCGTTTTTTGCTCTCCCCAGGATAATCGCTCATTGGTATTTACCTCCTGAATTCGTTTGTGCTTCAAAAGTTTTTCGGCCAAAATCTCCGCCTGTCGCTCCAACTCATCAAAATTATAACCTTTCATCGTCACCCGGAAAGAGGGAATTCCTTCACCACCGCCTCCGGTATAAAACCCTTGACCCACGCCGTAAATATTCCATTGGGCCCCACTCCAATCGGTAGATTTTACCGAAAGTTTCCCTTTGAGCTGATAGGGCAAAGCCGAATTTTCATAGGCTTCTTTAAATGTAATTTCAATACTTCCTTGCTGACCAGAATAAACAGTAGTCACAAATTTATCAATTCCCTCTACGTCATCCAGGTAGGCCTCAAACTCACGCATAATGAAATCCATCTGATCCAAGGTATTGCCAAAAGGCAAGCGAGCAGAGACGTAAAGCCGAGTTTTGGCGGCTTCTCGATAGGAACTTTTTTCAAATACTCCACGGACAAACATGCGTAAGGAACCCCCAAACGCTTTATCCACATAGGGCCGGATTTCCTCTTGATAAAAGGTGTTTCCCACCGTTTTATTATACCATTCCTGTCCCTCCCATGTAGCCGGCAAATAGAAAATCGGTAAACCAAAAAGCAACACCAAACCAATGATAAAGGCCTTACGATAGCGTGCGGTCCAGCTCACGGTGTTTTCAAATCGGCGCAAATAATTCACCCGCTTCCGCAATTTTGGAATGGTCAGTTTTCGGCCTTTCCGAGCGGATTCTTTAAATAGTAATTCGTAGAATGCCGGGGTAAATAGCAAAGCAATCAATAAGGAAATCCCCAGCATCACTGAAACCACAATGGAAAACTCGGTCAAGTTTTTTTGATCCTCTTCCGGCAGGAAGAACACAATCATCAAGGCGGCAATGGTCGTCATCGATGCGGCCAAAAGGGCTACGAATACTTTTCGGTTTCGATGCTTGTGCAAATGATCAATCATGATAATTGCATTGTCCACGATCAATCCAAAACTGATGGTCAGCCCCGCCAAAGAATACAGGTGAATGTCCACCTTGAGGAAGTAAAGTACTATGGCACACAAACTAAGATTGATTACAATCCCTAAAAAAAGTACAGATAGGTACTTGAGATTTCTGTTGATCAAGAAAATGAATACAATCAATATCAGGATAGAAAGTCCCGAACGTTTATAAATCTTGTCCAGTTCTTTTTCCAAAAACTCCGTATCATCTCGCTCCAGTCTTACATCAAACCCTGCAGGAAGGAGAACTTTGGCATTTTCAATCGCAGTTTTCAGACTTTTTGCTAAAAGGACCTTATTGACTCCATCTCGATTGAAAACGGTCAACGTCACTGAATTATTCCCGTTGATTCGGTAATAGCTGGAAGCTTCCGCCTCCTCCAAAGTCAATTTGGCAACATCCCGGAGAAAAATATCTTTTCCCTCCACCTGAGCAATAGGTAAATTTTCCAATTGATCCATCTCTCGCAACGATCGATCGACCTTCACAAAGAGCATCTTGCCTTCATTGTTCAAAACCGCTCCAGGGAAACTTTGCCCAAAGGCACTGTTGATCTGGCTGCTTAATTGACCTCGCGTGAGTCCATAGGATTGGAGCTTTTGGATATCAAAAGTGATAAAAAGCTGTAAGTCGGTAGCTCCGCGAACAGTTACTTCTTCTACTTCTTCAAATCGTGTCAGCGCAGGCTTTAGTACATCTTCGGCGATTTTTTTGATTTCAAAAGCGGCAAAAGGACCATTAATGGAATAGGTTAAAATCGGTGTTTTCTCGGTATTTCTGACCTGAGCACTTTGTGATACGGTAGGATAACTGAGTCGATTGTCGAGCTGCGGATAGATTTGACGGATCAGCGACAGCACTTCAAAGCGCTTCAGCTCCATATCGGCTTTTTTATCAAATCGAAGCGTAATGGATCCTCGATCGTAATTTGAAATCGAGTTGATTTTTTTGAGTTCAGAAAGTTGAGAAAATGCACCTTCCAAAGGAGAGGTCGCCAGTTTTTCGATGATCTCAGGGGAAGACCTGGGTATGCCATAAGAAATACTCAGGACAGGCTCCTGCTCCCGTGGATTTAAATCCACAGAAAGTAGCGGAATCACTGCAAACCCCATGATCGCCACCACTATAAAAGATATCAATACTCGAAATGGTGTCATTTTACCCCTCCCTCAATTTTTTCTTAGATACAAAGAACCAATAGGCCAGCGGAACAAAATAAATCGCAGTGACCGTCCCTAAAGTCAATCCTCCAATTACCGAAAAAACCAGCGGGCGTTGCAAATCTGCTCCCAACCCCGCACTGAAGATAATCGGAATGAGAGCCAAAATCGTCGTGATAGACGTCATCAAAATTGGCTTGAGCCGGATCTGACCCGCTCGATGAATTGCCATTTCCAAGGCTTGAGTCCCCGAGATTTCAGGACTTTCGACATAGTCTTTTCTTAGACGATTGATCGTATCGATCTTAAGGATCGCATCATTCACCATGATTCCCAACATCACGACCAGTCCAATGGCAGACATGACATTGAGCGAGGATCCTGCAATCAACAGCACCACAAATGCACCACCAATCCCGAGAGGCAAAGTCAATACAACGATCAGCGGTTGGATAAAACTCTCAAATTGTGCAGCTAAAATAAAGTAGAGCAAAAGCACCGAAATAATCAAAATCCCGATTAGCTGCCGGATATTCTCCTGATCCCGGAAATATTGCCCCACCATCTCAACCCCCATATTTCGATCAGCCCCCCAGCGGATAAAATCGGGAGCAAGCTGATCAGGATTATCTTCAGTCACCAGTACGGACTGGTAAATCCCCCCTTTATCTGCAGTGACAAACTTGTATTGATCCTCATAGCGATAATCAACAAACTCTCCCAAGGTATAAAACGTCGAATCCGAACCTGTGATCTGAGTTGTTCGCAGCAAATCTTCAAAACGAGCCTCAGATTCTTTGAGCCGAATTGGGGTAACCTCTCCAAACCTCCGAATATCGGTGATGGTAAATGTCCCAAATAAGCGGGATAATTGCTCCTGCACCTGATCGACTGGAATCTGATAGGTAGCCAATCGATCCGCTCTCAAGGTAAATACCACCGAAGCTTCCTTTTGTAAGCCTGGACCTCGCTCCCATTTTTTAGTTGGAAACTCACTCAGCCAGGGATCCATTTTCTCTTCAGGAATCGGTTCTTTCCCTGTCAAGTCTTTCCATCGAACCTCATAAAAAGGCATATTCGAGCTAAATAATTGATCAAATGCATTGGGAGCATCACCCAATTTGAAATTCGCTCCCGGATAATTTTCTTGGATATAGGCTTCTAGATTATCGAGCATTTGATTTTTTTCCTCCAATCCTTCAAAAAGAAAATAAAGCAAAGACTGTTGGATGGAATTTTCCCCATCAAAAAGCAAAAACTGCCGCACTCCGACATCGGCTTCGGCTTTTTGATATTGACCACGCATGGCCTGCATCATGGTCACGACTCGGTCCTTGTTTTCAGATGCGGAAATGGGCTCATTCCAATCGATTTCTAGCGTAGCGTCAGTTTTCTCAATCGGGGGAAGTCCCTCTGTTCCCAAAATCAACGAAATAGCCAATCCTAAAGGAATCAGGATTGAAAACAGGCTCATGGCTACCTTCTTGTTTTCAAAGACCAAATCATACCCTTTTTCGTACAAACCCAACACCCGCTGAAAGAAGGGGTTTTCTCCGGATTCTTCAACCTTTTTACTTCGGCTAAAAAAGATAAAATACAATAAGGGCAAGAGGACAAAAGCTACCAAGAGTGAAACAGACAAAATTGCCGTTACTGCAATTGCCTGATCGTAAAATAAGGCCCCGGATATCCCGCTCAAAAATACCAGCGGCACAAAAACTGAAAGTGTCGTCAAGACTGAACTAATCAGCGCACTCATCACTTCATCCACACCGGAAACACAGGACTCAAAAAGGGATAGCCCAGACTCCCGCTTACGGGTAATATTATCCAAAACAATAATGGCATTATCAATCAGCATCCCGATTCCCAGCGCCAATCCAGAAAGGGAAATGATGTTGATCGAAATATCGAAGAAATAAAAGACCAAGAATGAAATCAGCAAGGAAGAAGGCAAACTCACCCCTATGATTATCGGCAGCCGATAGTCTTTCATAAAGAGAAAAAGCACGCCAAAGGCGAAAATTCCGCCGAACAAGAGCGAAGTTTGAAGATTGGAAATGGCGGCATTAAGCAGATTAGACTGATCCTGGGTTAGGTCAAAATCCACCTGAGGGTAATCCTCACGAAAAAGTTCGAGTGCATCCTTTAATTCGGGCATCAGCTCATTCATTTTGGCCGCTGCCTGCTTGTGCACGGTGATGACCAGAGCTTCTTTTTCCCCAAACAAATGATAACCCAGCATTTCTTTAGCCTGATAGGAGACTTTTGCCAATTTTCCTAAAGGAATAATCGCTCCATTGGGCGCTGATACCGGCAAGGACTCTATATCTGAAGGGGTGTCCACCCGCGTGGCTAATCGAAGATAATATCGAAACTGTCCATCCTTCACTGAGACACCCGGCAATTCGGAATTCCCCGCCTGAATGGCCGAGATTACATTTTGCTGAGTCATACCCAAAGCACGAATTGCGGCTTCGTTTGGCTCTACGGTGATGATTCGGTCTTTTTTCCCATTAATATCGACTAACGAAACTCCTGGCAGCTGCTCAATGCGCTTTTTTAGTACATTTTCAGCAAGGAGACTGACTTCGATATCATCTACATTTTCTTTTGGAATGACCTGAACTCGAGCCACAGGAATATCCGAAGTGTTGATCCGGATGACCTCAGGGCGGGTGAGTCCTTCCGGCAGGGAATTGGTGATTCGGTCGATTTTTTCATTGACATCGATGTAGGCTAGCTCCATCTGTGTCGAGTAATCAAAAGTCAATCGTATGGTACCCACCTCGGAACCAGCTTTGGAGTCCATTTCCTCCAATCCATTAAGCGTTATCAGTCCTTCTCGAATGTTACTGAGTACATTCTGCTCGATGGCTTCAGGAGAGGCATTGGGATAGTTTACCTTGACTACAATCTGAGGCACATCGATCGGCGGAAGCAGCGATATCGGCAACATTCGCAAAACGATGAAGGAAAAAACCATCAAGGCAAAAAATGTCATGAATACCGCGATGGGCCGGGCAAGTAAAAATCGAACCATAGTTTATTCTGTTACGATTTGGACCGGAGCCTGATGTGCCAGCTGTAGATTATTGGTCGTGATGACAGTACTTCCAGAGGGTATTCCCTCCAATATCTCGATCTCTTGTCCATTGTCTTTGCCCACTTCTACATAGTTCCAGCGGGATTCGTTATCCTCGATGGTAAAGACTACTGCCCGACCGGAGCGATAGACTACTGCATCTTTTGGTACCACCAAAGAATTGGATTGCGGAGCTCGGATAATCGCTCGGGCATTCATTCCCGGAAGGAGATTAGCACTCGAAGTAAGTCGGATTAGAACCTCCACCAATCCTCCCTCATCTACTTTGGGATTAATTCCTAACACCCTTCCCTCTAGGGCAGCTTGAGCGTTGGATACGGGATAAACTTCCGCTTTCTGATTGATAGAAATCAGCCCAATATCGGATTCGAGAACTTTGACTCGGAGCTCAAGACTATTCGTGCTGAGGATTTCGCAGAGTTCAGCATTGCTACTGATTAAGCTTCCCTCCTTAAATTTAAGATCGGCGATTTTTCCTGCTATCGGAGCTTTGACCTCAGTGCGTTCCAAATTAAATTCGGCTTCCTTGAGCTCAATTTCAGCTAAAAACACCCCGTTTTTTGCTTTGAGCTGTTCCTCGAGAAATTTCTTTCGCTCCTCATCGCCCGATTCAAAATCCCGGGAAAAGCCCAACTTATCATTTTCGAAGGCTGCTTGGGCATTTCGAAGCGCGATTTTTGCTTTTTCCAGTCGAATCTCAGCCTCATCCGCATTTAATCGAGCAATCACCTGCCCTTTGCTAACAGTCTGTCCCTCTCGGATGGGCAACTCAATCAGGTATCCGGCCTGCTCAATCACGGCTTTGACTTGCGCTGAGGCTTCCAATTTCCCGGTGGCATTAATCAGATAGTCAAAGCTTTTGGTCTCTGCAGTAGCTACCCGGACTTCGGTCGCTGCGACTTCGTTTCTAAAAGATTCTGCTGGAATTTCTTCCTGCTTTTCGGCGTCTTCCTGACAAGAAAAACTGAAGCCCATCAAAAAGATCAAGGCACAATAGTGGAGATTTTTCATCTAAATAATCGTTAGAACCCTAATAAACTAATTTATTGAATTGAATCAAAAAAACCCTAAAAAAAAGCTGTTAAAAAAAGTGAATTTTTAATCTTAGAAAGATTTTGTATCAAATTTCAACGGGAAAATTTGAACTTGAAGATTTCGAGAAGTTTTTATTCATTAAAAAATGGCCGCATTTCCTCATGGATTTCTTCGCGTAAGGTTTTGAGCTTTTTGGCGTATTCCTGAAGTTTGATTTCCTGAGAAGTCTGAGGAACCCAAGGTTTCACTTTTTGAGGTTCACCCTGTTCATCAACAGAGACAAAGATGATAATGCAGTGGGTTTTCTTTTCAAATTCTTTATGAGAAAAATCTCGTGAGTACACCTCCACCATAATATGAATGCTGGAATTTCCGGTATAAATCACCGCCGCATCAATCTTGACCACTTCGCCAATATTAATGGGCTTGTAAAAACGGATGCCGCCCACATAGACCGTCACACAGTAGGTTTCCGACCAGGTGCGGGCACAGGTGTAAGCCGCCTGATCGATCCACTTCATCACAACTCCACCATGGACTTTCCCTCCGAAATTCACATCGGAAGGTTCACTGATAAATTGAAAAGAGGTTTTGTGTAGGGTGTTCATAGGAAGGTTTAATTTCCTGAATTTAATTCATCTTCCTCTCCCGACACACTAAATTTTACAAAAAAAGACGAGTGAGATCAATTTCAGTCCACACCTAACCTATATACAAGCCTAACTAAAATGAGGTCTTCCTTAGTGGGGTGGTTTCTGATTAAGTATAAATTTTTGTCATCCCCTCCCACTAATCTTTGGAATGGACTTGTTGAAATTGAGTAACTCTTATGATTCTTAATATCTTCTACAAGCAAAATTCCTTCGTGTTTTTGGTTGGAATGCTTCTGATTAAAGTGATTAATTAAATTTGACCCAATCAAAGTATCATTCAAAACCTTCAACGTGTAAAAATTATCACTCATTTTTTGTCCAGCAATTTCTCCCCCGTCGTATGGTATTAAATTAAGGTCCGTTTTTCCTGTCCCAATTTCGTAAGTGGTGATTGGATCCGAGTTTTTTGCGTATACTTGGATTTCATTTGAACCAATAGCTTCTCTTAAAAAGAAATCATCTTTATAAAAATCTACTGTATAAATCCCTTCGCTCAACGCATTTATATTATCGCTTTTTCGTTGATCCGAAAACCCTCCAAAAAAATTTTCTATTTCTCCAGATTTCCGATTAAATTCTCCTATAAATTTACTTTTACCGAGAAATTCCTCGTTTCCGCCTCCTCCACTTTTATCAGACATTATTCCAATGTAAAATGAATTTTTATCAGGATCTAAATAAAAAACATTTCCGTATGGAATATATCGCTGTGCATGATTTTTTGGACTTTCCAGTTTAATTTCTTCGATAATTGCAAAATCCGAATCAAGCCAAACAATTTGATTCTTAGCAGGAAAAAATAAATAAAGGGAAGAATCACTTTCATCATAATGAACATTTAAAAGGGTTTGTTCTGGCATAATGGAAGTAGTGTCAAAGTCTATTGATTTTGAAATTTTATTATCGTCCATATCAAACCAAAAAACTTTTCGAGCATGGTGGATAATCAAATTCTTACCTGAAGGAGTCATTCTATATCTCCCAAAAGGCGTTTGAATACCTCCTACCTCCAAAAAGGTGCTATCAGTGCCGATAATCTCCAAAGGTAAATCAAGTTTTACATCACTATTTCGATTGCAAGAAATCGAAATGATTATAAGGAGAAAAAATAGCTGAAAATTTTTCATATTATTTAAAAAGATATCAAATCAAATTTGGATTACAAATCCAAAACTCTATTATCAAGATATTCATTCAATCAAATTGAAAATGCATAAGAAAGAAAAAAAATTAAAATAATTCTCCTTTAATCATAAAATTAATATTCAAAATACCATATTGGTTCATCATCATTTTCATTTACGGTAACATAAAATCTATTGTTCTTTTCATCTACAGCCAAAGAACTTGCATCCAACCCCAGTTTATACTCTTGAATGAGGTCGCCTTCCCAATTCAATTTATATACTGAGGAATTTTTCACGAAGATCCCTGTCACATGTTGATTTAACTTATTATTTGAAGACAATAAATAAATATAATCATTAGTAATAGCCAAATCTACTGCATTTATAACAACTTCTGTTTGCAAATAATTAACCTCTCTTAGCATATTTCCATATTGATTAGTTGAATCGTACGTGATTGCCTTGATAAAATTTCCATTTAAATCATAAAATTCTAATTCCCCAGTTAAAATTGGAGCAATAAGAATAATATTCCTATCTAAATTTACTGCTCCAACAGATTGAAAAACATAAGGTAGGTTTTCTGTTTTAATAAATTCAAAATCTTTAAATGAAAAAGGTTTAATTTCACTTTTATTAGATCTGTGATTATCTATAGCTAAAGCTCCACCTATCTCGGGAACATAAACATTTGTAGAATCTGTTAAATAGAGAATAGTTGTTGGATAAAGAGTTAAACCTTTAAGTTTATATTTCTCGTAATCCCAAATCTCAGAACCAAACTCTTTATTAGGCCAAAATTTAAAATAATTAAGATTAGCAAGATCAAAAATTGAAATAAAGTCTTCTTCCTCTCCAGTAATTATTTGTGAAGAGAACTTAGGAAATTTTAAATCTAAAGGCAATTCATTTAACTTTCCAAAACCACTTATATATTTTAATTCAGAATTATACAATTTAAATATTAAAGTATCCTTTAAATTAAGGATCAACAAATCACCATCAATAACCTTAACATTTGGAACTCCAAAAACGTGAATCCCTGATTTCATGGGCTTTAACGAAATTGAATTTAAAATAGGGGTTGAATTAAAATCCCTATCTTTTTCTTTACAAGAAAATAAAATGCCAAATACAACAAAACTGAATGAGAGTAAATTTTTCATTAGCATAATAAATTGAAAATACCGGGCCATAAAAGGCCCGGTATTATATAACATAATCAACCACCTATTTCTCGCTCCTTATTTTGACAAAATTCGCATTCGCCAGATGAATCAAGGTAATTAGTCTTAGCCCATCCACATTGATTGTCACAAATCCTTTTCTCAAATGGTCCAGCCCCCCAAGTTGGAACATCTACACAGGAAACTGTTGTACTAATTTGATCTGGTTTACAGACCACATCTCCGAAAGTTTCAAATTTATTCAAAAATAAAAGACCTATACTTAAGAATAACGATAGAGTTAAATTTTTCATTTTGAAAGAAGTTACGTTGGTGAGCCCTAAAACCCGGCGGGCTCTTTACCGGTTGAAAAATACTGTCGATTGGCCAATACCTTGATCTTTCGTTAGCCAATATAGACTTCATAAGATACCAATCCAAATAAAAATCAGAAGAAAAAAAAAGGAATTAGTTTCATAAACTACTGATTTTCAGTTATAAAAATTTAATCAATTGACAAAGACATAGTTAATAAAACTTACTAGACTTTCACTATCAGGCACTTACCATATTGGCCAAGACCAGGAAATTGGTCTTTTATTCGGTAAAATAACCTCTTCATACCTTCGGATTCGGATTGTGCCTCTAGCATTTCCTTCCATCTGATCATAGAGTCTATTCATCTCCTGAATGGTCGCAAGTTCCAATTTCACCCGTACAATTCCCTCCGACCGCATATTCAAAACGGTAGCTGCACTACGGGAAAGATCAATGATCCTAAGTGAGCTCTTGGGTAATCGATCATTGATCCGCACCCAAACCGTATCTCCAGTATCCAGTCGAGTCACCTTCACCCGCGTGTCAAAAGGCAGATATTTATGCGCCGCCGTCAGGCTGTCCATGTGAAAAATCTCCCCATTAGCCGTTTGCCGCAAATGAAAGCGCTTACCATAAAAACTCGCCCATCCCGTCTGAATCTGTAACGAATCTGCTCCCTGAGCCAAGCTACCAGGGCAAAGCCCGAAAATCAGAAACAGGAGAAAAAGAAATGGTTTTTTTTTCATCAGCAGGGCAAAGTCAACAAAAATGCCAAT